>JANWXQ010000107.1 GCA_025057275.1 Chitinophagales bacterium
TCATCCTCCCAATCGTCTTTTTCGGGATGGCTTTTCATGTAGGCATCCATAGACCAGGGGCCGGAGCCCTCCACCAGAAAGAACAGCAGCAGAAACAGCACTATAACGGAAAACCACAGCTCTGTGGAATTGGCCGAGAAAAAACCGGTTTTGGCGTTTACAAACACTACGGCGCCGATGAGGATGGGCAACTGGAATAAGATAGCCAAGCGCGTCAACAAGCCTAAGGCAATCATGGCCCCGCCAATCAGATGGGCAAACACCACATAGTGGGCCAGCCAGAACGACACCTGCCCGAACCGGCTGTTTTCGATGATCTCCTTCACTCCTTCGGTGTTGCTGATGAACATGTAGCCTTTTCCGAGGATGATCAGGCCCAGCAGAATGCGCAGCAGATCCAACCATTTGGGGTGGTGGCGGTCGCCCCAGTCTTCGATGCGTTTAATGAGGTTCATGACGGAAGGTTTTTGATAAAAACACCTTCCCGAATGTAATGAAAAGATAAAACGAATGAAAGAAAAAAAATTCGCCTGTTGCAACCGGAAGGCCGGGGTACGGTCTCAGCTATTTCTTTCCGGCCTGTGCTGGCTCTACGTTGCTGCAGTGGATGGCTTCACCCGTAACAACGACTTCTGTGGTAACCGGTTCCATGTTGCTGACCCCCTGAAGGAATTTAACGAAGACTATGCCAGAATCCCTTTTTGGAGAATTACGTAATAAACCGGCCATTGGGATGTTGCACAACAAGCCTGATCCTTGGATCAGGCTTGTTCGTAAAAACGGGGTGCAAAAATCAGCGGCGACAGCAGGTGCCGGCACCGGGATCCAGCACGAAGAAGCTGTGTTCCGGTTGCGGCGCTTCGCTGTATTCCATTTGCATGGCAGGGTCTATTTTATGCAAACGCAACAACCCTTCATCGGGAATGGAAGGCGCAATAACCAGGCTGACGATAGACATCAGCTTAATGAGAATGTTCATGCTCGGTCCGCTGGTGTCTTTGAATGGATCGCCCACCGTATCGCCGGTAACGGATGCTTTATGCGGCTCGCTGCCTTTGTAATACACCTGCCCTTCAATTTCCACGCCTTTTTCAAACGATTTCTTGGCATTGTCCCAGGCGCCGCCGCTGTTGCTTTGGAACAGGCCCATAAGTACCCCCGAAACGGTGGCTCCGGCCAGAAAACCGCCCAATACTTCAGGCCCCAGCAGGTAGCCGATGATTACGGGCGACAACAGGGCAATGGCACCTGGGGCCATCATGCGGCGGATGGAGGCATTGGTGGAAATGGCCACACAGCGGTCGTATTGCGGAGTGGCCGTTCCTTCCATAATACCCGGAATTTCACGAAACTGGCGGCGCACTTCCTGCACCATGCTCATGGCCGCCTGCCCTACGGCGGAAATGGCCAGTGAAGAAAAAATAAACGGAATCATGCCGCCGATGAACAGTCCGGCCAGCACGTCGGCTTTGTAGATGTCGATGCGGTCAATGCCGGCAATGCCCACAAAGGCGGCAAACAGGGCCAGGGCCGTCAGTGCTGCTGAGGCAATCGCAAAGCCTTTACCCGTGGCCGCAGTCGTGTTGCCCACAGCATCCAGTATGTCGGTTTTCTGACGTACTTCTTTGGGCAATTCACTCATTTCGGCAATGCCGCCGGCATTATCGGCAATAGGGCCAAAGGCATCAATAGCCAGTTGCATGGCTGTTGTGGCCATCAGTCCGGCAGCAGCAATAGCTACCCCGTAGAGCCCAGCCAATTGATACGAACCAAAAATGCCTGCAGCCAGCACAATAACGGGCAGCATGGTACTTTCCATGCCCACGGCCAGACCGCCGATGATGTTGGTGGCATGTCCGGTATGCGATTTTTTGACAATGGAATTCACCGGCCTGCGGCCCATGGCCGTGTAGTATTCGGTGATCATGCTCATCAGGCCACCGATGACCAGCCCCAGCATGGCGGCGCCAAACACGCCAAACTTGGTGAACATTTCGCCGCGCAGGGTCAGCTCATTGGGCAGCAGCCAGTCCACCAGAAACCAGGTGGCAATGGCAGTTAGTAAAATGGCACCCCAGTTGCCTGTATTGAGGGCGCGCTGCACATCGGCAGCAGAAGCTTCGGCGCGGTCGCGGATACGGACGAAAAAGGTGCCCACAATGGAAAAGACAATGCCGATGCCGGCCACCATCATGGGCAGCAGGATGGGCGCCAGGCCATTGAAGTTGTCGTTGGAAATCACTTCACGGCCAAGCACCATGGTCGCCAGCACGGTGGCCACGTAGGAGCCAAACAAGTCGGCGCCCATGCCGGCCACATCGCCAACGTTATCGCCCACGTTATCGGCAATGGTGGCGGGGTTGCGGGGGTCGTCTTCGGGAATACCGGCTTCGACCTTACCTACCAGGTCGGCGCCTACGTCGGCTGCTTTGGTGTAAATGCCGCCACCCACCCGGGCAAACAGGGCTATGCTTTCCGCCCCCAGCGAAAAGCCGGTCAACACTTCCAGAGCCACAATAAGACCTTTGGTATCACCGGGCTGTACGTAGAGGTTGTAAAAAACTATAAACAACGAACCCAGCCCCAATACAGCCAGACCGGTTACGCCCAGACCCATGACAGATCCTCCGTTGAACGATACGGCCAGAGCGCGGGCCAGACTGGTGCGCGCTGCATGGGCCGTGCGCACGTTGGCGCGTGTGGCTATACGCATGCCCACAAAGCCGGCAAAGGCCGAAAAAACGGCGCCGGTGATAAACGACACGGCGATGAGCCAGTCTGACTCGGGATTGCTGTAGCCCAGCAAGGCAAGCAGCAAGGCAGTGATGGCCACGAAGTAGGCCAGAATGCGCCATTCGGCCTTCAGAAAGGCCATAGCCCCCTGGGCCACGTATTGGGCGATCTGCTGCATGCGTTCCGTGCCGGCCTCCTGTCGGCTTACCCACCAGGAACGATAAAGCGTGAACAACAAACCCACCATGCCCAAAAGGGGCACCACGTAAAACCAGGCGCTCATGTCGTAAGTTTTAAGGCCGGCAAAAATAGACGGCAGCCGTTCTTTTAGGTAGTGTTTCTGCCGTTAGTTTCCCCCAATGCGTAGCATCCGCACATGGCCTGACCAATCGGTGCGAAATTGATGGGCAAGCCCTTCGGTCTCCAACCAGTGGCTGAGTTTTTCGTGCATTTTAGGATTGATTTCAAAGAACAGTATGGCGGGCTTCTGCTGATTCCGGTAAAACCGGTCCGTCAGATGCCGGTAAAACCGCAGCGGGTCGGCATCAGGGGCAAACAGCGCCCGATGGGGTTCGAACTGCACCACCTGCGCTGCCAGCGTTTGTTGCTCTTCAGGCAATACATAGGGCGGATTGCAAACCACACAGTCAAAGCGAAGGCCTTCAAATGGAATCGCCGGCGATAGCAGGTCGTGGCAGGAAAAGGTGATGTCCAGACCCATGGCGTCGGCATTGCTGCGGGCTACGGTCAGAGCGGCTTCGCTGATGTCCACGGCAAACAGATGCAGGCGCGGCAGGCGGCGCTTCAGCGCCAGGGCAATGCAGCCGGAACCGGTGCCGGCGTCCAGCACACGGGCAGCAGGAATGCGGCTCAGCTCATCGGCAACCCACTGCACCAGTTCTTCGGTTTCCGGCCGGGGAATGAGCACGGCAGGCGATACGCGCAGTTTTAGGCCGTCGAAATGGGCATAACCGATGACGTATTGCACCGGTTCGCCTTTCTGCAGGCGTAACAAGGCCTTCACTGCGGCATCGGCCTGATGGCGCTCCAGAGAGTACCCTCCATGCAGCGAGAGAACAAAGGATTCTATGCCACTGACCGCCTCCACCACCAGCCTGCTGACGGCTTCGGCCTCACCGTCGGGGTAGAGGTCTTGCAACTGCCTGCGCAGGCTATGAAAAACTTCGGCAGCGGTCACAACGGAAAATTACAGGGAGAATTTTTGGGAAGAAATCCACTTTTTGTGCGTCAAAAACCTATGCCAGTGCATGAAAGCGGCGCGTTGGAACCCGTTCAGCTTGCCTCCCAACCTACATTTGTCGCATGCACGAGCTGTTCCTACGCCGTTGCCTGCAGTTAGCCGTTCGGGCAGCCGGCCATACGGCTCCCAACCCCTTGGTAGGGGCTGTCGTCGTGCATAACGGCCGCATTATTGCAGAAGGCTGGCACATGCACTACGGCGGTCCCCATGCCGAAGTTCATGCCATACGGGCTGTGGCCGACCGATCCCTTTTGCCCCATTGCACTCTTTATGTCAATCTGGAGCCCTGCTGCCACTACGGCAAAACCCCTCCCTGCACCAACCTGATTCTGGAAAGCGGCATTCGCAACATCGTTGCCGGTCCTGCCGATCCTTCACCGCAAGTGGGCGGCAAGGGCTTTGAACAATTGCTCCGGTCAGGTTGTGCGCTGATCACCGACGTGCTACATGAGGAGTGCCGGCAGCTTAACCGGCGCTTTTACACCTTTCATGAAAAAAGCAGACCCTATGTCGTGCTCAAGTGGGCGCAGTCAGCCGATGGTTTTCTGGGTCGCCGGGGCGAGCGCACTCCCCTCAGCAGCGAGGCCGCGCAGGTGCTGGCGCATCGCTGGCGCAGTGAAGAAGCGGCTGTTCTTGTAGGAACCCAAACCGCACTGGTTGACAATCCGCAACTGACGGTACGCCTGTGGCGCGGGCGTCAGCCGATGCGAATCGTACTGGACCGCCATGGGCGGTTGCCCCACGCGCTTCACCTTTTTGACGGCAGCGCTCCTACCCTGCTGGTTACCGAAAACCCTTTGGCAAAGCCTCCGCATGCCGAACCGCTCATCCTACCATTCGAGCGGCTGCTTCCCGCGCTCCTTGAGGCGTTATGGCAACGCGGGGTGCTTTCGCTTCTGGTGGAAGGCGGGTCGCGGCTGTTGCAGGCCTTTCTGGATCACGGTTTGTGGGATGAAGCCCGCCAGCTGGTCAGCCCGGTGCGCCTGGGCGACGGCGTTGCCGCTCCGGTTATTCATGCCGCGGCAACAGAAGAACACGAGATCTGTGCTGACCGCCTGTTCCTATACAGAAATTCCTCATGATTGATTTGCTGCTGAGCATTGTTCTGGCCACCTATCTGGTCCTGTGCTTCCGCTTTTTTGACCGGTTTCGTATTTCCAACCTTCATGCCATTGTCCTGAACTATTGGACCTGTGTGCTGACCGGCATTTTAGCGGCGCCCGGGCTGAGTCCGCCGGTTTACTGGCTGCAGCAGGAATGGTTTCCTCTGGCGGTTGCGCTGGGGCTGCTGTTTTTCGTTGTCTTCAACCTGATGGGCTTCCTGGCGCGCCACATCAGCGCCACGCTGACTTCGCTGGCCAGCAAGCTGTCGCTGGTGATTCCGGTGCTGGCGGCCATCATTTTGCTGCGTGAGCCCATGACGTGGCAAAAGGCCGTCAGCCTGATCATGGCTTTGGCCTCAGTAGTGCTTTTTTCATTAGGGGGAAAAGCATCTTCCGGAGCAAGTCCGATGCAGGCCCTGCTTTTGGCGCTGGTTATTTTTCTGGGCAGCGGCCTGAACGACACGCTCGTTAATCTGAGTGTGCAACGCTATCTGACGGCAGATGCCTACCACGATTTTACGGTGGCCGTCTTTTCGTCGGCATCGCTTTGGGGCGGGCTGGTGCTGTTGGGCGAGTCGTTGTGGAAGCGCCGCCTGCCTTCTGCGCGTGCCCTGGCCGCAGGCATTCTCTTGGGCATACCTAATTATTTTTCCCTGTTTTTCCTGACGCGTGCGCTGAGCTGGCAGGCATTGTCCAGCAGCACGATCATTATCATCAACAACACCGGTATCGTGGCGCTTACGGCCACGGCAGCAGCGGTCTTGTTTGGTGAGCGCTTTGACCGGAACAAACTGACCGGCCTGGTGGTGTCGCTGCTGGCCATGGGGCTGCTGTATTGGTCAGAGCGATAGCTACGGCAAACCAACAGGCAGGTTGGTGCGGGCCTGATACAGGGCATGGCCATACCACAAGAACTCCTCGAGAAAGTGCGTAACCTGTTTGCTGAAGGATTCATCAAGCAGCTGGCCGTTGTCATCAAAACGACGGTGTGC
>JANWXQ010000010.1 GCA_025057275.1 Chitinophagales bacterium
TGGTCAGCAAGCAGACTTTGTCGGCGAGGTCGTAAACGTATTGACAAAGCAGGGGATTCGCTATTATGATCTGCGCACCGAACAGCCAACCCTCGAAGATGTTTTTCTTGCCCTCACCGGACGAGCGTTGAGAGAATAAAAAAAATTGATATGCATGGTTTCTGGAAATTGACCTGGACAGAGATAAAACTCTTCCTTCGGGAGCCGATGGCTGCCTTTTTCACGCTGGCCTTCCCGCTGATGATGCTGTTTTTGTTTGGCAGCATTTACGGCAATGAACCAACGCCTTTTTTCGGTGGCTATGGCTCGGTAGATGTGTCGGTTCCGGCCTATACGGCCATGATCATTGCTACCGGTGGTCTGCTTTCCGTAACGATCACGCTGGCCTCGTATCGGGAAAAAAGAATTCTGCGCCGACTCAAGGCTACGCCGCTGCGTCCGCAGGCCGTTTTGGGTGCGCATGTGATGGTCGTCTTCCTCATGACGGTACTCGGCATGGTGTTGCTGGTGGTGGCTGCCAAGCTGGTCTATGGCCTGCGTTTTAACGGCAACCCTTTTGATGTGGTGTGGGCGTTTTTGCTCAGCAGCCTGAGTTTTTTTGCGCTGGGCTTTGTGATTGCAGGTCTTATGCCGACGGCACGTTCGGCCCAGGCCGTATCTATGGTTATTTTTTATCCAATGCTCTTTCTTTCCGGAGCAGCCATCCCACGTGAAGTTTTGCCGGAAACCATCCGGCAGGTGGCCCAGTTCCTGCCTTTGACCCATGTGGTCTCGCTGCTGCGCGGCCTGTGGGTGGGGGATTCGTGGGAAAAATATCTGTTGGAAGTAACTGTTTTATCCCTCATGCTGATCCTGTGCCTCGTCGTTTCATCAAAAACGTTTCGGTGGGAATGAGGGGTGCAGGTAATGTCCGCTCGGGTGCTCACAGGCTATTCTGTGCTTGCTGGCAGGCCTGCCTGCGTCGCCAGATACAAAAAGAAAAAAGCACCAGCGGTAGTTGCGGTTTAAATGTTAGACATGCGCTATGCTTTCGGGCAGCAAAAAACAGTTGGTTTGAAGGCAATCATATTGCGAGGCATGCTGCTTTTCCTGCAACGAAATGAGCCTGAGCGTCGCTGTTAAACTATGCCGGAACGCCATCATCTGCGTCTTCCCGACGAAGCGCAAAAA
>JANWXQ010000014.1 GCA_025057275.1 Chitinophagales bacterium
CAATGGCCGTGGACCATGTGCTGCTTTTCAGGTTAGTGGCATCGGAAGTGTTTTCCATGTAAACTCTTAATGTGCCCGTTGTGGCAATGGAAGGAGCCGTGGAAAACTCCCACTCGATACCGCCAATTTGTTGACCAACAAGACCGGGAGCTACGGCCATTTCACTGGCTGTAATGATGTAATGGGTGCGAATAGACCGCCAGTTGCCGTTTGGCGCACGGCCATTGCCGCTGGTGCCGTTAAAAATGGTCAATATGCCTTGCGGGCATACAGCCAGCGCTTCAGAGGTCAGCACGCTTGCAGTAAGCAGTGTCAAACCCAGCTTGTGGAAAAACTTTCTCATGTGATTTGGTTTTTAGAAAATGGGGTATGCGTCCGTAAATGTAACAATTCTTATTTGTTTCACCCCCAAGCAAAAAATTTCAATACTCCGAGGCAAACAGCAGATTCAGGTCGGTATATTTTAACTGAAAGCGTTCGCTGAGGTGCTGATTGGTGAGCATGCCCCGGTACAGATAAACGCCATTGCGCAAATGGGTGTGACTACCTAGAAGCCGGTCAAATCCCCCGGCCAGGCCTGCCTCCAGCAGCATGGGCGTGAGCACGTTGCTGATAGCCTGCGATGCTGTACGGGGTACGCGCGAGGCAATGTTGGGCACGCAGTAATGCAGCACGTCAAATTTCTTGAACACGGGTTTTCGGTGGCTGGTTACCTCTGAGCTTTCAAAACACCCCCCCTGGTCAATACTTACATCTATAATAACAGATCCGGGTTTCATCTGCGAAACCATGTCTTCAGTAACCACAATCGGGGTTCTTCCGGATTTGGAATGAATGGCCCCAATGGCCACATCAGCCTGCTGAAGCGCATCCAGGAGCAGGTCAGCGGCAATCACAGAAGTAAAGAGCCGGGCGCCGATGTTGCGTTGCAAACGTTTGAGTTTGTAAATGTTGTTGTCAAAAACTTTTACTTCGGCTCCCATGGCCAGGGCGGCCCGAGCGGCAAATTCCCCTACCGTGCCCGCCCCCAGAATGAGCACGCTGGCAGGAGGCACACCGGCAATACCGCCCAACAAGATGCCCCGACCCAGGCGTGGATGGCTGAGCAGCTCGGCAGCAATGAAGATGCAGGCACTGCCGGCTATTTCGCTCATAGCCGAAACGATCGGAAAGGTATCGGACTCATCCCGCAAATATTCAAAGGCAACAGCCGTAAGCCTGCGCTGCTGGCAGGCTTCCAGAAACTGCCTGGTTAAGGTGGGCAAATGGAGGGCTGAAATCAAAAGGCGGTTAGGAGGTATCGCCTGCAAAGTTTCCGCGTTAAGTGGTGCGGTTTTCAGGATAATGGATGCCTGATACACCTCTTCCTGATGCTGCATGATTTCGGCTCCGGCTTCGGCGTATTCCGTATCGGACAGCCGCGACCCCTGCCCTGCCCCTGCCTGCACCAGTACCTGATGCCCTTGTTCGGTAAGCACCTTTACGCTTTCCGGCGTCAGGGCAATGCGTTTTTCTTCGATCTGGTCTTCCCGCGGCAATCCGATCACCTGACGCGTAACCCGCGACTGCACTTCAGCAGGCTGTTCCCTGGTGACCAGCTCGGCGCTGCCTTTCAGTTCATCAGGCACACGAATTCGGGGACTCATGTTTTGCCGGAAGTTACGGTAATGCTGCGTTTATCCGGCCCGTTTTCCCTCAGGAAGATATAAACGGTTTGTGATGGCAGCAGATCGGCGATGAGCTCAGGCCATTCCACAAAGCAGTAGTTTCCCGACGAAAGGCACTCCAGAATTCCGGCAGCTTCTGCCTCGTGAACAGACCGAAGCCGATACAAATCTAGATGATATATAGGAGGAGGTCCATATTCGTGAATCAACGTAAACGTGGGGCTCAGCACACGATCAGTAACGCCAAGGCAGCGGCAAAAGGCTTTCACCAATGTGGTTTTGCCTGCGCCTAACCCGCCATGAAGTGCAAAAATGCGGCTTGCCTTAAAATGACTGAGGATATGCGAAGCAATGGCATCCAGATCGGTTTCCGATGCCTGGTCCCAATGAAACTGCCTCATTCCCGACAATCAGCGTCTTCCGTGAACGAGGGCAACAAACCGTAGCAAACGTTCCCGAAACCATGTCGGATCATCCAGCATAATGAAGTGGCGTGCTGTGTCATGTACCTCCATGTGCAGCCGGTGCACCTGCCGGTACTGGTCCTGAAACACCGTTATCAAATTGCCTTCAGCTGCTGCATCAGCAAGACCACCTGCCACCAACACCAGAACCGGTGCAGTAACCGCATAAAGCTGTTCCCGCAGATCAAGGGTCATGAATTCAAAAGTGGCTTTGGCCAGGGTGGTTCGGTCGCTTTGCTTCATCCAATCCACATAGTTCCGGCGCAACAAAGGATCGGTGAACAATCCGGCGGCGCGCTGGCGCTGCATCGTTTCAAACTGCTCAGGGGTAAGTGCCAGCAACTGTTGTTGCCGGCGATTGGCCACGGGTGCAGCTATTTGGGGATTAAGGTCGGGCTGCGAAGCGGCCGGCTGGAAGGGCAAAGCGTCAATGACCACAAGACCGCCGGGTAATTCCGGCTCCTGCGCGGCCATCCACAGGCCAGCCAGAGCGCCATACCCATGACCGATCAGAACGGGACGTTGCAAACCATGGTCACGGATGTAGAAAACCAGATCGTTCTTCAGGTGCTCCAGTAAATGGTCTGAGCCGGAGGGCGGCGTTCCGGCAAAGCCGGCAATAGAGAGTAAGTGGCAGGTGAATGTGTTCTTCAGGCTGTCCACAGTCTGCTGAAATACGGAGGGCGGACAGCCCATGTCGGGGACAAAAATCAAATGAGGCCCCTGTCCGACTACTTGTGCAGAAAAACTGCTATAGGATGGGCTTTGCGCATGCAATGGCAAGTAGGAGCTGCTGGCAAAAAGGGTTGCTGCTGCCAACAGGCTTTTAGGTAAAAAGCTCCGGATGAGAATCACCGCCACGAAGTTAGAATATGCCCTACGGTTGTTGGGCAGAACTTATGTTGCCTGAGTAGCTATTTTTTCCGACGTTTAACACCGTGCTGCGCGACATCCAACCGGCCTTTTTGTTATTAACGTTTCTGGCAGAAGTGACGGGAACAGTGGGAGGCTTCGGCTCATCGGTATTTTTTGTGCCGGTGGCTGCGCTGTATTTGTCCATGTATTCTGCTTTGGGACTGACTGCATTGTTTCACCTGTTCAGTAACCTCAGTAAGCTGCTGCTCTTCAGGTCTGGGTTGCAACGTCATCTGTTGCTTTACCTGGGTGTTCCGGCTGTGGTCATGGTGTTGGCCGGAAGCCTGCTTGCCGGCCGTTTGCCGGAAGCGTTACTGCAGCGGTTCCTCGGCGTTTTCCTGGTGCTTTCCAGTCTTTTGCTGCTTTGGAGACAAACGTCGATTTCCCCTCAGTCGCAGGCGGCCACCATATTCGGCGGAGCTTTATCCGGACTGGCTGCAGGATTGTTGGGAACCGGCGGTGCCATTCGGGGCATTACCATGGCCTCGTTCAACCTGGAGAAAAGCGCCTTTGTGGCTACTTCAGCATTTATTGATTTGTGCGTGGATGCCACCCGCACAGTGGTGTATTACCGCAATGGATTTATTCAAAAAGACCTGCTGATTTATGTACCGTTTTTATTGCTTATTGCCCTGCTGGGCACCTGGGCAGGGCAACGAATTCTGCGTCATGTGCCGCAAACCCGCTTCCGCCAGCTTTCCTTATTGCTTGTACTGGCCATCGGCGTGTTTACGCTATGGAACAGTTTCTGACTGCTGATTACCCGATTGCCTTTGGGGAAACACCAGCAGAAGCAAAGCCAAATCGACCAGCCTTTGCATGCACAGCACATGGCAACCCGTTCAATTCTTAGCGGACAATCTGCGGAACACCGCTTCGTATTGATCGGTAATGTGTTCCCAGGTATAACGTTCCAGGATACGGTTGCGTGAGCGGTCGCGAAAGGACTGAGCCCATTGCGGATCCGCTTCAATTTGTCGGATTTTTTCAGCCAGGTCAGCCGGATCTTTTTTGAACAGCAGTCCGTATTTGCCCTCATCCAGCACCTCGCGGTTAAAAACGGTGTCCAGTGCAAGGATGCAGTTACCGTAGGCCAGCCCCTTGAGTAAGGCCGGATTGGTGCCGCCGAATTCATGACCGTGCAGATACGCATAAGCATTGGCATGGAGCTCTTTGATCAGCTCGGCATTATCGATATGACCAAGAAAACGTACCCGGTTCGGATCGGCAATGCGCCGCAGATGCTCTTCGTAAGGATTTTTATACACCGTTCCTCCGGCAATGGCCAGCACCCGTGGCGAACCGGACTGCATGAATCCACGGACAATGGTTTCGGCATTGTTGTCCGGAACCAGTCGGGAAGCAATCAGGTAATAGTTCATCGGTTCCAGACCTAAGGCACGAACGGCATTCGGATTTTCGGCATATTTCAAATCGGCGCCGTAGGCAATGTCCACCGTATCACAGTGAAATTCTTTCTTGTAATAATCCTGCATGCCTTTGGCATCGGTGATGACGATATGAAAAAACTTAGTGGCACACCAGGCCCCGAAATAGAAATACTTTTTTCCCAGGCGACTCCATTTGGGCCGCAGCCACTCCAGGCCATCCACGTTGATGCAGCACCGTTTGCCGAACAGACGCAGAAACAGTCCCCACGGGCCGTTGGCTGCATTGCAGAACAGCACCACATCGGCATCGGAAAAGATGACGGAAAAAGTAGAAAAAAACGAATGCGAAAACTGACTGGTGTTTTTGCCTTTCAACGCTGGCAAATACTTCAGGCGAATGCCCCGATACTGCTCCACCCGTTTTTCGGGGGGAAACAAGGTGCGGTGGGCATAAACGGTTACCTGATGGCCGCGCTGCACCAGACGCACCCCCAGCTCTTCGGCAAACGTTTCATAACCGCTGTAGCCTGACGGCACGCCGCGGGTTCCCAGAATGGCAATGTTCATGAAAAAAAATGTGGCGCCGAAAGTAAGCGGAAACGTTTAGCTGTGGCAGAACTAATCTTTGGCGTTTCCCACTGCATCCGGTCAGGAAGCGCCATAATGCTGCCGCAAAAAGGCCAACAGCGCATCCTTCCAGTGTGGCATGCGGTCTATGCCCAGGCGCTTCAGGTTGGCATTGTCCAGTACCGAATAAAACGGCCGCTTGACGACAGAGGGAAAATCCCTGACGCTGGCCTGGTAAAGCGGTGTCCGGAGGTGTAGGGCATCAAAAATGGTGCGGGCAAATTCATACCACGACACCTCGCCCTGGCAGGTCATGTGGTACACATCGTAAGCCTCCGTTTCCACCAGTTCCAGCGTGTTGCGGGCAATTTCGTAAGTCGGTGTAGGTGTAAGCACCTCATCGGTAACCACACGAACCTCAGGCTTGGTGGCTGCAGCCTGAATCATGTTGACGACGAAGTTGGTGTGGTTTTTTGCGCGGCAGGGCACTTTTCCATAAATGCCAGACACCCGGACGATAAAAAATTTTTCGCAGTAGTTACGGATCAGCTGCTCGCCGGCATATTTGGTGATAGCGTAAACGCTCTGCGGAGCCACGGCATCGGTTTCCACATACGGCTTTCCCTTACTGCCGTCAAAAACATAATCGGTGCTGTACTGCACCAGCTTAAAGCCCAACTCGGCGCTGAGCTTGGCCAGGTGGAGAGAGCCCAGTCCGTTGATGCGGAATGCCTGTTCCGGCTCACTCTCGCATTTGGGCACGTTATGCGCCGCCGCTGTACACAATACCACATCGGGGCGGAGGGACTGCAGCACCTGACGGCTGCCGTCCAGATCGGTGATTTCTATATCCGCATGCGTCAGCGGAATGACCGTGTGGCGGGTAGCAAAAACTTCGCACAGGTCGGTGCCGAGTTGACCGTTGGAGCCGATGACCGCTACATTCATGAAAAAGCCTGCTGCTTGGTGGTGATGGAATTATGCCAGCTGTTTGAATACCTGAATGTTATAGTACTGGGGATTGTCAAAATCTTTGAACTTTTCCAGATTCAGGATCAGGTCATCCAATATGGAACGAACGTCATGGGCAGGCTTGAAGCTAAGAACGTTAATGGCCTTGTCTACACTGACTTTATAGTTGCGGAAGTCCTGTACGTTGCGGATGTTGTAGCGCACTTTCTTGCCCAACTTTTCTTCCACAGCCTCTTTCACATAATCGGCTACTTCGCCCACGGTGTAGTTGCCGGAAGCGATATTGAACACGCCGCTGATGGCCGGCGCCGCCTCTACGGCACGGATGTACGCACTGGCTGCATCCTGAATGGACAGGATAGGCCTCCAGATGGAGGGATTACTGATCATAATTTCTCCCTGGCTAAGCGCTGTCTTGAACATGGTGTTAACGATCAGGTCCAGCCGCATGCGGGGAGAATAGCCGCTCACCGTTCCCTGCCGGAAACAGATAACGGAAAAATCATCATCCTGCATGGCCATAACGGCTTGCTCGCCCTGTAATTTGGAAATGCCATAAGGATAGCTCGAAACGGCCGGTTTGGTTTCATCGTACAGCTCATTGACGGTGTAGCCGTATACACTGCAGGACCCGGCGTAAATGAAGCGCTTCACTTTGGCCCGCTTGGCCAGGTAGCCCAGATAGGCCGTGGCAGATGCGTTATAGATGAAATTTTTGGCGGGAGAAAATTCCGCCATCGGATCGTTGGACAACCCCGCCAGAAAAATGACCTGATCGTAACCTTCCAGATCGTTTTCCCGCAGATCAAAGATGTCCTTTTGTTCAACCCGAACTTCCGGCGGCAAATGATTGCCGAACCACAACAGGTCGATAACGTCCACCTGGTAGCCGCGATCCAGCAGCTTGGGGATCACTACGGATCCGATGTAACCGGCGCCGCCTGCTATGAAAATTTTCATGGTATGTTTTTTCTGTGGTGAATCCAAACGTGGCTTCAGTAGGTAAAGTACTGGCTTTCCGGCCGCTGGATCCATTCTTCCAGCAACTGGGCATTCTGGTCCTTGACCGACAGAATAGGTTCCTTTACCGGCCATTGCACCCCAATCTGCGGATCGTTCCAGCGGATGCCGCTTTCCCCTTTCTGGTTGTAAATACCCGTACAGATGTACTGAATTTCCGCATAGTCACTGACAACGGCAAAGCCACGTGCAAAACTGGCCGGAGCCCAGATCATCAGATGATTGTCGGCCGATACTTCGCGACCATACCACTGACCAAAAGTGGGTGAACCCTTGCGCAGGTCAACGGCCACCAGAAACGCGGTTCCCGACGTAACGCGCATTAGCTTGCCCATAGGCGGGTCCCATTGAAAATGGAGGCCGCGAACCACATTACGCACCGAGCCGCTGTGGTTGTGCTGCACAAACTGATGCGGCAGTCCGAGTTCCCGAAAAATGTCTTCCCGAAAGGTCTCTTTGAAAAAGCCGCGTTCATCACGAAACACTTCCGGTTTCAGCACCACCACGCCGCCACTGAGGTGGGTAGACTCGATTTCTATTTTCATAAAAAGCTCTTGATGCGCTCAGGCGGCGGCAAAGATAACCGCAAGGCTCACGCAAACAACGAGCCCCGTGCCTTCAGTTTCTCCCCTTCCCTCAATGCAACCCGTTGGCTGACAGGTAGCGTTCGGCATCCAGAGCGGCCATGCAGCCGCTGCCAGCCGCCGTTACCGCCTGCCGGTACACTTTATCCTGAACGTCGCCGGCGGCAAAAACGCCGGGCACCGAGGTGTGGGTACTTCCGGGTTTGGTTTTGATGTATCCCTGCTCATCGGTTTCCAACCATTGGCGGAACGGTTCGCTGTTCGGGGTATGTCCGATGGCAACAAAGAATCCGCTGACGGAAATGTCGTATTCCCTGTCTGCTGCTTTATCGCGCACCCGCACACCTGTTACCTGATGTGTTCCCAGCACCTCCACAGTTTCCGTGTTCCAGTAAATGCGGATGTTTTCGGCTTTCCGCACGCGTTCCTGCATGACCTGCGAAGCCCTCATGCGGTCGCTGCGCACCAGCAGGTGCACCTGCGGGCATAATTTGGAAAGGTAGAGCGCTTCTTCACAGGCCGTGTCGCCTCCACCCACAACAGCGACTTCCTTGCCGCGGAAGAAAAAGCCATCGCAGACGGCACAGGCCGAAACACCGCTGCCGTTCAATCGCTTTTCCGAATCCAGACCCAGCCATTTGGCAGATGCTCCAGTGGCGATGATGACGCTGTGTGCAAGAAACTCTTCATCTTCCAGGGTCCAGAGGCGCAATGGTTTACCGCTGAAGTCGCAACGGCTGATGTGGCCGGTGCGCAGTTCAGTGCCCATGCGCTCTGCCTGACGGCGAAAGTCGTCCATCATCTGAGGACCTTGGATCCCGTCAGGGTAGCCGGGATAGTTTTCCACATCGGTGGTAGTCATCAGTTGGCCCCCGGGCTCTATGCCCTGAAACAACAGCGGCCTGAGACCGGCCCGGGCCGCATAAATTGCGGCTGTGTAGCCGGCAGGACCCGAACCGATAATGATGCACGGATAAATGGTAGCGGAAGTCATGGCGCAAATGAACGCAACAAAAGGGTTTTGCCGTATCGCTTTTGTTACCCACCAGGCTATCGGGGCACCAGCAGCTGGTGATAACTGGGTGCATAACCACCCCAGATGCCTTGCCCGCCTTCTATGTTGGATTTGATGATGACCGGCGCAGCAAACGGACTGCCCTGCCCACTCAATTCAAACTCCAGCGTGCGCCAGAATTCGAAATGGCCGGCATCAATGGCACACCATTTAACCGTGATGGTATCGCCGCGTTTGAACAGTCCATAATCATTGAAGCTTTCCGGATTATTGCGATCCACCCCACGGTCTAAAGGAAAATCAAACGACTGCCCGTTGACCAGATCATCTTCAAAAACGGAATTGAATCCGGGCAGAAAAGGTTCGCTGTTGCGTTTGGTGAAATAGCGAACGTAGTTGCCCGGCTCCGGCGGATCGGTAAAGCGGCACAGCAAGCGCGCCAACGTATCGTTTTCCGGCATGGCTTCCCACCACAGGGAATCCAGCGGCAGAGCCCGGGGTATGGTGGTAACGGCCTGCAGTTTTTTTCCTTCTGCCTCGACCACTAGCCAGTAGCTTTTTCCTTCCTCTCCCACCATGCCCACACCTACATAAACCGGGATGCGAACGCCGGCCGTATCCAGCATCAGCTCGGTAAGCACCACACTGTCTGTTCCGTTAAATACGGTTATGCGGGCGCCCGAAACGAAATAGCTGCTGACGGAGTCCAGAAAAAAGTCGTCGTAAAAACCTGTGCTGCGCGACAAAAGAACAAGCGGCGGAACTCCGGTTTCAATTCTCCCTTCCACCACCAACTGAGGTTCAGAAGGCGGCAGCGTGATGTCCACATCACGCGTGCAAGCAGCAAGAAGGCCGGCTGCAAGAGCCACACCCATTCCTCTTAAAAACGGAAGTTCCATGTTACACTGGGGATAATGGGAAATAGGGAAACCTGCTTGGCCTGCACGGTTACCACCGGATCGGTCAGAAAAATGCCTTCGTATTCGTTGTACAGGAAAAACACATTTTTCCGGTTGTACACGTTGTAAATCCCAAACGTCCAATCGGACTGAATCGGTTTTTTCTTTTTTCCGCGCAACGTTGCTGAGACATCCAGCCGGTGATAGGCCGGCAACCGGTAGCCATTCAGTTCGTCATACAAAGTGACTACCTGACCCTCAATGAAGTACTTCTGTGAAGGGATAGTATAGGCAATTCCGGTATTGTACACAAACTGGGCGCCAGCTTCCCAACGCTCGCTGATTTGTATAGACCCCACCAGCGACAGATTATGGCGGCGGTCAAAGCGATAGGGAAACGAACGGCCCTGGTTCAGATCGGGAAAAGACCGGTTGGTGTAGGAAAGGGTGTATCCTGCCCAGCCGGTGTATCGTCCGGCTTTTTTGGCCACGTAAAACTCCACGCCGTAGGATTGCCCCGAACCGAAGACAAAGTTTTCTTCAATCACTTCGTTGACCCGGGGAGTGTACCCCTCCCGGAATTCAATTTGATTTAATAATTTTTTGTAATATATTTCCACAGACGACTCCACCCGGTTGTCCAGCCAGTTACGGAAGAACCCTACCGAATACTGATGTCCGATCTGGGGCCGAACGTGCAGGGAGCTGGGTACCCACAGATCGGCCGGCAAGGTGGTTCCGTTGTTGGTGACCAGATGAACATACTGGCGGTTCAACGTGTAGGAAAGTTTCAGGGCATCCC
Organism: Chitinophagales bacterium; assembly: GCA_025057275.1. Classification (GTDB taxonomy): domain Bacteria; phylum Bacteroidota; class Bacteroidia; order Chitinophagales; family UBA10324; genus JANWXQ01. The sequence goes on from JANWXQ010000014.1 coordinate 10,297, forward strand.
GCCCGCTGATCAGGTAGCGCAGCAACAAACGTGGTTCCGGGCCGGCATACGACTGGACGGGCTGCCCCCGCCGATAGACCACACTATCTATCACCTCGCCGGTAAATTCATCGTACCGGTACACAGTAGCCGGCCCCACCTGCTGAAACCAGGAAAGCCGTAACCCTGCAGCCAGGCGCAGCTGATCGGTAAGGTCCTGCTGCGTTTGCAGGTATGCGGCGCCTTCATGCGCATAACGCTTATCCACCCCCGAGGGGTTGAACGTAACCTCGCCACTGCTTCCGGAAACGCTTTGCGGCTGAAAAACATGATACGTGTACAAGCCCCCGAACTGCCAGTGCCGTTCGGCATGCGGGTAGTAGTCAAAGTCAGCTTTCAGGTTGACGTCGCGGATGCCCGACCGTAACTCAAAAGCCACCATTTCCTGATTGCCGGAAATCCGGAAATGATAATCGTTGTACACCGCTGTTGCATTCATAAACAGCTTGTCGGAAAACAGATGATTCCAACGCAGGGTAGTGGTGGCATTTCCCCAGGGAATGTTGAACGAGATGTAGTCATCGTCAAAGGAAAAGATATCTCTTCCGAAATAGCCGCTCAGGTAAACTCTGTCCTTATCGGAAAAGCGATAGTTGACCTTGGCATTCACATCGTAGAAATAGTAAGCAGAACCGGAAAAATCGGTAGTCTGAATCCACGGACGCAGCAGCACATCCACATAGGTGCGCCGGCCGGATACGATAAACGAACTGCGGTCGCGCACCAGCGGCCCTTCCAGCGTAAGGCGGGAAGCAATGAGGCCGATGCCGCCGGTGCCGTGCAGGCTACGGTTGTTGCCTTCCTTGGTGGTAATATCCAGCACCGAAGAAATGCGGCCGCCGTAATTCGCCGGCATGCCTTCCTTGTACAATGTGGCGTTCAGAACGGCATCGGAGTTGAAGATGGAAAAGAAGCCAAACAAATGCGCTGCATTGTACACCGTGGCCTCGTCGAGCAAAATCAGATTCTGGTCGGGTCCACCGCCGCGTACATAATAGCCGGTGGAGGCCTCTGTGCCTCCCTGAACACCGGGGAGCAGTTGAATGGTTTTGAGCAGATCCTGTTCGCCAAACACCACCGGCAGGGTGCGCAGTTTTTCCATGGGCAGTTCAAAACGTCCCATTTCGGCCTGCGTAATGTTCGCATCTTTTTTCACGTCCGTAACCACCAGCTCTTCCAACATGCGCACCTGAGGCCGAAGCGCGACATTGAGCCTCATGTCGGAAAAAAGCGCCAGCAGCGTATCGCGGCTTTCATAGCCCAGATAGGAAAACACCACACGGTAGCGACCGGGAACAACCGAAAGGGAATAGAAACCGTAGTCGTTGGAGAAGGTGCCAGTAGATGTGCCGCTGATGGCCACTGCAGCGGCAGCCAGACGTTCGCCACTTTCGGCATCCTGCACATAACCGCTCAGGGTGACCCGCTGCGCCGTCAACGTCAGGGGAAGCAACAGCAAAATCAGGATGACCGCGCGCATGTCAGCGCACAAAACTATGGCGCCTGCCCGCTTCCGCAGGCAGAGCCATCACGATGCCGGCGGGTGAAATCCGTTGACCTGTCTGCCCTCGCGCAGTAAGACCTTCATGGTCAAACGGCGGTAGGCTTCTGCCCGCTGGGCCGAGTCGCCGATGCACACCAATCCCAGTTTACCAAATTGCGACAGCGCTCCGATCAAATGAAACATGACGCCCTGTTGAAGCGATCCGTCGTATTGCAAGCGGTTAAATATGGCCAGATGAATCAGGTCGTGAGATGTAAGACCGCGAAACCATTCGCTCTGCACGTTGTCGCTGCTGAAATAAAAGCGCTTCTGGCCATTGGCGGTATAATAAGCGCCGGCATCGGCATCGTATTCGCCGCGGGTAAGACCCATAAGCATGAGCATGGGATGCGTTGTGCCTCCCTTACGCAGGTTGAGTTCCAGTGCATAATGCTTCCATCCTTCAGCGGTACGCACCGAAACGAAATCCAGACTGAACCGGCCCCAAACACCGGCATCGCGCAGTCCTTCAGCAACCCGTTTGCCCATAATGCCAACGTCGCGGGCGTAGTCAGGATGAGCCGGAAAATAAGCGCCGAGAAACACCTGATGATCCATTCCGCCCAGCACCTGATCGTGGGTGGATACCACTTCAATCTGCCGGGTGGGCAGAATGCGGCATTGGACTGATGGCGAGCGTTTTTCATTTCCTTCAATGAATGCCTCTGCGATTCCGCCCATCGTGCGGAATTTCTGAACAAAGGCCTCGTAGCTGAGATCCGTGGCCACAGGCTGCAGAAGCACAGGCAACTGTTGCCGCAATTCAGAAACGGCGTGAACTTCATTCAGGTTCACCACCGCATTGCCATCGCCGGAAAAACCATCGTTAAGCTTAACGACTGCCCGACGTAAACCTGGATGTTGCCGTTTCAGTGCCCATAAGGCTTCGGCAATGTCTTGCTCGTCGCGCAGGTCCTCAAATCCATCAGGAACAGGCAGGCCGCAGCGGCGCAGCAGTTTTCTGCTGCCGCTCTTGGATCCCAGATGCAGCAGATCGGGATCGCAGCCAAAAACAGGCAGGCCCAGGCGCACAGCAAGCGTGCGTTCCAAAGGCGACATGTTGAAACAGGAAATATAGGCCGGGTAGTTGTGGGGTATGCTTTCGCGAATGCGTTGCATAAGCAAGGGCCGCTCCAGAATTTTCTGAGTCAGCGGTTTGCTGCTCGGGTCATCGCAGGATAACAGAGTCAGCCGCTGCCGTGCATGGTAACCGGTGATTCCGGGCAACAGGTGCAGGTAGTAATCCACAATAACCGGATCAATGCGCATGCTGGTTACATAAACGATGTGCGTCAGCGGCATGCGCAGGTACATCAGCAGACACAGCAGCCGCTCTTCGTAATACACATATCCGTTGACTTTAGAAAGAATTTCCTGATCAACGGAAAGGCTGGGAATGATGACGACGCACTTGGGCGATGAAATGTCTGTGAACGTAGGCTCGAAACTTGCAGCAAATGCGGCATTCAGCTCGCTAAACCGCTGCCGTTCCACATCCTGCGCCGGGTTGGGCGATCTGGCGCTTACTGTTGGTCCGGGAGCTACTTGCGTTTGCACGTCAGGCTCAGGCAAATTAACGACGAAATGTCTGTTGTTGCGGATCAGCGACACCTGCAGAAAGCCATACATGCAACAGGCAACCGTTATATTCGTCGCTCTGACGTCATGCGGGTAGTAACGCTGTTGCTGCTGACCGTGGCCACACTGGCTGCCCTGTTGCATGTTGTGGATCTATGGACCCCATTGGCCATCCATCCCTGGGTTTTGCGCTCCGCACGATGGCTGGCCATTGCTGTTCTGTTCTGGTGGGGATGGAAACGCAAATCGCTAACCTCCTGGATTCTCATCTTTCTGGTGGCGGGTTTTGAACTGGGCTACAGCTTTCCACAAGCCGGCCAACATCTGAAAATTCTAAGCGATATTTTTTTACGACTGATTAAGACCATTATCGCTCCCTTGTTGTTCGGCACCCTGGTATCGGGTATAGCAGGTCACGGCAATCTGAAGCAGGTGGGTCGTCTGGGGTGGAAATCCATTTTGTACTATGAAATTGTTACCACCCTGGCGCTTATAGTTGGCTTACTGGCCATCAATTTATCAGGTGCAGGCCGGGGCATTGACCTGAGTGGCGTGCAACAGAGCTCAGAGGTTGCGGCAGCGCCTCAAAGTGCCCGCGACATCATTCTTCATGTATTTCCAGAAAACATTGCCAAAGCCATAGCCGAGGGTCAGGTGCTGCAGATTGTGGTCTTCAGCATACTGTTTGGCATCGGCCTTTCACTAGTTGATCACCGGCGTCGCGAACCGATGCTGCAGTTTGCCGAAAGCCTCTCTGAGGTAATGTTCAAGTTCACGAATCTGGTTATGTATTTTGCCCCCTTTGCTGTATTCGGCGCCATTGCCTATACCATCGGCAAATATGGCCTGGGGGTATTTCATAACCTGCTGGCATTACTCCTGACCCTGTATGTGGCGTTGATTGCCTTTGTGGTTTTGGTGCTGGTTCCGGTTATGTTGATTGCGCGGGTGCCGGTACGGCGGTTCATTCGCGCCGCCAGTGAACCGTTTACGCTGGCTTTTGCCACCGCATCTTCCGAATCGGCCTTACCCATTGCATTGGAAAACATGGAACGCATGGGGGTTCCGCGCAAAATCGTAGCCTTCGTTTTACCCACCGGCTACAGTTTCAATCTGGACGGCACCACCTTATACCTGGCCCTTGCTTCCGTGTTCGTGGCGCAGGCAGCAGGGGTGGAATTGACTATCGGCCAGCAGGTGGTTATGATGCTCACGCTTATGCTGACCAGCAAGGGAGTGGCCGGAGTGCCCCGGGCTTCGCTGGTCATTTTGTCGGGAACGGTGGCCTCTTTCGGATTGCCCATGGAGCCGATATTTCTGATTCTGGGCATTGATGCACTGATGGACATGGCCCGCACTTCGGTCAATGTATTGGGCAATTGCCTGGCCTCTGTGGTGATCGCCCGGTGGGAAGGTGAATTTGACGATGAGGCTGTTTTTGAAGAAGCGCCCGGCCTGGCTGGCAAAGACGCGGCTGCGCCGTGATCCCGCTGGGATTCGAACCCAGGACCCCAACATTAAAAGTGTTATGCTCTACCAGCTGAGCTACGGGATCGGCTACCTGTTTGGCAGCGGGCAGCAAAGATAACTGCTGCTCAGGCAACCAGGCCGCATTGAAAAAAGAAAGAAAAGCTGCAACGTCATAAGCCGGATTCTGTAATCGCTGCCGTTGGGCAGCGACGGCATTCATTTATCTGCCCGCAACATCGCTGCTGCGGTGTAGCGGTCTACCCGCTTTTGCATGCATCTGCATCCGGCCGGGCCGGCCGTTCCTGTACGGAGCAAAAGCTGTTTGACCTTGCAGCGCGTAAGGTTTACCCCTGCAGCCCATTGCTGGGACCGAGCGTGAGCTTTTACCTCACGTTTTCACCCTTACCCGGCTATGCCGGGCGGTAATTTTCTGTGGCACTATCTCTCCTTACGGAGCCACCCGTTAGGTGGTACGCTGCCCTGTGCTGTCCGGACTTTCCTCCCCGCCAAGGCGGAGCGAATGCCGACGTTGCAGCTTTTCAAAGAGCTAGTGCAAAATTACTTCGGTGGCACCGTATCCGTGAAGCGGGTGAAAGGAAAACCGAAAATCAGAAAATCCGAGTTGCTGCAACCGCTGGTGCAATTGTTCCCGCAAAATGCCACTGCCTACCCCATGAACGAACACGATCTTTCGCATACCCTGTTGCAGTGCCTGATCCAATTGCTTTTCCGCATAACGGAGTTGTGCCTGCAGGATTTCGTTGCTGGTTAAACCACCGACATTTAAAGGTAGTTTTTCAGCATGAAGATCGACGGTAACCACATCATTAGCCGGGGCCGGGCGTGGACGTTTAACTACAGGCGTATCCAGGTTTTTAATAAGAAGCGAGATGTCCCGTATCTGCAAGGGTTCTTCCGATGTCGGCCTTTTCAAAGGCAGGGGCAATTCAAGAAGCTTACCGTGATGTTTAAGCTGCGGCACATATCCGGAACCAGCCACTACCGATTGGGGCCGTATTCGTTGCTCTATAACGTGCTGAGAGGGGAAGATCTGCCGGTTGTCCAGGGTAATGTTTGCATAAGCTTTTTCATTAAGCCACTCTGCCTTTATATCATGCAACGGAAACTGTTCCTGAGGCCGGATGGTCCTTTCCTTAAGCGAGAAAAGGGCCTCTCCTGAGGAACAGAACGTATAGGAAAACCGGAAATGCCATGGCGTATGATTAATTAACCACACGTCTAAATGGCTCCAGTCATCAGGAGGAAAACGAAATGCCAGCCACAAGGCATTGGCGGATGGCTCAAGGCATGCGGAAGCATCGGCTTGGTGGGACTGTGTTTGCGGCTCCGTCAGCAGCTGTCGCTCCTCAACCCAATGCCGGCCTTCAGCAGTCTGAATCAGGTAAACAGGTCCTTCCTGCACTGCACAAACGGTACCCTGTTTTCCTGATTCGGCAAGAGTTACCTGCTGTCCGACCCGAAAACGGCTCATGCCCCAAAATTAGGGCTGCCTTGCAGGTCCTCTCCGGCTACTGCACTTCGTAATCCGCCCGCACGGTTATGCTGGCTGTCTTTTTTTTGCTGGTAATGTTAAAGGCACCGCCCCAGGTATAGTCTTCCCCGCTGTATTGACCGGTGATCTGAAAAATACCCATGTTGGCCTGAAGCAGACGTCCCCTTCGGGCTCCGGCCTGGGCGGCAATGGTTTCGGCACGGATGCGGGCATCTTCTGAGGCTTTGGCCAACAGGTCAATCTTGAGGTCGGCCAGCCTCGTGTAGTAATACATGGGGCTCATGGATTCCAGCTGAATCCCTTTGTCCAGCAATTCGGTGATCTCCCGTGATACCTTTTCCACCCGATCCAGGTCCTGAGATTCCACCTTCAGGCTTTGGCGCAGCGTGTAGCCCAGAAAGTCGGAAGAAACGCGCCGGCCGTACTGGTCATACTGATAATCCCAATCTTCACTGGTGCTGATGGAGCTAAATACATACTGCGTGTCTGACAAACCCATTTTTTTCAAATAAGCCCGTATGCTTTCTTCATCGGATTTGATCAGGGAGTAAGCCTTTTGAATTTCGGTGGAGCGACGGCTGAAATTGGCATTCCACACAATGAGGTCAGAGGTAAAATGTTGTTCTGCCATGCCGGTAACGGTAATCTTGTTGACTCCATAAGTGCGCGACTTATAGGCATTACCCAACAAAGCAGCTGCCACTATAACGGCTAGGGCAATAAATAAAGTGCCCAAATGGCTTTTGAGCATGTTAGTAAAAATTCATGCAAGTATAGCTAAGATTTGCCTGACTGCCTTGCTATTCGGACGAATCCGCTCACCTTTACGCCGGGGAGAGGACTGAACCCATCAAATGATTGACGATGAACCGGTTTCGGCAAATAATCAGTTGCGTGATCTTTCGTGAGCATATTTTACTCCTGATCACAGCTCTTGCGCTAACCACTCACAAGTGCATCGGTCAGGACGGGCTTTCGGGTTATGCCATTGATTGGGGAAGCTCTGATGGACCCGCAGACACCCTGGAAGAGGACACTACCGTTTACATCGTGTACATTCCGTATCATTCCTGGTCGGTGGGGTTGGGTTATTCCTCCCTTCCGGCCGTAGTCAAAAACCTCAGCCTGCTTCCCGACAATCTGGAGCTCCAATGGTGGCTGGGAAACCGTTTTTACATGCAGGCGGGCTTATTTACCCAGCCAGACGGTGTGGTTCCCGACAACTTGTTTTTTTCCAGAGGTTTTGCCTTGTATGCCGGGGTTTTGATTAAGCTTTTTATGTTTCCCAAAGCATATTTTACTCCTTCCCTTAATGTGTATTACGACCAATTTGTCAAAGACCCCAACAAGCAATTTGCCGTTACTGCCGGACCGGCCATCGGATTTGAATACTTTTTCGACAATCGTTTTTCAGCAGCATCCAATTTATTCGGCGGTGGCTACGGCTGGGCCCGTCAGACGTTGGCCAACAACAACAGCCGTTACAGCATTCACTGGGCCATGGGGCTTGCCCTGCGGTACAACTTCGACATGCGCCCCCTGGCAGAAAAGCTCTTCTGATTATTCATATCTGAGGGCTTCAATGGGATCCAGTTGTGAGGCCTTGATGGCCGGGTACAAGCCCGAAACCAGCCCCACCACGAAGCATAAGGCCAGCCCTCCGGCCATCCACACCCAGGGAACGATAAAGGAACCTCCCAGAAACAGGGTAACCACGTTGCCTGCTGCTATGCCCAGCAGGATGCCCAGTATGCCCCCCAGCAGGCAAATCGTGATGGCCTCTACCAAAAACTGCCTCCGGATCATCCGCTGAGTGGCGCCAATCGCCTTGCTTACACCGATTTCCATGGTGCGCTCGGTGACCGACACCAGCATGATGTTCATTAATCCGACCGCAGCGCCAAACAACGTGATGATGCCGATGACCACCGCAGCAGCCCGCACATAAATCAGCTGCCCGAACAATTCCGAGGCCAGCTCGTCGCTGAGTTCAATGCTGAAGTCATCTTCTTCGGTAGCCGGAAGCCTCCTGACGGCCCGCATCAAACCGGTCGCTTCATCCTTTGCCGGCTGCAACAGGCTGACATCAGCCACGGTTACCGATATATTCCAGCTGCTGTTGGGCCCCAGAAAATTCCGTCGTGCATACGTTAAGGGTATCAGAAAGGAACGGTCAGTGCTTTGAATCATGCTGGATCCCTGATTGGCCAACAAGCCGATCACCTGAAAGCGCTTTCCGCGATACTGAACAAACTTACCCAATGCCGATGCAGGTTTTTCGAACAGTTTTTGGGCCACTTCCTGACCAAGCACCATCACTGCAGCCCCTTCAACGATTTCCTGTCGGTTGAAATAGCGACCCTCCTCGAGGGTGTACTTCCGGGCCTCCAGATAATTTTCGTCAACAGCCCATCCGGCCACATTGGGATTGGTTTTTTTACTGCCGTGCTGTACAACGCCGACAAAATCCACCATGGCATAAACCGAAACCCGGGCCGGAAAGGCGTAACGATCCCTGAATGCCATGGCCTCTTCAAAACGCAATGGCGGACCGGGCTTAAACCTCCTGTCCCCTTCCCCTTTTATTTCCGTCCATTTCTGCTCGATGCTGAATGTGTTGGCTCCCAAAAAACTAAAGCTCTCGTTGATGCTTCCTTTCAAACTGTCAATGGCAGTGAGAATACCTACCAGCGCCATAATACCAAAGGCAATAATGAGCATGGTAAGAATCGTTCGCAGCTTGCTTGCCCTGATGGCCCGCAGCGCCTGCCGTACGTATTCAGCCAGTGACACCGTTAGGGATTAGCTTGGAGAAAAAATCAGCGACACGAAGGTACTACACCCCTGTTTGCCATCAGTTCGGGCGGGCAGAGGGTTTTTCATGTTTCCGGAGCAAAATCATCCGCACAAATGCTCCCGATAATGCAGCCAGTCCGGTGACGAGTCCGGCAATCAAAAAAGCCATAACGAACAAACCGGCAGCGGAAGGCAGTTGAAAAACCTGGGCCAACTGATCGGCAAGCCGGTGATCCCGGGTGTAAAACAACCAAAGGGCCGGCAACAGCCAGGAAAAACCACCGGCCACCAATCCGGCAGCACATGCATTGACGGGCCTATCGGCCAGCAGCACGGCAAGAACGAATGCCCATACAGCCATGCTCCACCAGGGAAGCAGCATTTGCAGCAGCACAGCTCCTACCAACAGACCAAAAAATAACTTCATGGTTTTTTTAATGTGATGAACGAAACAGCCTGTGGCCGGTGCAGTTCAGGATCCAAAAGCAGAAACCTGCGCAGGCGGCCCGTTCGCCAGTCTTCAACAAAAGCATCGTACTGTGCAGACCCCGGATTTCCCGACTGTCCGCCGGGATAAATCCACCAGGCTGAAACCGGATCGCCCAGTTCCACCACCATGCGCCAACTCGGACCCATGGTTCTGCCTGCTGCAAGAACGATCATCTTATCACCATTTACGCTGAGTCTTCGGCTGAAAGCTTCAATTTGCAGACTGTGTTGCAAAGTGGTCTGCTTCACTTTTCCCCAGCGCCAGTTCATGGGATCAACACCAAAAGCGGCAGTCAGGCTGTCCACGGCCGCCTCAAAGGCCGCAACGGCAATGTCCGTCAGCGTTTCCCGCTCGGGCGTATCCTTTCGGTCAATCCATTGCCTGTTTTTTCCATTTGTAAGAAGCAGCAAAGTAGCTTCTGTTTTCGGCGTGGCCAGTCGGGCAAAATCATCATTCCAGATCAGTCTGACCAGCTCCTGCCACCAGGTTTGAAAAAGGGTATGCCCTACCGACAGCGAATCGGCATGCAGATTCCACGATTGGAGGACCTGTACCGCCTGTTGGTGCTTTATCGGCTTTTGCTGCAGCAACGGCAGCAACACCGGCAATGCAGCCCGTGCTATCACGTTCAAATGGTCTGTCTGTAACAACCGCATGCTGTCCACTGTGGCTAGTTGCAGGGTTGCCAGCCGCTCGTTAATGCGGTAACCGCGCGAGCCCACTTCAAAAATCCAGTTCAGAAAATAGGGATAGCTGCTGTCCGCCGGCCATTGATTGGCCGAGCTGACAAAGCCTCTGGACGGATTGCGCACCTGCGGCACCTGTTCGCGCGGAATCCAACCCTGCCACTCGTGGTCGCTTCGGCTGCCATCAAGAATATACTTGCCTTGTTCAGGCCATTTCAGCGGAAACTTTCCGTTTACCCATAAGGCTATGTTTCCCTGACGGTCAGCGTAAACAAAATTCTGAGCCGGACTTTCAAAAAAAATCAGGGCAGCGGCAAACTCCGGATAGCTGCGGGCGCGGTTGATTTCCAGAAAGGCCCTCACGGCATTGTCGCCATCGTGTCCTATCCAGCGAAGGGCGCAACCAGGAGGAATATCGCTGCGCAGGGGCTTGTACTCTCCGAAAGCCACCACCGGCCCGTGATGCGTGTATAAAACCGTATCCAAAACCGCTTTGTCCCCACGAATGTTTACCGTTTCAACTCTGCGATGCACCGGACGGTATTCCTGTTCGTAACGATATTCTCTGCACGATGCATCTCGGAAAGAAATCCGATACCAGTCCATGACATCAGCGGCCACATTCGTCAGGCTCCAGGCCAATTGTTCATTGAACCCGATGATGATGCCCGGCGTTCCCACCAGCGAGGCGCCGGCCACCCAGCCATCCGGTCCGATCAGATGCATGGCATACCACAGCGAAGGCATAGACAAGCGCAGGTGCGGATCACCGCATAGTATAGGCTTGGATGAAGCCGTCAACCGGCCGCTCACTGCCCAATTGTTGCTGCCTATGCCCCGCTCCGCCACCACAAATGAGTCGGTAACAATTTGTGCGGTGTCGCAGATCACGTCCGGAACAGGAGGCACCGTAGCGGAAAAAGGCCACGTAATACCGCGCGGAATGATGGGCTCCCGGAAATAGGTGTCAGAACCAAATAAGGAGTCCGCAACCGTTTTCCCCATTTTTTTGAACACGGCGGTCAACGCATAATCGTCGTTAAGCGTGGACAGGTCGTAGGTCATCAGCTTGGCGATGTAAACGCTTTTCAAATTGGACCAGGCCTCCGGAACTGCAGAAAGCAACTTGTATTCGATGGGCACATCGGCCGGTTGAAGCTGCAGGATATAGGCATTCACCCCTGCAGTGTACGCATCCAATACCATACGACTGAGGGAGTCCTGTTCTATGGCATGAAGCGAATGTTCCGCGGCAAACCCCATTCCGAAGCGGCGCATCTGCCGGTCGAAATCCACCGTGGCTTTTCCTATCCATTCCGACAAACGCCCGGAGGCAGCACGGGCCAAGAACTCCATCTGCCACAGCCTGTTGCTCGCATGCAGATAACCCTGAGCGAAATACAGATCATGCATGGTCTGTGCACGGACATGCGGTATCCGATTGCTGTCCAGCAGAATGGTTACCGATGCCCTGAGTCCCTCAACGGGAACCGTCTTTTCCGCCTTTTCATTGAGGGGAAAATTTTGCCAGAATCCCCGATAAGGTGAAAACAGCAGGCCCAACGCAGGAAACGATTGATGGTAGCTGCTGAGCGCAAGCAAGAGAACCAGACACAAAACGCCGCTGAACGCAGCCCCTAACCATCGCATGAGCGCCGAAGTTAGCAGGTGCCACCTGCTTTATTCAGGCAAATGTGCCCAAAGGCCTGACGTGGTTTCATAAATTTGCGGCAAATCTTCCTATGCTTTTTGATCTGGACAAAATTCTGGAAGTCTATGACCGACTGCCACAGCGGGTGCAACAGGCGCAATCGCTGCTGAAGCGCCCCATGACGGTGTCGGAAAAAATTCTGTATGCCCATCTGTACCATCCGCTGCCGGCACAGCCCTACGTCCGGGGACGCGATTATGTGGACTTTGCTCCTGACCGCGTGGCCATGCAGGATGCTACCGCCCAGATGGCCCTGCTTCAGTTCATGACGGCCGGCCGCGACAAAACAGCCGTACCTACTACCGTGCACTGCGACCACCTGATCCAATACCGCGCCGGAGCCAAAAACGACCTGCAAGAAGCCTTACAAACGAATAAAGAAGTATATGATTTTCTTGCATCGGTATCCAACAAATACGGTATCGGCTTCTGGAAACCGGGAGCTGGCATCATCCACCAGGTAGTGCTGGAAAACTATGCCTTCCCCGGCGGTATGATGATCGGCACCGACTCGCATACACCCAATGCCGGCGGCCTCGGCATGGTGGCCATCGGCGTCGGTGGTGCCGATGCAGTGGATGTCATGAGCGGATTGCCCTGGGAACTGAAAATGCCCAAACTGATTGCCGTTTACCTGACCGGCCGGCTCAGCGGTTGGTCATCGGCAAAAGATGTCATTTTGAAGGTTGCCGAAATCCTCACCGTCAAGGGAGGAACAGGCGCCATTGTAGAATACATCGGTCCCGGAGCAGAAACCATCTCCTGCACCGGAAAAGGAACCATCTGCAACATGGGAGCGGAAATCGGCGCCACCTGCTCCCTGTTCGGTTACGACGAAGCCATGGCCCGCTATCTGCGCGCTACAGGCCGTGAAGAAGTGGCCCGCGCCGCTGATGCCATCCGCCAGGTTCTGGTCGGTGATCCGGAAGTGCTGGCTGATCCTCATCAGTACTACGATCAGGTGATAGAGATCAACCTGTCTGAACTGGAACCGCTGGTTAATGGACCGTTTACTCCCGATCTGGCTAATCCCATCTCCCGCCTGGGTGAAAATGCCCGCGCTAATGGCTGGCCCATGGACATTGAAGTTGCCTTGATCGGTTCCTGTACCAATTCCAGCTATGAAGACATCACCCGTAGCGCCAGTATTGCCCAACAGGCCCGGGAAAAGAAACTCAAGGCGAAAACGGAATTTACCATCACTCCGGGCAGCGAGCAGATCCGTTACACCATGGAACGCGACGGGCTCATGGATGCATTTGAACACATCAACGGAATTGTTTTGGCCAATGCCTGCGGTCCATGTATCGGTCAATGGGCCCGTCATCTGGACGATCCCAACCGGAAGAATACCATTGTCACTTCCTACAACCGAAATTTTGCCAAACGCAACGATGGCTTTGCCAGCACCCATGCTTTCGTGGCTTCGCCCGAAATTGTAACTGCTCTGGCATTAGCCGGAAGACTGGATTTTAATCCCCTTACCGATTACCTGATCAACGAAGAAGGCGAACGGGTAAAGCTGGACGAACCCACCGGTATGGAACTACCCCCACAGGGTTTTGCCGTGGAAGATCCGGGCTATGTACCACCTGCTGCCGATGGCCGCTCGATTCAGGTGATCGTAAAACCGGACTCCGACCGGCTTCAACTGCTGGAACCTTTCGCCCCCTGGGAAGGCACCGATCTGTTGGGCCTTCGGCTACTTATCAAAGTCAAAGGGAAATGCACTACCGACCACATCTCCATGGCCGGCAAATGGCTGAAATACCGCGGACACCTGGACAACATCAGTAACAATCTGCTGATCGGTGCCGTCAATTTTTTTAATGACAAAACCGACTGCGTAAAAAATCTGCTTACCGGCCAGTACGACTCCGTTCCCAAGGTGCAGCGCGCCTACAAAGCGGCAGGTATTGGCACGGTGGTGGTGGGGGAAGAAAACTACGGCGAAGGCAGCTCTCGGGAGCATGCAGCCATGGAACCCCGCTTCCTGGGCGTTCGGGCCATTATCGTCAAATCGTTTGCTCGCATTCACGAAACCAACCTGAAAAAACAGGGCATGCTGGCCCTTACGTTTGCCAACAAGTCGGACTACGATCTGATTTTGGAAGATGACGTCCTGGACCTGGTAGGGCTCACTGAATTTGCCCCCGATCGGCCGCTTACTTTGGTCATCCATCATGCCGATGGCACCAGCCATGAAGTGCAGCTCAATCACACCTACAGTCCTCAGCAGATTGAGTGGTTCAAGGCCGGCAGTGCCTTAAATCTGATCCGTAATCAGTTGGCTCATGTCGGCTAAGGCCCCCGGCCTTCGGCATGGCCGCCTGAACGCCCTTTTCTGCCTGACGTTATTGCCCTTGCCGCTGATGGCTTTCCCGATAGCGGCCACAGCGCAACAGGTTTCTGTGTGCTGCGGCAAATTGTTTTCCTTTCCTGACTTCCCATCCCGTTACGTGCAGTCCCGAAACGTCTGGGTGTGGGTGCCCAATGAGTACGCTCCTGGTAAGAAGCACCCGGTCGTTTATATGCAAGATGGCCAGATGCTTTTTGACTCCACCCAAACCTGGAATCGGCTGGAATGGCAGGTGGATGAAACGGCGAGCAAACTGATTGCCGAAGGCAAGGTGCCGCCGTTTATCGTAGTGGGTATTGCCAATGGCGGTCTGCGGCGCTATACCGAATATTTTCCCGTAAAAGCACTGAGTTATTTGCCTAAGGCCCATCGCGACACCAGTCTGCTGCGCTTGGTCGGCAAGCCGTTGGCTGACGATTATTTAAAATTTCTTGTATTTGAATTAAAACCCTTTGTGGACAGCGTTTTCTCAACTTACACCGATGCCCGAAACACCTTTGTGCTCGGCTCCAGCATGGGCGGCTTAATATCCCTATATGCTGCGTTGGAATATCCCAACGTCTTTGGCGCAGCAGCCTGCCTGTCTACCCACTGGATCGGAGGCTTCATTCCGGACACGCTGATCATCACTGCTCTGCAACGCTACCTGGCCGATCACCTGCCCCCCCCCGGATCCATACGCCTGTATTTTGATTACGGCACCGAAACGTTAGATCGCTTTTATGAACCCCGCCAAATCGCCGTGGATAGCCTGTTGTTGCGGGCCGGCTATTCCTCTGCTGATTGGACCACCCGCAAGTTCGAAGGCGATGAACACAGCGAACGCGCCTGGAGCCGGCGGCTGGCCATTCCGCT
>JANWXQ010000065.1 GCA_025057275.1 Chitinophagales bacterium
GCAAATCAGCGGCGCCACACCGGTGCTATCGGCCGAGAAGAACACCGTACGGTATGGTTGGCTGCCGAGGCTCCCAGTGATGCCGCCCAGGTTCAGCGCCAACGGCTCCAGAAAACGCAGCAATTCCGGATAGGGCATGCGTTCCACGCCGGGCACCAGTTTGGATTTGTGGTAGTAAGGAACAAAATCTGAGGTGTCTAGCTGGATGGCCGTGTTGAAGGCATCCCAGTAATAGCTTCCGTCCTTCGAACGGCGGGCTGTGGCCGTAGCCTGATTGGGGTATCGGGCATAAGCGTGAATGCCGGTTACCAGATGCAGGCGGGGAAAAGTGCTGACGAACGCTTTCAACTTGCGCAGGGAGGGATCGGTATTCAGCTCATCCAGAAAAATGCCGTAAGGAATGGCCGTCTCCGGAAACACCACGTAATCTGTGGAGCTGTCGGTACGGGAAGCCGCCAACGAAATGAGGGTTTGCAACTGAGCCTCCAGCGTGGCCGGGTCAAATTTTTCCCCGTACGGATCAATGTTGGGCTGAACGACAACCACCTGCTTAAGGCGGCCTTGCGGGGAGTAGCGATGGTACCAAGACAGCGACAGAACAGCCGGCAACAACCATACGGCAAGCGTACCGACGGTGTGTTGCCACAAAGCTTGCCGGACCGGCCATTGCCTGAGCAAACGAAAGAGCAACACGTTTACGGTCAGTATCCAGAACGAACCTCCCAGAGGACCCGTCCACTCATACCATTGATAGAGCTGCGGAGCGCTGGCCAGACCATAGCCCAGCGTCAACCAGGGCCAGGCCAGCTCCCAGCGAAGATGCAAGAACTCAAAGGTGAGCCAGTAGGCGACAAAACCCGTATAGCCCAGGGCATCCCCGAAGCGGCTTCGGGTAATGTGAAAAGCAGCAAGGGGCAGACACATCAGCAGCGGATTGGCCAGGTTGGCCAAAAGGCCGGCAACTGCTGTGGCCGGGTCTTTGGTGCCGAAATAGGTGGCTGCAATCCACCACGTGGTGAACAGATTCCACAACAACAAACCGGCATAGCACCAGAAGATATACGAACGAAAACTCATGTAACCTTTATGGCAACGATCCTGCAGCTCCAGCAAAGGCACCAATCCCAAAAAGAGGAGCGGCAAGAACGGCAAAGGCGGCCATGCCAGCCAAAGCATGAGGCCGGTAGCGGCGGCCAGCAGCGAAGCATGAATTCGCAAACCTGTGGGATTCGCCGCAAAGAAAGCAGTTCGCCGCTGCTCTTTCAGTGTTACGCTTTCCCTTCAATCACCACCACCACTTCGCCCCGCATCTCCTGTTCGGAAAGCGTTTGCAGCGCCTGAACTGCCGTACCGCGCCACACCGATTCGTGCAGCTTGGAAAGCTCGCGGCAGATGCACAGGCGACGGTCCGGACCAAAATGCGTTACTACCTCTTCCATAAGCTGCCTGAGACGATGGGGAGCCTCATACAACAAAAGGGTTCTCGGCTCTATGGCCAATTGTTCCAGGCGACTGCGTCGCCCTTTCTTGGCCGGCAGGAATCCGCAAAACAGAAACTCATGAGCCGGCAAACCTGAAACGATTAAAGCAGGAACAAAAGCCGTAGCCCCGGGCAGACAGGTTACAACCACTCCGGCATCAATGCAGCGACGCACCAGCAGATAGCCGGCATCGCTGATGCCCGGAGTGCCGGCATCGCTGATCAGGGCCATACGTTCACCGGCAGCCATACGTTCGGCAAGCACAGAAGCCAGCCGGTGTTCGTTGTGCTGGTGATAGGCAAGCACCGGCGTGGCAATGTGATAATGCTTCAGCAAAATACGGCTGTGCTGCGGATGCTCCGCAAGAATAACATTTACGTTGCGCAACGTTTGCACGGCCCGAAAGGTGATGTCTTCCAGGTTGCCTATGGGCGTAGGAACGACATACAGCATGCCGGCTCAAAGTACGCAACCACCGGGCATTAATGCCCTTCATCCGACGGCACTGCATCCCTGCTCAACTGGGCAGCAAAGGCTACCAATAGCCGGAACAAGTCGGCATACTCGGTAAGTGGCAGTGTTTCAGACCGGTCGTAGATATCGTGATAGGCAGCAATGCCGCCAAGGGTGTAGATGAAAAAGCAGGGCACGCCTCGCTGGTAAAAAGGAAAATGATCGCTGTTGGCTGCCGGGCCGCGCGGCAGTACGGCCGGCAGGGTTGCCAGACGCTCATTCAGATCTACCAACTGCTGAAAAGCCCCGGTGTGAACCGATGCATTCACCACTTTGATGCCTTCATCTCCGGTGCCTACAATGTCCAGGTTGATCAGAAAGCGTATTGACTCCATGGGCAACAAAGGGTTGGCGATAAAATACCGAGAGCCCAACAGGCCCAATTCTTCCGCCCCGAAAAACAAAAATGCCATGGAATAACGCGAAGGATTTTTTGCATAATACGCAGCCAGTTGCAACAACAGGCTGACGCCGCTGGCATTGTCGTTAGCGCCGGGGAAACAGACAGAAGGCCCCAGGCAGCCCAGATGATCGTAGTGAGCGGTGAACACTACAAACGAATCCGCAACGGAACGGCCGGGCACATAGGCTGCTACATTGCAGGTCAGGTAGTTCGGTTTGAATTGCGCTGATATAGAAATTTTTATCCTGCGAGGTTTGGACGGCACCGCCTTTTCCGCAAGGACCAACCAGGCAGGAGGTTGCTGCCGGTTGGCCACGTGCCAGGTGAGTTTTCCGCTGCGCACTTCCAGGACTACAGCCACCCGGGTTCGGGCGTTGAGCAAAACCTCCCGAAGCAGATCGTACTGCTTGTCGGTAAGCCGGTTGCGCTCAAGGAGCAGCGCACGCGGTTTGCCTTTCAGCAGCGACCGGATCAGCGGCTCTAATGCCTGAAGCGACGTATCGCTTCCGGTCAGGTTGGCCACCTGCAGGAGGTAAGTACCTTTCAAAGACGGTGATGCAGGATCAACCAGAAAATCACGGCCGGCTTGCAACTCCCGGTCGTCTATAGTGAGTGCCACCGGGCCCGGAAAGGTGTTCACGCTTACCGGAAAAGGCTGGTAATAGCCGCTTCCCAACGGAAGCAATCCAGCGTGCTGAACGTAACCGGCGATAAAACGGGCAGCCCTCCAGTCAGCCGAATCCACATAACCGCGACCGTCCAAGCGGCAAAGGGTGTCTATGATGCGTCGGGCCTCAGCAAGCTGGGGCCCCTGAGCCAAAGCCCATAGCGGAAGCGCGAACAGCAGCTTAACGAAGAATACGAACCGCATAGGATTCCATGACCGGATTGGCCAGCAGCTTCTGGCAGGCAGCCTCGGCCATTTGAAGGGCTTCTTCTTCGCTTGCGGCTTCTATGTGCAGGCGAATGTGCTTGCCGATTCGAACATCCTGGACAGCCAGCATTCCCAACTGACGCAAACCCTGAAGCGTGGCTTTGCCCTGCGGATCCAGCAGTTCGCCATGCGGCATAATGTCTATTTCGGCCTGAAAGATCATGTCAATTGACTTTGACGATTTTTCGGCCGGCAAGGTACAGCACCAGATTGATGACCATGTAACCCAACAAGGCCAGGGCAATACCGGCGTAAGCAAAGGAGGCTATCAGCATGCTTGCAGCCACCAGGTAGCCGTAGCGCAGTTCGTTGCCGCGCCATCGGTAGTGTGCAAACTTCAGGCTGAACATGGGCACGGAGGATACCATCAGCCAGGAAAGGAATGCGGTGATGCCATACAAAAACCATTGATTCACCACCACAGCGCCCAGATTCAGGTTATTGGTGAACAGAATGAGGGGAAAAGTGGCCACCAGCAGTCCCATAGCCGGTGTGGGCAGACCGGAAAAGTCTTGCGCAGCGGGCATCGTGTTGAAGCGGGCCAGGCGGTAGGCTGCAGCCAGCGCAACGGCAAAAGCAGGAAATCCGGCAATCAGCGGCACATAAAGGGCTTCGGGTTCTTTGCTCCACGATATCATGAGCAACTGATAGAGTACTGCCCCGGGCAGCACACCGAACGAAACCCCATCGGCCAATGAATCCAGCGCTTTGCCCAACTGGTTTTCCACCTGAAGCAGTCGGGCTGCAAGACCATCCAGAAAATCCAGCACAGCGGCCAGAAAGATCATGAACGATGACCAGTAAAACGGAGAGGAATACCCCAGCGTGACCAGCACTTCTGTGCCGGCTGCATCTGCTTCCTGAAGGCGCACCGGCACAACGCGCTCTCCCAAACAGAACACCAGGCCGGCACAACCAGCCAGTAAATTGCCCAGGGTAAACAAATGGGGAATAAATGTCCGCAACATGCAGTCCCGCGAAGATACCGGTTACCCAGCCAGCCGATGGCTTGCGGATACCGCTGCTTCAGTCAGTAATCTTCCATTGCCAGCGCCAGCTGCCTGCCTGCAGTTCAACTACATAAACGGAAGGAACAGGAAATTCCAGGGGCAGGCGTTGTGTACCGGCTTCCAGATGCCAATCCTGCTGTTGCTGGTATCGGCCCCAGGGATCGGTAATGCGCAGTTTGATGTCCTGCGGCTTCTGAACGGAAATCACCAGTTGCCAGCCGCCGCCATAGCGCTGCACGTGGGCCTCCGGAGCAACAGTTTCCTGCGTTTCGCGAGTCAGGCAGGTGCCGAATTTCAGTTCCAGCCGGTTGCCGTCTTTACTGATCGTGACGCCGGGAACCGTATGCGGCACGCCCTGCTGAGATACGATAGTTCCCGATTGCACCAATGCGCCTGATGCATCGTAATTATACCAGTAAATGGTTCGTCCGGGCTGGGCTTTAAAAGCCTGCAAACGTCTCAACGTAACATCGGCTGTGCAGGTTGTCGGCTGATTGGCCTGCAGTTGACCCCCTGCAATGTAGTCTTTGAGAAAGAGTTTCACGGAAAAGCTGCATTTGGTTTCCGATACATCGCTCCAGGTCAGCAATCCGTTAATGGTGCCGTAGTTATCGCCATCGTTTTTCTTTCCGCTTCCCGGATTGCCATTAACGGAAGCGTTGCTAAAGGCCGGATAAGCCACGTTGAGCGCAAGCGATTGGTAGGGAATCATGGTTTCGCTGTCCAGCCATTGGGCTTCATCGCCGTTGTGTTTACGCCGGTCCCAGAAAAAGACAGCGGGCATTTTGTAGAGCTGAGCCGTATCATAAAAGCCGGGCTTATCCTTCCATCCTACAGTGGCATCTTGTTTTCCATGCACACAATAAATGTGGGGCAGGCTGCGGTGCACATTTTTTTGAAACAATTTTTTCAGGTTCATCAGTTCAAAAATCCGCAGTGAGTCAAAGGGATTGCTCATGTCAGGAACGTTGGTCTTGAGGTTTTGGCTGGTGGTTCCCCACAACTGGGCATGCCAGCCATCGTCGCTCATCAGCGCTGAAGGGTGAGCGATGGCGTAAACGCCCGTAATTTTTTCCGGAATCATACAGGCGGTGATGATCGCTCCATAGCCACCGGTACTGACGCCAACCAGAAAAATGCGCGTGGTATCCACCGGCAGGTATTTGCGTGCCCATTCTATGGTGTATATGATGCGATGCTGGGTGTAGGCCATAACGACACCTGAGGTAGGAACGGCATTGTTGCTGGAGTAGATGTCGTAGCCTTCGTGATAACCAACCCAACTGGTGCTTTTGCCCGCATCGGTACCGTAGCCATTTGGATATGGAATCCAATCGTCCAAACTGAGGATGTAGCAGTTCGTGATGTTTTCAAACTCATCCAGGCCGTTTCCTTTAATTGCATTTTTCTGTAATCCTTCCAAAAAAATAAAAAGCGGATACCGTTCGGCCTGGCCACGACGGATTTGAATAAAGTTGTAGCCGAACGAGCCTACGTTATTCATCACCCGGCGGTACTGGTTATGCCGGTTGTCGCCAAACTGGGTGTAATAGTGGACTACATCACCGTTGCTCCAGATCACCGAATCCTGCCAGACGGGAAGAGGAAAGGCCACGGATTCGGAAACCGGTGAAATCAGCGTATTCTTACCCGGCAACAGGGTTTTGTCTTCTATACCAGAAGCCAGGTCCAGCACCGTTATGGCGTAATAAAATTGACCGGTCTCCGTACAGGTAACTACATACAGGCCAATGTTGGCGCCCAGCGGTTCTCCCCCGGGCTGCCAGCGAAAGAACACGGGCATTTGTTCCAGGCGGCTGCGCCGGATGTTTTTAGCGGAACTGTCGCGAACCTGACCGATGTAGTTGGAGGCGTTGAGCTGATCGGGAGAAACAAATGCCGTCGTGCTCCGGTAAACCTTATATGCCTGACCCGTGACGCCCACATTTTGCCAGGCCAGAAACACCTGCCCATCGCGCCATTGCGCCTGCAGTTTGGTGACCGTAGCCGCATGAGGTGATGACGGGAGAAAAACCTGACATAGAAAAAAAAAGAAAACAAGCAGTGTGCGTCTTTTTTCTATCATGAAGTGGGTTTTTTGCGAACGTGGGAGGACAGCGAAAAAAAGCGCCATCAGGGGAAGGCTGCCCGAGGCTAACGCCGGAGCATGGCTTTGCCTGAACGTTTCCTGACAACAAGAATGAATCTGAAGATCAGCCATAAGGCTGACCTCTAAGAAATAAAGCCTCAAGGAGGTCTAAGGACTTAACAAGATGGTTTTACTAACACTGCCGCTGCCGGACGTATAGGAAAGCACATAATTTCCTGCAGGCATGGGCGGAAGGGAAAGGCAAACGGTACCGGAAGAGGCGTCTAAACGGCTCATCCAACGTACTACGCCATCCATACCCGTTAGCTGCAACATACCGCTAACCTGCCCGGGGTCCCTTACGCAGGCCTCAGGACGTGAGGGCCCACCTATGACCCTGAGCTCCGGCAGGCGTTCCGAAAGGTTTGTAGAAGGGGAGGATTCCATTTCCCGAGAACAACCGTCAATCTTAATGTTCAGTCTGCATTTGGACTTGTTGATGATGACGCCGGGTATGGTCAGCAGGCCACCGTTGTAGACAAATGAGCCGGACTGGATTTGTGTATTACTGGAATCAAAATTTTTCCATTTGATGAGCTGACCGGGTTGGGGCTTAAAGTTGCGGGCCCGCCGGACTGTTACATCGGCCGTGCAGGTGGTGTACT
This sequence comes from Chitinophagales bacterium, assembly GCA_025057275.1. GTDB lineage: Bacteria > Bacteroidota > Bacteroidia > Chitinophagales > UBA10324 > JANWXQ01. The sequence continues at coordinate 7,096 of JANWXQ010000065.1, forward strand.
GATTGGGAGCCAATACTCCTCCGACATAGAGGTCGCGCACAAAAAGCCGGAAGGTGATTTCGCAGGTTGCATCGGTGACGTTATCGCGGGTCCAATCCAGATAGCCGTTGATGGCACCGTAAGGATCGCCGTTGTTGGGGTTGCCGTTGCCGGGATTCTGATTGATGCTGCAGTTAGAAAAAGCCGGATAGGGTATGTTGTTGGCCAACGAATACCAATTGGGCATGGTTTCGCTGTCCAGAAAATTTTTGCCGCTGCCGTTATGGGTGCGCTGATCCCAGAAGGAAATGCCGCCGGCGCCGTTGCGTTGCAGCGAATCAAACAGCGACGGCATGAAGGAAGTCCAGTATACAGTCAGGTCTTTTTTGCCGAACACGCTGTAATACAGCGGCAGGGACTGATGTCGGTTCACGCGCAGCATGTGCCGGGTGTCGAACAGGTCAAACACCCGCAGGGGCTGGCCCGTTTCCGGGTGCAAAACATCAGTAAACAGATTGGTGGCGGTATCTCCCCACATCTGCTCGGGCTGGTCATCGTTGTTGTCAATGGTGATGACCTTAAACACCGGAACCACACAATAGGCCGCCGTGATTTTTTGGGGAATCAGGCTGGCAGTCAGGTAAGCGCCCATGCCGCCGTTGCTTACCCCAACGGTGTAGGTGCGCTGGGTATCTATGGAAAAAGTGCGCTGTGCCCAATAGATGGACTGGATGTAACGCCGCTGCGAATACATTTTAACAACTCCACTGGTAGGAATGGGGTTATTTTCAATATAAAAATTGTAGTTTTCGTGGTAGCCGCTCCAAAAAGTATTCTCGCCGCTGTTGTTTCCGTTAGGAGTGGGCATCCAGTCGTCAAAACCCAGGATGTAGCAATTCGTAACATTTTTGAATGAATCCAGGCCATTGCCTTTCAGCGAATTCTCCCGAAGCCCTTCGTAAAAGGCAAACAACGGATTGTTGCTTGTGCTGCCACGGCGGATTACATAGAAATTAAACCCATACGAACCTACGGAACAGAAGGCCGGGAAATGCGGCGTTTCCATATTGTTGCCAAACCAGGCATAATAGTTCACTTTATCGCCGGTGCTCCACACAGCCGAATCCTGAAATACCGGTCTGGGCATGGCCACCGACTCGCTTACCGGAATTTTTAAGGTGTTCTTGCCCGAACGAATTTTCTTGTTTTCGCTGTTGCTGGAGAGCTTGACTACCATAACAGCGTAGTAATAAGGCTGGTTGTTGGTGCAGGTGGTCACAAACAGGCCCTGGGTTTTCTGCAGGGTGGTGCCAGCAGGGTCAATTTTGAAGTAGCGACTGCCGCCAAGGATCTCGCTCAGCCTGATGTTTTTACAGGAAGAATCGCGGACAAACCCGACGAAGGTGCTGCTGTTCAGCTGGGATACATCGGTGAACTTGGTGGTGCTTCTATACACGTTGTACTGCCTGTTGGTCCCTTTCGGGCAGGTCCAGGTGAGAAACACCTGACCATCGCGATAGGTAGCTGACAAATTCGAAACGGTTTGGGCAGAAACCTGAACAAGCGGTGCTGTCAGGCACAACAGCAGACCTGCAGTGCTTAAAAATCTTGGTACATTCATTTGGGGAAGATATTAATTGATCGGATCACCGCGCAAACTGCGGAAGCGTTTTCGGGCTTCCACGGTGTAAATACTGCCTTTATGCCGCGTAAGCAACTGTTTGTACAGTTCCATGGCTTTGTTCGTATCGCCCAGGTACCGTTCATATACTTCTGCCAGGCGAAACAGGGCATCGTCGGCCAGCAGGTCGTAGGAATAGGATTCATCCACTTGCCGGAATGCATCGGCGGCCTGCTCGTAATTGCGGCGCGCCAGGTGTATTTTCCCTTTTTCCATCAACACATCATCCATCAGACTGTGATGCGGATAGAAGAGTTGCAAACTGTCCAGGATCTGCAGGGCTTCATCAAAGCGGCGCTGATAGGCCATCAGGTCGGCACGGGCAAACAGCTTCATGGGCTGGGTGGTGGTGTCCAACCCCAGGTTATCGGTTATAAACACCGACAAGGCCAGGGCATCGTTGGCCACCAGCTCGCTGGTGGCGCTTTTGAGAACATTAAGCTGGGCCTGTGCCCATTCAAAATCGCCCATGTAAAAACTGAGTCGTGCATTCTTGTAGCGGGCTTCCTCACCGAGGGGCTCGTCCTTGAACTCTTTATCCACCTGGCCATAAAGAATCATGGCCTCCCACATTTCGTTACTGATCAACCAGCAATCCCCCAGATCGAGCTTGATGGTTCCCGCCAGTTTGCGATCAGAAGTAGGTATGGCCAGCGCTTCTTCCAGCAGGGCGATTGCCGAATCGTTCTGATGCAAAAATTTTAATTGAAACAAGGCATAGTCGCGCAGGACGGCCAGCGTGCGGTTGTTTTTTCCGAATTCCTGCAAATACTGCCGGTAACGGCCAGCCAGGTGCAGCAGGTCCTGTTGCGGAACCTGAGCGGCTACGGCCAGGCGCATTTTTTCGGTTTCTATTTCTGCGGCACGGGCAGCAGCATAGAATGGTCCTGAGGGACCTTTTTCCTGAATCAGATAACGATAGGCATTCAGGGCTACGTTGTAAGCGCCTTCATCGGCTGCTGAGCGGGCAAACTGCATGATGCGGCTGCCGTCTTCCCGGTTGCGGCGGTCCATAGCCTTGACCTGTTCAAAGGCTGCATCAAATTGCCGTATCTGCAGAAAATACCAGATGAGCATCGTGCTGAGCATTTCATTGCCGGGATATTTCTGCAGCCGCCGGTACAGTTCGGCCTGAAACTGTTGCGCCACCGATGGCGTTTCCAGCAGCGGCTGCACCTGGCTCTGCACAAACTCCAGTCGTGAAGGATTGTATTGCAGAATGTCCAGATAGGCTTCTACGGCAGCAGCGGTATTGCCCTGCCTGCGGTGCAGGTTGGCCAGCTCAGGCAGAAACAGATCGGAATGATCGGCATGAAAAACCCGGCGTCCCTGTTCGTAGGTGCGTAAAGCATAGTCGTTGAGTCCGGCGTTTTGAAATCGCCCCGCCAGCCGGTTGATCTGCTGCATGTTGGGGGTGATGCGTTGCACAGCCAGATCGAACTGTTCCAAAGCCGACTTTTCCTGTTCACGCTGCCGGTACAAAAGACCGAGGTCCACCAGATAGGTCAGCTCCTGCGGATAACCTTTGATCTGCTTTTTGATGACGCGTTCCGCTTCGTTGTACTGCTTCAGCTCCTGCAGGCACTTCAGGTAATTCTGATAGAAAGTTTGACTGGCAGGCTGTTTGTTCCACAGTTTCTCGTATAAAACTACTGCTTTGTCATATTCCCCCTGGCGCATGTACTGTTCTGCCAGTTGAAAATCGGTTTGTGCTGCGGCATTAAACGAACCCAGCAGCAGCAAAATCGGCAGGCAGCGCAACACGGACATAAGGCAACAACGAGTGAACCATTCCAAAATTACATGCGCGCCTCCATTGGGCTATTGCAGTCCCGTACGCATCTGCACGGGCCGCCACAACGTGAGCAGATATCCCAGCGCCGCTCCGGCTGCATTGGCCAACATGTCAGGCAGTTCATGCGTCCGGTAACGGGTCAGCACCGGCTGGAGGATTTCTATGATCAGTCCCACCGCCGCGCAGGCAGCCACCAACAACCACGCTGTTTGTTGCGACGGGCGCCGGCGTTCCCTACGCTGATAACCCCACAGCAACAGAAACGTCAGCACGCTGTACATAAACAAATGGATCACCTTATCCAGATACAGTCGTTCAAAAAATCCCTGCTGGGGCCACCCGCTCAGCGGCGAAAAGCTCAAGTAGAGCACCAGCGTCATCCAGGCGGCAAAGGGAAGAAACCAGGCAGCGCCGGAGAACTTCACGAATCGCCGATTAAAGCCCGGTAATCAGCCGCCGACAACAATCCCTCTGTGACGGGGCTGCCATCAAGCTGAATTTTAATCATCCATCCTTTTCCGTACGGATCCTGATTCACCAGTTCAGGATGTTGCGCCAGTTGCTCGTTGACCTCGCTGATGGTTCCGTCCAAAGGCAGAAATAGGTCTGACACGGTCTTCACCGCTTCCACCGTTCCAAACACCGCTTCCCGTTTAAGCGTCTGACCGACGGTGGGAATGTCTACGTACACAATGTCCCCCAGTTCCCTTTGCGCAAAATCGGTAATGCCCACATAGGCCTCGTTGCCGTTAAGCCGGACCCATTCGTGATCCTTGGTATAAAGCAGATCTTCAGGAAACGTCATGCCAAAAGTTTGGGTTCAAACCTAACAGAATTTTTATCAGCGTGTGCGTTGCGGCGGGAGCTCCAATCCAAAGCTATAGGAAGCTCTACCGTCCGTCAGCGATGCACCAGCCGGCGAAGGCCGGCAGCCAACAGGCCGATGCCGATGCCCAAAAACAGCCACGGAAAGAAACTACCCGTAATCAGACCGATGATCACACCCACCGACCCTGCAGCGCTGAACAGCACCAGCGGATGCAGGACAATACGGCGCATGCCGGCAAAATTATTCAGGCCCGGCAAGCCCTTCCGATATTTGCCTAACCACTGCCTGCCATGCGCACCACCATTGTACGCCGTGCACAATTCAACGCCGCTCACCGCGTGTTTCGCAAGGATTGGAGTGATGAGAAAAACCGCGAGGTGTTCGGACCGTGCAGCAATCCGCTATACCACGGCCATAACTACATTCTGGAAGTGCGCGTTACCGGTCTGGTTCAGCCCGAAACCGGATATGTCATGGATCTGCGCCACCTGAAACAGATTATTGAAGAACAGGTGATCCGTCCCTTTGACCACCGCAATCTGAATCTGGACACTGAAGAATTCCGCGAACTAAACCCCACGGCGGAAAACATTGCCCGCATCATCTACGAAAAAATCCGCAGCAAACTACCGGAAGATCTGGAGCTCTGCATCCGCCTGTCGGAAACGGAAAACAATTTTGTGGAATATCCGGCCTGACCGGCTGCCTACTGACCCAGGGAGAAGCGCAGCGTAACGCCGCCGGCCGTGTAGCGGATGGGATACGATGCAGAAATGCGCGGATTGGTAATGCGCTTGTCAAAGAACACGCGCACGTTGAGCCGGTTGTTGACCGTGTAGTCGGCAGAGGGAGAAATGGTAATCGTTTGCACGCCGGCCGTGGGCTGCGAGGCTACCGGTTCATCCAGCCGCTGGCTGTAAGTAACGTTATCGGTAACCGAGGTGTTGAACTGAAAGTTCACGTCGTTTTTCAGGAACTTGCGCTTGCCATCCACTTTCCAGGGCAACGGCACGTTGCGGAATTTGTAGCCAATGCCCAGGCTGATTTCTTCGTTGCGGCTTTCGGCCAACTGAAAATCCAGAAAGCTGAAAGCCAGATTGCGCGATTTCTTGTATTCCACCTTGGTGCTTAACGAATTTTTCCAGGTCATGTCGATGCCGATCAGCGGGCTGAATTGTTCGGAAATAACTACAGAAGGAATGTTGTAGAACGGCACAAAGTTCAGGGAGTTGGGGTCCAGATATGAAGGCAGGATCAGGTCGTCGCCGGCATCGCCACGGAATAAGAGCGACTGGTTAAAGGAAGACATAGCCAGCGTGCTTGTGTAGCCATGAGAGATGTTAACGTTGTTCCAGATTTTCTTGGCCCAGGGCAGCTTGGTCAAGCCGTTGTAGGTGATGCGCCAGTTGGGGCGGGGCAGCTCCCTGAACGGCAACCCCAGGCCTATGGTGCGCGGATCCTTTCCGGTGTAAGCAGCCAGGAAAGCCGGCAGCAGCACGTCGGGTGAATACGGGCCATACCCTTTGTAGTAGGTGCCCTGCACGGTGTCGTTGCCGAACGGTTCAAAGTTGGAATTCGGATTGATGGCCGTCAGCCGTTCGGAAATGATTTGCCGGTAGTCCTGAAAATTGAGGAAGGTGGCCGAAAAGGTGTTTGGCCTTACGCGAACAAATGTGGTTTTGATGGGCAGATACGACATGGTAAACGTTCCCGATTGCATGCGGCTGAGGTGGGCAAAACCGGCGCCGGCAGCAGGCACCTTAAAGTATTCCGACAGGTTGTCGCCACGTGTTTTGTTAAAATTCACATCTACCAGAACATCCTTGAAGGGCTCTGCCGTCAGCTTCATGGTCAGCTGACGTTGCCGGGTTTGGAGGAACTGATAGTTCAGGGCGGTGTCAGCCGAGATCCAGCCGCGTTGGGCTGCGCGGTTCAGCCAGTTGCTGTCGGGTTGATAGCCGAAGGCAAAGGGCCAGCCCGGAGCACCTAAGGCCAGATCCTGCCCTACCAGCCGCGGGCGGGGCAGAAAGCCCGGAAGCAGTGTGGTGCGGTTATCGCCGTAACTTATATTAAATTTTTTTACCATCATGACCATACGAATAACCACCTTCTCCGGTCCGATGGGCTTTTGATCCGGCTTTTTGGCCCCGCTCTTGGCATCGTCCTTCTTTTCCTCCTGAGCAGGAGTTTCCTTACCCCGATCCCCTTTACCTGCGTCGGTTCGTGGCTTTTGCTGAGGGGCATTGGTGTCGTACCGCTTCAGGAACTTGGATTTGGCATACAGATTTCTCAGGTTGAAGTCGCTGTTGAGTGACAGGTTTTGCCCGTTGTTGATGGTATGTCCTAACGGGGTGATGACCATTTTCTGCGTTGCCGGGTCAATGATCATGGGCCCGGTCAGCCAGCCGAAGGTGCTGCCGTAGCGGGCGGTGTTCTGGGTCCAGTCCAACAGGGGAATTTTATTCAAAGGCAAGGTGTAGGCTGCATTGGCTGCATGGTTGTAGTTGGTGGTGCGGCCCAGACGCATGATGTTGCGCCAGACGGAGTCCTTTTTTTCGGGAGAATCCAGGCGCCCTTCGGGCTCGTCAATGCGGGTGCGTGTAGTGGCGTTGAAGTCCACATTAAGCCCTTTGCTGATTTCGTATTTGAATCCGCCAAGCCGGTCCCAGGTCCAGAACTTGTTGTAGGTGGGAATAATTTTTTCGGTTTCATCCAGGGGTCGCAACATCAGTTCGCCGAACTGCCGGTCCATGACGGTGCGGAAATTCAGATTGGTGGGCAGGAAGTTGAAGTTGATGTCGCGGATGATCTTCAGGTATTTGGATTTGGCAGGAACAGCTTTCTGCAGCGGTGTCAGGAAGCGGGCTTTGCCCGGAAACTGATAACCCAGCTCGGCGCGGTGGTTGCGCAGCAGATTAGAGGCTATGATCGGGGTGCGGCCAAAGGTTCGGGTGTAAGCGTACGTTACGTTCCAGTTCTGCGGCGAGTAAATTTTCTGCTTGGTGTTTTTGGATTGAGGCTGCAGCCGCACATTGGTGAAGTTGATGCTGCCGATGGAGGTATAGGTTTGTGCAGCCTTACGCGCTTCGCTGCGCTGCTGTCCGTTTTCAATAAGCCGCAGTTTGTCTTCCAGTAAAATATCCTGATCGTACGGGTCGTATTGCGGGGTGCTGATGGATTTGGAGATGCCGGCAAAGAAGGGCAGCCGGAGTCCGATTTTTTCAGGGGCCAGCTTACCCAGCTCAATGGTGGTTCCCAGATCGTAGGCGAAAAAGTTGTCGCGGTAACGTTCGTTGAGCTTTTGCTGCAATTGCCCGAAGCCGATGGAGTGATAGGAAGTGGACAGGGCCACATTGCCCAGGTCGGCCAGACGGATTTCTGCGCGGGCCAGCGCTGCATTTCCGCCATCTTCATTAAAGCCGGTTAAGCGAAACTCATCGAACCACACTTCGGCGCATTTGGGCTGGCCGTCATCATCTACCGAACCATCTTTGGGATTGCGCACCCCCAGCATGGCCGTCACCACATTTCCCAGATCGGGATTACCCATCACCGTAATGCGGCCGCCATTGGGCAGATCCACCGTATAGGGTTGGTTGACCGGCCAACTCTGCTGGTTGCGGGTGCTTTTTATGGCTACCAGATCCCGCAACACTATGTGAATGTTGTTTTCGTCAGGCCACACCTTTCGCTGCTCCGTGGGGCTGTTGGGATTGTAGGAACCGGGTGGCGTTACCACCAGCGGAATGGCGTATTCGTAGTAGTTGTTGGTGAAATCGGAACCCAACCGGACAAAGGCCCACAGGTCGCCGTAGTTGAGCGTGCCTTGTCCTTCTATGGCCTCGGCATGAACAAAAACCTTGACGTTATGGTACTGCCTCAGATCCAGGTTGATGTTTTTGTACACGGCCCGCGCATCGCCATTGCGCAAATGGCAGACCTGCAGGGACAACGATTGCTCGTTCTGGAATTGCGTGCCCAACTGGCCAACGATCTGCTCACGCAAGATGCCGGGCGGCATCACATAGTTCACCGGCGCGCGGGTGGAGTTTTCCTCCAGACTAACGCTGGTCACGTTAAACGTGGTTACGTCGCTGTTGTCGCCGGGCAGGTATTCACCGGGTGATTCCAGCGAGTACAGGTATTTGCGCCACTGGTTGCGTACCAGCTCCATGCGGGCAAAGCGCAGGATGACGGTGGTATCAAAATCCGTCAGATACATGCGCACAAACCGAATGGACTTAAAATCCTGGATGCTGCCTACCTTATTGGAAAATTCGCTAATGGGAATTTTGATCTGAATCCATCGGGCGATTCCCGGACTGAATCCGTTGCGGTCGGGCGGCACCTGATACTCGCGCACATCGGTCACGAAACGGTCGCCCACGATCATGTTGGGCCGCAGCCGGATCTGGTATTGAAAAAACTCCTCGTTTTCGGTGATGGTGTTGTCGCGGTTGAGGTCTTCCGATTCGGGCGCATTGGTAGCAGCCTGCGAGATAATGGCTGTGGCCGATGACACCGGAGAGTTGCCTTCCGGATTGTTGAACCGGTTGTAGCGGTCCAGAATGCCGACGGTAGCCGGATAGCCATCGTCGTAGTAACGGTAGTCGTCGGCAGCGGGATCAGCCAGGGCTGCCTGATACAGGGGTGAATTCACGCCGTAGAGCTGAGCCAGGGCATCCAGATAGCGGGCATAAACCTGTTGTTCGCTGGAAGTGCCTGCCACCGTCGTTGTGCTGCGCACGCCATCGTAGCCTACATCCTGCCACTGACGGGCGTTGGGATCGGTGTCAAAGGCATTGGTAACAGGAGGTAGCTTCGGTGAAAAGCCCCACTGGGTTCGATTCATGATAGTGGTATCGCCGGAAGGAGACAACCCATTTTCATAGAAAAATTTTGAATCCTTAAGCAGATCTTCGGAAATGTTCCCCAGGTCAATAAAGAGATTTCCGCCTGTGCTGTTCTGGTCGTAAAGGAATGGGTCCAGGAGCCACAACTGGATGTATTCGATGTTGGCCTGCTCAAAGTCCGTCTGATCCAGGCTTCGCTGAATACCGGCCCAGCGTTTGCGCAGGTTAGCGGCCGAAGTGGTGTCAAAACCTATAGTGCCGTCGGGCAGAAGAATGAGGCCCGTAGTGTCAAAATTGTAGGGTCCGCGTTTGCGCGGTTCGTAGCGCAGGTCGAAGGTGTTTTCCCGCTGGTCAAACGGCGTGTTGGTTAAATCTTTCTCCGGAAAAATTTCGGTCTGCAACACTTCCCTGGAGTAAAAATTGCTTTGCTGCGCCGAATTGTTTTTGATGCCGTCGGGAGCCTGATTGCTCCAGAAAAACGGATCGATCTGGTACCAACTGAGCTTGGAACGGTTGAAACCGTACGACCAGTTGTTTACGCGAGTGGCCTCAGGAAACTGCGCTACCTGAGGTGTGCTGGCCAGCTTCCAGCTGATGAACGGAAACCGCAGGTCGTAGGAAGTTTGCGTTCCCTCAAAATCATCAATGTAGATGGTGCCTTCCGGGCCGATCACCCGCGAATGGCCGGGATCCAGCCTGGCGCCTTCCGCCGTTATGCTTAGCGAAGAACTGCCCGTGGTCTCTATCAGGGGCAGGGCATTCACCCAACGCGTCAGAACGGGCAGCTCTTTCTGGTAGGTTCCATCCAAACCGTAAATGGCATTGCTGATCGGATCGTAACCGGCATTGAGTTTATTGGTGTACGGTCGTTCCCAGAGTTTCAGCAAAGTACCTCCTAATGACAGGTTGCGGTTGATGTAATAATCGAGCCGGGTGCCGAACAGGGTTTGGGTCTGAAAACTGAACAGATCGGTGTTTTCAAACGATACGTTGATGGGAATTCCGGAATTGAGCAGGCTTTGATTGATGATGCGCACGCGGCCCAGATTGTAGTCCACGGTGTAATCCACATTCTCGGTCAGCTTCTGTCCTCCGGCCGTTACTGAAACCGAGCCCTGAGGCACGTTAAATGCTCCCAGAAAAATTTCATTGCTGGTGCGTGACTTATATGTTCCCTTCAGCACATACCGGTTGAATTGCGGAAACTGCTCGGCTACGGTTTTGGTGGAATCGTACAACTGCTGATACACGTATTGCTGGGCCTGCAGCGGGTTAGAGAATTTGCTGCGCAGGTCCTTGCCAAATGGCTGAACGACGGGAAAAATCACTTTGCCGTTGGACGGGATGATGGTCAGGTTGGGAATGAAATCAAAAACCCCATCGGGCTGCGGATCCAGGTTGTTGTTCAGACGGTCCAGCCCCAGCACGCTGATCAGGGGCTTGCCGCTGAGTTCGTCGGCAGGCAGATAACGCTTTTCGCCTCCGCCCGGATCCAGATAATATATGTCCAGATAAAAATCTTCCGGGTTAATCTGAAACGCCCCCAACGAATAAACGTTTTTCATCATCAGATTCCAGATAGGCAACTTGGGTCGGGTGCTGGTGCTTTTAAGCATCTTGACGAACAGCACCTTGGCCGAATCGGCATCAGGCGTTATATCGGTGCTGAATTCACCCACCTGATACAACCGGCCGTTTACGGTGTACTGGTAGGCCACGCCCAATACTTCATCGGGCTGCAATTGTTGGTTAAGCAACAGGTAGCCCAACTGCGGTTCCAGCGTGTATTCATTGGGTGCCAGTTTGCGGGCATAGGTTTTTTCAAAATCCTGAAAAGGAAGAAACTGGTTTTCGGTCAGCGTCTGCAGCGAATAATCCAGCAAACGGGCCCGGCTCAGTGCAGGGTCCTGCGTCAACCGCTGATAGAGGTTGTTCGAATTCAGGTCGGGGCCATCAACAGGGGGATGATAGCCATAAGGCAGCCTGTTCACCGGATTGCCCGCGCAGGTCAGCTGGTTGTAGGGCTGATATTCTCCCAGGTCAGCAAAGGCTACGATGTTGCGCACATCGGTGGTAACGCCGGTCTTATTGGTAACCCATACCTCAATTCGGGTGATGCTCACCTGCGAATTGATGATCGGAATCTGGGCCATGGCGTTGTTGAATTCCTCATAGAAATACTGTCCGAGGAAAAAATTCCGGTTTTCATCGTACCGGTCGCAACTGATGCGAAAATTCTGCGTCTGCGCACCGCCTTCCAGCGTAATGCTTTGCGATTTGGACTGCTGCTGCGAAATCACCGACGTAACGGTAAGCCGGCCGAATTGCAGTTGGGTTTTGAGGCCAAACAGATTCTGACTGCCTGTGATCAGCGAGCCCTTTAGGGGCAACGCCACATTGCCGGCTTCAATTTTGCGGATGATCTCATCCTGATAACCGGTGTATTCCAGCTTCACCTGATTTTCGAAACTGAAGTTGGCGCCCGTATTGTAGTTGACGTTCATGCGCAGCTTGTCGCCGATTTTGGCCAGCACATTCATTTGAATTTGCATGTCAAAATCAAAGCCGCCCTGCCGCCGCTGGCGTTTGGTGAGCGTGGGATTAAGAATATTCTGATAGTTGCCGCCAAACGTCAGGTCAATATTGCCCTGCGGACGGATGTCTACCCGCGTGCCGCCGAAGATGCGATCTACCAGACGGTTGTTGACGTTGACCTCCGGCAAAATGCCCTGCTCGCTGAGCAGGGCGCTGGCATTGCTGCGCTTACGCCAATAGTCGCCTTCCTGCTTTTTGAATTCCAATTCCAGAAACTCCTCAAACGTCAGGTAGCTGGGGTTGCGAAAAAAATCGTTGCCGATGGTTTCGGTGAGCAGGTACTGACCGGTGAGCGGATCAAATTCTATCTGCTGCTCAATGGCTGACGGATCCTTCAGGTCAAAAGAATGGTTGTCCGGCGTGGTGTAGTAATCGCTGTACCGGTCGTGAATCGGATAACGCAACTGCGGCCCCGGCGGAGAATCGGCCTGAACGCCGGGCGGTGCAGCCTGCGGGCCGGACCGGCTCACCGTCGCCGAAAGCACCGTGGCTGCAGCAAACGCTGCCAGCAGACTGCCAATGACGATGCCGTTGCTTCTGCTCACCGCTTCAGATCGATTTGTATCTGTTTATAAACAAATACCCTTCAAGAAAACGCCCACGCAACAGGCGATATTCTTTCCGGCAGAACATCTTGCATTTTTTCATATCACGCTTGTCTTAACGCTAAGCGCACCAACGTTTCTGTATTGGCTTCGGGTTGCTGCTGACTGGCCCGTGCCACCGCCTGCTCGGCCTGTGGTCGTGTATAGCCCAGCATCAGCAGGGCAGCCACGGCTTCCTGACGTGCTGTGGCAGATCCGGCCTGGGCAACCGAAACATCGGCAGCCATGGCGCCTCCTACCCGTCCGACCTTATCTTTTAATTCCAGAATCAACCGCTTGGCCGTTTTGGGGCCAATGCCTTTCACCCGCTCCAACAGACCTGAATTCTCCGTCAGTATGGCCTGGCGGATTTCTGCTGCCGTGAGGGAAGACAACAGCAGCCGCACCGTGGCTGCACCTATTCCCGATACATCCAGCATCTGCACGAACAACTGCCGCTCTTCTTCATCAAAAAAACCATAAAGCTGAGCCTGCAGGTTGCCCTGCACCGGTGAGCTCAGATGCAGATAAGTCAGTAGCCGGCATTGTGACTGACCTTCCAGCCGCGAAAACGTATTCAGCGTAATATGCAACTGATAGCCGATGCCTCCGGCTTCCAGCACCACCTGCGCCGGCGTGAGCGATACAATCCGTCCCTGTATGAATGCCAGCATAGCTGTTGTTATAAACCCCTACGTCGCTTTACCGTTAATCCGATCATCCGTCACTTTTTTTTGGCCTGGGCATCTACGGCCGCAATGGTGACCATGTTAATGATTTCACGAACGCTGCTTCCTAACTGCAGAATATGCACCGACTTGCGCAGGCCCAGCAACACAGGACCAATGGCTTCGGCATAACCCAGCGACTGCATGAGCTTGTAAGCAATGTTACCGGCCGACAGGTTTGGAAAAATCAGGGTGTTGGCCCCGCCGTCTACCAAGTCGCAGAAGGGATAGTTTTCCCGCAACAGTTCGATGTCGAATGCAAAGTTGGCCTGCATCTCGCCGTCAACCACCAATCCGGGATAGCGCTGCTTAAGCAGCGCTACGGCTTCGGCCACCACGCGCGCTTCGCCATCGCGGCTGGAGCCAAAATTGGAATACGACAGCATGGCCACCCTGGGCTGTATGTTGAAATGCTGCACCGCCTGCGCAGTGAGTACCGTAATCTCCACCAGTTCTTCGGACGTAGGATTAAAGTTGACGGTGCAGTCAGCAAAGAACAGGGGGCCGCGTTTGGTGAACAGAATGTACATGCCAGCTACGCGATGCCCGTCTTCTTTCGTGCCAATCACCTGAAGGGCGGGCCGAATGGTTTGGGCGTAGTTGCGTGTTAATCCGGAAATGAGCGCATCGGCTTCGCCGCTCATCAACATCATGGCCCCGAAGTAATTGCGCTCACGCATCAGCTTTTTGGCTTCGTACAACGTCAGTCCCTTGCGCTTGCGCCTTTCAAATAGCCATCTGCCGTATTCGTCGCGCACGGCATCCATCTCCGGATCATTGGGATCAATAATGGGCACCTCTTCCAGATCCAGATTATGCTGCTTGATGATGGCCTTGATTTTCTTTTTGGGACCCAGCAGGATGGGTTTGGCAATGCCGTCTTCACAAACGGACTGGGCAGCTTTGAGAATCTTGAAGTTGTCGGCTTCGGCAAATACCACGCGCTGCGGGTCCTGACGCGCCCGGTTAACTAAGGCACGCAGCATGGCATCATCGCGACCCAGCCGTTGCGACAGTTGGTTGATGTAAGCCTCCCAGTCGGTAATGGGCTGGCTGGCCACTCCCGATTCCATGGCAGCCCGCGCCACAGCAGGCGCTACCGTTACCAGCAGGCGCGGATCAATGAGCTTGGGAATGATGTAATCCTTTCCGAACGTCAGGTTTTTTTCACCATAGGCCAGGTTGACCAGGTCGGGCACCGGTCGGCGGGCCAGTTCGGCCAACGCATAAACGGCAGCCAGCTTCATGGCTTCATTGATTTCTGTAGCCCGCACATCCAGAGCGCCGCGAAAAATGAACGGAAAACCCAGCGCATTATTGACCTGATTGGGAAAATCGGACCGTCCGGTTGCAATGATTGCATCGGGCCGCGCTTCTGCCGCCTCGCGGTACGGAATTTCCGGATCGGGATTGGCCAAAGCAAAAATGATAGGGCGCGAAGCCATGGTTTTCACCATATCCCGCGTAACAATGTTTCCTTTGGACAAGCCGAGAAACACGTCAGCCCCACGCAGCGCTTCCTCCAGGGTGCGCACCGGCAGCGACGTAGCAAAATGCGCCTTGTAGGCATCCAGATCTTTCCTTTCGGCATGCACCACTCCTTTGGAATCGGTGATGACGATGTGTTCTTTGCGCACCCCCAGCGCCATGTACAGATGCGCGCAGGAAAGTGCCGATGCCCCAGCACCCGAAATCACAACCTTAACCTCTTCCGCTTTTTTTTGCTGAAGCATCAACGCATTGATCAGAGCCGCTCCCGAAATAATGGCGGTGCCATGCTGATCGTCGTGCATCAGCGGAATACTCAGCTCGCGCTTGAGTCGTTGCTCAATTTCAAAACATTCCGGCGCTTTGATGTCTTCCAGATTGATACCTCCGAATGTTGGCTCCAACGCTTTTACCACGGAAACAAATTCGTCCACGCTCTTGGCGTTGACTTCAATATCAAAAACATCAATATCTGCAAACAGCTTGAACAGGATGCCTTTGCCTTCCATCACCGGCTTGGAAGCTTCCGGTCCGATATCGCCCAACCCCAGCACGGCCGTACCGTTGGTAATCACGGCCACCAGATTGCCCTTAGCCGTGTAAGTGTACACTTGTTTGGGGTCTGCAGCAATTTCCAGACACGGCTCGGCCACACCGGGAGAATAGGCCAGAGCCAGATCGCGCTGCGTCTTGGTCTGTTTGGTGGGCACCACTTCTATCTTGCCCGGTCGCCCCGAGCTGTGGTAGAGCAATGCCTCTTTTTTGTTAATGCGTATGCCCATCGTAAGCCGGCAAAGATCGCTTGGGCGGCGCAATGACGTTAGCACCTTCTGCCAAACTCATTGTGGCCACCGCATATCGGTGCAATGCCTGGGATTTGGTTTACAGGAGTAACCGTGGTGCGATAGGCAGAATTTTCGTTGGCCAAGATACACCTTTTCTGCGTCAGCCATAGGGGAATCCCCTGCCGGAGGCCTGCTACCTTTGCCCGAGCAGTAATAACCTGCTGAATCGTGCTATTCAGCGACGTGGTTGGCCAGCAGCATATCAAATCTATGCTGCGCTCCGGCATAAAAGCCCATCGTGCCGCTCATGCTTATTTGTTTTTAGGGGAAGAAGGTTACGGCCCGCTGCCACTGGCCTGGGCTTTTGCCCGATATGCCAACTGCACTGAAACTTCAGAAACTGATGCCTGCGGCCACTGTGCATCGTGCCGCAAAATGGATAAGCTCATCCATCCCGATCTGCATCTGGCTTTTCCTGCTTACAAACAAAAAAGCGACGAAGAGGCACCTACCCGCAACAAACAGTTTTTGCAGCAGTTCCGCAGCGCACTCACTGCCAACCCCTATCTGGACTATGAAGACTGGCTGGCCTGTCTGGCTCCGGAGGGAAAACAACTCAACCTGACGGCAGAAGATTGCCGCAGCCTGCTGCAGCGCCTGATGCTCCGTCATTTTGAAGGCACATATAAAATTGCCTTGATCTGGCAGGCAGGGCTCTTGGGTAAGGAAGGCAACATCCTGCTCAAAATGCTGGAAGAGCCTCCGCCCAACACCCTGTGGATGCTGATTGCCCGCAACAGTGATGAGTTGTTGCCGACCATCGTTTCCCGCTGCCAGTTAATTACCGTAGGGCCAATCGCTGAAGAAGATCTGGTTCAAGTTTTGCGGGCACGTCATACACTCTCAGAAGACCAGGCCCGCCATCTGGCACGTGCCTGCGAGGGCAACTGGAACGATGCACAGCGGCTGCTGCAGCAGCAGATCAGCGACATGGCTCCCGTTTTTGTCGAATGGCTGAACGTGCTGGCGGCTAACGACCTTTTAGCTGCCTGGAAATGGACCGAACACATCGGATCCCTGAGCCGCGAAGAACAGAAAGCCTTCTTTCGTTATGCATTGGCCTTCCTCCGGCAGTGGTTGTATGCACGCTTTGCTGCAAACGGCCAATACCGAATCAGCGACGAGGAACTGCAGCTGACCCGCCGCACCCTGGCCCGATTGAATCCTCCGCAGCTTCAGCAACTGGCCTGCTGGCTGGAGCGCTGCCGCTATTTTATAGAGCGAAATGCACATGCCCGCCTGGTCTTCCTGAATCTGACGCTGCGCACGCGCTCGCTGATCGCTGCTTAAAGGAAAGCCACCGGCCTGCTTGCCCGATAGCACGTAACTTCACCCCATGGCTTGCAACGGATGTACGGTAGGAATTAAAGGAAAGCCGCCGGGTTGCCGCAGCTTTGGCAACTGCACTACCGGAAGCTGCAACCGCCTAAACAGCTACGACTGGCTGGCCGATCTGCCTATTCCCGCCGCACAGGTTTTTCCTTATGTGGAGGTAAGTTTTAAAAACGGAAGTCGTAAGGCTTTTTATGCCAACCATCAGCAATTGCCCATCAGCGCACGGGATATTGTGGTGGTAGAAGCTGCCATAGGCTACGATATGGGCGTGGTTACACTGACCGGAGCCACCACCCTGCTTCAGATGAAGAAAAAAAATGTAGATCCGGCAAAAAAAGGGGAGGTGCGCAGCATACTGCGCCTGGCCACCGAGGTGGATTTGCAACGTTGGGAACAGGTGAGAAGCAAGGAAAAACCTACCCTGATTCGTACCCGTTCCATAGTGGCCCAGATGAATTTGGACATGAAAGTTTCCGATGTAGAATATCAGGCTGACGGACGTAAGGCTACATTTTATTACACCGCCGATCATCGGGTGGACTTCCGCGAGCTAATCAGGGTCCTGGCGCGGGAATTTCACGTCAAAGTGGAAATGCATCAAATGGGCAGCCGGCAGGAAGCAGGACGCATCGGCGGCATAGGCTCCTGCGGCCGGGAGTTGTGCTGCTCGACCTGGCTGACCCAGTTTCGTAACGTAACCACTGCTGCCGCCCGCTATCAGCAGCTGGCCATCAATCATGCCAAGCTGGCCGGCCAGTGTGGACGACTAAAATGCTGCCTGAACTACGAGCTGGATCTGTATCTGGAGGCGCTCAAAACCCTGCCCATGGCAGCCGAAAAGCTGGAAACCCGCGCCGGAATTGCCGTGCTCCAAAAGGCGGATATATTTAAAAATGTCATGTATTATGCGTATAAAAACAGCACCAAGCAGTTTGCCTTAACTCCTGAACAGGTTCGAAAAATTCAATCCATGAACCAGTCAGGTCAGCAGCCCGATGACCTGAGCACCTGGACACAGCCCCAGCAACCCGCAGCAACTGTAGAATTTTCCAATGTAGTCGGTCAGGTCTCGCTCCAAGCGTTGGAGCGGCAGGATTCGCGCCGCAAAAAGAAGAAGAGGCATAAAAAAGGGTCCCGCCCCAATTCGCGAAATGGTTCGGCATAGCTGGCTTCTGGGGAATTCACCAAAACATTTTGCAACTAAAGTGGGTCTGGCTACAGTTATGGCCTGTCTGGTGGCTGCCTGCGATCCCAACCGGCAATATGAAAAAAATGTTACCATCAAAAATTACATCTGGCATTCCCAAACGGTCCCCGAGTTTTTAGTAGAAATTAAAGATACTTCCCTGCTATATAATCTATTCCTGAACATTCGTCATACCACCCATTATCCGTACCGCAACATTTGGCTTATTGTCGGCATGACCGCTGCCGACGGAAGCTCCAGCAGCAAACAGCTGGAGATCTTGCTTGGCGATGAAAAAGGCATGTGGTTTGGCGATGGACTGGGTGATATCTGGGACTATCGCACCCTCATTCAGCAAAATGCCTACTTCGCTCAACCGGGTCTTTATCGCTTCACTCTTGCTCACAACATGCGGCAGGATCCGCTGCCGGGAATTATGGCAGTAGGCATCCGGCTGGAACGCGCCGGACCTCGCCGGTAATTTGCCTTCCTCAGGCTTGTATCGTAAAGGGGCTACACCCTGTAAGGTGTGTTGTGCATAAAGACCAGGAGTTGTAGAAATATTTTGACAAAAAAATTCATCTTTGCCGCGCCCATAATTGCCTTAACCCCTTGCTGACCTGCTTTGTTGTTGAAACCTTTGCGGGCCAAGCTCGTAACACGTTCCAGTTTGCCCAAAAGGGCTTGCTGAGCCCAGATCCGCACGTTCCATGCCGAATGTGCGCCTACTACCCACCCCATGATGCCAGATGATTGCATCCGGCATAGTGTAAAAAAAATTTAGAAGTGACGAACAAAAACATGGTGACTTTGAAACAAAGTGTGCGAATCCTCGCCTTGGTGTTGCTTGCATCGTCCCTTTTTCTGGAAGGAATGGCCCAGGCTGTTTATGTGTCCAACCTGCAAGCCACGTACCGCAACGGCCAGGTTTTTCTGACCTGGACCTGCCCGGCTGGCACAGGCTACAAATACAAAATTTACCGAAGCACGTCCAAACTGGACAAAAAAAGCAAGATCACCCCTTCGGTGTATATCGGAGGATACGTCATGGACAGCTCATCGCTGAACGTGCGCCTCACCCGCAAGCTGGGAACCAAAACTTTTTACAGCATTGAAGACGGCGGGCCTCCGCTCAGCGCAAATACCGGATTGTACGTCGTTACCTGCGATTCCGATGCAGCCTATTACTATGCCGTGACGGTAACCCGCATGTCAACCGGAAAAGAATACTCCAAAATGACGGTAGGCTCCAACACGCTGGCCTCGCCGGTGCAGGAAACCGTTGCCGATCCCAAGCCTGTGTTGCAAAGCTCTTTCGTTACCGGATCAACCGGCGAAACCTGCTATCGCTACGTACAATTCGGCGACCACCGCAACCTGCCCCATTATCCGTACATGTTCAGTCAGGGATCTTATGGATTTAATTTTATTATGATTTATCGTGGCAATTATGTGGGCGGACCCCTGTATGTTTTTTATGAAGGCATTGAAGGAAATGCGTTTATTGGCTCAGGCTTGGAACAATTTTCCTCCTTTGCCATCAACAATTGCATTATGATTAGTATGGATGACTGGCTGCCGTTGCCCAATGGGTACGGCTCTGGTGCCGGTGGCAACACGTTCTGGACCGGATATCACGAAAATTTCAATCCGTACATCCTGACGAATCCAATACCCACCAGCGGCACCATTCGCATGTATCATCAGCACCGCTACATCCACACCATTCGCTGGGCAACGAAATACCTTCCCATAGATTCCAACCAGGTGAACCTGGTCGGCAAATCAGCCGGCGGCTTTGGAGCATTAGTAACCGCCATGATCATTCCCGAAAAAATAAATGCCGTTTACTCCATTGTTTCGCCTATCAAGATCAAAAGCTACAATCTGGATCCGGACACCAGCGACGAGCAGTTGTGGGGAAAAAGCAACTCCCGATTACTGAGCGACATTAAAGACAAAACCACCGGCACCTCGTTGGTAGCCTTTGACCTGATGGACATCAAAACCATGATCCAGAAATACTCCACCATCGGCCTGCCGATCATTTACACCATTCACGGCAAAAACGATGTTACCGTTGGCTGGAGCGATAAACCTGCCTACCTTAATCAGAACGAAATGAGCTGGCAGGGTGGCGTTCATTTCTGGGACCAACGCCAGCACAATGGATCGGGAGCCAATTTCTTTGACAGCGAAATCACTCCGCCCTTTTCCCAATTCCGACGCAACCGCTCCTATCCTGCCATCAGCAATTGCGACATCAATCAGAATCCCGGCGATGGTACAGTGAACAGCGGCGACCCTTCCGGAGCTTACAGCGCCTACATAACATTTGACTCCATTACGGATAATGTTTGTAAATGGACCTGCAGATTCACCTTAAACAACTACACCATAGGCGGGGTGGCTCAGGGCAACTATTCCTCCTGTTACGCCGACATCACCCTTCGACGCACACAAAATTTTATACCCGCGGGGGGCTCCACCATCAAATGGGCCAATTACGATAAAGACAATGTGAAAATTCAGAGCGGTTCATTTACTTACTCGGCCGGCTCACGCATCACTATTGGTGGCGTAAAAATTAAAAAGAGCGGCAACCGGTTGGAAGTAGAAATCAAAAACTGCACAGGTCGTGAAGAGGAGGAAAATACCGCCCTCTCCGTTGAGCCCTATGCATTTCAGGTAGCCCAATGGCATGACGGATGGCAACTCACCCTGCCGGCAGCATTGCAGGCATCAGCCCAACTTCAGGTTATTGACATGCAGGGCCGGATCTGTTCCTCCCTGCCTGTTGAACTTTCCCCTGCTCCGCAAACCATTCAGGTAACAGCACCAGCCCGGGGCAGCTTTGTCTTGCGTCTGATTGCACCAGACGGTCATTACGAGCGCATGGTCGTGTTCTGAGCCTCTGGCGACCCGCTGCTCTGCCATCCGTCCGGCTGGCATTCTTCCTATCTTTACCCGTTGCAACCGCTTGTCCATGCCTCAAATAGCGGTATACAAACCTGCCCACAAAATCCGCATCGTTACCGCTGCCTCCCTGTTTGACGGGCACGATGCTGCCATAAACATCATGCGGCGGATCCTGCAGTCCAGCGGTGCTGAAGTGATTCACCTGGGTCATGACCGAAGCGTGGATGAGGTGGTCCGTTGCGCCATTCAGGAAGACGTGCAGGCTATTGCCCTTACCTCCTATCAGGGCGGTCATATGGAGTATTTTAAATATATGTATGACTTGCTGAACGAAAAGGGTTGCGGGCACATACGCATTTTTGGCGGTGGGGGTGGCGTTATTCTGCCGCACGAAATTGAGGAGCTGCACCGTTACGGCATTGCCCGTATCTACTCACCTGACGACGGCCGCACCATGGGCCTCCAAGGCATGATCAACGACCTGCTCCACCGCTGCGATTTTCCATTGGGCCATCAGCTGAACGGCGAATGGAACCTGATCCGCCAGCGCAATCATCAGGCCATAGCCCGTACCATTTCCGCAATTGAGAACTTTCCGGAAACTGCCAAAGGGGCTCTGCAGATCCTGCGTGCCGAAGCCCGCTCGTCTGCCACGCCCGTTCTGGGAATCACCGGAACCGGCGGCGCCGGTAAATCTTCATTGGTGGATGAGCTCGTTCGCCGGTTGCTGATGGACCATCCCCGCCTGCAACTGGCCATTCTGTCCGTAGATCCAACCCGACGCAAGACCGGCGGCGCTCTGCTGGGCGACCGCATCCGCATGAACGCCATAAATGACGATCGCGTCTTCATGCGTTCCATGGCCACCCGTCAGGCTCATCTGGCGCTGTCCCGTTCCGTGCTTGATGTGCTCACTGTCCTGAAAGCTGCAGCCTTCGACCTGATTATTCTGGAAACAGCAGGTATTGGCCAGAGCGATTCCGAAATCCATGACGTAGCCAATGTGTCGCTCTATGTGATGACCCCCGAATACGGTGCTGCCAGCCAGTTGGAAAAAATCGACATGCTGGATTTTGCCGACGTCGTGGCCATCAACAAGTTTGATAAACGCGGCGCCGCCGATGCGCTGCGCGACGTACGTAAACAATACCAGCGCAACCGCCATCTGTTTGATCGCAAACCGGAGGAGCTGCCCGTATTTGGCACCATCGCTTCCCAGTTTAACGATCCCGGAGTCAATCAACTGTACCTGGCCCTGCTGGATCTGCTGCGCACGCGTACGGGAGCAACAGGCCTTCAGCCCCAGTCAACCCTCAAACTTCAGACTACCGAAAAACAGTACATAATTCCCCCCGCGCGTACCCGATATCTGGGAGAAATTTCCGAAACGGTGCGCACCTACAATCGATGGGTGGAGGAACAGGCCCGCCTCGCTGCTGACCTGCAGGCCCTGCACCGCAGTCTGTTGCTGCTGGGCGGACCTGACCTGCTGCACGAAAGCGCAGACGCTCCTTCGGCAGATGTTGATGCCACCCGCTCCGCTCTGTACCACCAATGGCACCAGCTCCTTACGCAGTTCGATCCCCAACTATTAGCTGCCATTCGTCAATGGGCTTCTTCAGTGCAGCGCTACCGCAATGAGGTGTTTACCTACACGGTGCGCAACAAGGAGATTCGCGTTAAAACCCATCACCAATCACTGGCACATCTTTCAATACCCCGCGTAGCCACCCCCCGCTTCACGGCCTGGGACCAGATTGTGCGGTGGTATGCCCAGGAAAACTTTCCCGGCCAATTCCCCTACACTGCAGGCATTTATCCTTTTAAGCGGGAAGAAGAAGACCCCACCCGCATGTTTGCCGGTGAAGGCGGCCCGGAACGCACCAACCGGCGCTTTCATTATTTGTCATATCAGATGCCGGCCAAAAGGCTGAGTACCGCCTTTGATTCAGTAACCCTCTACGGCCGCGACCCCGATTATCGCCCTGACATCTATGGAAAAATCGGCAACGCCGGCGTCAGCATTTGTTGTCTGGATGATGCCAAAAAGCTCTACAGCGGATTCGATCTCTGCAACCCCAAGACTTCGGTGAGCATGACCATCAACGGGCCAGCCGCCATCCTCACCGGTTTCTTTTTCAATGCCGCTATTGATCAGCAATGCGAGCGCTACATCCGCAGCCACTGCCCCGACCTGCCTTTGCCTCCAGTGCCGCCCGAAGTGCAATATGCCGGCGAAATCCCCGAAGGCCATGACGGACTGGGTTTGCTGTTGCTGGGCACCACCGGCGATCAGGTGTTACCGCCCGAAGTATATGAAAAAATCAAAGCCGATACTTTGCGTCAGGTGCGGGGCACTGTTCAGGCCGACATTCTTAAAGAAGATCAGGCACAAAACACGTGCATCTTTTCCACTGAGTTTTCGCTGCGCCTTATGGGCGATATGCAGCAGTACTTCATTGATCACAAAATCCGCAATTTCTATAGTGTTTCCATTTCCGGTTACCACATAGCCGAGGCCGGCGCCAATCCCATAACGCAACTGGCATTTACGCTCGCCAATGGTTTTACCTATGTGGAATATTACCTGAGCCGGGGTATGCCCATTGACGACTTTGCGCCCAACTTTTCGTTTTTCTTCTCCAACGGGCTGGATCCCGAATACGCCGTGATCGGGCGGGTGGCCCGGCGCATCTGGGCCAAGGCCATGAAGCGCAGGTACGGCGCCAACGAGCGCTCTCAAATGCTGAAATACCACATTCAGACCTCTGGCCGCAGTTTGCACGCGCAGGAGATTGATTTCAACGACATCCGAACCACCTTGCAGGCCCTTTATGCCATTTACGACAACTGCAACAGCCTGCATACCAATGCCTACGACGAAGCCATTACCACTCCAACGGAGGAAAGCGTTCGGCGCGCCATGGCCATTCAGCTCATCATCAACCGCGAACTGGGCCTGGCCAAAAACGAAAATCCCCTGCAGGGCAGCTTCATCATTGAAGAGCTTACCGATCTGGTGGAAGAAGCCGTTATGGCCGAATTTGACCGGATCAATGAGCGCGGCGGCGTGCTCGGTGCTATGGAATCCATGTATCAGCGGGGAAAAATTCAGGAGGAAAGCCTGTACTACGAAACGCTGAAACATTCCGGGCAATACCCGATCATCGGCGTCAATACCTTTTTATCCTCCACCGGTTCGCCCACTGTTATTCCCGCAGAAGTGATCCGAAGCACCCAGGAAGAAAAAGAACTGCAGATTACCCGTGTGCGCGAATTACATCAACGTCATGGTGACAAGGCTTCGGCTTTGCTAAAAAATCTTCAACAGGCCGCCACTACGGCGAATAACCTGTTTGAACACCTGATGGAATGCACGAAGTATTGCTCGCTGGGCCAGATCACACAGGCCTTGTTTGAAGTGGGCGGGCAGTACCGACGCAACATGTGATTGCGTAGCATTTCTTTCCCATGCAGTTGCCCCAGGCCTTTTGCGCTGCGGTAAAAGGCACTGCCATTGCGCGTCGCCCGCAGGAATTTCTACACTGTTTTTGCTGATATTAGCGACCGGCCGGCCTTACAGGCTTTTGCACAAATGCAGTAACTTTCTCAATGTTTTCAGACAATTATTTCGAGATCATGAACCATCAGGTACGCTTCTGCCTTTTTTTCCTATGGTTGGCAGCAACAGCAAAAGCTGACGTCAGCTTTTATACATTTTATCAAAGCAACAGCACCTATTCAGAAATTTCTGGAGGACTGTTGCTGGGCACGGAAGCCAACGACGATCAGCGATTTGTTGACCCGCTGAATCCGCAGGGCGGCACCACTGCACAAGGTCCGGGCCTGGATATCGGATTTTATTTCTATTTCAACGGCATTCAGTTTGACCGTATCGGCATAAATGCCAACGGCTGGATTGCTTTTGGCAGTTCGCAGCAATCACCGGCTGTTGATCTGGCTTCATCCAGCAGCTACCTGCCACTGGCTTCCACGGCATTGACTGTTTTTCCCACACAACGCAATCGTATTGCCGCTTTCGGTCGCGACCTTCAGGGGCAGACGGGCGCCACCCTGCGCATACAAACCATTGGTACGGCCCCAAACCGCATTTGCGTCATTCAGTGGAAGAATTACAAGCGCTACGGTACAGCCGGCACCGGCGATACGCTCAACTTCCAGATCCGGCTTCACGAAAACGGAGGTCAGGAATCAGATCAATTTGTTGAGATTGTATATGGAAAAGTGATTTTTGGTGCTGCTTCCAATTTCTCTGCCGTCGCCCAGGTGGGTTTGAGCGGTGTCAGTTCAACCGATTTCCATGCCCGGCGCACCGATTTTCCTCACGACTGGAACGTAACCAGTGAGGCACTCACCAATGCCGATGGCTGCCAGTTGCCTTTTTTTGGCATGGCTGTTACGCCTCCCGTCAACGGGCTTACGTTTACCTACGAGCCGCCGGCTGCCTGCACAGGTTATCCTGCCCCCGGAGCCACGCTGGCCTCGCAAACAGAAGTCTGCACCGGGCAATCCGTCACCCTTAGTCTGCAAAATTTCCCGGGCACCAACGTCACCTACAACTGGGCTTATTCTCTGGACGGAAGCAATTATTTCTACCTCTACGTACCCAGCCAAAGCCAGATCAGCTACCCGATCAATGAAACCATCTGGTTTCTCTGCGAGGTGATCTGCAACACCAGCGGACAGGTTGCTTATTCTGATCCCGTGCAGGTAACGACCTACTCGCAGCTCAGTCTGCCCTACACCGAAAGCTTTGAAGACATCACCGTCAACAACGAACTGCCTGCATGTATGAAAGCCACCAATCTGGGCAGCCTGACCTTGACCTACACCGCCGACCAGGGCAGTTACAACCGTTTTGCCTACACGGGTGATAAGTTCGCTTCCTTCCGCTATGGCTGCAACGACTGGTTCTTTACCAATGCGGTAGAACTGCAGGCCGGAAAAACTTACGAATTTTCATTATACTACATTACCGACGGTTTCTCGGGCTGGAACCTGCTGGCCGCTTACTATGGATCCTCCCCTGATGCGGTGTCCATGATCAATCCGATTGCCAGCGTCAGCAATCCCATCAATTCCACCTATCAGGAAATGAAGGGTCAGATTTCTCCCGCTGTCACCGGAACGTACTACCTCGGCATATACTGCAATGCCTCCTTTTCCCCCTGGTATCTGACCTTTGACGACTTGTCGCTGGTAGAATTGCTGCCCTGTTCCGGTCAGCCTGTGGGCGGCACCACCGTAGCCTCCGCCCTCAACGTTTGCCCCGGCAACAGCGTCAGCCTGTCGCTGAGTGGAAGCACGATCGCCTCGGGCATCATCTATCAATGGCAGTCATCACCGGATGGTGTAAGCTGGACCAACCTTCCCGGCGCCAACAGCAACAATTATGTCTTCACCCCTGCCGGTCCCGCATATTACCGTTGTCAGGTCACCTGTGTTAATTCCGGCCTGGCGGCCACATCTTCCCCTGTGCAAATCAATGTTCTTATTAACCTGACCTTGCCCTACACCGAAAGTTTTGAATCGATCAGTCAGAACAATGCATATCCCAACTGCATGTCGTCCACCAATTTGAACATCCGCACTTTTACCTACGTAGGCGATCAGGGCTCCTACAACCGGTTTCCGTTCAGCGGCAACAACTTCGGATCGTTTAAATACGGCTGCGACGACTGGTTCTTCACCACCGCTATTCCCGTTACCGCCGGCAACACCTACCTCACCAGCATTTATTACATCACCGACGGCTATACAGGCTGGAACAAGTTTGCACTGTATTACGGCAATGCACCGAACAGCAGCGCCATGACCAACCTGATTGCCGAGGTTCTTACCCCGATCAATACGTCGTACCAGAACCTGAGCGGAACCTTCGTGGCCACTTTTACCGGAACCATGTACATCGGTATTTATTGTAATGCCAACTTCGTGCCCTGGTATCTGAGTTTTGATGAATTGCTGGTTGCCGAGTACCCGCCGTGCAGCGGAACCCCTAATGCCGGCACTGCCGTTACAGCCGGCTCCAGTGTCTGTTCCGGTGTTCCGTTCACGCTGTCGCTGAGCGGATCGGCTCTGGCTTCCGCCCTGGCCTATCAGTGGGAATATTCGCCCGACGGCATTGCCTGGAACCTCATCAGCGGAGCTACTACCCAAACGTATCTAGCATCACAAATTTCCCCCACCTATTACCGCTGCCTGGTTACCTGTACCAACTCCGGCTTGTCTGCCTATTCGGTACCTGTTTATGTGGATCAGCTCGGCACTCCATCCCTCCCCTATGTGGAAAGCTTTGAAAGCATAACCGTTAACAATGAGTTTCCCAACTGCATGAGCGCCACCAACCCGGCAAAGGCCAATCTGACCTACACCACGTTTCAGACAACGCACAACCGCGTGCCGCGCACCGGAAGCAAATTTGCTTCCTTCGCTGCGCCTTGTAATGATTATTTCTTCACCTCCGGTCTGGAACTAACCGCTGGCATCCCCTACCAGTTCATTGTTTACTATGTTACCGACGGTTACCCGGGTTGGAATCAACTGGGCTGTTATTACGGCACATCGCCTACCGTTACGGGAATGACCAATCTGCTCGTCAGTCAGAATCAGCCCCAGGTGCTGCCTTATACGCCGCTTCAGAAAGTGTTTGTGCCCGTTGCCAGCGGCACCTATTACTTCGGCATTCATTGTCAGGCAACCACCAGCAGTCCCCCGTTTTACCTCAGCTTTGACGATCTGACCATCAGGGAATTCACCTGCAATGCTCCTTCCACACTGACCGTTTCCAGCATCGGCACCTACACGGCCAAGGTGAGCTGGCAATGCGATGAATGTTTTTATCCCTATTACCTGGAGTACGGCAAAGCGCCTACCTACTTCGGCGCTCCCGGCAACATACCCATCAGTCCGGCCACATCGCCGCTGTGGTTGATCGGCCTGCAAAGCAATACCACCTACACCGTTTTTGTGCAGCAGCAATGCGATCCATATGGTCAAAGCACTGTGCTCCAGCAGGATTTTACTACGCTACTGGCCACCGGCATCCATGGGGAAGAATTGCCCTTTCAACTGACGGTTTTTCCCAATCCTTCCTATGGAAAATTCCGCATTGACCTGCAGGCCAGCGAGCCGGTTGCGGATCCTGTTGTGGTTCGCATCAAAAACCTGATCGGCCAAACCGTTTACACGGAAAAGCTCAATAGCCTGCCGGCTTCCTGGTCTGCTGATGTGGACCTGTCTGCGGAAAAAAGTCTTTACCTACTGCAGATCTCCATCGGCTCTGCCTCCTATACCGCACGGCTGGTGGTGCAGTAAGCAACATTTCGGGGCAACGGTTTGCCTGCTGCAGCAGCATAATGGTCGCTTACGCCGTTGCGCGGAAAGCTGCCCTGCACGTAACTGACGGAATGGTTTCGCTTAAACAACATAGCAGCCGAGTAAACATGTGCAACAGCCCAGACAAGCCGTGGCGGCTGAAGCGGAAAAAGGAATAGCCCGAAAGCTGATAACCGGTCACGCTTCCGGCTCTAACAAAGAAAAAGACCTACGTCAGCAAAGAGCAGGTTCAATGCCCGTGATGCCCCTCTTCATCATGATGCTCCAGCCCTTTTTCAAAATCAGAAAAATACAGGATCATGGAAAGAATAGCGCCTATGGCTGCCACTACCAGCACGATGTAGGGAAACAGAATCTTGAGCAGGAGCATCTTTGCAATTTGTGGCGCAAAAATAAGAACGGCCTCATCATGCGGCCGGGCCACCGTCTGGTTCCGGCAGATCGAAGCCGATGGGGCGGCGCAGGGAGCCTGCTTTCATTGATGGCGAAAATACGGCCACGTCAGACAGCAGAATCTGTGAAACCGCAACGCTGCGTTGATCTTTATGCAACGCCGACAGGCGCAGATCACGGTTTTTAATGGCTTCCTCCACCACGCGCCTGACCTGACGGGCATTGCCAAAGTGGGCAGATCGCCGTTCGTAAATGGACCGAAAGTACCTTCTGAGGTGCTCGGCAGCAGCCGGCTCAAGGGTCATCCCTTCCCGCGCGAACAGGTCTTCGGCTATTTGCATGAGTTCTTCCGGCGAATAGTCTTCAAATACCAGCGTTTTGTCAAAACGGGAATGCAGCCCCGGATTGGCTTGCAAAAACCGCTGCATGTTCTCCGGATAGCCGGCCACAATAACCACAAACTGGCCGCGCTGATCTTCCATGCGTTTGAGCAGGGTTTCAATAGCCTCTTGACCAAAATCGTGTTGCCCCCCGCTGGCCAGCGCATAGGCCTCATCAATAAACAACACGCCGCCCTGGGCCCGGTCAATGACTTCTGCTGTTTTGATAGCCGTTTGGCCAATGTAAGCAGCGACCAGCCCCTGGCGGTCCACTTCCACCAGATGACCACGTTCCAACAGGCCAAGCGCCTTGTAAATGCGGGCCAGCAGCCGGGCTACTGTGGTCTTGCCGGTTCCGGGATTGCCAACAAAAACGGTATGCAACGAAAAACGGCTCAGCACATCTTTTCCTTCTTCCCGGTAATAGCGCACCAGCTTAACCATCTCATTTACATCTGCCTTAACGTTGGAAAGGCCTACCAGGCTGTTCAGCTCGTGCAACGTTGCTTTGAGCAGGGCCTCGTCAACCGGAATGTCGGGAAGTGGGCGCTGCCTGGCAGCAAAAATTTTTTCAAAGTCTTCACGGTGCAGGGTGCTGAACGATTCCCGGTCCAGCTGATGCGGATTTTCCTGCCGCATGACGCGCAAGCCCATATTCACGCGGGCCTCATCTATCCATCCATTCACCAGACGGGCATTGCCAAACGTGCGATCCCGGTTCCGGTATGCATCAACAATTTTTTCATATAAAAATTCCCGCGCTCCCGGTCCGAAAACCAGTTGGCGTTCAGCTGCTGCATAGGCGGCAATTTCATCCAACTCCTGCGGCAGGTAATCGGGAAAATGAAACTGACGGGAAAAGCGCGATTTCAATCCGGGATTGCTGTTCAGAAAAACGTTCATCTCTTCCGGATAGCCCGCAACAATGACAGCCAGATCACCCTGTCCGTCGCTCAGCTCGCGCAACAGCACTTCAATGGCCTCGCGACCAAAATCACGGCCGTCATCGGCTTTTCTGGCCAGCGCATACGCCTCGTCAATAAACAAAACGCCACCACGCGCCCGGTTAATCACTTCCCGCGTCCGGGGAGCCGTCTGGCCAATGTATTCGGCCACCAGATCGGCACGCTCCACTTCCACCAGATGACCGCGGCTCAACAATCCCATTCGGGCCCAAATGCGGCTCAGCAAACGGGCCACAGTGGTCTTTCCCGTACCCGGATTGCCGGTAAACACACAATGCAACTGAATGGGTTCCCCGTCCTTAAACCCTTTCTGCTGCCGGAGCTGCTCAAAACGCAGATAATCCACAAAATCGTGAATGTGTTTTTTGATCTGCGCCAGACCGATCAGCCGGTCCAGACGGGCCAACAGCACATCAAGCGTTTCCTGTTCTGCAGTGGCCGGCCGTGTTTCGGGTTGCGGCACTTTGTAGGGAGGTTGCTTGAGCATGGGTACCTCCCCCTCTATCGCCTCTGTACCTACCGTAAACGGCACGACGGCCAGCAAATGATCCATAAAGACCACCTCCAGGGTGAAGGAATCGGCATGCCATGTGCCTTTGGTATCCGCTCCCCAGCCGGAAGTAACGGTATAGTAACCGTTTTCATCGGGCATAAACTGAAAAAATTCTATGCATTGCCCTTTCAGCTGACGGGCATCGTTGTAAAAATCAAAAAACAGTTCGCACGGCCAGGGCACTTCCGGCAACAGGTTGCGCAGCACCAGTTCCACCCAGACATATCGGGTTTCTTCAGCCGAAAACTGCTTGAGGTAAATGCGATCCTGACGGGCTACGCCGGCATTGGGTCCTTCGTAGAGCTTCAGCGAAACGATGTTGAAATACGGATTGTTTTCATCCGTTACCGGTCCGTTATTCACCACATAAAACCGGCGGGAGCCCACCTGCTGGTCGTCCACCCAGGCTTCAAACCAGTACTCTCCCTTCTTCCAGAATGCTCCGGGCTTGGAGTTGCCCCATCCCTCACGGATATAAATGATGTTCTCATCGGTACGCACCACCCGTTCCACTTTCAGATCGCACAACTCACGCCCGTTCTGATGAAATGCCTTCAGATGGACACGAATGGTCCAGTTTTCTTCATCAAACTTTTTGTTATACAACGATAATTCCGCATAAACGAATGTGGTGGTCTGCTCTTCCAGAACGGTTTGATATTTCCGTTTGCTGTCGGCCAATGGTTCCGGGGCCCCAAAGATTTTCAGGTCGCGGAATTTGTAGTTGGCGGCTGCGTTGCTCATGAATCAGCGTCCCGGCAAAAGGGCTTTTTCCTTTTGCTGCGACGGAAAATCAAAATTAACATGGCAGGATTATCGGCCCGTGTCTGCCGGTAAAGGAACGGTGATCAACTCGTTCAGATGCCTGTTCAGTTCCTTCCGGTTTTGAACGATTAGAAAGTGTTGGCCGTCTTTAATGATCCGATCCGCATTCACGTAGCGAAGCGGAAACAGCCTGTCGCCGCTGCCATGAATCCGAATCATGCCGCTGGTATCGGGCAGCCCGCTCCAGCGCGCAACAGCATCAATAGCCCAGCGAACAAACACCAGATCGGCCGCAGCCACCATATCCTGCAACAAACGTCGTTGTTCGGGTGTTTTCCGTGCAAACAAATCGCCCAGCAAAAGAAAAAGCCTGCGTAAGGCCGAGTCCGGCAGCCACCGGTGCAACGGAATCCAGAGAGGCAGGGTCATCCACCAGGGACGGTTCTGTTCCAACAAAGAAGAGATCACTATCACCTGACGTGTCGGAATGTGCCGGCCAACGAGGGCAGCCAGCATGCCTCCCAGAGAAAAACCCATCAGAATGCTGTTGGGCTCAAAAGGGTGCTCAACAGCCAGACGTCGGGCATAGGACTCCAGCGTTTCCCGAGGTTGAGGCCGCGGGTACGATACCACCGTTACCGGCTCCGCAAAACGATAACCTTCCAGCAGGCGACCATCGGTGGCCAGGCCGGGGAAGAAATAAATCATGCAACAAAACTATTTTAGTTGCAGCGCTTCACATGTCTGAGACGCAGCTTAATCATCCAGCCCTTGTGCTGTACCGCATCAGCATTCACGGTAGGGTGCAGGGTGTTTTCTTCCGGGCTTCTGCCCGGCAGCAGGCCCAGGCTTTAGGCATCACCGGCATCATCCGCAACGAAGCAGATGGCAGTGTATATGCCGAAGCCGAAGGAAAAGAAGAAGCGGTGCAGCAATTCATTCAGTGGTGCCGCCATGGCCCCGAAGGAGCTGTGGTAACATCCATTACCGCCGAAAAAAGCGCGCCGAAAGGATACACTGCTTTTGAAGTGATTCGGGGCTTACAATAAATCGCCTAACTTTAAAAACAAAATTTCCCCCATGTCTTTGCCACTCCGTCTCTCATCCATTTTCTTTTTATCCGTAATTCCGGTTACGTTCGTGCACGCTCAGTGTGCCATGGTGCCCCTTTCGCTTGCCGATCGGGTTCAGCAGGCTTCTGTGGTGGTAGAAGGGAGGATCACTTCCCAACTTTCCTTCTGGAACGAACAGCAAACAATGATTTACACAGCCTATCGCATTGACGTATACAAAATTTTTAAGGGAGCCCCTCATGGCCCGTTTCTTACGATAGTCGCTGAAGGTGGAACGGTCGGCAACCGCATGATTACGGCTCATCCGAATGTGTCTCTTCAGCCTGGCGATGCAGGCATTTTTCTGCTGACCGGCAATCCCTATGGCCTGGCAGGTGAAGCAGCCGGCTACCTCACCTGTTACGGAGCAGCACAGGGTTTTATCCGTTACAACACCGACGCCCGATCGGCTGCTGACCCGTTTTTCTCCTACCCCAGCATCCGCAAGGATGTGTATGCGCCGCTTCTGCGTTTAATTGGAAGAAGTCAATATCGCGAAGTGAAGGCCCCAGACTTTTTTACCGATAAAAAGAAAAGCTTTGCGCCTCCGGTCATTAGCTCGTTTAGCCCTACGGCCACCGTAGCCGGCAAATTAAGTGCGCACCTGCTCACCATCACTGGCAGCAACTTTGGTGCCTCTTACGTGGCCGGTATCTCTAAACTGGAGTTCAAAAACTCCAACGACGGTGGTGCCACCTACATAGCCGCTCCCGACAACCACATTGTTTCGTGGAGCAACACTTCCATTACTTCATGGGTTCCTACCGGAGCAGGTACCGGCACCATCCGGGTTACCAACAACCTGGGTGAAAAAGGTACTTCCGCATCTTCGCTGACCATCTATTACAATGAAACTAATGTGATTTCCGGAGGCACCTATTACCTACCCGATTTGGTAGATGATAACGGCAGCGGTGGCTACACGTTTACCTACAACACTTCATTCAACAGCAACACCGATGCCGTTGCCGCTTTTGAGCGGGCTTTGGTTACTTGGCGCTGCGGCGTTTATGTGCATTTCACCCGATCCGGCACTACCAGCACGGGCGATAATGCCAGCGATGGCATTAATGTAGTTACGTTTGACGGCATCACTGCCCTGCCTGCCGGCGTGCTGGGAACGGCCTACAGTTATTACACCAGTTGTGCTTCGGGAGTGTGGTATGTTTCGGAATTGGATCTGAAATTCCGCACCAACAGCACTGGGGGCATTACTTGGAACTATGGCCCCGGAGCCACCAGCGGGGGTAAAACCGACTTTGAATCAGTAGCGCTTCATGAACTGGGACATGCCCTGCAACTGGGTCATACCAACCAGTCACCGGCTACCGTAATGCACTATGCACTGCCCACCAACACCGACCGACGTACGCTGACTACGGCCAGTGAGGTGGATGGCGGTAACGACATTGTAGCCCGCAGCGGCGTGAACAACAGTTGCGGCCCCACCAAAATGATTGCCCTCAACTCAGGCAACTGCTCCTTTGCATTGCCTCCGGTGGCCGACTTTTCCGCCTCTTCCACAACGGTTTGCAAAAACAAGACGCTAAATTTTACCGACCTGAGCACCAACTCTCCGACTGCGTGGTCGTGGTCGTTCAGTGGAGGCACTCCTTCCACCAGTACCGTTCAGCATCCCACTGGGATCAAGTACAAAACAGTAGGCTCTTTTGACGTAACGCTTACTGCCAGCAATGCCGCAGGTTCAGATTCCGAAACCAAGACCAACTACATAACGGTGAATTCCTTACCCTCTGTAAGCGTCAGCGCTGCACCTTGCTCCGGTGGCGCTGTGCTGCTGACAGCAACAGCCACGCCGTCAACCGGCATAACCTATCAGTGGAAAAAAAATGGATCCAAAATCAGCGGAGCCACCAATTCCACTTATTCGGCCACCAGCAACGGGGAATACAAGTGTGAAGTAAAAATAACGGCTACCGGTTGCAAGAAAACCAGTTCGGGTGTAACGGTAACCATCACCTGCCGCACGGCTGAAGACCACTGGACGAATGCTGTTTCTGTTTATCCCAACCCCAGTTCATCCGAATTCCGGCTACTCCTATCACACGACCTGGCCCGCAGCCTGATCTGCATCCGCGATTTGAGCGGCAGGCTCATGGAATGCATCCGGCCACAGGCTGAAACAGTGTACGTTGGCGCCCGGTGGCCTGCCGGTACGTATCTGGCCGAATACCATTGGGACAACCGCTGTGTTCAGGTGCTGCGTCTGGTTAAAGAATAACAGCAAAGGGCAGCAGTGAGGGCAGGATCCCTGGTCCGATCCTACAATTTGCGTCGTACTTCTTCCTCCTCAAAGGCTTCGATGACGTCGCCTTCCTTGATGTCGTTGTAATTTTTTATTGCCAGCCCGCATTCCTGTCCGCTGACCACCTCGCGGACGTCGTCTTTGAAGCGTTTCAGCGAGGCCAGTTCGCCGGTGAATACGACAATACCGTCGCGCACTACGCGCACTTTGTTGCTGCGCTGAATTTTTCCTTCCGTCACCTGACATCCGGCTACGGTTCCAACCTTCTTAATACGGAACACCTGACGCACTTCAGCCGTACCGATAAATTTTTCTACTATATGCGGCTCCAGCATGCCTTCCATGGCATCGGTGAGCTCTTCCACCATGTGGTAGATGACGGAATACAGGCGGATATCAATTTTTTCCTTTTCCGCCAGTTGCCGGGCCTGCGGTGACGGACGCACCTGAAAGCCTATGATCACGGCATCGGAAGTTGCGGCCAGATTGACGTCGTTTTCGGTAATCTGCCCTACGGCCTGGTGGATGACCTTGATGTTGATTTCAGGCGTGGACAGCTTGGCCAGGGCATCGGTAATGGCCTGCATGGAACCGTCAAAATCTGCCTTGACGATTACGTTCAGCTCTTTGAAATTACCCAGGGCACGGCGTCGGCCGATTTCTTCCAGCGTAATATGCTTGCGGGTGCGCAACCCCTGTTCACGCAGGATCTGCTGCCGCCGCTGCGCCAGATCCCTGGCCGGCTGCTCCGAATCAAACACCTTAAACTTTTCGCCGGCTTGCGGCAATCCTTCCAGCCCCAGCACCTGCACCGGCGTGGAGGGCCCTGCTGCATCAATGCGGTGGCCGCGTTCGTTGAACATGTTGCGCACCCGCCCGAACTGGGCACCGGCAACCAGAATGTCCCCAATGTGCAGGGTGCCGTTTTGCACCAGCAGATTAGCCACATAACCCTTGCCACGGTCTTTGGTGGCTTCAATTACTGTGCCCGTAGCGTTGCGGTGGGGATTGGCTTTCAGATCCAACAGTTCCGCTTCCAGCAAAATTTTTTCCAGCAACTCATGAACGCCCTGACCCGTTTTGGCCGAAATCTCCTGCGATTGATACTTACCTCCCCATTCCTCTACGAGCAGGTTCATATCGGCCAGCTGCTGACGTATGCGTTCGGGCGAGGCTCCCGGTTTGTCCACCTTGTTTAAGGCAAAAATGATGGGGACTCCGGCCGCCTGGGCATGGCTAATGGCTTCCTTGGTCTGCGGCATGACACCGTCGTCGGCGGCAATTACAATGACGGCCACATCGGTCAGCTTGGCACCCCGGGCGCGCATGGCGGTGAACGCTTCGTGACCGGGAGTATCCAGAAATGTCAGCTTCTTTTGGTTCTCCAGGGTTACTTCGTAAGCGCCGATGTGCTGGGTAATGCCCCCCTTTTCTCCGGCCACGACATTGGTCTGACGGATAAAATCCAACAGCGAGGTTTTGCCGTGATCCACGTGACCCATTATGGTTACTACAGGAGGCCTGGGCACCAACAGGGCCGGATCATCCAGCTGCTCCTCATCTTCCATTCTGGTTTGTTCTTCAAAAGAAATGAACTGGACATTGCGGCCGTATTCTGCAGCGATCAGTTCGATCAGGACGGCTTCCAGCCTCTGGTTGATGGAAACAACCTGTCCCAGGTTCAGACATTTTTGTAAGATTTCATTAGCGGGCACATTGAGCAATTCCCCCAGCTCTCTGGGCGAAACAAATTCTGTAACCTGAAGGATTTCACCCTCCTGCCCGCCAGTCTTCTGGTTTTCGGATAATGCCCGTTGGGGTGCGCTGCTTGGCTTTTGGCGGGTCTTGATGCCTTTGGCTTTGGGCTGCGGCGCCATGCGCGACCTGATCTCGCGGATGCGTTCGGCTGTTGACTTTTCCGGTGTTTCCGGCGCTTTTTCTTTCAGCGGTTGCTGACGCCGCTGTACATCGCCATCGGTGCGCAACGGCGGTCGCTCCGTTATGGGTCGGTCAGTTTTGTTGGTATAGATGCGTGTACGCGGCCGGCGCCCGGCGGGGGCTTCCCGGGTAACTTCTTCTGCAGGTTTGGTGCGCTGGGGCTTTTCGGTGGGAAGGTTTACAGTACCCAGTAACTTGACTCCGGGAAGCTGA
This sequence comes from Chitinophagales bacterium, assembly GCA_025057275.1. Lineage (GTDB taxonomy): Bacteria > Bacteroidota > Bacteroidia > Chitinophagales > UBA10324 > JANWXQ01. The sequence goes on from JANWXQ010000065.1 coordinate 43,857, forward strand.
GTTGGTTTACGGGAAATTTTCTCGGGTTGAGGAGGTGCTTCGGCGGTGTGGGTTTCTTCCGCTTTAGGTTCGGCATCCTTCGTTTCGATTGGGGGGGCCGGCGCTTCTGCGACGGATTTTTCTTCCGGGGCAGTCGTCTTTTTAGCGGTTCGGCGCCGTCCTGAGGTTACCGCTTCCAGCTTATCGGGATCCACCTTGTCAACAACCCGTGGGCCCTCTACCTTCACGGTAGAAGTAGCGATCTTTTGTGCCGGCTTTTCCGCAGCCGGAGTGGCAGAAGCAGAAGGTTTAACCGCAGGGGTCTCGCGTGGCTTTTCTTTTTCTACACGGCTATTGAGCCCGATTTGAGTGGCCTTTTCCTTTTCGTGACGGTCTTTGCTGAATTTTTTGAGCAGATATTCATAGGCAGCAGCAGAAATTTTTGCGCTGTGCTGTTTTTTTTCAGGCTGCAGCCCCACCTTTTCCAGCTCCTCATACAGATGGAGATAGCTGACATTTAGCTCTTTGGCTACTGCCTGAAGGCGCAATTCTCGTACTTCCTGTTCCATAGTTTCTGCTCTGCCTGCCGGTCATCCGGAAAGACTTCCGTAAACCTGCAGGCTAATTGTCAACGGTTTGGGCTGAAGCATCCTGTTGCGGTGCTTCATCGGTCGGTTTGGGCACTGGCTGTCCTGCATCCTGTCCTTCACTTTCAAATTCAGCCTGCAAAATTCGGATAACCTCGTCAACGGTTTCTTCTTCCAGGTCAGCACGGCGTGCAATTTCGTCGCGGCTCAGCGCAAGCACGCTGCGGGCCGTGTCGCAACCAATGCTGCGCAACTGGTCAATGATCCAGGGCTCTATTTCATCGGCAAACTCCTTGAGATCGATGTCGTACTCGGCTTCACCGCCTTCCGATTCACGGAACACATCCAGCGTATAGCCGGTGAGCTTACTGGCCAGCCGGATGTTTACCCCTCCCTTGCCGATGGCCAGGGAGATTTGATCGGGTTTCAGATAAACAATGGCCCGTTTGTTGGCTTCATCAATTTCCATAGAGCTGATCTTGGCCGGAGCCAGCGCACGGGTGATGAACAATTGGGTGTTGTTGGTGTAGTTGATGACATCGATGTTTTCGTTGCGCAGTTCCTTGACGATGCCGTGAATGCGTGAACCGCGCATACCCACACAGGCACCTACAGGATCCACACGGTCGTCATAAGATTCCACGGCCACCTTGGCGCGCTCGCCGGGTTCGCGGGCAATGCGGCGGATGCTGATCAGGCCATCAAATATTTCAGGAACCTCTTTTTCCATGAGTTTGGCCAGAAAGCGCGGATCGGTTCGTGAAACCACAATCAGCGGCTGGTTGCTGTTCATTTCCACCGATTTCACCACAGCACGCACCGTGTCGCCTTTGCGGAACAGGTCGGTGGGAATCTGTTCGCTTTTAGGCATTACCAGTTCATTGCCTTCATCATCCAGCAGCAAAATTTCCCTTCGCCAGATCTGATAAACTTCGCCGGTGATGATTTCCCCTTCTTTTTCCTTGTACTTGCGCAGCACTTCATCGCGCTCCAGCTCGGCAATGCGGCTGGCCAGGGTTTGCTTGGCAGTAAGAATGTTGCGGCGGCCGAATTCCTTTAAAATGTCCACCGGCTCCATAACTTCTTCGCCTAATTGGTAATCGGGTTCAATGGTTTGGGCTTCAGTAAGTCCGATTTGGGTATTGGCATCGGTCAGTTGATCATCTTCTACGATTAATCTGCGTCGCCACACTTCCAGGTCGCCTTTTTCGGCATTGACGATGATGTCAAAGTTTTCATCGGTGCCGTATTTGCGGCGCAGAAGGGTGCGAAACATATCCTCAATGAGCTTCATCAGCTTGATGCGGTCTATGTTTTTGACGTTTATGAATTCGCCGAAAACATCAACTAAGGACTGATGGTTCATGTTTTTTCGGTTTAGAAGTTAATGACAACAAGCGTTGATTTGATGTTCACAAACGGCAATTCGGTTTGCCGGACGATGTTTTGCTTTTTTTCGCGGATGGTTTCTTCCAAAATGACCTTATCCTCATCAACGTAAAGCAGCACACCCCGTTTTTTTTCACCACTGTAAAGCACGACATCTACCGAACGGCCGATGTTTTTGCGGAACTGGCGCAAAACCCGCAGCGGCTGATCCAGGCCGGGCGATGAGACTTCCAGGGCATAACGGCTGGTAAACGAAAAGGCCTCATCCAACCGCCGCACCAGACTGCGGTTGATGCGCGCACAATCCTCAATGGTGATGTGCGGGTCGCGGTCTACAAACACCTGTACCTTATCGGTCCGGATCCGCAGATCCACCAGATACGCATCCAGCTCGTCCAGCACTTCTGCAATAACGGTCCGAATGCGCTGCTCGTCACTTGCGTTTAGCATGCCGTTAAACAAAAGAGGGGACATTGGCCAGTCCCCTCTTTACCGGAACAGCAGCAAAGATACGGCAAATAGCTGAAGTAACGTCAACGAATCGTATCAAATCCGGCGTAGGGATGCAAACAAGCGGGAAGGCGAATGCCTTCCGGGCCCTGGTTGTTTTCCAGCAGGGTGGCTACGATGCGCGGCAGGGCCAAAGCGCTGCCATTCAGTGTATGGGCCGGATGCGTTTTACCGCTTTTATCGCGGTAGCGCAATTTCATGCGCAGGCTTTGAAAGGTTTCAAAGTTGGAAATGCTGCTGACCTCCAGCCAGCGCTGTTGAGCTCCGCAATACACCTCCACATCATAGGTAAGCGCTGAAGCGAAGCTCATGTCGCCTCCGCACAACTTGATAATGCGATAGGGTAACTCCAATTGCTGAACCAGCCGTTCCACCTGATCCACCATTTCTTCCAGGGCGCTGTAGCTACGTTCGGGATGATCAATGCGCACAATCTCCACCTTGTCAAACTGATGCAGACGATTCAACCCCCTGACATCCTTTCCATAGGAGCCGGCTTCGCGCCGGAAACAGGCCGAATAGGCCGTCAGTTTGATGGGTAAATCCTGCTCTTCCACAATCACGTCCCGGTAGATGTTGGTCAGGGGAACCTCTGCCGTGGGTATCAGGTACAGTTCATCGGCATTGACGTAATACATCTGCTGATCCTTATCGGGCAACTGACCTGTGCCAAAAGCCGTATCGGCATTTACCAACAGGGGCGGTTCGTATTCAGTGTAGCCGGCGGCAACTGCCTGGTCCAGAAAAAAATTGATCAGTGCCCGTTGCAGTCTGGCTCCGGCGCCGCAGTAAAACGGAAAGCCGGCACCAGTGACCTTGTTGCCTGCCTCAAAGTCAATGAGTCCATAGTGCGCAGCCAGATCCCAGTGGGGCAAAGCATGCTGGGACAATTGAGGCATGGTGCCTCCGGATCGCACCACCACATTATCGGCAGCCGTCTTCCCGTCGGGCACCGCATCGGCAGGTAGGTTCGGCAAGCGAACCAGCAGTTCATGAATGATGGCTTCTTGCTGCTGCAACTGATGCTCCAAATCCTGTACCTGCTGCTTAAGGGCAGTGCTTTGCTGCTTGAGCTCGTCTGCTTCCGCCTTCCTTCCCTGAGCCATCAGCTGACCAACCTGTCGGGAGAGCTGGTTAACCTGAGCCAGCAACTGGTCGCGGCGTGTTTGGCCGGCCCGACGTTCGCTGTCGTGCTGCAGGACCTGCTCCACCACCGGCCGCGCATCAAAGTGCTTTCTGGCCAGCTTTTGGATAACCAGCTCGGGATTGCTGCGGATAAGCGGCAGTCCTAACATCAGCAAAAATTTCGCGCAAAGATAGGAGCGGGTATCAACGAGGCGGGATGCCGCAAAGGCTGCAGGGGCGATCACAACGGCTGTAAGGCCAGATGCTGTTCCTGAACTATTTTTGCACCGTGAGCTGCAACATTCCGATTGCCCATATTGCCTGCGGCCTCAGTTGACGGCGTCACCCTCGCTCCCCGGAGCGAAACAATTTCCCTTTTGTTTTTAATGGTTTAACCGGCCTGCCGGAAGATTGCGGCGGCCAAAAAATAGCTTCATCCATGATCACACTTAATGGAGTGCTCAGCGTTGCCCTGACCTTGTTTTTGGTCATTGATGTGATGGGCAACGTGCCTTATATCCTTAACATTCGTCAGAAAACCGGCCCGCTCAACCCCACAGCCATCGTGTTGTTTTCCGCATTGCTGCTGCTTCTGTTCACCTTTTTCGGGGAATCGTTGCTGCGGCTGCTGGGCATTGACGTTAGCTCCTTTGCCCTGGCCGGCTCCGTGGTTTTGCTGTTGCTGGCACTGGAAATGATTCTGGGAATATCCATTTTTCAGATTGAAGGCAGCGAGCGATCGGGAGGCATTGTGCCGGTAGCCTTTCCGCTGCTGGTGGGTGTGGGTACGCTGACCACCGTCATTGCCCTGCGCACCCAACACCGTCTTGGCGACTTGCTGGGCGGCATCGCCATCAACCTGCTCATCATCTATGTGGTGCTGCTTGCCCTGGATTGGCTGGACCGCAAACTGGGGCCTCAGGTGCTGATTGTATTAAAAAAATTTTTCGGCATCCTGCTGCTGGCCATCGCCGTGCAGTTGTTCCGCACCTACGCTTAAAAGGAGTCAGTAGCGGTCCTGGCACAACTCCACCAAAACGCCGTTGCAGTCCTTGGGATGTACGAAACAAACCCATTTGTTGTCTGCACCGGCACGCGGCTCGTCACTGAGCAAGGTAAAGCCAGCCTGCTTCAGCCGTTGCATTTCGGCACGGATGTCGCCCACGGCAAACGCCACATGATGCAGCCCTTCGCCGCGGCGCTCCAGGTAACGCGCAATAACGCTTTGCGGATCGGTGGCCTCAAGCAATTCCACCTTGCTTTCACCCATCCGGAAAAACGATGTGGTCACCCGCTCCGATTCCACCGTTTCGCGTTTGTATGGACCGGCGCCCAGAAGGCGCTCAAAAACTGCTTCTGCTTCCCTGAGGTTGCGTACGGCTATGCCCAGGTGTTCAATCTTGTTCATCGGGTTTGAGGTTTAGGGTGAAACAGTAAAAAATTTTTTTTGCGGTTTTCATAAAATAGAATCATTCTAAACAGGCATTTATTTAGTAGCTTTGCTGGGTAAGCTCAAAGTTAGACGATGAAATTCCCCATCTACCTGGACAACAGCGCCACAACGCCTGTGGATCCGCGTGTGCTCGAGGCTATGCTGCCGTACTTCAAAGAAAAATTCGGCAATGCCTCCAGCCGTTCCCATTCCTTTGGCTGGATTGCCGAAGAAGCAGTGGACTATGCCCGAGAGCAGGTGGCGCGGCTGATTCAGGCCGACCCCAAAGAAATCATCTTCACCTCTGGTGCCACCGAATCCAACAACCTGGCGCTGAAGGGCGTGTTCGAAATGTACCAAAGTAAGGGCAACCACATCATCACCGTGGTCACCGAACACAAATGCGTTCTGGAAGCGGCCCGTCACTTGGAACGTCAGGGAGCTGAAATCACCTACCTGCCCGTTAATTCCAAAGGGGAAATTGACCTTAGCCAGCTTGAAGACGCCATCCGGCCCACCACGGTGCTGATTTCGGTTATGTATGCCAACAACGAAATCGGTGTCATTCATCCCATCCGAGAAATCAGCGCCATAGCCGAGCGCCATGGTGTGCTGCTGCACACCGATGCCACCCAGGCAGCCGGCAAGGTTCCGATCGACGTGAAAAAGGAGGGCATCCATTTGCTGAGCATGAGTGCCCATAAAATGTACGGACCCAAGGGAGTAGGTTGCCTCTACGTGCGGCGGCGTAACCCGCGGGTGAAGGTAACGGCTCAGATGGATGGCGGCGGACATGAGCGGGGTATGCGAAGCGGCACCCTGAATGTGCCCGGTATCGTGGGCTTTGGTGCAGCTTGTGAAATATGCAGCCGCGAAATGAAACAGGAAGCCGAACGGCTCAGCTACCTGCGCAATAAGCTGGAAATTGCCCTGCTGCAAATTGAAGAAGTCGCCCTGAACGGAAGCACGGAAAACCGCCTGCCCCACCTGACCAACCTCAGTTTCAAATGGGTGGAAGGTGAAGGGCTGATGATGGCGTTCAACAAAGACATTGCCGTGTCCAGCGGCAGCGCCTGTACTTCAGCATCGTTGGAACCCAGCTATGTGCTGAAGGCATTGGGTCTGGGCGACGAACTGGCTCATTCGTCTATCCGGTTTTCCCTGGGTCGGTTCAATACCGAAGAAGAAATTGATTACACCATTGAGCGGGTTACCGATGCCGTACAGCGACTTCGTGAAATGAGCCCGCTCTGGGAAATGTATAAAGAAGGCATTGATTTAAAAACCGTTGAATTTCGTCCTCATTAATTACCTTAAAAAATCCTTAGCGCCATGGCTTACAGTAAAAAAGTTTTGGATCATTACGAAAACCCCCGCAACGTCGGCACGTTGGACAAAAACAAGATCAACGTAGGCACCGGGCTGGTCGGTGCACCGGAATGCGGCGACGTGATGCGCCTCCAGATCGAAGTGGATCCCGAAACCCAGCGCATTATTGACGCCAAATTCAAAACCTTTGGATGCGGTTCGGCTATAGCTTCTTCCTCTTTAGCCACTGAATGGATCATCGGCAAAACGGTAGATGAAGCCATGCAGCTGAATAACATGGATATCGTGGAAGAACTGGCCCTCCCGCCCGTTAAAATCCATTGTAGCGTGCTGGCTGAAGATGCCGTCAAGGCCGCCATCAACGACTACCGGGTCAAGAACGGCTTACCGCCCATTGCTGTAGAAGAACCTGCCAGCCAAAACGTCAATAACTGACCGGTTGGTTTGTTTTTTGCAGCGTGGACCTTGAAATGATTACCATCAGCGAAAAAGCCAAAAACAAGGTGCTAAGCCTGGCCCGGGAAGCCGGCCTGGCGGATGATTGGTTTTTGCGCATCAGCGTGGTGGGAGGTGGCTGCTCCGGGTTGTCGTACAAGATGGATTTCGACACCGAACAAAAAAAGGACGATCAGCTTTTTGAGGATAAAGGCGTTCGGTTAGTCTGCGATCTGAAATCGTTTCTGTACTTGTGCGGCACCGAACTGGATTTTAGTGATGGCCTCAACGGAAAAGGCTTTCATTTCATCAACCCGAATGCCACCCGCACCTGTGGTTGCGGCGAAAGCTTTGCCGTTTAAGCGATTTGCCGCTCGGCAAGCATAATAAGGCGCGGCGAAGTGGGCTCCTGGTAAGGGTCCAGATCATAGGAACCATAAACGGCTTGCAGCTTCAGGCCGCTTTTTTTGAACCACTTTTCAAAATCGCTTAACGTATACGCCTGCACGCGCTCGGTAAACTGCCGCGGCTTTGCTCCCGTTTCGTGAATGGTGATTTCCTTTACAATTACCGGCCTGCTGCCCTGCTCGAAGCGGCGCCGTATCGTAAAGGCCACATCTCCCCTATGCACCACCTCTTCACTGATTAGGGTTTTCCGCACATAATGCACATTTAAAAAGTCGATCACCAGCTTGCCGCCATCCTTCAGGGCCAGGATCATGTTGCGAAGCGCGCGGGCATTTTCGGTATCGGAAGAAAAATAGCCGAAGCTGGTAAACAGGTTAAAAACGGCATCGTAGTAGTTCACGTGCAGCAACTGCCTCATGTCGTGGAGGAAAAATGCCAGGCGGGGGCCGGCATACTGCCGGGCACGAGCGATGTTTTCGGCGGAAAGGTCAATACCGGTTACCTCAAAACCATAAGCGGCTAGAACGCGGGCATGCCGGCCATCGCCGCAACCCACATCCAGGATACGGGCCGTGGCCGGCAGGTTCAATAGCGGCAGGAGCTGGTCAATAAAACGAGCTGCTTCCTGCTCATCCCGGTGAGCATACAGCATGCGATAGTAAGGGGTACCGAACCAGTGCTCATACCAAGGAGGCGATTTGGAGTTTGTCGGAACAGGAGTCATGGACATTGGGGTAAAGAAAAAAGTTGCACCAAAGCAATACTATTGCGCGGTGCAATGAAATCCATGCGCTCCAGGAAAAACAGCTAAATTTTGGCCGGAGAGGCCAGCAGGATGATTGTATTTCGGTCGGGTAAAAAAAAAGATCGTCTGCCTTTCCGCATGCCGACGAGGTCCCGGTTTTTCGGGATTTCCTGGTCCCGATGGGTACTGATCGCAACAGGCTTTTTGGTGGCAGTGATTGTTATCAATCAGTACTTTTTCTGCCCGCAATACAACTTTACAGAGCCCCGGCCTTTTACCGGCAAACACTGGTACAATCCATATGAAGATATAGACACCCTCCGGCGGTTCAAATGCAATTTTCATGCTCACTCCAGGGCCTGGATGGGACTCACCAACGGCAACGGCAGCGAACAGGAAGTATGGGACCGTTATGCCTCCCTGAATTATGACGTCCACTGCATCTCCAACTACCATTGCATCAGCCGGTTCAACGATACGGCACAGAATTATCTTTCCGCATACGAACATGGCTATAACATTAAAAAAAATCACTATTTGTTACTCAATTACCGCCAGGTTTCTTTCAGAGACTACCCTTTGCCACAGACCGCACACAACAAGCAGCACCTTATAGCGCTGTTACAGCCAGCCCACGACGAACTGCTAGCCATCAACCATCCCTCCCTGCGACACGCCTTTTCTGAGAGGGATTTGGCCCTGCTGAGCGGTTACCAGGGGATGGAAGTTCTGCGCAGCCGTCACACCCATTCCTACCGGGAATGGGATGCTGCTCTGAGTGCCGGCAAGCCGGCGTTCCTGCTGGCCAACGATGACCTGCATGATGTGCACGATGCCGGTGACATAGGCCTGAATTGCACTTTCGTCTTTGCACCCGCCCTGACCGCTTCTGATCTTGTTCAGGCACTGAGAACCGGGCGTAGCTACGGCTTGCGAATCGGAGGATCGGGCCAAGAAACTTTTGAAGATAAGCAACGCAAGGCACGGGCCGGACTGCCTGCTCTCAAGTCCCTGTTGCTTCGTGGCGACAGCTTGACCCTTGAGTTAAGCGAGCCGGCATCAGAAATCCGATTTATTGGCCAGGGCGGTATTCAACGGGCCAGGCATCAGGGGGTATCAGCTACCTACGTCCTGGACACAAACGATACCTACGTACGCGCCCACATCATTTTTCCTGACAGCTCGGTGATGCTGCTTAATCCTGTTTTTCGTTACAACCAGGAGCCGCTGCTTCGTCAACTTCCCAGCATAAACCCAGGCAAGACCTGGCTGATGCGAATCTGCGGGGTGTTGCTTCTGATTATCTATCTGGCCGCAACCGTTATGCTTGCATACCGATTAAACATAAGACAAAATAAGATATAATCCGATTGATTAAGCATGTTTTCTGAACAAAGATCATATCTGATTGCTCTGTGTATTTTTCTGGCAGGAGCTGCCTATTTTATACCCTTTCTTGGTGCTGCACCATTGTTCGATTGGGATGAAATCAATTTTGCCGAGTCAGCACGTGAAATGTTAGTTACCGGTGATTTCATCACCGTACAAATTGACTATCAGCCGTTTTGGGAAAAACCCCCTCTGTTCTTCTGGTTGCAGGCAGTAAGCATGACGTTGTTTGGGGTGAATGAATTCGCTGCTCGATTCCCCAACGCTGTGTTTGGCATGCTCACCCTGCTGTTGTTCTTTTTTCTTGGCAAAAAGCTGCACAACACCCGCCTGGCGGTGATCTGGGTTTTCAGCATGGCCGGATCCTTTTTGCCTGCCTTGTACTTTAAATCCGGCATCATAGATCCGGTTTTTAATTTTTTCATCTTCTGCGGGGTGGTATGTCTGGCCGCAAGCATCCATCATGTCGGGAATCGCCTGTCGCTGCACTATGCCGTTCTAAGCGGCGTTTTTATTGGTCTTGCCACGCTCACCAAAGGTCCGGTTGCGTTGCTGGTGTTTCTGCTCACCGCTTTTGTTTATTGGTTAGCCATCCATCGCAGAAAAATTTATACATGGCCGCATGTGTTGCGATTTGCTGTCAGTTACAGCGTTGTGGCTGGCATTTGGTTCGGGCTGGACGTATACCGAAACGGCATAGATTTCCTGTTTGAATTCATTATTTATCAATGGGATCTGCTGACCACACCCGTTGCAGGTCATAGCGGACCTTTTTACTACCACTTTGTCGTGATTTTGTTCGGTTGTTTTCCCATGTCTGTGGTTGGAATACCCCTGCTGTTTCAGCGCAGGCACATATCGGAGCCGTGGGATTTCAGCCGTTGGATGCAGATTTTATTCTGGGTGGTATTGATCTTGTTTTCCCTGGTTAAAACCAAAATTCTTCACTACTCATCGCTTGCGTATTTCCCACTCAGCTACCTTGCCGCCCGCTACATAGAACGGATGGCCGGGCCTGCCGGCATGCCTGTCTGGCAGCGAATGCTGCTTGCTGTAATCGGCATACTCATCGCCGCCATGCTGTTCGCTGCCCCTTGGCTGGCCCAACGACCGGAACTGATCATGCCTTTTGTGAAGGATCCCTTTGCTGCCGACTGCCTGACCACCAATGTTTCATGGGATGGCTGGGAATCCTGGATCGGCATGGCCTATCTACTATGCGTTGGATTTACTTTGTTATTTATATTAAGAAAAAATATAACTAATGGTTTGTTGTTTTTGTATGCCTCAACCGCGCTGTGTCTGTTTCTGTACCTGAAAGCCGTCATACCCCGCATTGCCGGGTATTCGCAAGGTCCTGCTATAGCTTTCTACAAGTCATTGCAGGGCGAGAAGGTTTACGTCAATCCCTACGGTTTTAAAAGCTATGCACAATACTTCTACTTCCAAAAACCTCCGGGCGATCCTGCCGAAAGCCGCGATCTCCGCTGGTTGGTATCGGGTGCTATTGACCGTCCGGCATATTTTGTAGCCAAAACCACGACTGCCGCAGAGCTGGAAGGGAAAACAGACATGCTATTGCTGGGCAAAGAGGGCGGGTATGTATTCTTCATGAGGCAACCGCCGCAGAGCAATCCCGATGCAGCAACCCCAAACATTCCGTAAAAGCCTTTTTTACGGAACAGACATGAGGATCTGACTGGTGGCCTGTCCGAAAGAAGATCGACCCCGACCTATTTTTGCCCGCTTGATATGACCTTGATTACATCGGTTTCGGGAATCCGGGGCACGTTGGGCGGAGCGCCCGGCCAAAATCTTACCGCCGAAGACGCGGTTCGCTTTACGGCAGCCTTTGCCTGGTGGCTGCAACAGCAACAACAACCCAAAAAAGTGGTCATGGGCCGCGACGCCCGGCCTTCCGGCATATGGTTAACCCAGGTGGTAGCCGCTACGTTGCAAAGCATGGGAATGGAGGTCATCGACCTGGGACTTTCCACCACCCCGACGGTTCAGATCATGACCGCCGAGCTACAAGCCGGCGGAGGCATCATCATTACGGCCAGCCACAATCCGGCTCAGTGGAATGCCCTGAAATTGCTCAATCACCACGGAGAGTTGCTCACCGAAAGGCAAGGACGTGAAGTGCTGGCTTACGTAGCGAGCGATCAGGTGCAGTATGCTGCTGCAGAACAGCAGGGCATCGCTTACAGGGAAGAAGCAGGATTTGAAAAACACATTGATAAAATTTTATCGTTACCTCTGGTGCAGCGGGCAGCCATTAAAAAGAAACGGTACCGAATCGTGGTGGATGCGGTAAACAGCTCCGGCGGCATCGTCGTGCCCGCATTGCTCCGGGCGCTGGGTGTGGAGCAGGTTATTGAGTTGAACTGCGAACCCACTGGCCGTTTTGCCCATGCCCCTGAACCGTTGGAGGAAAACCTGACTGCTTTGGCTCAGGAAGTCAAGCTGCATAAGGCAGATCTGGGCCTGGCCGTTGACCCCGATGTGGACCGCCTGGCCTTGGTAAACGAAGACGGCAGCATGTTTGGGGAGGAATACACTTTGGTGGCCGTAGCCGATTACGTGCTGAAGCATCAACCGGGCCCGGCCGTTTCCAACCTGTCGTCCACACAGGCTTTGCGCGACATTGCCCGCAAACACGATTGCATCCACTACTACGCACCGGTCGGGGAAGCGCATGTAGTGGCTCGCATGAAAGAAGTGGGTGCCGTCATCGGTGGGGAAGGCAATGGCGGAATCATTTATCCGGCCCTCCATTACGGCCGTGATGCCCTGGTGGGTATTGCCCTGTTTCTTTCGCATCTGGCAACGAGCGGCAAAACCCCATCGGTGTTGCGGTCGGCTTTTCCTAACTACGTCATCTCCAAAAACAAGGTGCATCTGACGCCGGAGACAGATCTGGACCGTCTGTTGCAGGGCATTCGCCACAAATACCGTAACCAACCCATAAACACTGACGACGGGCTACGCATTGAATTTGATGGCGATTGGGTGCATTTGCGGCGTTCCAACACCGAACCCATCATCCGCATTTATGCCGAAAGCCGCAGCGCTACAACCGCCGGCAACCTGGCTGCTAAAATGCTGGAAGATTTACGCAGCCTGATGAAACAGTGAAGCCGAGGCGGCTTTAAGTGCAGTTTCATCAGGATTTTTTCTCCTGCCTGCATCGGGCAATTCCATAGTTTTGCCGCGATAAATTTTTTCCGATGGGTTACGTCAAAGAACGTTTTGCCGCCAAAGCTTTACCCCTGGCTGCCGAAATCAAGGATTTTGTCAGAAAAAACGAAAACGTTTCGCTGGGCACCTACACCATCGGTCAGATTTATGCCGGCATGAAAGGCATTAAAGCCCTGGTTACGGAAACCTCGCTGCTGGACCCGGAAGAAGGCATTCGTTTTCGCGGCTACACCATACCCGAACTGCGCGAAAAACTACCACATCTGGACAGTTGCTCCGAGCCGCTTCCCGAAGGCCTCTTCTACTTGATGCTGTTGGACGAACTGCCCACGTTTAAAGATGTCCAGCATATTGCCAACGTTTGGGCACGGCGCGCTATTGTTCCGCTGCATGTTTTTAAGGCCATTGACCGCCTGCCGCGCGACACCCATCCGATGACGCAGTTCAGCATTGGCATCATGGCCCTGCAAACCGAATCCCATTTTGCAAAAGCCTACCGGGCCGGCATCAATAAAAAAGACTATTGGGATCCGATGTATGAAGATGCCATGACGCTGATTGCCCGCCTGCCGCGTATTGCCGCCTACATTTACCGCCGTTCCTATAAAAAAGGCAAACACATTGAGCCCAATCCTGATCTGGACTGGGCTGCCAACTTTGCCCACATGTTGGGCTACGACCAGCCCGATTTTTACAGCTACATGCGTTTGTTCCTGACCATTCATGCCGACCATGAAGGCGGCAACGTTTCCGCACATACGACCCATCTGGTGGGTTCAGCGCTAAGCGATGCCTATCTGAGTTTTGCTTCCGGTATGAATGGGCTGGCAGGTCCGCTGCATGGGCTGGCCAATCAGGAAGTCGTGCGTTGGCTGCTGGAACTCAAGAAAACGCTGGGCAAAAACATTACCACGGAAGGCATCGAGCACTACATACGCAAAACGCTGGCCGAAGGAAAGGTGATCCCCGGCTATGGTCATGCCGTACTGCGACGCACCGATCCCCGTTTCCTGGCTCAGATGGAATTTGCCAAAAAACACTGCCCTGATGATGAACTGGTGAACATCGTCTGGAAGGTGTTTGAGGTGGCTCCCCAGATCCTGATGGAAACCGGTAAGGTAAAAAACCCGTGGCCTAACGTCGATGCGCATTCCGGCGCCCTGCTGGTGCATTACGGCCTGGTGGAATATGATTTTTATACCGTTTTGTTTGGTGTGTCGCGCGCTTTGGGGGTATTGGCTTCATTGGTTTGGGACCGGGCCCTGGGTCACGGTATTGAGCGGCCCAAATCGGTAACCACCAAGTGGTTGCAGGAATACGTGGCTTCGCTGCAAAGCAAGAAGGAAGAGCCTGTTGCAGGGTAACCACAGCCGCAAAAGCTACGCTCCGCGCTTGGCCGTTGCAGGCTTGAACCTCTTTTTTTTCACCGAATGAATTACGACGATACTGTGGCAGCCCTGGCCACGCCGGAGGGCGTAGGAGCGCTGGCCATCGTACGGCTTAGCGGCAACAACGCGCTGGCTATTGCCGACCAGGTATTCCGTCCCAAAAAACTCAGCCGCCAGCCCTCCCATACTGCCCACGTGGGTTGGCTGGAACAAAACGGACAAATGGTGGATGAAGCCGTAGCGGTGGTGTTCCGTGCGCCCCGATCCTATACGCGGGAAGATATGGTAGAATTTACCATACATGGATCGCCCTATCTGGCTCGCAGGGTCTTGGATCTGCTGTTGGAGCAAGGGGCGCGCCTGGCACGGCCGGGCGAGTTTACTCTGCGGGCTTTTCTGAACGGTCGCCTGGATCTGGCCCAGGCCGAAGCGGTAGCCGATCTGATTGCTGCCCAGACCGATTCCGCACACCGTTATGCGTTGCAACACCTACGGGGCGGCTACTCGGCCCAGCTGGCGCGCTTGCGTGAGCGGCTGCTGCAACTGGCTGCCTTGCTGGAACTGGAGCTGGATTTCAGTGAGGAAAATGTGGAATTTGCTTCCCGCAGCGAATTACTTCAATTGGCCGATGAAGGCCGGCGCCAGATCGCTGAACTGCTGGGTTCGTTCCGCTGGGGTAATGCCGTCCGCGAGGGCGTTACCACCACCATTGCCGGACGTCCCAATGCCGGCAAGTCCACCCTGCTCAACGCATTGCTGCAGGAAGATCGCGCCATCGTTTCTGAACTGCCCGGCACCACCCGCGATACGCTGGAAGAAGTGCTGGTGCTGGAAGGCATACGCTTCCGCCTGATTGATACTGCCGGCCTTCGGGAAGCCTCCGATCAAATCGAACAAAGCGGCATTCAACGCGCGTTAAACAAGATTCAGCGTTCGTCTGTGGTGCTTTATGTGTTTGATGTGACGGCGGTTACCGATCGGGAAGTGCAGGAAGACATCAGCCGGCTGCCTCTGCAGGGAGCCCATCTGATTGCTGTAGGCAACAAAATCGACCGGGCAGAGGCTAAGGCCTTAAGCAATTTCACTTTGAAAAGTGTTCCGCTGGTTTGGATTTCAGCTCAGCAGGGCACGGGACTGAACGAACTCAGGGCTGCTCTGGTAAATGCGGTAAGCAGCGGAAGCGCTCCCGCCGAGCAGGTGGTGGTTACCAATGTGCGGCATGCCGAAGCGCTGCAGCGGGCGGGACAGGCGCTGGAAGAAGCGCAAAAGGGCTTGAGGGAAAACCGATCCAAGGAACTGATTGCTTCCGATCTGCGTCAGGCTTTGGATGCCCTTGGGGAAATTCTCGGCACAGTTACCTCAGAACAGCTGCTGGATTTTATATTCAGTAATTTCTGTATAGGAAAATAATATCTTTTTAACGCGACAGCCATTGTTCGGGATTCAGCATGGCGGCCCCTTTCCAGATTTCCAGATGCACCGTGGTCAGGCCTGTGGCCGGGTCGGTGTAGGCCTGACCAATTTTTTGCTTGGTGCTTACTTCTTCATTCGCCGACACGCTCACGGAAGCCAGGTTACTGTACACGGTAAAGTATTCGCCGTGCCGGATAAGCACAGCTTTCTGATATGCCGGGTTGGACAAAATGGCTATTACCGTTCCCTTGAAGATGGCGCGCACGGCCGCACCTTTGGTGGTTTGGATATCAATGCCGTTGTTTTTGATCTTCAGATTGCCAAACACTTCGTGTGCATGCGTGCCGAAGCGTTCGGTTATGGTGCCGCGCTCTACCGGCCAGGGAAGTTTTCCCTGATTGGCGGCAAAACTTTTGGACAGCGCTGCCGCTTCCGGAGTTAACGGGGCTGCACGTTCTCCCTTTCCTGCTGAAGAACGATCTGCTGCTTTATCTGAGCTTAACTCTTTCCGGATCCGTTCTGCAATCTGCTTTTTGAGCTTTTCCTGCTCTTTCTGTTTTTGATCCAGCCGTTTTTTCAGTTCTTTTTCTTGCCGGCTAAGCGATTGGAGCAGTTTGTCTTTTTCCTGCTTTTCCCTAAGCAACAGACGACGCTGTTCTGCTTCCTGATCCAGCAGTCGCTGCTGCTCCTGCATCCGGATGTTAAGCTGATCGATCTGACGTTGCAGATCGGCCTGAGCCGTAGCAATCAGGGCTGCCTGTTGGCGACGGTAGTCGTTGTAGCGACGCACATAACGCAGCCGGCGCAAGGCATCGTTAAAATCATCGGAAGCCATCAAAAAGGTAATCCAGCTTTTGGAGCTTCGGTTTTTGTATGCATACACCACCATTCGGGCGTAGCTGCGTTTGAGATCTTCCAGTTCCTGCTGCAGCGCGTTGATCGATGTTTGCTTCTGGGCAATCAATCCGTTAATACGCTGAAGGTCCGCATGCAGATTTTGCATCAGTCGTTCACGGGCCTGAATGCTTTGCTGCAAGGTGCGCACCTGCTCGGCTCCGGCTTTGCGGGAACGGCGTGTCTGCTCCAGTTCTTTTTGAATGCCGGCAATTTCCTGAAGGAGGCGTTCGCGTTTGGCCTGCAATTCACTGGAGCTGTATTGGGCATTCAGGGGCAGGGCTGCCAGCACAAACAGCCAGAACATGCAGGCGCATCGGGCAGCCGCCGCAGGTGAAGCAGGCAATAACGACATCAGCCGGAATGGAATCAACGCACTTATTCTTCGGCGCGGAACGGAAACCTCAGCGGTTCGTTCAGCCTGATTCGGGTAAAAGTAACCTCAGCCTCCAGCGAATCGCCGTTGGTTAGCGTCCACTTTCTCCACAACGCAAAAGGCTGGTTGTATTGTATTTCGTACTGTTGATTTTCAATAAAAAGCCTGCCGTTGCGCTGATCAGTGATGGTCTGGTAGCGCAACAGACGGGAAGGCGAAAAAACAAGAGAGTCACTGCCGGTATGCCCGCCGCGGGCAATCCACAGGCTGTCGCGTTGCATCAATTGATAGGTGCTGTAAACCAGGATGGGATTACCGGCAATAAGATTTTCCAGCTGACGAAAGGTCAGCGGCACGGACGTCAGTTCCTGCAACTCGGCAAATGCGGCCAGCTTCTGTTTTTTATCCAGGCGATCCAACAGGCGCAGGGAGTCCGGGGTCAGCATCAGGCGCGCTGCTTCCAGCCCGGCCAGAGCGGAAAGCGATATCCAGATGACGCTGTCATGGCGAACCCTAATGTGAGCGGTAAATTCATTTTTTCGGCCATTGATAAAGGCCGTAACCTTTGCCCGAGCCTGTAGCCATTCATACCTAAAACCTGGGGAAGCCAATGAATCGGCCGAAACCCAAACGGCTGATGAAGCCGGAGTGCTGCGCGCAGGCGTTGACACCGGCACAGAGGTAGTGCGGCAGGCTGCCAGCAGGAGCATCAGCATGGCAGCGCATTTATTCATATAGCTTTCGATCCGATATTTTGCGATCCAGAAATGGGGAATCGGACTGACGCTCCCGGGCCTGCTGCCAGTACGAAACAGCCTGATCTACGTCGCCCAGCCGAAAGAGCACATCCCCATAATGTTCCAGAATGGTTGCATCGGTATCGCCGCCATTGACCAAAGCTTCCTGCAGGTACTTCCGGGCTTCATCGTAACGGCCCAACTGATACAACACCCAGGCGTACGTGTCCAGATAGGCGGCGTTGCGCGGTGACAGGCTCAGCGCTCTTTGCGCAAGCTCCAAAGCCTTCGGAAGCTGTTCTTTTCGCAGCGAAAGAAAATAGGCATAGTTATTCAGTGCGAGGGTATTGT
This sequence comes from Chitinophagales bacterium, assembly GCA_025057275.1. GTDB lineage: Bacteria > Bacteroidota > Bacteroidia > Chitinophagales > UBA10324 > JANWXQ01. The sequence goes on from JANWXQ010000065.1 coordinate 61,545, forward strand.
TCGGGTCATACAGAATGGCCCGCTCATAGCAACTGTCGGACGCTGCCGCATTGCCGAGGTAATGATACGAATCGCCACACAGGGCATAGAGTTGTGCGGTAAAGCGAAGGTCGGCAGGCCCAAGGGCAATGGCCCGGCTGAAAGCAGCTACGGCTTCCTGATGCCGGTTGAGGCGCACCTGGGCATACCCCTGGTAATAGTGAGCAATGACCTGATCAGGGAAATAGTTCAGGCATTGCGTGGTAACAGCAGCCAGGGAATCGTAGCGGCGCTGGTGGTCAAAAATGAAAAAGATCTGTTGCCAGACCGTAAAAATTCCTGAGGTGATCTGGAGTGAGCGGCGATATGCTGCCAGCGCACTGTCCAGTTGGTTGTCCTGATAAAGAAAATCGCCATACAAGGCCTGGGCCTTCGCACTGTTGGGATGCATGCGCGCAAAAAGCCGGGCATAGTCTATGGCTGCCTTGACTTGCTGCTGCGCGCGGGGATCCGATGACTGAAACAAATCCAGAAAGGGAATGAGCAGGGATATTCCCGCATCTTCTGAAAGACCGGGATTGCTGAATACCCTGCGATAGGTTTCATCAGCCTGCTGGACATTGCCTTTGCGCTCGTGGTACCTGGCCAACCATACCTGACCACGGGCATCATCGGGATATCGGATAAGAAACTGCTGCAAGGCTTCATACGCTTCGGCATCGCGGTTTTGCGAAAAACCAAATTCAATGAGGCGATGCCAGTAGGATGGCTGTGAAGGGTCGCTGTCCACCAGGCGGCGCAATTCCTCCATCGCCCGGTCGGGCTTTTTCAACTGAAGCCAGAGCCGCACCTTCTGATCTACAATATCTTCCGTCAGGCCAAAGCGTTCCTGAAAACGGTTAAGGATGTCCAGGGCCAATGCATACTGGCGGTCTTGTTCGGCAAAAAAGGCCCAGTTGAACCAGTGCTGCACCACGTCGGGCTGGAGGCGAACGAGTTGCTCGTAGGTTTTGATGGCGTCGCGGTAATTTCCGGTTCCTCCCTGCAAGGTGCCCAGCAGATCGAGATACCAGGGATTTTTCGGATCCATCCGTGCAGCCGCCTGGGCATAGTAGAGCGCATCCACAAACTGACGGGAAGTGCTGAGAATCTGGGCAATGTTGAAGTAGGCTGCATCATTACCCGGGTCCAGTTTGATTACTTCCTTGTACAGATTAAGCGCGGCCTGATAATCACCCAGCATTTCCATTTTGCAGGCATCAATAAATTTTTCCGACACCATCCGGTAGCGCGGATCGTCCCTGGACAAAGAGGCCGGAGGTGCCTTGTCAGCAGGAACCGTCGTCTGGCCTAATGGTTTTTCCGAAGAGCAGGAAACGACAAAAACCAGCAGCAGGAGCAGCGCTACGTGCAACACGGATGCAGATAAAACCGGCAGGGAAATCAATCGGGCAAACATGCGCTTAGCCGGTTTTATTAACGTTGGACGGCATAATCACCCAGGCTCAGGTCATCGGGATCGCCGTTTAAGGTAACGTGATTCCCCAGCAGCGAATTGCTGATGATGCGCTCGCGGATGCGAACCGACGATTGGATGATGGAATTGGTTATGACGCTGTTTTCAATAGTGGTTTTTTCCCCTACCGAAACATAGGGCCCGACAACCGAATGCCTGATGCGAACCCCGGCGCCAATATAGCAGGGCGGCACCACCACGGCCTGTTCTATGGCTGCCGACGGATCAATGAGTTGCTGATCCCTGAACTGCTCCAGCAAAGCGCGGTTGGTGGCCACCGTGGCATCCTTGTTGCCGCAGTCCAGCCACTGGTTAACGGTGCCGGCATACAGCTTTTTGCCTTTATTCTTCATATGCTCCATGGCTGTGGTCAGTTGGAATTCGCCTTTGTCTTTGATGTCATGATCCAGCAGGTATTGCAGTTCCTCCCGAAGGTTGACGCCATCGCGGAAATAGTAGATGCCGATGATGGCCAGGTCAGACACATAAACCGGCGATTTCTCCACGAATTCCTGAATTAGTCCTTCCTGGTTCACCTTGACCACGCCGAACTGTTGCCAGTTTTCTACCTGCTTCACCCAGATGACACCATCGGCCTGGGGCGGCAGGGTCAGGTCGGCAAAAAACAGGGTGTCGGCAAAAGCAATAAGCACGCGATCGTACAAATGATCGGAAGCACAGAGAATGGCATGAGCGGTTCCCAGGGGTTGATCCTGATAGTGAATGGAAGCCGTTGCACCTACACCGCGGGCAATGCGCAGGAGTTCCTGTTCGGTTTCTTTACCGAAATCGCCCACCACGTAGGCAATGTGCTCTATCGGTTCGCTGACCTGACGGGCCACGTATTCCACAAGGTGACGTACAATCGGTTTGCCCGCTACGGGAATCAGGGGTTTGGGCGTGGTCAGCGTATGGGGGCGCATTCGCTTTCCCTGACCTGCCATCGGAACGATCAAACGCATTCAGTAAACATCTTTTTAATTAGAAACTTTTCTTTATCCATCAGGAAGTTCCTGTATGGCCGAAACCACCGGTGCCGCGGCTGGTCTGCTCCAGTTGCTCTGCCACCTGCCATTCCACCTGTTCGTACCGGCTGATTACCAGTTGGGCAATGCGCTGGGCCGGCTCGATGCGCTGTTCGGCATCGGAAAGGTTGATTACGATCACCTGCACTTCACCACGATAATCGCTGTCGATGGTTCCGGGCGTATTGAGCAGGGTCAGTCCCTGGCGAATGGCCAGACCGCTGCGCGGTCGCACCTGAGCTTCGTAACCAGCAGGCAATTCAATAAAAATGCCGGTCGGTATGAGCCGGCGCTCCAAGGGTCTGAGCACAACCGGCTCGGACAGGTCAGCGTAGAGGTCCATTCCGGCCGAGCCCTCAGTGGCATATGCAGGTAAAGGATTGGCTGACCGGTTGATGATTTTTATTTTCATCAGGCGCCCAAAGGTACGTATTGCCAGCGAGGCGCAGCCTCCCCGTCACGATGGCGTTGGGCGGGCTTTTTCCATACGCATTACCAGCATGCAGTAGGCGGCCACCAGAGCTGCTGCCACCAGTTCATACACTCCGGCAGCCAGCAAGGGCCGCAGCAAGGCCCCCACGCCAAACAACGCCGATGCCGCCAGCAGATACAGAACAATACGCCTGATCGCATAAGGCACCGGATAATATCGCTGGCCCAGAACATATGAAATCAGCACCATGGTCAGATAGCAGAAAAACGTAACCCAGCTGGCACCTACATAGCCATACTGCGGAATCAAAAACCAGTTCAGCGCAAACGTAAACACCGCTCCATACACAGCCACCCATGCACCCAGTCGCGTCTGATCCGTGAGTTTGTACCAGATGGTCAGGTTGTAATAAACGCCCAGAAACAACTGGGCCATCAACAGAATGGGAACAACTGCAGCGCCTTCGTAATAAGCCTCGGTAACAAACAACCGCTGCAGCCAGTGCAGAAACAAAGACACCGCAAGAAAAATGCCGCCGCCAGCTGCTACGAAGTAATTCATGACGCGGGCATAGGTCATGCGGGCATCCTGTTTGTGTGCTTCATTGAAGAAAAACGGTTCGGCAGCCATGCGGAACGCCTGAACGAAAAGGGTCATTAAAACGGCCAGCTTGTAATTGGCGCCAAACACCCCAAGCTGGTGCAGGGCTTCCTCTGCAGGAATCTGCAGCCGGTATTTCAGCATGGCGCGGCTCAGCATTTCATCTACCATACCGGCCAGCCCCACCACCACCAACGGCAAACTGTAGTGCAGCATCCGACGCCACAGGCTCCAGTTCATATGCCAGCGAATGGAAAAAAACTGACGGGCAAAAAGCAATAGGGTAACCGCACTGGCCACCAGATTGGCGATAAACACATAGCCAACACCCAGACCGGGATCGTACCACCTCAGGATCCAATGCGAAAGAGCCTGATCGCTGTGTTCCCGCAGCCACCAGGGAATGCCGGCCAGCAGCAGGAGGTTGCACCCCACATTAACCGAAACATTTATCAGGCGGTAAGCGGCAAAACGCAGCGGGCGCTGTTCCAGCCGCAGCCGGGCAAAGGGTAATGCGACCAATGCATCCAGCCCCAGAATACAGGCAAACCAGATGACGAATTCTTCCTGACCCGGATAACCCATTGATGCGGCCAGCGGCTCGCTGAACCCCACGAGCAGGCCCGAAAACAGCAGCGTGCTCAGCAGCAACGACATCATGCCGGTGCTGTATACGCGCCTTGCATCGTTTTCCAGCGTGGCAAATCGGAAAAAAGCTGTTTCCAACCCATAAACAAAAACGATATTTAAAAAAGCGACATAAGCATAAAATTCCGTGATGACGCCGTATTCCTTCGGATCACGGAAGACGGCCGTATGTACAGGAAGCAGCAGATAATTCAGAAATCTGCTGACGATGGTGCCTAAGCCATAAATGACCGTCTGACCGGCTAATCGGCGCAAAACCGGATGCAACCGCGCATGAACTTTTCGCCGGCGAAGATAGGTTAGCCGACAGGGTGGCCGGGTTTTGTCTGACACAGTTGTGAACATTTACCCGCTCCTGCCGCTCCGCTCATCGGGCTTCTGCTAACTTCGTGCCGTCATGAATGTTCCATCCATCGGAGAATTGCAGCAACTGGCCACCCAGATTCGCCGCGACGTACTGCGCATGGTTCACGGTGCCCAAAGCGGGCACCCCGGCGGCTCGCTGGGCTGCGCCGATTTCATGACTGCGTTGTATTTCCGGATCATGAACCACCGCCTGCCTTTTTCCATGCAGGGCCACAATGAAGACGTTTTTGTGCTTTCCAACGGACATATTTCTCCGGTGTGGTACAGCACCCTGGCCCGCAGCGGTTACTTTCCGCTGGAAGAGCTGAAAACATTCCGCAAAATCAACTCCCGCCTTCAGGGACATCCCGCCACACACGAAGGATTACCCGGTGTGCGGGTAGCCACCGGCAGCCTGGGTCAGGGCATGAGCGTGGCCATAGGTATGGCTCTTGCCAAAAGATTAAACCACGATTCCGGTTTGGTGTTTTCCCTGCACGGCGACGGCGAACTGCAGGAAGGGCAATGCTGGGAAGCTGCGCTGTTTGCCGCTCATCATCGGGTAGATAACCTGATTGCCACTGTAGACTGGAACGGCCAACAGATTGACGGACCCACTCCCAAAGTGATGGATTTGGGAGACCTGAAAGCCAAGTTTGATGCTTTTGGCTGGCATACGCTGAACTGCAACGGAAACGTTATGGAAGAAGTAATCAAAACGCTTCTGGAAGCCAAAAGCTGTTGCAGCAAAGGGAAGCCGGTGATTATCCTGATGAAAACGCATATGGGTTTTCCGGTAGACTTTATGATGGACAACCACGAATGGCACGGCGTAGCCCCTAACGACGAACAATTGCAACGGGCCCTGGAGCAGCTTCCTGTAACGTTGGGCGACTACTGATGCCGAACCGTCGGCTCACTTGTAGGAAATCTATGTTCCGGAATCAAGCCTCATGCGGCTTCACGTTTCACAATCCGTGGCTTCTGTCCGTTTTTCTGTGGACCCAACCGGCTTTAATGCCCTGTGCCAAGGCTCAGCCCGTGCAGCCGGTCAATGTGCTGTTCGTGGTAGATGCCTCAGGCAGCATGAACGGTTTGTGGAGTGGGCGCAGCAAGTTTTCCCTGGCCACCGAATTGGTGCTGCAAACGGCAGACAGCATCCGGCAGCAGGCCCGGCCAGCAGCATTTGGATTACGCCTGTTCGGCCATCAGCATCCCCGGCAAGCGCGCAACTGCACCGATACGCGTCTGGAAGTGCCTTTCGGCGCCAACAATCTTTCCCTTATTGAAAAAAAACTTCGGGAAACCACACCCAAGGGCCAGACGCCGATAGCGCTGGCTTTGGAACAAGCCATGAACGATTTTCCTGATTCCCTGGCGCTCAATGCTATTATCCTGATAACCGACGGATATGAAACCTGTGGCGGCGATGTTTGCCGGCTGGCTGAAGTCATGGCCCGGCGCGGCATTGCGCTTAAGCCGTTTATCGTGGGGTTGGGACTTACGGATTCCCTGGCTCGCCGTTTTGAATGCCTGGGTAATTTTTTTAATGTGCAACAATCCGATCAGTTGCAGGGAACGCTGCGCGTTATGGTGCAACGCATCATGAATCCGACCACCTGCGTGGTCAATCTGCTGGATTCGTATGGCCGGCCTACGGTCAGTAATGTGGAACTGTTTTTTTACCAAAGCGGAACCTCTGTTCTGCGCTATCAGGTAGTGCACACCCTCAATGCCAGCGGCCTTCCCGACACGCTGTTTCTGGACCCCCGGCTGCGCTACGACCTGGTGATTCAATCCATACCACCTGTTTCCATAACACAGGTCTCGCTGGCTGCCGGGCAGCACAACATTATTGCAGCAGATGTGCCTCTGGGCAGCCTGGAAGTCAGTATGGCAGGAACGACAGCCAGCGGCATCCGATGCCTGGTGCGCCCGCATGGAATGAACCGCATTCTGGACGTTCAGGACGTGAACACTGTTCGGCGGTATCTGGCCGGAACCTACGATCTGGAGGTGCTGACCTTGCCGCGGATCCAGCACCGTGCCATACGAATAGAAGATGGCAAGACGCACCGGATAACCGTGCCCGCATCCGGCACGCTGCAGCTTCAGCCTTCAGCTCCGGCTGCTGCCTCACTGATGCAGGTGAAGGATACGTTAATAGAAAAAATATATGACTTCGGTATTATTCGATCGTCGCACACCCTGCCGTTGCTTCCCGGCGATTACCTGCTGGTTTACCGTCCGGAAAAAGGCCGTTCGGCACAACAGACCCGCCAGGTGCCGGTTCGCATTCATGCCGGCCGACCAACTGTCATTCGATTATGAACATTCCTCTGCCAAAATCTTTACGTTGCTTTTTCCCCTCCGTAACGCGGCAGGGGAAATGGCTATCGACTGCTTATTTTTCATCCAGTTGCAGCAGACTGTTCGGACTGGCTGCTTTTTGGTTTCTGGTAACAACCTGTATAAGCCAAGCGCAGCCTGACGCTCCGGCTCTTACCCGCATCTTATTTGTGCTGGATGCCTCCAGCAGCATGAACGAGGCCTGGGGTGCCGGAACCCGGCTGAGCGAAGCCAAGCGGGTCATTGTTCGCCTGGCTGACTCGTTGAACGGCAGCAGCCGGATCCATCTGGGTTTGCGGGTGTACGGGCATCAGTTCCCCAGTCACGAATCCAATTGTCAGGATAGCCGTCTGGAGGTGCCCCTGGCTGCCCACAATGCCGCAAGCATCAAGGTTGCCTTGGCCCGACTGCGGCCTACCGGCATCACGCCTATCGGATATGCTCTGCAGGAAGCGGCTTCCGATTTTCCTTCAACGCCGGCAGGCCGCAACATTATTGTACTGCTCACCGACGGGCTGGAATCGTGTCAGGCAGACCCCTGCGCCATATCGCTGGAACTGCAGCGCAAAGGAGTTATTCTAAGGCCTTTTGTCATCGGATTGAATCTTGCTGATCGTGCCGAAGCCACCTTGGGTTGTATCGGCTCGTACTACAACGCCACCAGTCCGTCTGCCCTGCAGGATGCCATGCAAACAGCGATGGAACGCGTTCTTCAGGCCGCAGGCCTTCAGATAAATCTTCTGGATGCGCGAAACCGGCCGTTGGAAACCGATGTGCCTATGTCGTTTCGTGACCACACTACCGGAACCTTGCGTTATCTGTACTATCACACGCTCACCGATCGCGGCATTCCCGATACGGTGGCTGTGGATGCCGTTCCCCTGTATCACCTGACCGTGCATACCGTGCCGGCCTTGCAGCGCGGTCCGGTGCAGGTGCGGCGGTTGCACCCCGACACGGTGAATGTGCCAGCAGCGCAGGGATTTCTGCGCGTAGAGCTTGCCGGAAAAACCGTCAATCAGAATCTGAACAACAAAATCAAGGCGCTGCTGTACCGCCAGGGTGATTCAGCGCTTGTCGATGTGCTTCAGCTGGGAGAAACCCGAAAATACCTCTGTGGCACGTACCGGCTGGAGTTGCTCACCCTGCCGCGCATCACGCATGAGCAGATCACTATATCCCAAAGCCATACCACCATAGTGACGCTTCCTCAACCCGGAATCCTGAGTATCAACAAAAGTTATGTTGTTACCGGTTCGTTGTTTGTCAGGCAGCAGGAGCGCTGGATAAAATTGTATGCACTCAACGAAAATCTGAACACTGAATTAATAGGTTTGCAGGCCGGAACCTATGCCCTGGTGTATCGCCCGAAAGCGGCCAGGCAGGCGCGCCAGACCAAGGTCATGCCGGTAACCATACGAAGCGGAGAAACCACAACCATCAGGCTATGAATCCTTTTGAACAGTTCAGCGACCGCGATCAACAGGAAACCCGTGCCGGCTTCGGCGATGGCGTGTACGAGGTCGCCAGCCAGAACGATCAGGTGGTTGTGCTGACCGCCGATCTGGGCGGTTCCCTAAAGCTGGGTAAATTCATTAAAGCTTTTCCTCATCGTTTCTTTCAGTGCGGTGTGGCTGAAGCCAACATGATGGGTATTGCCGCCGGACTGGCTACGGCAGGAAAAATTCCCTACACCACCACCTTTGCCAACTTCAGCACCGGCCGCGTTTATGATCAGATCCGGCAAAGCATTGCCTACTCCCACAAAAACGTCAAAATCTGTGCATCGCATGCCGGCCTGACGTTGGGCGAAGACGGAGCCACCCATCAGATGCTGGAAGATCTGGGCCTGATGCGCATGCTGCCCGGAATGACGGTCATTTCGCCCTGCGATTACAATCAGACCAAGGCAGCAACGATAGCCATCGCCGCGCATCAGGGGCCATGCTATTTGCGCTTCGGACGTCCCAAATGGCCCAATTTCACCCCTGCTGACCAGCGTTTTGAAATTGGCAAAGCCCAGGTGCTCGTTTCCGGAACCGATCTTACCCTGCTGGCAACCGGACACATGGTGTGGCAGGCCATACTGGCCGGACGGCAACTGCATGACAGCGGGGTTTCCGTTGAGCTCATCAACATTCATACCCTAAAACCGCTGGATGAAGCCACCATTCTGGCATCGGTGCGAAAAACAGGATGTGTGGTAACGGCAGAAGAACATCAGAAATACGGTGGGCTGGGCGAGCGCATTGCCGCCCTGCTGGCCCAGCAGCATCCCGCGCCGTTGCGTATGGTGGCCGTCAACGATACCTTCGGCGAAAGCGGAAAGCCGGCTGAATTGCTTAAAAAGTATGGTTTGCATAGCAGCGACATTGTTCAGGCTGCCGGCGAGGTCTTGGCTGCTGCCTCCCGTAAAGCTCCGGTAAGCTAAGGGCAGACCATGCGTATCCAGGGATATGCCTACCTTTGTTAGATTAACAGAACTTCATGAATACGATTTTGCTTCTTTCCCTTCCCGGCGGCAGCGAGTGGCTGTTGATATTTCTGGCCATTCTGTTGTTGTTTGGAGGAAAGAAAATTCCTGAACTGATGCGCGGCATTGGCCGCGGTATCCGCGAATTCAACAGCGCCAAAAACGACGTACAGCAGCAGATTCAGGAAGGCATGAAAGACGAAGGCAAGCGCGAAAGCGGCGCCTGATCAGGGCTGAAGCTTTCGGACTGCATCAACGGCCGCTGTCTTTTCCTGCTGACAGTGCGCTCTGCGCAGCGCTTATTTTGACCAGCAGAATTTTTTTTCATTGCAGAATCAAACTATCTTGCCCCTGCCCATGACCCAAACACACGCAGGAATAATCCAAAGCATTGGCGGAGCCAGCAAAGTCCGAAGGCCTGGCTTTTACTGCCGGTTGCCTCTTCTGGCTGCTTTATGGATGGGGATCGCATCAGCTCCTTTGCAGATGCAGGCACAGGCCCGCTATCCTTCGCTAGAACCTTTTTTGTTTGTTCCTTTTTCTGATGGAGCCGATTCGCTTAACCTGACCGTTGAACTGCCGGTTGCGGAAGAACTGGAAACGCCCCGAACCTCCTTTGCTGATGTGGATGTTCCGATCTATTCCGATTCGGTTTACCGGCTTCGCCTGGAAATGCTTCATTCGGCGATTCCGCTGGATTACAATCAGCAGGTACGCAATTACATTGACCTGTATGTGCTCAAGCGGCGCAATCAGGTGCGGCGCATGCTGGCGCTGAGCAAGTTTTATTATCCGTTGTTCGATCAGATTTTTCAGCAATACGGCATTCCGCCAGAAATGAAGCATTTATGCATCGTTGAATCTGCACTGAATCCGCACGCTGTATCGCGTGCGGGAGCCACGGGATTGTGGCAATTTATGTATTCCACCGCCAAGATCTACGGATTACAGATCAATCAGCATATTGATGAGCGGCGCGACATCATCCGATCGACCCATGGCGCCGCCCAATACCTGAGCCGCATGTACCAGGTGTATGGCGATTGGCTGCTGGCTATTGCTTCCTACAATTGCGGACCGCAAAATGTCAACCGGGCTATACAGCGATCGGGAAAGAATACCTTTTGGGAAATACAACCGTACCTGCCCCGTGAAACACGAGGCTATGTGCCGGCGTTTATTGCAGCCACATACGTCATGACCTACTATTACCTGCATCAGCTTGAACCCGATTACGAAGCACTGAAGCACTGCTTTGATTCGCTGGCGACCGTGGTGGTGGACAGCCGGATGGCCTGCGAGCCCATAGCGCAATTTACCGGATTGCATCTGGAAGAACTGAAATTCCTCAATCCCGGCCTGCGTTGCAACATCATACCCGTTCTCAGTACGCCCTATGAATTAAAGCTGCCCTCCGACCGTTTTCCCTTGTTTCTTCAATACCGCGACAGCATCATCCGGCATTCTGAACAGGCCAAACTGGTCTATTACTATGGCCCTGCACCCGGGCAGGTACGCACTTATACAGTGAAACCGGGCGACAACCTGAGCGCTATTGCCGCCCGCCATCGCGTTACCGTGGCCCAGCTCAAGAAATGGAATAACCTACGCAGCAGCCTGATTCGTCCGGGTCAGCGGCTTAAAATCTATTCATCGCGATATGAAGAAACTGCTTTACGCGAACCGGATTCTTCCGCAACCTCCGGCTCTGCCTCTGCCAGTTCCGCAGCACCAAAATCTGCTAACGGCCAGTCCGGTAGCTCAGAGCAGCCGAAAGTGATTTATTACAAAGCGCGGTATGGCGACACGTTGTGGAGCATTGCACGGCGGCACGGTACTACAGTAGAAAAGATCCGCTCATTGAACGGTGCCAAATGCGACCACCTGAAGGCCGGGACTGTTCTTAAAATACATGCCAAAACGTAGGCTCCTGCCCTGCACATGTAGCGCTACAAGGGCCTATGTGCAAGCTTTAATTTTTTTATTGATTGCTGACGTCATAGCTTTCCCGCGATTCTCATGACGCAACCCGACGAACGTCTTGTTTCTGCTGAGCCGCAGCACGAGCAGCAACCCTTGAACCCCGCTCCGATTCCCTACAGAACCCTTTTTGCCACCTTCTTTAAGGCAGGATGCCTGGGTTTCGGCGGATTCATGTCGTTGATCAGTGTGGTACAATCCATTCTGGTAGACAAGAAAAAGCTGCTGCGTCGTGAGGACATGCTGGATGCCATTACGCTGGCCAGCATTCTTCCCGGTCCGCAGGCCGTCAACGTAGTGGCCCTGTCAGGCAGCAGGCTACGAGGCACCCTGGGAGCTGTGGTAGCAGCCGTAGCCGTTATCCTGCCTTCGTTTGTCTTGATGCTGGGATTGAGTTTTTTTTACCAGCATTACGGCACCAATCCGGTGGTGATGAATTTTTTCAAGGGATTCTTACCTGCCGTCACTGCAGTCATTGTCGGAGTGGCCTGGAAAATGACGCGCCAGCAGGTAAAGGGAAAACTGGATTTGTTTCTGCTGCTTTTGGCTGTTGCAGCCCTGGTGCTGATTCCCAAGGACCTGCGTTTGTATGTTACGTTTTTTCTGGTCATCGTTTGGGGATTGATCGGATACTACGCTTTTTACAAGAAAAATCCGGAGGCTTCGCATGTAGCCATGCCTGCCCCGAAAGCGAACCTTCGTTTTTCCGCCGGTGCTCTGGCTGCGACTTTAGGCATGGTAGTGGTGCTGATCGCGTTGCTGTACGTTCCGGTAGATCCACAACAATACGATTCGTTGTTCAACCTGTCGAAGACCTTCAGCGGACTCAGTGTCATGTTGTTTGGCGGAGGCTATGTAATCATTCCCATAATCCGCCATCATGTGGTGGAGGTGTTTGGCTGGCTGAGCGACAGTTCGTTTACCGATGCCATTGCGTTTAGTCAGGTAATGCCCGGGCCGATACTTATTGCTGCCACATTTATCGGTTTTCAGGTAAAAGGTTTCATGGGAGCTTTGCTGTCCACCATAGCTGTTTTTGCCCCGCCGGCCATTGTCATGGTGGTTGTTGCCCGTGTGGCCGATCTTTTAAAGCAAAGCGCTGCAGCAAAAGGGGTTTTGCGCGGCATTCGCAGCGGTGTCATCGGCATGATCTACTTTGCCGCCTTTGAACTGGCTACCACAGCCGACACCAGCTCCTGGTCGCAGATAATACCCTTCGTTGTAATTTTTGCTGCATCTTTGTACGCCATAATTCGACACAATTTGGATGTAGCTTACCTCATACCCGCAGCAGGTGTAGTAGGTTACTTTCTATACCAATAACTCATAAACAAAACCATGCAGGCTCTTTTTCTGGTGGGGGAACAACGCTCGGGTTCCAATTTACTGCGGCTGATGATCTCCAACACCCACGAGGTTGCGGCGCCCCATCCTCCTCATATCCTCCAGCGCATTGACCCCTATGTGCCCGTTCATCAGGCGCTCAGCGATGCGCAGTTTGAACTGATGACGGAGGTAGTTTGTGAACTGGTAGAAAAAAATCCTGTACCCTGGCTCAACACCGTGCTTCACCGCGATGAGGTCAAACGTCGGTGTCGTGAAAAGCATGTTATTGCCATTTATGGTGCTGTTATGGACATCTATGCCGAATCGAATCATGCCAAAAAATGGATGTGCAAGAGCATGCAGAACATTCGCTGGGCCCGGCATCTGAACAATTATTTTCAAAACAACAAATACATCTACCTGCACCGCGATCCGCGCGATGTAGCGCTTTCCTTCAGTAAAGCAGTCATCGGGGAGAAACATCCCTATTTCACCGCTATGCAATGGAAGCAGTTGCAGCGGCTTTGTCTGGATGCCCGTTCCCAACTACCCACCGACCGCTTTTTTACCATTTCTTACGACCAGCTGATCAACGACACAGAAAGCACGCTGCGAAATCTTTGTGGCTTTCTGCATATTGAATTCCGCAAAGAAATGATGCATTTCTACGAAAGCGAGGAAGCGCGCAACACCGCCGCCTCCAGTTCGCTTTGGGAAAATGTGGCCAAGCCCATTATGCACCACAACACCAACAAGTTCCTCAAGGAACTGACGCAGGAACAGATCTGCATCATTGAATCCATCACCGGTCCCGAAATGGATGAACTGGGTTACCGGAGATTGTACATCTCCAAGGGGGAAGAATTACAGTTTACCCCCAAACAGATTGAAGAATTCCGAAGGGAAAACGACCGGCTGAAAAAGGAAAAATCGCAACATACCGATCCTGAAGACCTGCGCAAGAGACGCAATCAGGAACAGGTTTTGGAAAAGCTGGCCCAAACGGTTAAGGAATGGGGGCTTAGCCCGCAGCATGCCTGAACCTGGCCCGTAAAATACCTGAAAACTTTACCGAACCAGCAAGCGGGCTACAACAACTCCGGTAGCCGCACGCATGCGGAGCAGATACGCTCCGGACGACAGACTGCTCACATCGGCCACGGCCTGTTGACCGTTAATTGACACAATCGGAACAGCCCTTTGGCGGCCGCTCATGTCCCAAAATTCCAACTCGGGCACGCTTGCAAGGCCTTCCCACCGGATTACTACCCTGTCAGCAGAAGGATTGGGATAAACCAGAACGCTCATGCCATTTGGTTCGGGAAGTCCGATCAGATAGCCGGGCAATTCTGTTCCCCCGGCATCCTTGTATCGGGCCACCCATTCCTGATAATACTGATTGGCCAGACTGGCATCGTGGACAATAACGGTGTTTTCATCGTTTCGGAACTGAGCTGAGGAAGACCAGTTGTGCGAGCCGGTCAGCACCAGCGGATCCAGTCCGGGGGCATTGGCATCGGCCAACAGGTATTTGTGGTGCACCAGGTAGCTGTGTTTGGCTACAAAAAGTGTATTGGACATATTATCAAAAAGTATATCGAAAGCATAGTCGCCGTTTGTGGTATCATCGATCACCCCACCGCCCCAAACGCCCGCATCGGTACGTTCGTCGATGGAGTACGAAATGTTAAACCGGGTGTATACATACACACAGAATTGCAGGTCGTGATCGGCGGTTTCGGCGGTGCGGCGGATGGCACTTTCGGTGTCATCGCTGGGACTGAAATACAATTCAACCCTTCGCCCCCCTACATTAAACTCTTTCGGTGTGTTGTTCTTTTTATCGGGACCATACAGGCCGGAAAACATTTCCTCAAACTCCATGGTGTAGGCGCGGGCCAGACTTTGGTCCTGAAGGATGATGACATTGTTGGCGTCGTTATTGATCTGGTCGTTGGTGAAATTCATGGAACCGGTCCACACGATGGCATCGTTGGGATCGGACGAAAAGGCATCAATAACCACAAACTTGTTGTGCATGATGCCGTAGGTGCTGCCGGTCGGGCTGAGCTTCATTTGTCCGGCCGGTAACAGCAACTGATTCCATGCGCCCATGTTCATGTTGTCGCCATCACCGATGATGCGCACGCTTACGCCGCGGTTATATGCAGCATTGATGGCATCCACAATGCCGTTGCTGTTGTCCATATTGTAAATGGCGATATCCAGCGTGTATTTGGCGCGGTTCAAATAAGCAATCAAGGTATCGTCCAATTGCTGGGGCAAAGACACGGCCAGGGTTCCTTTCGCAACGGAATGATCCACACTTCGCGTGAAATAGGCCAATATTTTTCCCGACGAGAGCGACTGGGTCATCATGGGCATGACGGCAGAAAACGACGTGTCGCCTGTAGCGCTTACCGATGCCACCTGAACGTAATACAATGTAGTGGGAGTCAATCCGGATACCGTGATGTAGTGTTCGGTAACCAGGTTGTTATCCGAAACCAGACTGCCCAAAGCCGGAGTCAGGCCGTAATACACCAATGTGCTGCCCGGATTCTGCGTCTGGAAATACAGGTCAAACGAGGTAGGCTTGATGTTGTATTGATAAGGCGTAGTCAGCAAAACGGGAGGATTACCGCTTAAAACAAAATCATTCAAATCACGCGGCAACAGTTGATACGAACTCTGATACTGACTCATGATGCCAATCAGACCAATCTTTCCGGAGGGAATGGGCGTTCCGGCAATGTTGGTGGTAGAAACCACCCGCACTTCTGCCGAAACCACCGTATTGTCGGTGGCCTGATAATTGGCACTGGCCAGGGAAAACGTGCCGGTGCTGATGAACTGGGAGTTGTTGAACCGCACCAGTTGACCTTCGTAAAGCTCGGCATAGCCCTGCTGCATGGTGAGCACTTTCGGAGCAGGAAGCGGATTGCCCGTGCTGATCACGGTGTAGCTGTTTACCGGAGATAACTCCAGCAGGTTGTTGAAGGAATAAAGCACACCGGTTGCTTCCACGCTGTCGCCGCGCTTCAGCCCGCTAAGCGATGTGGAATACAACCCGATGCCGGCAGTTCCGTCCTGAATGTAACGGATGGTGCCCAGTTCACTTCCATTAGTAACGATGCCGCGAACCGTAACTGTGGTGCCGATGGCCATGTTGCGTGCAGCCGCAATGCTGATTACCTGCGCATGACCTTCCCTGAACCAGGTTAATACGAACAAAAGACCCAGGCACTTTTTCATTGTACAACGTTTTCGGAGCGAAGATAGAAATTCACTTTAGCCCGGCTTTCGTGCGTTTTCTGGGCAAAAGGCCACTACTGCCTGCCGGCAACCACAAAAGGAAGCATTCGATGACCTGTGCTTTGGACAACGGAAACCCAGTACATTCCGGCGGGCCAGAGGCGCACATCCAGAATGACGGGTGTTCCGATATCTGCGTCTTGCAGATTGGCATAAACACGACCTGACAGGTCAGCAACGGTAATTCGCGTTCCGGCCTCACAGCCCATACAGTGCAGGCGAACCTGAGTTGTGGCAGGATTGGGATATATGCTGATGGATGAAACTCCGTCAGCCAGACTGCTGTACAGCAATACCACCACCTGTGCAACGGCCTGGTTGCTGCAGCTGTTGTTGTCCGTAAATGTGTACGTGATGGTATGTATGCCCGGTCCGGCAACAGCCGGATCAAATACGTTGCCATTCACAATACCCGGGCCGCTAAACGTTCCTCCTGAAGGAACACCTGTCAAAACAACAGGCTGCATCAGGGTGTGCATAGTGTCCGGTAAACCCACGAACGACACTTGCGGCAAGGGAAACGCCTCCACAAAAAGCTGGACAATCGTATCGCATTGGTTAGTGACCTCTGTTGCAATCAGCGTAAACAGGGTGGACTGCACGGGAATGGTCCAAATCTGCGCTGCTGCCCCGTCGGGCGGTACCGTTCCTTCCAGCAGCGGATACCATTGATAAGTAAAGTTCCCCTTTCCCAGGTTCACGGCTTCCAGCATAATGGTGTCGAAAGCACATACGGTGGTGGCATTCAATACTGCTTGAATCTGCGGATAGAAAACGGTGGCTGGCACCGGAGTACGTCCGCTGCTGCAACCCAACACCTGATAGTAAATACGCCCGTTGAACTGACGACTGCCGGTAACGGCTCCGAATGGATACACCATGCCGATACCTTCCATGATGCTAATCAGCGAGTCGGAAGCAATCACCGGACTGCCGCCGGAAAACAGACTGTTCAACAGGTGCGGCGTGGTGGCGGTAACATACAGTGCCAAAGTCTGTCCCTTAGAAACAGAGATGGAGAGCGGTAAAGGCAAAGGCGTCAGTTGGCCAAGGCCCTTACCGGTCACTGTTACCGAGCCGGCACAAATCCATTTGTCTTCCTGGTTTTCATAACCCTCATAGGATCCTTTGCGATAATAAATTTTCAGCTTCAAATCAGCAATGGCAGCCAGGTGCAGATCCAGGCCGGTAATCATCAGATGCTCATGAGCATAAACCTGCAACATGGTTCCATGATCCGACACGCCACCATCTAATGATGTGGCAATAAACTGGGGCGGCGGCGGTCCTTCTTCCACCCAAACCGTATCAGAGCTCAGCAGGTTGGAAAGCACCAGCGATGTGCCCATGCCCAGAAATACGCCTCCCTGTGGCTCTGTGTACCAGCACAGCAGATCGGATTGCCCGCTGGCCGACAGGGTAAGTTTTCCCGTGCCGCATCGCTCGGCAGACAGGCCCGTGGGAGGTGGCGGCGTCATCAGGTAGGTTATCTGAGCAGTGTCGCTAAAACTGGAGGCCGAGCAAGTTGCCCTTACCCGATAAATACCTGATGCAGCGGCAGTAATTGCGATTTGCTCCGAAGTGCTGCCGGGTAAATCCACAAACACCCCTGCAACCGGATCAAATTGTTGCCACTGCAACTGGGCTCCGGCCGTTTGATTCGTGACTTCAAGCACAACACTTGACGTGTCGCAGATAAAAACCCAACTCGGTGTGATCAAGCCGGCAAACGGCTCTTGCAGCACGAACAAATCCACCTTCTGAACCGTACTGCAGCCCGTAACATCGTTAGTGACCCAGAGGCTGTATTGCGTGGTTTGCTGTGGACTGGCCAGCGGATTGGCCACTGTGGGATCGCTCAATCCTTCCGCAGGAATCCATTGATAGGAATAGGTTTGCGGAATAAACCGGTAGGCGCTTTGCGAGGCCGTCCATGCTGTGGAATTACGCCCGGGCGCAACACTGGCCTGTAATCCCCCTTCGCCTTCCAGTCCCTGCGTATGTCCAAACCAGTTGCCTGAGGGATTGCCGGGCATTTGGGTGGTGTGAATTTCAATACGAAAATCTTCCTCATACAATTCTGCACGCACGGTCACCGGATCTACCGGACCCGTTAAGGAAAAATGGGAAACACTGTCAAATCGCACTACCAGTTTGCGATGTGGTGCTGTGCCTGTAGTGTAATACGAAACGGTTCCGCCCAGATTCGGGGAAAGATCCTCCCAGGCTAAGGCAATAAGATTGTTGGGGGGAAATGGGTTGGGAAGCAACTGGCCCGTGCAACAGCCATCGCCGCTGGTCGGATCAAAGGTAATAAACCCATTAGAAGAAATGTAAAATGTATCGTATTGTTTTCCAAAAAAACCAAACGAAAAGCCAATGGGTAGCGGCGGGCTCAGTGCATCATCGGCCAGAGGAACCGGTATCCCCGCATTGTTATCGATTACGAAAGGCACTGGCTTTACCAGATAATTGAGCAGCGGCGTGGCTATGGCCGAAAGCTGGATGGACGTTCCGGCGCAAAGTGTGTCCTGCGAAGGGGTTACCTGAACGGAAGGAGGCTCATGGACCTGAACGAAAGCCTGAGCCTGACTGGTGCACCCCTCTAAAATTGCTGTTAACGTATAAACGGTGCTGACACTCGGAAAAGCCTTAATGGAAGGTTGGTCCGCTGCGGATAAGCCAGCTGCCGGATGCCAATGATACGTCTGAAAACCTGCGGTAGCCGACAATTGCAAAGAATCAGCCTGATTCGTGCATACAGCAAATTGACCATTGCCGCTGGTGATAGTCAAAGCAGGCGGTGCCACCACATGCACCGGTACGGCTGTCCGCTCCGACAGGCATATGCCTCCGCTTACCACAATCCAATCATAGAAATAATGATAATACCCAGGACCCAGATTACTGGTTCGGATCTGTAACACGCCGGGCATTACGTACGGATAGGTAACACTGCCTTGCACGGTCCATAGCTTTTTGCTTTCGTCGCTGAGAAACAACTGAAAGCCGTTGCCGGGGTTGAGGCTGAAATTCAAGGGCACATAGGTTCGCTTTCCTACCTGCTGCGCGGCAATGGAAACCACAACCTGTTGAAGGGTCGTAAAGGCGCTATCCCGCAAGTGGATGTATAACAAACCCTCATCGGAGGGATAAACATGAATGCCGGCCAAGGTGCAGGGATAAAACACATCAAAGACCAGAAAGCCGTTTTTGTAGCCATCGTCACCGGGCAAACCCGTTGGGTCTTTCATGCCTACACTGTCCATATACAACGAACCGGAAGCCGCAGCCGCATAAAAAGTGGTGCTTTGGGTAACGTAAACCGGCAGGGTATCACCCGGCACAGATGATGCAAAAGGAACCGAAGTAACCGGATCGCTATACCACAGTATTTCTTCGGCATTGCCTGCGGCGGTCAGATGTGCAGTTCCTGAACCGCATAACGTGTCGCCAGTTGCTGAATCCATCCAAACGGGCCCTACCGAAATGTGTACCGGATTGGTGTATTGTTGCTGGCCGCTGGCCAGGCAGGTGACTGAAGCTCGGAAGAAAGTGGAAGTCGCCAATTGGCTTATGGTTACCTGACTTTCGGTGGCTCCGCTCAGGATTTGCCAGTTGATGCCATCATCAGCCTGTTCCCACTGAAAAGCCAGTTGGCTGGCTGCGGAATAACCGGTCAGCAACAAGGTTACGTCCTGTCCAGACTGGCACAGGGAAGAAGGAAATGCCAGCACCGAGCCGGCCACCGGCATGCCGGAGCAGGCAGGGGCAGGCAAAACGCTGATGGTGTAGTCTTCGGTTTCGCCGTTGTCAAAAGGAGTGCAATAGTCAAACGGATAGATGATGGCACTTCGGGCGCTGCGCACGCGAAGTCTTCTTTGACCCAGGTAAGCATCGCCCAGGGGAACAGGAAAGGTGCCGGAAATCAAATCGTCCGTAACGCCGGGTGAACAGTAGATCAGCTCATGGGCATCGCCAAAGTCCTGGTCGTTGTTCCAATCGACCCAAATGCCAAATCCCTGGTCGTTGCCCGATCCGCTTCCGGGCTTCACTGAAAAGCTGATCGTGCTGCCCTGAGTCACACTGGTCGTCTTGTTGCCGGAGGCCGGATAAAGAATGTAGTTATCGGGGTTGCCGTTGCAGCCGCTGTTGCTGTTGTTGATGGTATGAAAGGTGAACTTGTTGATGTAGGAACCGGTGCCCGAACAGGAGTTGGTGTAAACAGGAATACAGTACTGTCCGTCAGCCCGAATGCCGATTGCAAAAAGAAATAAAAAGATACCGTGAAATCGCTTCCCCATGTGTCCAAATTTACGACGTTTGACAGGTCGGCCAGCAGAGGCAAAACAGTTGTTGCAGGTAAGATAATTTTGTATCTAAGGCATTCATGTTGCAGAAACTTCCCGGAACCAACGGGCAGGAACAAGCCGTACTGGTAGGCGTTGTTCTGCCTCATCAACGCGAAGAAGAGATAGCCGAGAACCTCAGTGAATTGCAATTTCTTGCGGAAACAGCCGGAGCCATTACATTAAAAAAATTTATACAGCGTTTACCGGCTCCTGATCCCCGCACTTTTATTGGTTCCGGCAAGGTTCAGGAACTTCGCGAATACATTCAGCGCAAGAAGGCCGATCTTGTCGTTTTTGATGATGACCTCAGCGGCACGCAATTGCATGGTCTGGAGCGCGATCTGAAGGTGAAAATTTTGGATCGCAGCACCTTGATACTGGACATTTTTGCCCGGCGCGCCCGAACCGCTCAGGCCAAAGCGCAGGTGGAACTGGCTCAACTGCAGTATCTGCTGCCACGGCTCAAGGGCCTGTGGACGCACCTGGAACGGCAACGCGGTGGCATAGGCATGCGCGGACCCGGGGAAAAAGAAATAGAAACCGACCGCCGTCAGGTAAAACATCAGATTTCGTTGCTCAAAAAGCAATTGGAACGCATAGACCGCCAGAGCCGCACGCAGCGCCAGGCCCGCGGTGAACTGATCCGCGTCGCATTGGTGGGTTATACCAACGTGGGCAAGTCCACACTGATGAATGCCCTGAGTAAGGCCGGCGTATTTGCCGAAAACAAACTGTTTGCCACTCTGGATACGACCACACGCAAAGTGGTCATAGGCCGTATGCCCTTCCTGCTCAGCGACACGGTAGGCTTCATTCGTAAGCTGCCTCATCATTTGATCGAAAGTTTTAAATCCACTCTGGATGAGGTACGCGAGGCCGATCTGCTGCTGCACGTCGTGGACCTGCCCCACCCCAACTTTGAAGAACAAATCAAAACCGTGAACCAAACCCTGTTGGAGTTGGGTGCGGAGCAGAAAAAAAACCTGATGGTCTTTAATAAATTGGATGTTTACGAGCAGCAGTTGAAGGATCCGCTGGTGCCTGCCGATGTGCATCAGGAGTTACTGGAACACCTCAAGGTCAGTTGGATGCGGCGCTTCAACGGCCGCGCAGTCTTTGTTTCCGCTGCTACCGGCAAGGGACTGGATGATTTGCGGCAAAAGCTGTTTGACGAAGTCAAATCCCTCTACCTGGCCCGTTATCCCTACAAGGCCGAGTTGTTCTGACGTGGTAACATGGGCCTGCAGCCTGCCTGTTGCCGTCAGCATCAACGGTAAGCTACGGCCGGCATAGCGCTATCTTCGCCAGCATGCGCCTAAGGATGAAAATTTCCGGAAGCCTGCACTACCTGACAGCCCTTGCCTCTCTGGCGGTCGTCTGTGCTGTTGCCACATCGGTACAGGCTGCAACCCATGTAATCATAGTAAAAAACTTTGAATTCGTTCAGAACTTTGATACCGTTCAGGTGGGCGATACCATTCAATGGGTGTGGACAGAAGGCGAACACACGACTACATCCAACGGCATTCCGGCCGGTGCTCAGCCCTGGAATGTGGTGTTGTCCAAGCTGGTTCCCTTGTTCAGCTATCGGGTTTCTGTTGCCGGCCGCTACGACTACATCAGTATTCCGCATGCCCCGCTGATGGGTCGCTCTTTTTACGCTGTAGGCAATACTTCCTCCATGGGGCAACCGGTTATGGATTGTTCCTTGTTCTGCACCGGAACGGAACTGCTGGTTTGCTGTACCTTAACAGACATCGCCAACATCAGCATCTATAATTTAACCGGCCAACGCATCGCCGCTACGCAAGTGTTTACCAGCGGCCCCTGCATACGGCTTTCGTTACCGGCCGGATTTCTTTCGACCTGGATCGTTGACATACACCTTTCTTCAGGGCGAATGGTCCGAAAAGTGGTTTGCCGTTAAGGTGTTGTCGTCTGGGGGTTTAGCCAGGCAGCCAGCAGGCGAAGTGCAGCCTGGTTACGCGGGTGGTAGGCAGCGGCCAGGACGCTGCTTTTTTCCCATGCCGTTAAATGGAGACTCACGGTAGCCATGCGGTCCTGACGAAGCGGAACATACTCCAGGTTCACCACATGCAGGCGTGTGCCCAACCAGTCTTCGGCGGTGCCAATCAGGGCATCGCTATGGAAATCCTGCAGATCACTCCAATTGGCATACAAGCTCCGGATAGGCCCGGCCAACCGTTCCAACAATGCCGGCCGGCGATCAGCGACCGGCTCGTATTTCTTTTCAAAATCACCGCGAACCTGTATGAGCACTACCCGCGAGCAATTGGTGGCAATCCAATGACGAAAAGTATGCAGAAAGCGAATGGCTGTTTCCGTACCATAGTTATCGCGCATTCCGGCATCCAGCACCTGCACGCGAGGCATGGTAGGCAGGGTTACGGCCGGCAGGATGTAGGGAAAGCTGGCATTCATGCGTAAGGCAGTGGTAAACCAAAGGCTATCGCCTCCCTGCTCGCGAAAAAACACCTTGGCATCTATGCCATCCACTTCCAACGGTTTGTCATCGGCGGAATGGGGTGGTCGTGCCAGATAAGAAACCGGCATTGGCGAAAGCAACAGGCGGCGGCCATCGTTCATCACCACAGAGCTTAGCAGCAGCATAGGCGAGATAGCCTGCTGTTCAAAATGGGCATAATCGGATAATCGGCGCCGGAACAGATAGCCGGTATTTTCATTCAGCTGCCGCTCCAGCATGTATCCGCGGTCGCGCGGATAGCGACGACCATCCAGCACTACGGTGCGCCAGGGATAAAGCAGGTCATTGACGACAAAGGAGAAGGAAGCTGCATTCAGCAGGTCGCGGCTGATGGCATCCACGTAGCGCTTGTCCTGCAGATTGATGTCATCACCCGTTTTCTGATGCACATAAAGTTCCCGGTAAAACGCTTCTCCGATCATTCCGCCGGAGGCGCCGCTGATAAAAGCTACATGATCAAAAAAACGGCCTCCCGTCAGACTGTCCAGCAACTGATGGGTGCGAAACGCCCACAAGGCTGCCTTGAGTCCGCCCCCGCTGGCGGTAACCACCACCAGAGGGGGTCGCTGTAGCGGATGATAATATGTGGCAACCTTACGCTTCCAGTTTTCCAGATAGGCAATTCCTGCTGCTATATCCCGCTCCACCTGTTCGGACCGGGCCGCGTCTTCGATGTGCCGGAGGTTGTAGGGCACAGGCGTTTCGTAGCTCCAGCCAAAGGCCCGGCTTTCGCGGCCCAGAATGCCCCATCGCACCAGTTCATTGGCCAACAAAACCAGCAGGACCAATGCAGGTGCCGACCAGCTCCGCAGCCAAAAGAACAAAGCTCCTACTGGGGCCAACAGCAAAGACAATAACAGCAAAATGCTGGCCGCTGCAGGCACCCGAAACACCGCATGCTCCTGAAAATAGCCCAATACGACAAACACCGCCAGGGCACCGCTCACCAGCAACAGGGCGTTGCGGTGATGCATACGAAACAGGCGGGCCATGTCTTTATCGGAATAATGCCTGACGTTTCGGGCATGACGCACCCGAAACGGATGAATCAACACATAATCCACCCGTACCTCATCACCGGGCCAGACCGCTCTTTTTCCATAAGCCCAGGTCCGGCTCCAACGCATGCGCATGGCACGCTGCCGCAAGGCCGCACGTTCTGCGCCGATGTTGAGCCGGCCCGATAACGAAACCGCCAGCACCAACCCCATACCCGAAAGCACCCCTGCCTCATACAGCAGCACTTCTTCCAGCGATTTCATTTCCATATAAAACTGAAAATGAATGAGCCGGTAGAAATAGATCGAAAGAAATACCAGCGGAGCAAAAAAGTTATTGAGGCTGTAACGCAGAAACGGCTTCTGAAAGGAAGCCAGAAACGGAAAGCGGTGGCTGTGCACGATGTAGCCAACTACATTCCAGATAAAAACCAACCAGCCCAGGGCAAGGCCTACAACAAAAAAACTCGTAAAGCTGACCCGCCCGAAATATTCCGGATCCAGAAAGAGCAAATACCATCCCATCCGGTTAAACAACTGACCATTGACCACCAACACAAGAAATATCCAGGGCAGCAACAGAAACCAGTGTCGCCGCAATTGCAACAGTACCAGTTGCACCGGAAGCGAATACCAAATGTTCCTTAACAGGCGCACTTCCGGTCAAGTTAAAAACGCCGAGGAAATCTTAATCAGCCTCTGTTGAAACACAAAATAAAGAGGCCTGCGGTGGGCAGGCCTCTTTAGCGGATGATGAGGATCTGAGCTTATTGTTTAACAAAAGCCTGGGTCAGCTTATAGCCGCCATTTTCCACCAACAGGAAATATGCACCCTTTTCCAGAGCTGATGTCGGTATAATGATCTGCCGGAAGCCTTCACCCAGCTCTTCCTCTGTCTGGTACACCATCCGTTCCAACAGGTCGAATACCGTGATCCGGGTAGGTTGGGTGCCCCGGGCAGTAAAGGCTACCGTAAGGCGGTCGGTAACGGGATTGGGATAAACCAGCAGTTCGGGAGTGGGTTGTGCAAGCGGCTGTTCTTCTTCCACTCTTCCCGGAAAAGCCGTACTGCTTTTGTACACCCTCAGGCGATAGCAGTTTTGGGTATCAATATTAATTCCGTCGTGAACGATGTGAATGTAATAGGTGCCCTGAGCCAGGTTGTTGAGCACTACGGTATCTGCCGTAGTTCCCGTCTTGGATGAGATCCCAATCTGAGCACCCTGCTTGTTGAGAATACGCAGATCGTAGTTGACGGTGAGCCTATCCAGAATAAACATGTAGTTGGGTTCTCCGGCTTTAGCTTTCACCTTAAAGTAATCCTGATCGGAAGGACCATCAATAACAGCGCTCCAGCCGTAAACGTTCATGTTCAAAGCATTGTAACCTTTAAGCTCCGGCGAATTTTTGTTGTAGGTGTCGTTGGCATCCTCATATTGGTCAAAACAGGTGTTGCCGGTGTGAAAACGATAGAGCAACACATCAGCCGCACCGTTGTTTTTGAACTGGTAAGCATCAGCGGTAACCGGCATTTCACCACGGGTTTCCACTGCAAGTACGATCTGATTGGTGCCATATACCTGCACGTCATCGCCTTCATCCGGTTTGTTGCCCCCCAGGTAGCTGCCCCACAGCAGGTTGCCGTTGCTGCTCCACTTGGCAAACATGGCATCGGAGGTGGTGCCGGGTTGTTTTTCCGGCATAAAGCCATTGGGAGTACCGATGTTATAGGTGCTTTGCGCATCACCGATGAAGTAAATGTTGCCTTCGGCGTCAATGTCCATACCGCGACAGAACTCGGTTTGATCACCGCCATAATAAGTGCCCCAGAGGTATTGTCCGGAGTTGGTGAACTTCATCAAAAAAGCATCGTCATTGGGAATGCCGCTGCTGGAGTAACCACCTCCCCAATAATCCTGATGGGAGCCGGGTGTGGCAATACTGTCAGGACTTTGGGTGTAGCCGCAGACATAGATGTTTCCTGCCTGATCAATAACCACTCCGCGGCCGCGGTCATCTTTTTTTCCGCCGATGTAAGTGCCCCAGTAGTAATTGCCATTCACATCCCACTTAGCCAGAAAAGCATCAACCAAACTGCCTTTGGTTTTCTGCCATGGGCTGTTGATGATAAAATTGGTGGTACTCTCGCAGGTTCCGGCTACGAGGAAGTAATTCTTATCCAGGTCAAAGTTGAGTTCGTGGGCGCGGTCATCGCCATCACCACTCCAGTAGGTGACCCAGACCGGCCAGCCATTGGAATCAAACCGACCCAAGACAGCATCGCCATTATTTCCAGCGGTGGTTTGATAGGCACCGGGTGTAGCGATGCCATTAATGCTGTTGGTCCAGCCCCCGATGATGATGTGGTAATCGTCGGTGATGATGGCATTGCGCCAATGCTCGCGCGATTCGCCACCGTAGTAGGTGCTCCAGACCAGTTCGCCTTTGGGCTTCCATTTGGAGAGCAGCATATCGCCGCGGGTTTCCAATATTTTGGTTTTGTAGGCGCCCGGTGTAGCCATGCCGGTATCGGAGTCAGAGCTGCCATAAACGTAGATGTAGTTATCCCGGTCAACAGTGAGGCCGAAGGGGCCATCCTTGCCTTTTTCGCCGAAATAGGTGCCCCAGGCAATTTTGCCGTTTTCCTTAAACTTGCAAATGAATATATCTGTTTTATTTTTATAGGTAACATCCCAGGCGCCGGTGGTGGCAATGCCGGTAGTGCTGTAGGTGCTTCCGGTGAGAATAATCTTGTTGTTTTTGTCCACCACCACTTCCGATTCAAAAATGGTTTCTTCGTTCTCCCCGCCGTAAAAGGTGGCCCACATCAGGGTGGGATCAATAACCAGGGTCTGCGAACGGTCGTAATCGCCGATCCGGTACATCAGCCGCTGATCCTGCAGCACGTAGGATGAAGCCACCGGCTGGAGGTTGGCCAGCACGTAGGTATAGGGAGCACCTTCACGCACATAGCCCCGATCGGTGAGCAAATCCAGGGCTCCATCAGACAGCAGATTGAACCCATTGGCTCCGTGAAATACCATGCGAATGTCGGCCGGATTGCCTCCGGGATAAACGATCCATTCGTAACGCAGCCAGGCCTCATCCTGATCGCTTTCACCGGCAATAAACAACAGATCAATGTTCGGATAAATGTTGCGGTATAACACGCGATCGTAGCACGGCACATCCAGCACCGGCTCGTTCTTACTCAGGTGGAGGTAGTAATGAAACACTGTTCCGTTTTCCTGCGATGTAACGATTTCCGGGTTCGGATTGGCTCCTTCCAGCACAACATCAATGCGTCCCACGTTGATGATGGCTTCCTGCAAGGCATGAAACCGGTCTTCTTCATACTTGGGGTTCAGGCCATCCTCTGAAAAATCGTACTGGTTGATGATCTGAAACAACTCATAGCTGAAGCTGTTTTTCTTCAGTTGCAGGTTGAAGTCATCAGCGGAAAACATGTACAGCACGTCGTGGTTTACCTTGCCGTGCTGATCTTTAATCTGTCCCAGATTCTTGCGAAAGCCTGCGGAGAGCATGGCTTCGCGGAACGACTGCTGGGCGTGAACAGGAAGGGCAAACAACCCTAGGCCCAAAGCCAATATCCCGGAAAAAACGAACTTATTCATGCGATGGATTTTTAATTGTTTTACGATGAATTTTTTGTTTTGGTTTTATGATTTTAAATGTCTTTGGCTTAATAAAGCAGCAGGTTTATCTTTTGCAAAGGTATGCCATATTGCCGTGCAGCCGCAAAAACCTGTTAGTCTTTCATGAATTTGTAGAACTGCATTTGCGACGGACCCAACACCTGAACCACATAGAGGCCGGAGGGCAAGTGCGCTATGGGAATACGCAGGCTACTTCCCTGCAGATGACCGTCAATGGTGCCCGCATCCATCAAACGACCGCTCAGGCTGAATAAACCCCAATTCCCCTCTGCAGGAAACTGATCGGCCGGTACTTGTACCCAATCCCTGGCCGGGTTTGGATACAACCAGCCAAGGTTTTGCAACGAATGGGTACTGGTGTACACAATACCGCCGGGCAGCGCCGTGTCGCTGTACATGATCTGCAGACGATAGCAATTCATCGCATCAAAGAGTGTGTCGTTGTGAATGATTTGTAAATAAAAATCCAGAACAGGAAGGTTATTGATTGTAAGCGTATCCGGAACCGAACCGCTGTTTCCGGTCTGATGAATCAGATAGCCAAACGCATCGTAGAGAGCAAGGTCATAATTTACGGTAGCATCACGGACAATAAAACGCAGATGCGGATACGTAGCAGAAGGTTTCACCAGAAACCAATCCTGATCCAGGCTGTCCGGGATACAACCGTTCACTCCGTAAATCGTCGTTGAGCCGATCGGGTATGCTGGCGCCGGTGCGGCAGCAAACAACGATTCATTGGGTTCAAAAGCATCGTAACATGTCTCAAATGGTGAAAACTTATAAACGATGGTTTCGCTGTATCCGCCCTGAAACACGGATTGATGTGTGCCGGGAGTAACCAACATGTCTCCCGCAGTCGGTCTTCCAAGAGCATAAATGAATCCCGAAGTATCCACATCCACATCCTCAAACTGCTGGCCTACCGGTCCGCCCCAGTAAGTGGCCCATTCCGGAAAACCATCAAACCGGAACTTGGCCAGGAAGCCGTCGGCTGCGGTATTTTTAACGGGCTGCATGGCATTTCCATAAGCAATGTTGGTCGGGCTGTTGGTAGAGCCTACGACATAGAAAAACTTGTTCTTGCGGTCAATATCGGCGCCCCATAGATTTTCCATGGCCACACCGCCATAGAAGGTACCCCATAAACGCATCCCTGAGCTATCGAAGCGAACCAGGTAATTGTCTTCGTTTGTGCTTCCGGGGGCTTGCACGGAGCGGTAAGGTTGTAAGCTACCGGGAGTAGCAATGGCGGAATCGCTGTTGGTAAAGCCAGCCAGAAATACGGTACCGGCAGAATCGGTTTCCAGACCGCGGGTTCGGTCTTCTCCCTGTCCTCCGTAATAGGTACACCAGAGGCGATGACCACCGGTGTCAAACTTGCACAAAAATGCATCGGCAGTTGAACCTCCGTAAACAGTTTGATGAACACCGGGAGTGGCTATGCCCTTTTTGCTGGAAGTGGTGCCGGCTGCATAAATATGCCCGAACAAATCCATAGTGATAGCATGAAAACGATCTACCCCGGAGTCGCCCACGTAGGTGCCCCATACCAGTTGGCCTCCAGGGGTGAATTTGGCCAAAAAGCCATCGTCGTAGTTGTGTTTAACCGTCTGGAATGCGCCCGGCGTGGCTATGCCGGTATCGCTGTAGGTGGTGCCGGCTATATAGAGATAACCTGCAGCATCGCTGATCATGGAGCGTATGTTTTCACTGCCGGCTCCCCCGTAATAAGTGGACCACAACAATGTTCCGTTGGATTGAAACTTCGCGATCAGATTATCGGCAGCCGTCCCGCTGATTGTCGTCTTATGCGCTCCGGCAGTAGCCATGCCGTTGCTTTCGGTATTGCCGGCGATAAAGAAGTTTTCCAGCGGATCCAGGGCTCCGGCAAAACAATAATCCTTGTCGTTGCCTCCAAAATAGGTAGCCCAGGAAACTTTTCCTGACTGATTAAACTTGGCCAGATAATAGTCATATACCCCACCGGCAAAAGTGGTTTGATGCGCTCCTGACGTGGCTATAAATTGCAGGCTTACGGTATGACCGCAGACAAAGACCTGCTGGTTTTTGGTCGCATAAATTTCGACGGGTTCATCGCCGCCTGCGCCTCCGTAATACGTTCCCCAAACGATGTTGGGATCAATGAGCAGCATGCCGTCTTTATCGTAATCGGGGCAGGAAAACGTACGTTGCGACCCCTGAAAGGCAAAGGCTCCTCCCGGTAACGGGCGGGCAAAATCGGCAAAAAATCGGGGCGCCGATTCGGTGATTTCACCCAAGGGAGTTGAAATACGAAATGCACCATCTGTACGAACTTCAAGAGAGGTGGCTCCACTGTAGTTCCAGGCAATTAAAGAAGGATCGGCACCCGGGCGCACCACAAATTCGTAGCGGGGCATCCGGTTGCGTTCATCGGGGGCGGAAAAAACCAAATCAATGCCCGGATAAACCTGTTCGTACACCAGCATGCCGTAAGCCGGAACAAATTCATAGCGATGGTTACTCACCGGAGCGAGGTAATAATGAAATACCGTTTCAGCAGGACGCAAGGCCCGTAAGCGACACGAAGCATTCATTCCGGCAAAAACGACATCCACCCGGTGGCTGCGCACGATGAAGGGTTCAGGTTCATCCGCGCTCTGAGGCTGCATTACTGCTTCATCCCTGCCCAGGAAAGGCCGTTCGATAGACAACAGCTCATAGCTGAACCCGTCAGAGCGAAAGTGCATGCGAAACCGGTCATCCAAATACAGATAGCGTACCGATGGGTTGGGCTGATTGTGCTGATCGCGCAGTTGCCCGTTGTTTTGAACAAATAGCCGCGCAGCCCCTGAAAAAGACGCTTTTACACGCTGCGCCTGAATCTGCTGCAGCGCACCAGCACATAACAGATTCAGGAGCGTAAAAACAAAAAAAACCGCTCTGCATCCCATAATCAGCAAAGCTAAATTATTCGCCCTTAGGCCTTGGCTTGATTCCCATTCGCCTGAGTCGGTTGACTTCTTGGGATGTCAGGTATCGCCAATGTCCCGGCGGCAGGCGGCGCTTGGTCAGACCGGCAAAGCTGGTTCGGTCTAACTTGATGACCTGATAGCCCAGCTGTTCAAAAATGCGGCGCACCACACGGTTCTTACCCGAATGCAATTCCAGCCCGACGATGCGGGCATCTCCCGGGTCGGGCAAAGCAACGGCATCTACATGAGCCACACCGTCTTCCAGCGGCACGCCGGCAGCAATGGCCTCCAGATGTTCGCGTGAAATGGGTTGATCGAGTGTAGCACGATACACCTTGGTTACCCGGCCCGAAGGATGCAAGAGGCGCTGGGCCAGGTCGCCATCGTTGGTGAGTAGGAGCACGCCGGTGGTGTTGCGGTCCAGCCGGCCAACGGGATACAGACGTTCCGGATGGGGCCAGTTCAAAAGATCCATGACGGTGGGTCGGTCGTTTTCGTCGCGGGTAGTGGTAATGACCCCTTTGGTTTTATTCAGCAAAACATAATATTTTTTTTCTATACGAACAGGCTTGCCCTTGAAGAGCACCCGATCGCCGTCCTGCACCCGCACGGAAGGCTCCCGCACCGTCCGGCCATTCACTTTGACCCAGCCGGCCTTTACCCAATCGGCGCACTGGCGGCGCGACCCCAGTCCGCAGTGTGCAAGAAACTTATTGAGCACCATACCCTCCTGATGCACGATGGTTTTCCTCTTAATCATGCTGCTGCAAGATCAAAAGTACTGGCGCATCCGGTTTTGTAGCTTCGTCTTGTTCATGGAAGCTGCACGCGACACCCTTCCGCTTGCGGGAGCCCAAACCGTCAACGAGCACGAACGCCAGTTTCTGGAAGGTCCCCGGTCGCGATGGGAAGAATTCCGCTTCTTGTTGCGGGTCATGGGTCAGTTCATTAAAGGATTTCAGGCCCTGCATTTTGTGGGCCCATGCATCACCGTGTTCGGCTCAGCCCGCTTTCCGGAAGGGCATCCGTACTATGAGTTGGGTCGGCAGGTAGGCAGCATGGTCAGTTCCCTGGGCTTTACGGTGCTTACCGGCGGCGGGCCTGGCTTGATGGAGGCCGCCAACCGGGGGGCGCGTGAAAGCGGCGGCCGCTCTGTAGGCTGCAATATCAAACTACCAACCGAGCAACAACCGAATTCGTATTTAGACCGTTGGGTTACCGTTGATCATTTTTTTGTCCGTAAAGTGCTGCTCCTCAAATACTCCTACGCATTTGTCGTACTGCCCGGAGGATTCGGTACTCTGGACGAACTGTTTGAAACGCTGACGCTGATTCAAACCCGTAAGATCAGCAGCTTTCCCATTGTGGTAATGGGTACCGATTATTGGAAAACATTATTGGACTTTATCCATCAATTGGATGAAGCCGGCACGATCAGCAAGCAGGATCTGCACCTGCTTAAGGTGACGGATGATGTGGAAGAAGCCCGTGCTCACCTGCAACAATTTGCAAAAACGCTTCTGCTCCGGCGCCGGCCCGCCATCCTGCGACCGCTGAGCTTTTTGGGTGAATGGCGCCGCTTGGCCGGCAAGCATTAATTTTCCTGAAGATATGACCTTACGGTTGCTGATGCTTGTTCTCTGTTTGCCGCTAGGGGGAGCTGCTCAGCAATGGCGATGGCATGTGGCGGCAGGCAATACCTTGTATTTCGGCGATCTGGGTAATGAACGCCATTTTCCGTTTTCTGAAGTGCATCATGGCTTTCTGGCAGGCATGCAATACGCTTTTGCTGCCGACCGGGGACGCGCTTCCAAATTTGCACTGGAAAGTAACCTGACTTACCTGCGCATCGGCTACGACGAAACCCAACCGCTGCTCTTTGGCCGGGTCAGTGGCATTGACCTGCGCAACTTTAGGCGAGGCTTAAATTTCCAAAACGACCTGAAGGGAGGCGAAGCCCGGCTGATTTTTACTTTACCTCCCTTTCGAAACCGCCCCGACTACAAACAACGGCTGGCGCTGTATTTTTTTGCCGGCGCCGCCTTGTTTCACTCCAATCCCAAAGCTGACCTGTTCCGAGGACCCATTCACCCGTCCAACCGCTACTATTACTGGAACGATGGTACCCTGCGCGACGGGCCCGAAAGCGAAGGCCATGCCCGCATCGTTAGTCGCGACGGCGTGCACGAAACCACCCTGCGCGATTGGTACACCGAAGGCCAAAGTCCTTATCGCGTGGGCGGACAAAAACAGATGTACAGCCTCTGGCAAACCGCCTTTCCTCATGGCGGCGGTTTTCGCCTCTACACCGGTCGGTTCGCTTCCATAGCGTTGGAAATGACCTTCTACGATTTCTTTTTTACCGATTACCTGGATGATGCCAGTCATCGTTATGCCACGTATGCCGAAATAGAACGCAACTTCGCCGGAGACGAACTGAAGCAAACCCTTGCCCGTTACATCACCGACCCCAGTGGCTGGGGTTCCGATGGCTTCAACGGACCTGCCAGCAGCCCGAGAGGCAATCCGAAAAAGTTTGACTGGGTGTATTTTATGAACCTGCGCTACAGCGTGACGCTGCATCAACCCCATGCGCCTTCTTACCGAGCCAAGACCAAAAAAGCAAAAGGTTGTCCCGGATTCTGATGTCCGGCCAAAAGGTTAGCTGACCGGCAGCAGCGAATTGGTTTTCTTTGCCGCATTGGTAACAGAAATGAACCTGCGCACCGTTCGCACGGCTTTGATTTCGGTTTACGAAAAAGAAGGCCTGGAACCCCTGGCCCGCCTGCTGCATGAATTCGGCGTTCGCCTCATTAGCACGGGAGGTACAGAAAAGCATCTGCGCCAACTGGGCTTACCGGTTACTACGGTGGAAAGCCTTACCGGCTTTCCCGAGCTGCTTGACGGAAGGGTAAAAACCCTGCATCCGGCCGTTTTTGCTGCCCTGCTCAGCCGCCGCACCCCTGAAGATGCCGAGCAATTGCAACGCCGCGGAATTGAACCTATTGATTTGGTCGTGGTGGACCTTTATCCCTTCGAACGGTCTTTCCAAGCCGATGCTTTGTTGCATGAAGCCCTGGAACTGATTGACATCGGCGGTGTGGCCCTGTTGCGTGCTGCAGCAAAAAACTTTCCCGAAGTGCTGCTTTGCCCGTCGCGGCAGCATTACGAACCGGTCAGAAAGTTGTTGCAGGAGGGCAAAGGCCAAAGCACCCTGGACCAACGCAGGCAATTGGCCTCGGAAGGTTTTGCGCTGACCGCACACTACGACAGCCTGATCGCTAGCTACCTGAACCGACAGGTTCAACATGCATCCGAACCGTTCTCCCCTTCGGGTAGTATGCCGCTTCGTTATGGGGAAAATCCACATCAGGAAGCCACCTATTCCGGCGAACTCTCCGGATGGTTACGCCAACTGGCAGGCAAAATGTTATCGTACAACAACCTGCTGGATGTCGATGCGGCCCTGGCCCTGATCAGCGAATTCAGCGAGCCTACCTGCGCCATTGTCAAACACACCAATCCCTGTGGCTGCGCATCGGCTGATGAGGTCAGCGAGGCATTCCGTCGGGCTTATGCCGCCGACCCGCAGTCGGCCTTCGGAGGCATTATCATTGTCAATCGTGAAGTAACTCAGGCGCTGGCCGAGAGCCTGCAGGGACTGTTTTTTGAAATCCTGATTGCGCCGTCTTTTAGCGAACAGGCGCTGGCCCGGTTTCGCCAGAGCCAGCGCATCCTGTTGCAGCAGACAGCGCCTTATGTTGCTGAAGTGCAACAATCCCGAACGGTATTGGGCGGCATTCTGAAGCAGGACTACGACAACAAATGCTCTGACCCTGAGCGCTGGCAGTTTGTAACCGACAGGCGCCCCGATGCGCGCCAAACCGTTGATCTGTTGTTTGCGGAAAAATGTGCCAAACACTTAAAGAGCAATGCCATTGCCCTGGTGCGCAACAGCCAGATGGTGGGCATGGGCTGCGGTCAGCCTTCGCGTATTGAAGCCGTTCATCAGGCAGTGATGCGGGCAGAACGCAATGGACTTTCTGCTGCTGATGCCGTTATGGCCAGCGACGCTTTTTTTCCTTTTCCGGACAGCGTGGAAGTAGCTGCCGCTGCCGGCGTCAGGGCTATTCTGCAACCCGGCGGCAGCCGCCGCGATGCCGAGGTGATTGCTGCCTGCAACCGGCTGGGTGTGGCCATGGTGTTCACCGGACTGCGTCACTTCAGGCACTGAGCCAACCGGTATGCGCTCTGCGCACGGCAGTCTCACTCTTCCACTAAAACGATTTCCACCCTACGATTCAAGGCACGTCCCCGTTCGTCGCGGTTGTCAGCAATGGGATTTTCAAAGTTGAGCCCCACAATGCGCAGTCGGGCTGTACTGATACCCTGTTTGGACAGAAAGTCCTTGACGGCATTGGCGCGCATTTCCGACAAACGCTGATTGTAGCGGCGCGATCCGATGTTGTCGGTATAACCGTACAGCTCGCAGATAAACTGGGTATGCCGCTGCAGGTAGTGGGCCAGAGCGGTTAATTCATCCTTTGACGTGTCGGGGATAATGGCTTTGTCGGTATCAAAATGAATATTGGTCAGGGTAAAGCGTTCGTAGTCGGCCTGTTCCTGGGCCAGGCTGTCTCTTTCTTTTTTGCTGCGGGCAACCGGCAGACCAAACAGGCTGTCGATGCGGTGGCTGAGATCGGCATATTCCCGGAAACGCGGCTGCAGCGGATCGCGAACGCTGCGAAACGAATGGTGCTGAATAAAAACGCCGGAATCGTATTGCGGATCGCCCACATCGCCGATGGCAATTTTCATCCGGTATTTGCGGAACGGCACCACATAATACGTGGCTGTCATCACAGTGGTCAATCCGTCAAACTGAAGATGCTGCACACGTGCTTGCGGCAAACGCTTGAGCTTTTTGGGGTCGGTTTCGTAATAGTCGCTGTACGGGTTCTTGTCTTTTTTCTTTTTTTCCTTTCCGGGAAGATTTTTTTTCAAATCAACTTTTTTGAAATAATCATTATCCAGATAAAACTCGCTGTTGCTTTTGGCATTCACGTTATTGACGGTAACCGGAAGTACCGATCGGGGCACTGTAGCCAGATTAACGGGGCTCATCTTGTCGCCGCTGAGCACGAAGGCAAACACATCGTTGTACCGCGAGTGAACGTATTCAGGATATTCCTCCGAGCCAAATACATAGGTTACGGATATTTTATTGTGAAATGAGATAAAATCAAATTCCAAAACCGTAGCATCGTAGGTAACGCTTCGCGATATGCGGTTCAGGTCGCGGTCGCCCTTGGGGCGGTTGCGCGAACCGACGGGGAAAAAGCTGGTGGTGGTCCAAGGGGAATTGTTGTAACCCACGGCATCAGCAGCCCGGCCTGTGGAAAGAATAAGGCCGCTGTCCAGGCCGGTAATGCGTTGCGGATCAGCAAACCACCCCAGGCTGCCGGGTCGGCCCTGAAAGCTGATGTTGCGGACCACGATGCCATCGCCGACCAGTAAACGATTGACCAACAGTTCAGCCGACAGGCTGGTATCGATGGCAATCTGAGCCGTAGCCGGAAGAAA
>JANWXQ010000096.1 GCA_025057275.1 Chitinophagales bacterium
CCGGAATGCCTTCTGGTGGATGACTTCATCTTCATGCACCAGAGCTGACCCGAGCAACTGCTTACCTGCGTACCGAAAATCGGTGCCTAACCCTACCGGAACATAGCTGCTTTCCGAAGCCTGCAAAAGGTCATTCAAAAACCCCATGGCCAGGTCTGCAAAATCCGACACGGCTGAATCTTGCTTGTCAGCGCCTATGGCATCAATGGCCAGACTGCGGATTAGCCTGCTGTGTATCAGCCTGTAAGCGTCCGGTAAGGAAAGGTACTCGATGCCGGCTATTTTCCCGTTCAGAAAACTGATCATGCCTCGCTGGCCGTCTGCTGCCGGAAGGGCTTCAACAAAATCCTCGAGGGTAGTCTTTTGGCTTTCATAGATGCTGTTCATGGCTCCGGTGGGCGATGCAACCTTAAATTTTGCCCTCAGTTCGCTGATGTCATTCCAAATTTCGGACTGCTTGGCCCGGAACTTACTATAATTCGCTAGCGATGCCATTACGCCTTCCTCTTTCCGGCTTCTCATGCTTTGAGGCATGACATGACCACTGTGCTTAAAGTCCTGCTGCTTAGACTGATACGACCACCGACCCGCTTCCGTACAACTTACCGGAATAACTACCTTGCTTTTAGCCGCAATCAGCATGGTCGTGTTGGCTATCCGGTTTTGTTTGGCGCCGATTAACTCCTCGCCGTCCAGGATAAGCACCGGTAAAGCAGATTGGTTGGCAACGCTCAGTTGGGGAACAGACCCGGACTGGCTGATTTCACTGACTACCAGGAGCTTTTGTTCAATGGCTTCGGCAAGCGTCAAATACTGCAGGCGCGCCGGCAGGTCGGTATACAAGGGAATAAAGGACACGTTTTCATGCGATATAACTTCACCAAATCGTAAGGACTCAATGAGACTTTTAACGTTCTGATTCATTTGTTTTAAGTTGAAATTGAAGTGAAAAAAGAAAAAACAAATCAGGCCCTTCCCTTATAGGGACAAAAAGACCCCCTCTCCCTTTTTAGGGGGAGGACGTGGGCAATACGGAAAGGTGTGTTTGGCTACGCCGGTAGTAAAATTTAAACGGTTATACCTTTTAGCCGAAATTACGAAATTTTAAGACACATTAAGAAAATTTCGAAAAAAAATTTTTTAGTTTTTTTCGATGCCCCCTACCTCAAAAAGTTTGGATTTTATTATCAAAAACCATACCTGTCTGTTTTTTTGGCTGCATACATTCCAAATTTTCAGAATCCGAACCGCCTGTTCTGCCAACAGTGGCTTTTTGGTCTAAAAAAGCATATCTTACGGGAATCCAGACATGAGGCAGCCTCAAAACCGCCATTAGGGACGGGTTCCTGATGAAAGCTTTCCCCTTTAACACCCAGGGTGGCCGGAATTCTGCGATAGGAAATCAGATCAAGTTTGGCCTCCTCCGTAACCACTGTATTGCTTATCTCTGTACTCAAACCTTTTAGCACCTGCGCGCAAAAGGGGGTACACCGAAGAACCTGCCCGCAACTTATGTAACCCGCCCTTGCGCTAAGCAAAACACTCAGCCATTTTTATCGGCTCATTGTAACGCTTTTGCTTCGGCAGCAATAAGGCAATAAATAAGGAGGATCAAAAGCAAAAGAAAATTGCAGTTTTCAATAAACGATTGATCGCTAAACCATGTAACTGGTTTAGAAAAAAAGGGCGCTCCAAATGGAGCGCCCTTTTGCAAAACGTTCAAAATCGAATTACTGCTTCGTGTAGGTGGCTGAGCAAACGTCCGATGTCGTGCCGTCGTTGGCAGTGTAGGAAATATTAATCGTAAGTCCGTCAGCCGATAACGTACCGTTTCCGGAAACGGATACATTTCCAAATGCCTGACCGGGAATCGTAAGGGAGTTCACATCTACCGTTCCAACTACGACAACACTGGCCCCAAAACCGCCAAAATTGGTGATCAAAATCTTGTTGGCTTCGGTGGAGCTGGCCCCAATGGTTGCCACATAGGCATAGTTGCCGCTGGTGCATACTTCTACTGCTGACCAAGTACCTACGTACTTATCTGCACTACGAACGCCACAGTCATCGCCTTCGTAACCGGGTGCGCAATCACACGTGCCATCTTCACAGGTACCCCCGTTAAGACAAACCACGTCTTTACACGGATCACTTTCGCAGGCATTAAACAGCATCAGGGTGCTGAAGCCCAAAACAGTCAAAGCTGTTATTCCGAAAAAAGCTACTTTCTTCATTGGTTATGGTATTTCAATTTTGCGGCAAAGATAGGTTTTATGACGAATCGGGGAAATTTCGTTCCAACTACTGCTGGCGCTGCCACAGGCACCGGCAGGTATCGGTGTTCCCCCACTCATCAGAAAGGGTAAAATACACCGCCATTTTGCGGGCCACCGAATCCTTTTCCGTTACCCGCCCTGTTCCGCTCAGGCTAATGCCCTGCACCGTTTGCGCCAGTATAGTCAGCGTATCGCCCGCCACCTGACCGAGAGCTACGAAAGAAGTTCCAAATCCGCCAAAATTCTCTATGCCCAACTGCGTCAGGGACTTGGCTCTGAAGTAGGCGGTATACCCCCAAAGGTTGGTCTGGCATGTGTCCAATGCCGTCCAGGTACCCACGTATCGGTCAATGGTTTTGATGTGGCAGCTGTCCCCTTCATAACCCACCAGACAGTTGCAGCGTTCATTCTGGCAGTCGCCAAACAAGCAAGGCACCTGGCAGGGATCGGAATCAGTGCAAAAGGAAAACAGCAGCATTGCTGCAGCAAAAACCCATAAGGTGCCCCGTAGCACAAAAAACCGTTTGGTGGCGGCCAAGGTACTACAGAAAGCCCGCCCATGCGGATTGCCGCCCTGCTGTCCTGTATCTTTAAGCGGATGAACAAGCTGGAACAGCGATTTCTCCAACACGTTCGTGAGCGGCAGTTGCTCCAGCCCCGCCAGCGCCTGTTGGTAGCTGTCAGCGGTGGGCCAGATTCAGTTACCTTAATGCATCTGCTCAAAAAGCTGGACTGGTCGGTTGTCGCCGCTCACATTAACCACCAGCTGCGCGGCCGCGATTCTGATGCTGACGAGGCCTTTGTCGCCCAACTGGCTGAAAGCCGCAAGATCCCGTTTCTCAGCCGGCGAACGGCCACCCTGGAGTATGCTTCCGAAAAAAAAATCTCCATTCAGCAGGCCGCCCGAGAGCTGCGCTATCAGGCCCTGGAAGAAATGCGCCGCCAGCATTCCCTGCAGCGTATCGTCACCGGCCATCATGCCGACGATACGGTGGAAACCGTATTGCTCAATCTGTTCCGCGGCACCGGCCTGAAAGGCCTGGCGGGGATTCCCGAACAACAGGGCAGAATCGTCCGTCCCTTAATGCCCTTTTTCAAAGACGAATTATTGGACTATGCCCGCCGCGAGGGGCTTTCCTACATTGTCGATGAAACCAACTACCAGTCGGTGTACACCCGGAATAAAATACGGTTGGACATTCTGCCGGCCATTGAGCAGCATTTTCCCACCTTTCGCCAGGTGCTGTTGCGGCATGTCCCCTTGTATCGTGAGGCAGCCGGACTGTTGTATGAAGTATTGGAAAAAAAGCTCAAACGAATGCTTCACCTTGAAGGAAACCGCCAGCAGTTGCCGTTAGCCCGTTTGCGCAGCCATCCGGCTGTTCATTTGTTGCTCCGCCAATGGCTGCATCCCTATGGATTCAGCAGCGATCAGATGGTTCAACTGGCAGACTCTTTAGACCTGCAACCCGGCACGCAGTTTCTCAGTGCTACCCACCGGCTGGTCTTGGATCGAAAGTTTCTGATTCTCACCGAATATCGGCCTAAGGTAGCTGCGCCGGTGGTGGTTACGGAAAGCAGGCAACGCGTAGTGCTTCCCCATGGCACCCTGATTTTTCGCACGGCTGAAGATTGGGACCATGTCCCTGACGTAGCGAACCAGCATTGGCTGGATCGCCAGCAGCTGCAGTTTCCGCTTCTCTTGCGGCCCTGGCAGGCCGGCGACTATTTCTATCCCCTGGGCATGAACCGAAAGAAAAAAAAGATTAGCGATTTTCTGATTGACCAAAAAGTGTCGTTGCCGGACAAGGAGAATACCTGGGTGTTGCTGTCCGGCGAAAAAATTTGTTGCGTCATCGGTCATCGGATCGATCATCGGTTCCGGATTACGGAATCCTCCCGTCAGGCTTTGGTTCTGCACTGGCACCCGAGCCAAATAGGCTAGGGATAAAAAAGAGGTTTCAACTGCCGAAAGCTATCAATGGGAATAAACAAGCGTTGCCCGTCAACGAATGCGCCCAGCACGGCAAAGGCTTTGGTTTGAATCGGTGGTGGAGCTTCTACGGCATCGGAGTGGGCGGTTCCGTCGGGTTTTTGCCGGATGCCCCGGTAATCATTGGCCAGCACCTCAATGGGGTATCGCCCGCTTTGCGGGGAAACCGCTTCTGCCCGAATGCGGCGGCCTTCTACCCATAGCGAGTCAAACCGAAGCTGCTCCGCCTGTTTTCCGGAAAAATAAATCCGGTAGTAAATGCCGTGCGTTCCGGCAATACCTCCCGACCAGTGTTGTGCTGTGGCATCAGCACAGCGCAGGTTATGTAGCGGACTGCACTGGTGCAGCACGGTAATCGAAGCCAAAATAACCACCAGGCGCATGATGCTGCATCAGGGATGGTCCAAGATACGAAACAACAACTCCTTCATCAGACCGCCTTCATCGGCGGGTGCGGCATCAATGCCCTTGGCTCGCACATCGTATTCCAGCAAAAGGGAGAGTATGGTCTGCAACCTTTTGGGAGAAAAAGTTTTTGCTGCCTGATTGTACTCGGCCAGCAGGAAGGGCCTGATGCCAAGAGCTTCGGCCAATTGGCGATCGCCGGGGCGTTGTGCCTGCTGCAACACATAAACCCGCGAAAAAAACGAATACAACAAACCGTTAATGGCAAAAAGCGAGGTGGCCTTCGGGTTGGCGGAAAAATAAGCTACCATACGCGCCACACGTTCACGATCGCCTGAAGCCAGGGCTTTGCTGAGCTCAAAGGCATTGTATTCGCGACTGATGCCTACGTGGCGGGCTATATCATCAGCGCTGGCTTCGCTCCGATTGCCCAGTGCAATCCGCAGTTTCTGCAACTCGGCCTGCAGGCGGCTAAGGTCCTTGCCTACATGTTC
Organism: Chitinophagales bacterium; assembly: GCA_025057275.1. Classification (GTDB taxonomy): domain Bacteria; phylum Bacteroidota; class Bacteroidia; order Chitinophagales; family UBA10324; genus JANWXQ01. Next base: position 5,169 of record JANWXQ010000096.1, read on the forward strand.
AGCCAGCAGGGCAATTCCCTCCTCCGCAATCCGAAGACCACATTCTGCAGCCAACTGTTCGGTAAAAGCGGCAAGCTGCTGGTCAGAGATTTTTCGCGCCTGAAAAACGACAGCCTGTTTTTCCAACAGCTTCCCCACGCGGGTGCGACGATCGAGCACACCCGACTTATGGCAGAACACCAGAACCGTATGCGCCGCCGGTCGTTCCAGATAGCTCAACAGATCATCCCAGCCTTTCAGCATCTGGGCTTCGCGAACCAGCACCAACTGCCGGTCGCCGAACATGGGCAGGTTAACTGCAATCTTGGCTATGGAAAGCGCCGTGGTTTCTGCTCCGTATAAAATAAACCGGTTGAATGCCGCCTGCTCGGCAGGAAGGGCATGTTCTTCAAACCAGTTTGCCAAACGATCAATAAAAAATCCCTCTTCTCCCTCCAGCAAATACACCGGCGCGAGATTGCCGCCGTTCAGCGTAGCCAGCAATTGCTGATAGGTCATGGTCTAAAAGCGGAGGTGCTTTACCGTGTGGCCGTGATTGATCAGCTGGCGAAGGCTGTCGATACCAATTTTAAGATGGAGTTCAGTAAACTCATCACGCACCGCGCGATCAGAGGAAGCGGTTTTCACCCCTTCCGGAACCATCGGCTGATCGCTAACCAGCAGCAATGCTCCGGCAGGGATCTGATTTTTGAATGCAGTGATAAAAATCGTGGCCGTCTCCATGTCAATAGCCATGGCCCGGATGCTTTGCAAGTATTTTTTAAAGGTTTCATCGTGCTCCCAAACCCTGCGGTTGGTGGTATAAACGGTTCCGGTCCAATAATCCCTGCCGTAATCGCGAATGGTGGTAGAAATAGCTTTTTGCAGGGCAAATGCCGGAAGGGCAGGCACTTCAGCGGGGAAGTAATCGTTGGAAGTGCCATCGCCGCGAATGGCCGCTATGGGTAAAATAAGGTCCCCAATGCGATTTTTCTTTTTCAATCCGCCGCATTTACCCAGAAAGAGAACGGCCTTGGGCGAAACGGCAGACAATAAATCCATTACGGTGGCTGCATTGGGACTGCCCATGCCAAAGTTGATGATCGTTATGCCCCCGGCCGTAGCGCTGATCATGTTGCGGTCGCGTCCGCGAACCGGCGTGCTGTGCCATTGGGCAAACAATTCCACATAATAGCTGAAATTCACCAGCAGCACATAGTGGCCGACTTCATTGAGCTCAATACCTGTGTAACGCGGAAACCAATCCGATACAATTTCTTTTTTGGTAATCATCCGTCATCTTTGGTCAAAAATAGCAAAGGCGTTGAGGCAGGAACGCCAGCCCGGCGCGGTTGAAGGCATGCGGTTTCGCATTGAGCAACAGGAAGGGCGGCGGTTCATTTACGACCCGCTGCGTGGCAAGCTGGTGCCGCTAACCCCGGAAGAGTGGGTTCGCCAGCAATGGATTCACCGATTGATTCATGCCGTGGGAGTTCCTCCTTCCCGCCTGGCTGTAGAGCGTGCCATTCGGGTAAACCGGATGTTGAGACGCTTTGACCTGGTGGTGTTTGGCCGCAACGGACGACCTACGCTGGTTATGGAATGCAAGGCTTCAAACCGCCCCCTGGGAACACAAACACTGGAGCAGGTTTGCCGTTACAATCTGGCGTTGAATGTCCGTTTTCTTGTCATCAGCAACGGAGTCAAAACCTTTGTTTTGGAACGGAACGCCGAAAAGGCTGAATTTCAACGGCGTAGTGAGTTTCCCTCCGGACAGGAACTGCAGTAACTGATAAAAAACGACAATCCCTCCACGGCTACCGCCGCAGAGGGACTGTCGTAACCCACTCCATTAACCCAAATACGTAAGCAAGTTACGTGCCATTTTTGACTTACGCATGCGCCGAATGGCTTTTTCCTTGATTTGACGCACGCGCTCGCGCGTCAGGTTAAGACGCATACCGATTTCATCCAGGCTCATGGCTTGGCCGCCGTTGATGCCAAAAAAGCATTCCAGCACTTCGGCTTCGCGCCGGCTCATGGATTGCAGCACCAGCTTGATTTCTCGGCGCAAGGAATCACGGATGACTTCCTTGTCGGTAGGCTCGCCTTCTTCATCGATGTATAAATCCAGCATGCTTCCTTCCTCGTTTTCCCGGATGGGAGCATCCATGGAGGAATGCTTAAACTGGCCTTTCAGAATTTCGTTGATGTCCTTTACTGAAACCGACATCAGCTCAGCCAGCTCTTCTACGCTGGGCTCGCGCTGGTGCTCCTGTTCAAACTGAATCATGATCTTGTTCAGCTTGCTCAGGGAACCCACTTTATTCAGCGGCAGGCGCACCATGCGCGACTGTTCCACCAGGGCCTGAAGAATGGACTGGCGGATCCACCAAACGGCATAGGAAATGAATTTGAAGCCCTTGGATTCATCGAACCGCTGGGCGGCCTTGATCAGGCCAATGTTTCCTTCGTTAATCAAATCGCTGAGCGACAAACCCTGATGCTGGTACTGTTTGGCTACCGAAACCACAAAGCGCAGGTTCGCCTTTACCAGCTTTTCCAGAGCAGCCTGATCGCCGGCATGAATGCGACGGGCCAAATCGACCTCCTCTTCCGGAGTGATCAACGGGATGCGACCGATCTCTTGCAGATAGCGTTCCAGAGAATCATTATCCCTGGCCGTTATCTGCTGGGTGATTTTTAGTTGTCTCATTGTTGCTTGACTGATGGCTTTAGGATTTACGTGAATGTGGAATTAAAGGTTTTTCTCTTTACGGAATCTTTAACTGCAAAAATCCGGCCGATATTGTCTGACACCGGATTATTTACACAAAGCAGACAGTAAAAATGTTCGCAACCGGCTAAAAAAACCTGATAAAGCCGGAAAATCTTGTTCGATAAGAAAACTGTTACACCGGTTTTTCAATCAATGCCTTGCGCGACAGCTTGTATTTGCCCGTCTTTTTGTCCACTTCCAGCAACTTGACCTTTATAGAATCACCAACCTGCAGGACACCTTCAATGGTTTCCAGCCGCTTGTAACTGATTTCGGAGATGTGCAACAGGCCTTCTTTTCCCGGCAAAAATTCCACAAAAGCGCCATAAGGCATAATTGACTTTACCACAGCTTCGTACACCTCTCCGGGCTCCGGTACGGCTGTAATTTGCCGCACCCGCCGGACAGCCTTTTCCAGGCTTTCTTTATTAGGTCCGTAAATGAGCACCTCTCCCTGAGTTCCCTGATCGGTGATGGTTACCGTTGTTCCTGTTTCGCGTTGGATTTCCTGAACAATTTTTCCACCGGGCCCTATAACTGCTCCAATGGTATCGGCTGGGATGAGCAACCGTTCCACCCTCGGGGCATGCGGCTTGAAGTCGGGACGCGGCTCGGCTATGGTTTGTTTCATGATTTCCAGAATGTGCAACCTACCGATGCGCGCCTGTTCCAGGGCCTGGGCCATGATTTCATAAGTCAGGCCACTGACCTTAATATCCATCTGGCAGCCGCAAATCCCTTTTTCTGTACCCGTTACCTTAAAGTCCATGTCGCCCAGATGGTCTTCGTCGCCCAGAATATCGGACAGTATGGCCACCTTTCCGTCCTCACGGGTAATAAGCCCCATGGCTATGCCCGAGACATGGCTTTTCATTTTTACTCCGGCATCGTGAAGAGCCAATGAGCCGGCGCAGACGGTGGCCATGGATGAAGAGCCGTTGGACTCGAGAATGTCGCTGACCAGACGAATCGTATAGGGGTTTTCCGCATCAGGCGGCAACATATTCTTTAGCGACCGCATGGCCAGATTGCCATGGCCTACTTCCCGTCGGCCCGGCCCGCGGTTGGGTTTGACTTCGCCGGTGGAATACGGCGGAAAATTGTAGTGCAGAATGAACTTTTGATAAACAATTTCCATGGCCTTGTCCAGCATCAGTTCATCCAATTTGGTGCCCAGGGTTACGGTGGTTAGCGACTGGGTTTCACCACGGGTGAAAATGGCGGAGCCATGCGCTGAGGGCAGATAATCCACTTCACACCAAATGGGCCGTATTTCATCGGTTTTTCGGCCGTCGAGGCGTATGCCTTCATCCAGAAGCAGATTTCGGACCACTTCGTATTCCAGATCTTCCAGGTACTTCTTGGCCAGTTTTTTATCTGCCTCATTTTCAAAAGCTTTTGCCAATTCACTTACTTCATCACGCAAGGCAGAAAAGGCTGTTTTCCGTTCGTTTTTCGGCAAGGCGCTTTTGGCTATTTGGTAGATTTTTTCATGAAACCGGTCACGAATAAGCTGATTCAGCTCCGGGTTTTCGTGGGGCTTGACGTAATTGCGCCAGGGCTTTTTGCCGCCGGCCAGTTCGGCCAGCCGGAGCTGAGCTTCCACATGCAGGCGAATGGCCTGGTGGCCAACCTGCAGGGCTTGCAGCAAATCGGCTTCCGCACATTCGCGGGCCTCGCCTTCCACCATAACGATGCTGGAATCTGTAGCCCCTACAATGATGTCCAATTCGGCTTTATCCACATCCTGTTTGGCCGGGTTCACCACAAACTGATCGCCGATCTTGCAAACGCGCACTTCCGAAATCGGGCCTTTAAAGGGAATATCGCTGAGCGTGATGGCCGCTGACGCTGCCAAAGCAGCCAAAGCATCGGGCAAAATGGTTTGGTCGGCCGAAATCAGGTTGATGATCACCTGGGTTTCGTGCATGTAGTCATCGGGAAACAGTGGCCGCAGGGCACGGTCAACCAGACGACTGATGAGAATTTCGTAGTCGGACAAGCGGGCTTCCCTGCGGAAAAAACTGCCCGGAATGCGGCCGGCGCTGGCAAACTTTTCCTGATAGTCAACCGACAGAGGGAAAAAATCCTGTCCTTCCTTTAAATCCTTACTGGAAACCACTGTGGCCAGCAACATGCAGTTGCCCTGCCGGACGACTACGGAGCCGTCGGCCTGCGTGGCCAGTTTGCCGGTTTCAATGGTTATGGGTTTTCCGTTGCCACCGTCGAAGGTTATGGAAATGCCTTGTTGCGCCATGGGAAAGAGTAAAATGAAGTTTTTAGATGCAATAGATTGTTGGATGTCCGGGTTCTGACCACAGAAGGCCTAACCATGGCGGAGCCGAAAAAAAGCCGCACCTAACGCGGTAATCCGGCTTATTTGCGCAGGTTGAGTTTTTCCAAAAGCTGGCGGTAGGCCAACAGGTCGTTGTCCTGCAGATAACGCAGTAGTCGCTTGCGTTTGCCTACCAGCCGCATCAGGTTACGTGACGTATTGTAGTCTTTTGGATGTGATTCCAAATGAGCCGAAATGTCGTTGATGCGCTCGGTAAGCATGGCGATCTGCGCTTCCGTTGAGCCGGTGTTGGCGGCCGATCCGCCAAACTGACTAATGAGCTCGGCTTTGCGTTCCTTGGTTAGCGCCATTCAGGTGGGTGATTAAAAATCCGGGCAGCGAAGATAAACGATTCTTTCCGAATGCCTGATTTTATGTCTACGGCCATCGAAAAAGGTAGAGCAGGTCAGCCAATCGGGCTTTTAGCTCCCTTCTGCTGACCACGAAATCCAGAAATCCGTGTTCCAGCAAAAACTCGGAACGCTGAAAACCTTTGGGCAGGTCTTTTTTGATGGTTTCCCGAATCACGCGGGGGCCGGCAAAGCCGATCAAGGCTTCGGGCTCGGCCAGATTAATGTCGCCCAACATGGCAAAAGAAGCCGTGACGCCGCCCGTAGTCGGATCCGTAAGCACGGAAAAATAGGGTAAACCGGCATCAGCCAGTTGGGTGAGTTTGGCAGATGTTTTAGCCATCTGCATCAGGGAAGCAGCGCTCTCCATCATACGGGCCCCACCGCTTTTGCTGATGATGATCAGCGGCAAACGGTGCGCCACGCAATGGTCAATGGCCCGGGCAATGCGCTCTCCCACCACGCTGCCCATAGACCCACCAATAAAATTGAAGTTCATGCAGCCGCATACCACTTTGTTCCCCCCTATTTGACCCGTGGCAATGGTAATGGCCTCGGTAACTTCAACGCGTTCTGCCGTTTCCTTAAGCCGCTGGCTGTACGGTTTCAGATCGCGGAACTGAAGAAAATCCACGGGCCGCAGGTGTTCAAACAGCTTTTCGTATTGCTGCCCGTCAAACAGAATCTCAAAATATTCCGTGGAATTGATCCGCGGATGATAGTTGCACTGCGTGCATACGTAAATGTTTTCCCGCAACTCCTGCGACAAAATGGTCTTCTTGCACGATGGACATTTCCACCAGATGCCTTCAGGTACTTCGAGCCGCTCTTCAGGGGCTGTGGTAATGCCCTCTTTGGTGCGTTTGAACCAGGCCACGGAGTGGATTTTGCGAAGTAAAGATAGCCGCGCTGCCGTTTTGCCGCCGGCAGCAAGCAAACCTACTTTTCTTTTTTCCCCGGCTGATACCTGATCACTTCGGCCTTTTCCAGAGTAACCAGTCCGCCGGCGCCGCTGCGTTCAAACAAATCCTCTGCCCAGGCAGCGAAGTCCCGCACATTGGATTCCAAATCCACAATCTCGACGACCAGAGGTAGATCAGAGGACAGTTCCAGCCATTTGGCCGAATGAATGACCCGTGAATTGGCGCCAAAGCCCATAATGCCGCGCAACACTGTAGCTCCCGACAAACCGCGGCGGCGGGCTTCTTTCACCATAAGCTCGTGGAGCGGCTGACCGTCGTACCGGTCGCTTTCCCCCAGAAAAATGCGTAGCAGGCAAGCAGCCCTGGTTTGCTGATTATTCATAAAGTCCGGCTTAATGCAATTCCCGTAACCGTTGCCATGAGTCCCAGCCCAACGCTGGCCAACACATACGCCAAAGCGTAATGCCACTGACCCAGCCGCAACAGGGTGATCGTTTCTATGGAAAAAGCTGAAAATGTGGTGAACCCACCCAGCAAACCGGTTATGAAAAACAAGCGCTGATGGGGCGGCAACAGGCCTTTTTCCAGCCAGCCAAAAGCCATTCCGATGAAAAAACAACCCATCAAA
>JANWXQ010000009.1 GCA_025057275.1 Chitinophagales bacterium
CCGGCCAGCAATCCCTTTGTTGGCGTTGCCGGTGCCGATGAAATCTGGAGTTACGGATGGCGGAACCCTTGGAGGTTCAGCTTTGACCGGCTAACCGGTGATATGTGGATAGCGGATGTGGGACAGTATTCGTGGGAAGAAATCAACTTTGAACCGGCAGGAACACCGGGCGGCCGCAACTACGGCTGGCGTTGTTACGAAGGCAACGCCTTATATGATTTTTCCTTATGCAGCAGCAGCGCTTCCTACACCTTTCCTGTATTGGCTTACGATCATAGCTACAGTAGCGGCGGATTTTCTGTTACAGGAGGATTTGTGTACCGGGGCACATTGAACCCCACCATGTACGGCTACTACATTGCGGCTGATTACATCACCGGAAACTTCTGGATGCTTTATCCCAACGGTTCCGGAGGTTTTAACAGCACCTTCATTGCCGACCTGATGGCAGGCATCAGCTCCTTTGGCGAAGGGGCTGACGGTGAACTTTACGCCACGCACTTAAGCTCAGGAACCATTTACCGACTTTACAATGCCTGTGACCGAATCTCCCTGAGCTTTTCCGTTACGCCTGCTTCTGCCGAAGGTGTCAACAACGGAGCCATTGACCTTACCGTTTCCAATGCCACGGGGCCGTTATCGTTTCTATGGTCCACAGGGGCAACTACTGAAGACATCAGCGGCCTGCCCGACGGGGTGTATACCGTTACCGTCACAGATGCCAACGGTTGCGTTCGGACCGGCTCAGCTACTGTGGCCAACAGTTGCGGCGCGGTGACCAACGTCGTGGAAAGCGGGCTGACCTCCACTTCGGTTACCATCAGCTGGACCCCGTTCGGCGCCACGTCGTTCACAGTGACCTATAACGTTACCCCTAATGGCCCTAAGACCAAGATCAAGACCTCAAACACCTCGGTAACCCTTACCGGCTTATTGCCCAATACAAAGTACAAATACACGATCAAGAACAGTTGCCCGAATACATCAGTAAAATTTAAATATTCGGATAAGTTCACCACACTCCCTGCGCGAAGGGGTGATGAGGCAGCGCCGCTTCCATATGTTTACCCTAATCCGGGAAGCCAATGGTTCGTGCTGAAAAACGCTTCCGGAGTGGCCAGGGTCGCTATTGGCGACCTGAGCGGGCGTCTGGTGGCTGCTTATGCCGGACAGGGTGAGGAAACTTTGCCCCTGGTGCTGGAAAATTGTCCGGCAGGCATTTACCTCGTTACCGTGGAAATGCACAACGGCATGCAGCACCTCATTCGCCTGGTGGTGCAGTAGCCCTTGCGCATCTGGTTTTGTTTTTATCCGGCGCCAGCGAAAAGCGCAGGGGTACACTCATGCTTTAACGCAAAGTCATGCCTGGCGTGAAGTCAAGTCAAGACAGCCCGTCTAAACGCAGTTGTCGGGGATAACACACATAATATTTCACATCGGGTTGTCGCAAAGCGGCGATGTTGATCAGTTGCGATACTTCCGAAATGTCGTAGATGCGGCCATCACGAAACCGGATGCGGATCAGATCCGACGTGGGGTCGTAGGTATGATCGCTGGTGCTGGCCGCAGCCACCAGCCTTTCGGATTGCGGAGGTGAAAGCAGCAGTTGTTTGCAGCAGGCCTGCCGCAGCCGCTCCAGGTAGCGGAGATCTATGGGCTGCCGCTGCAACTCAATGCGAAACAAACGGCGTTCCAGCAAATCCGTACACAGCATGGACAGAAGCCGGTCGCCGTGCTTTTGCCATTGCTTCAGGGCCGTGAGCACGTCGCAATCGTCCAGTTGCATAAACCACTCAAGCCATGCTGATGGAGAAAGGCTGTTCGGCGAGGAAATCTGCAATAGCATCAGAAGCGCTTCGGAAGGAGCCGCAAGCGCTTGTTGTTGCGCCAGTTCTTTGGCCCGGTGCATGATGTGGGTTAGCATGCAATCGGCAGCCAATACCGTTTTGTGCAAGTACACCTGCCAGTACATCAGCCGGCGCGATACCAGAAATTTTTCAATGGAATAAATCCCTTTTTCTTCCACCACCAGCTGTTCCTGATGTACGGCCAGCATTTTAATGATACGATCGTAGCCGATAACCCCTTCGGCCACACCGGTAAAAAAACTGTCGCGGATCAAATAATCCAGCCGGTCAATATCCAGCTGGCTGGACACCAGTTGGTGCAGAAACGGACGGGGATAGGTTCCGGTGAAAATCTGAAGCGCTAACTCCAGGCGACCATCAAACTGACGGTTTAATTCTTCCATAATCAAAAGCGTCAGCTGCTCATGTCGCAGCGGTACAATCAGTTCCTCCAGGGTATGGGAAAACGGGCCGTGGCCAATGTCGTGCAGCAGGATAGCCGCTGTTGCTGCCTCCGCTTCATGAGGTTGGATGGAAACGCCTTTGCCCTGCAGCGAGGCCAGGGCCTCTTGCATCAGGTGCATGGCCCCGAGGGCATGCGAAAGCCGCGAGTGAAGGGCACCGGGATACACCAGATAGGTCAGCCCCAACTGCCGAATGCGACTCAGGCGCTGAAACCAGGGATGCGCAATCAGGTCAAAAATTAAATCAGTAGGGATGGAAATAAGTCCGTGTACCGGATCGTTAATGATCTTGCGTTTGTTCATCCGCTACACAGATTTTGCAAAAGCTCACCCATCTTTCTCTTCAGGTATTGCCGGCTACGACGCCGGGTAAAGATACAGGCCGGCCTGTTGCTGCCGGTGTGCGAACTTTGCCGAACCCAAAACCGGAATTGCTTACCCGTCCGATCGTATGAACAATGAAGTAACCATTCTGTGGGTAGATGATGAAATTGATCTGCTCAAGCCCCAGATTCTGTTTTTGCAGGAAAAGGGGTACAGCATTATTGAGGCCAGCAACGGACACGATGCACTGGAGCTGTGCCGCACGAAATATCCCGACATCGTTTTTCTGGATGAACAGATGCCAGGGCGCAGCGGTCTGGAAACTTTGGCCGACATCAAAGCCATCCGCCCGCATGTGCCGGTGGTAATGATCACCAAAAGCGAGGAGGAACATCTGATGGAAGAAGCCATCGGCTCGCAGATCAGCGATTACCTGATCAAGCCGGTGAAGCCGCAGCAGATCTTGCTCACATTAAAAAAACTTTTAGAAAACCGGCGGCTGGTCAGCGAAAAGACGTCGTCGGAGTACCAGAAACGCTTTCAGGAATTTCTGGCCCGCATCAATATGGGTTTGAATGCGCAGGAATGGGCTGAACTCTACCGGCAGCTCATTTTCTGGGAGCTGGAATTGGATCATGCCCGCACCGACAGCATGCGGGAAGTGTTGGCCCTGCAAAAAGCAGAGGCCAATACGGAGTTCTGCAAGTTTGTCGTTCGCAACTACAAACAATGGATTCAGCGCCCCGACGACCAAACGCCGGTTCTGTCGCACCAGGTGCTGGCCCGCAAGGTATTGCCCCACCTGCAACCGGGAGTGCCGGCATTTCTGATTGTCATTGATAACCTGCGCTTTGATCAATGGAAAGTCATTGAGCCCGAACTGACTCCC
>JANWXQ010000077.1 GCA_025057275.1 Chitinophagales bacterium
GCGCCGGTTGTCATCGGGCGCGACCACCTGGACGCAGGCAGTGTGGCTTCACCGAACCGGGAAACCGAGGCCATGCTGGACGGCAGCGACGCCATTGCCGACTGGCCCGTGCTCAATGCTTTGATCAACACGGCCGGTGGCGCCAGTTGGGTAAGCCTGCATCACGGCGGCGGGGTGGGCATGGGCTATTCCCTTCATGCCGGCATGGTCATCGTGTGCGATGGCACTGAAGCCGCCGACCATCGCCTGCGGCGCGTGCTGCATAACGATCCCGCCCTGGGCGTCTTAAGGCATGCCGATGCGGGTTATGAGTTGGCCCAACAGGTCGCCCGCCGATTTAAGCTTTTGCCGGAAGACAAATAGATTTTCTTACTATATTGGGTAAAAATAGATGATGACCAGCCTGAATGCCTGGCACATTAATCTTTAATAACTGTCCGGGTCCACTGAGTGATAGTGTCGTTAATGCGAATGACGTACATGCCAGGTGCCCAGCGTTCTGTTGCCAGTACAAAAGTTGTTTCCACCTGCCAGCCTCCGGAAAACAACTTTTTTCCGGACAGGTCATAAACTTCAACCTGCTTTGGCCGGTTGTTGGGTACAGAAAACGAAAGCGTAATGCTGTTTTGGAATGGATTGGGAAAAGCAGCCAATGCGGAAACGTTATCCAGTACATCGCCCTCACGGGCAGGGACGGTGTGGGTTAAGGTAGCGGTATAGGCTGATGACGTTTTGTCGGGGTCGCATTTGGCTTTTACTTTCCATTTGTACGTTCCGGGGGAAAGTAGAAGCGTTTGTGAAGCAACGGTGGGTTCATAGGTGGTGTAGGATCCCCCGACAGGTTTTACCTTAAATACATAACTCTTAGCACCGGGCACCAGGTCCCAATCAAATCGGGAAAAGCCGGAGAAACCGTACATGTAAGCCATGGGATTTTGGGGAACAATGCAACTCAGGGCGCCTAGTTTGGCTACCCAGATTTGCTCTCCCGGATAGGCATTCGTTACCTGGCCATTGGACGAATTGGTGGTGGCTGCCATCATCCAGTATCCATCGGCAGTACCGATGATTTTGGCAGACCCATCCACGCAACCTCCGCCGTAAGATCCTTCCCATTTGATTTTTTTGCCTGATGCCGATAGGTTTAACAGCCAAAGATCTGGTAAAACCCCAAAGCAGGATTCTTCACCTGCCCAATAGCCGGAGCCTTTGACATGCACTCCGGCAGCGCTGTTCGATCCGATGAGGGTAAAGGTTCCGTCGGCGTTTTGCATTATATCATAAGCTTCCTCATAGCCCCCGACTAAGCCGCTTCCATAGGTATAGGCCCACACTTTGGATCCACTGGAATTCAGTTTCATGATCCATGCGGCGCCATTGGTGGCATGGGTATTACCGGAGAAATCATGATCTGTGGAAAAGGTGGTGCCGCAGATGATGAGCTTTCCGTCGGCCAGCTCCAGTGCCGATTTGGCATAGTCGCCGCTGCTGCCGCCAAAGGTTTTTATCCAGACTATCGTTCCCGCAGAGTTCAGCTTGGCGACGAATACATCCACGCCGCCTTTGTTGGAAGGCATGTCGCCATCGGAGGAATAAGTGTCGCCAACGATCAGGTAACCCCCGTCGGCCAGCTGGATGACGTGTTGGGCTATATCATTGTTGGAGCCACCAATACATTTTTTGAATGCTTCACCGGCAGGATAAGCCAGCACCCAGGCATCCATCATGCCGTGATTGCCGGTAACGTCGCCATCGGTGCTTTTGGTGCCGCCACAGATTACATAACCGCTTGCTCCGGCTTTGGCAATATGGCGCGCTTCATCGAGCTGGCTTCCTCCCAGACAGATATTGGAGCCATAGGAGGTTTGAAAAAGGGAGTCGGCAAAGGCAAGATAAATGTCGCCCAGCCCTTTATAATCACTCCATGGAGAGTACGTATTGGCAGCAATCACCAGATCACCGGTGGGCAGTTGCATGAGGCCGACGGGCTTATCGTCGCTGACTCCGCCTATGACCCCATCCCGCACTTTTACGCCGCCGGCGCTGATGCGCAATAGCCAGATATCGTAGGCCAATGTAGGCTCCGACACATCTCCGTCATCAGAAAATGCTTCGCCTGTCACTACATAGCTTCCGGTGGCTTCCTGGAGCAAGTCGGCAAGTTTTTCAGACAAGGAGCCGCCCCAGGCTTTCTCAAATTCGATAACGGGGGCCTGGGCATCGGCCGTGAAGTGTATAACCCAGAAGAAAAGAAGTGCCAGGATTGGGCGTTTTTGTTTCATAGGTGTTTTAGTTTTAGTCAAAGAAATATAACAGGTTAATATTAAGATAATAATAAGCACACATAAAATTAACAATTACTTAACTTAGAAATTTTGGATTGGGAATCATGGCAGTCGGATGAGCGAGCACCAAAAAAAGCCGGTTTTCAGGCAAATTGCTGCCCTTTAGTTTTCTAAGATTATCAGGTTAAGGCAGTTTTAACTTGTAGCTTATTCATGCTGAATAATCAGCAACTGCTGGCTGGCGCGGTCAGAGGTTGTGCATCGCATCAGATAGCATCCTGCACCAAGAGCATGTCGAAGATCGAGCTCTACAGACTGAGAATCAATAGAGGAATTATCGAGCGTTTGGGCAAAAACCAGCCTGCCGCTCAGGTTGAAAATTTTTACGTGCAGCGGTCCGGCGGCGCCATTAGGAACTGATAGTTGAAAACGGCCTGAATTGGGATTGGGGTACAAAACGATGTAAAGCGAATCTCCGGTGTTGTTCATCCTGCAGTTTTTGGTCACTTTCACTCCTGATGACGTTTCGCTGCAGCCGTTGGAATTGGTGACCACCACTTTGTAGGTTCCGGTTTGGGTGGCCGTGTAGGTCATTTGGGTAGCGCCGGAAATGGTGCTCGTGCCCTTAACCCATTGGTAGCTGAGCCCGCTACCGCTGTTGGCCTGTAAGACAACTGATCCGGTCGCACACAGATCCGTGCTGCCCAACGGAGTGATGACTGCATCGGGTTTTTCGTAGCGCTGTACGGAGGTGGCTTCAGAGGTGCTGCTGCACTGCTGGCTATTGGTGACCACCACAGAAAAATTGCCGGATTCGTTCTTCTTGGTGGAATACGTTTTTCCGGTGGCACCGGCAATTGCTGATCCGTTCTTTAACCATTGGTAGCTGAGCCCGTTTCCGCTGTTGGCCGTGAGCTTTACTTTTTTTCCTTTACACTCATATACCGTACCGGAAGGCGTTACGGTAGCCGTTACGGTTGATTCATTGACCAGGCCGTCGCAGTCATCGTCAATAGTGTTGGAGCAGATTTCGGTGGCGCCGGGGTGAACGGAAGCATTTTGATCGTTGCAGTCTCCGCCAGTCGCTACGTAGCCTAAGGGTTTGACATCAGCGTACTGAAACACGCTGTTGTTGCCGTAAGTGTCGTTATCCAGATCCTGATACCAAACCGTTTGCTGCTGAGAGGATAGGGTGATGGTGAGTACTGACGTGTCGCGGTAGATTTTTACTGCGGGAATCACCAGCGCTTTGCCATCATAAACCACCGTGCCCGATTGAATCACTTTATTGTTTCTGACTACCTGATAGGCATAAGTGGCTCCCGCAGTAAGGGTAAAAGATTGAAGACGACGCGGGGTCACATCGGACGTACAGGAATCGGGATAGACAACCGTGGTGTTGAACATCGCTTTGAGGTTTCGGACAAAAAGCTTCACCTGCCAGGAAGTGCTCGTTTCGCTGATGTTCGGATTCCAGTCAACGGCGCCGTTCAGCGTTCCGTAAGGTGCACCATCGTTGCCGTTGCCGTTACCAAAATGTTCATTCAGCGAGCAATAGGTAACGGCCGGAAAAGAAACATTACGGCGAAAGCGATATAAGTCAAAGTTGGCATCTACCCATGTTTTTCCGGCACCGTCGTGCGTGCGGTTGTCCCAAAAAAACCAACCGCCAAAGCGGTGCAGGTTAACGGAATCATAGAACTGGGTTTTTTCCGTCCAGCCGGTTTGTTTGTCCTGCTTGCCGTTGATGCTGTACACAAACGGAAAGCTGCGTTGTGGGTACTTGCCGATCATCCATCCTCCGTTGAGCGCATCATAGGTGTTGATGCCCAGATTGGTGGGCAGATTGGAGGCCACAGTGCCCAGGCGGTTGTCCAATTCTTTCCGTTTCTTTTTGCCGGAGTTCAAGGCGCAGTTAGCCTGCCAATCGTTCTGAAATGCCAGGTTAAAGGTGCCTACGGCCAGCTTGATGGCAGCAATCCGCTCGGGATACGTCAACGCATACATGAAGGCAGGTGTGCTGCCATCGCTGGTGGCATGCAAGTAAATACGGTTGCTGTCAATGGGCAGGTTGCGGATGGCCCAGTCAATGACCACAGAAACGAACTGCTGCCCGTGGTTGACATTGCGCCCTGCAGCGGGCGGGGCGCTGTTGTTGGCATTATTAAAAACATCAAATTGTTCGTTAGCGCCCCACCACTCCGAGCTGATGCTGGTGTCGGGATAAACGCTTTCCACGTTGATGCGCACTTCGTTGTCGTCCACCACGCCGATATTTTCCAGGTAGTGGGTGCCGCCGCCATGGAAAAAAATGCGAAGCGGATTATTGCCCGAAGCATTGTTCAGAAATACGGCAAAGTCAAAAGCCACAAAGGCTGCGTCCAGCATCAGCGGCAGCCCGGAGGCGTATTTAGAACTCAGGAACACCGTGTAAATGTTGATGTTCAGCGGTCCTATCTTTTTGGTTTGCTGAAACACCGGAACGATGCGTGCGGTTTGTTCGGCCACAGGCGAAGTGAGCGAGTTGCTTCCGGCGATGATCGTTGTGTTTTCCGTGCCGTTGGTCACTGTGGTTACGGCGTAGTAGTAATTACCCGGTGCCAAGGTCAGTCCGACAAACAAACCGCTGTTGGCACTTAAGTAGCTGCCGTTGGGGTCAATTTTCAGGTAGCGGGTCGTTTTCTCTGCATAACTCAGACTGTGGTTCACCGATGAATTGCTATTAACCTTGCCGAGGTATTCACAGGCAGCAAGCTGCGATCCGCTGGTTATAGGTGCCGTATGCCGATAAATCTTGTAGTAAGCAGAAGCGTTGTTGATTTCGTTCCAGGTCAGAAACACCTGACCATCCCGCCAAAAACCCTGCAGACCGGTTACGGTCTGAGCCCTGGCAGGGAGAGAAAACCATCCTGCCAGTACGGCCCAAAGTCCTATGCGAAAAACCGCGCGCATGAGATTGTGGTTCTACGCAGAAGGCAGAAAAAGGTTTGCTTTTTGCAATCGGACCACGAGGGTCATGCTTCCTCAAAAACTCCGGTTTGCCGATTCTTGGTTACGTGTTGCCAGTGGAAATAGCGGCCATTCATGGCCACATAAACACCTTCAGGCAGGGTTTCGGCAAAGGCCATGGCGCTGCCGAGGTTAAACAGTCCGTCGGAGCTGCCGAATTTATAGGGAATCATGGCTCCGGTGAGCACGATGGTTTTGGGCACCAGGGCCTGACCCAGAAAGCGGGCCGTTTGTTCCATGGTATCCGTTCCGTGGGTGATGACGATGTGGCGCTCCGGGCAGCTTTGGCAGTGGCTGAGAATTTGCTCCCGGTGCCTGTCGGTCATTTCCAGCGAATCAATCATCATTAAAGTTTCTATAGTTACCGGTATGGTACATCGCGCCAGACGGAGCATTTCAGGTACATGGGTCTGTTTGAAAAATAAAGTGCCCGTCAGCTCATCGTATTCCTTATCAAACGTTCCTCCGGTAACCAAAATCTTCAGTTTCATGCCAAATCATTTGAACAAAGCAAAGAAAAGTTATCCCCTGGGTTTAACGTTGATGCATCCCTGCCGGAAAGTTTCCCACCAGGTACACCACAAATCAACCTGTACTATCTTTCTCATACATTTCAGCCATGGTGAAACACATCTTTCTTTTACTGAGCCTGCTGGTGATCAGTGGTCTATGCCGCGAAGCATCCGGACAATGGCAAAAGATTTTTGGTGGCAATCAGGGACCCACGTTGCGCGCTGCCTTTTTTCTGAATGCCCAAACGGGTTACGTGGTGGGAGGTCAGGAATTTTATCCCGGTTCGGCCACCATTGTAAAAACCACCAATGGTGGTCTGAGCTGGACAACCCAGGTGGCCGGCATTGACACCGGATTGCGGGCTATTTACTGCCTGGACGAAAACAACTGTATTGCCTGCGGCTACGGCGGCTACATCATCAAAACCACCAATGGAGGAGCCACCTGGACCGTAAAACCCAGTGGCACCACCCAAACGCTGCGTTCCATTGACTTTATCAGCGCTACTACCGGATTTGTTTGCGGCGGTGCGGGCGTGATTTTGAAAACAACGGATTTCGGCGAAACATGGTCGCCGGTGACCAACAGCGGAACCACCCAGGACCTGATTAACATCCGGCTTGCCAGCCCTCAGGTGGGCTATGCCGTATCCAGCACATCTGCATTCAGCAACGGCCTTGTTGTTAAAACCACCGATGGCGGCAATAACTGGACGCCCGTTTATACCAACGCTCAGGGGCTGCTGGGCCTGGCTGTTACCGATGAAAACACCGTTTATGCCGGAGGAGGCAATAACCAGTTTGCTTCTCCTTCCAACTATGCTTACATCGTGAAAACTACCGATGGCGGGGCAACCTGGACGCAGGTTTATTCCGGTTACTCCCTCCGTGCATTCCGCGGCGCACATTTCGTAACGGCGCAGAAAGGGTGGTTTGTTGGCGATCAGGGCTATCTGCTTCGAACCGAAGATGGCGGCGCTTCCTGGATCAACGACA
This sequence comes from Chitinophagales bacterium, assembly GCA_025057275.1. GTDB lineage: Bacteria > Bacteroidota > Bacteroidia > Chitinophagales > UBA10324 > JANWXQ01. Next base: position 6,803 of record JANWXQ010000077.1, read on the forward strand.
GCATTCATCCGCAGGGCCTGCTGGGTATTCATTTTGCCTCTCCGGACACGGGCTACGCCGTAGGTAATCTGGCGCTGATCCTGAAATACGCCAGTTCGTGCTCCCCTATGAGCGACCTCAGTGATTTTTCCGGTCCGGCATTCCTGTGTACCGGTGACACGGCAAAGTATAGCGTTTTGCCCGTCAGCGGGGCGACCAGCTACGTCTGGCAGGTGCCGCCGGGTTGTACCATTCTTAGTGGTCAGGGTACCTCCTCTCTTACCTTGCTGGCTGGCCTGCCGTCCGGTACGGTAACGGTTACGGCTTACAACAGCTGCGACACCACCAACACGCTCTCCCTTCCGTTAACCATCAATCCATCACCTGCCAAGCCTACGATAACATTTTCCAATGGGGTACTCACTTCATCGCCTGCCTTAGCCTATCAATGGTACCTGAACGGCTCGGCCATAGCCGGCGCTACGGCGCAGTCGTATATTCCTATGCAAAACGGATTTTACCAGGTGGCCGTAACAGAAAACGATTGCAGCGAAATCTCCGATCCTTACCAGGTGGTAGGGGTATCCGACGGGCTACTGACTGAATGGGGCACTGTGCTGGCTTATCCCAATCCGGTAAAGGATGAATTGACGATCCAACTGCAGCAACCAGCAGAAGGTCGTCTCCTGCTTTTTGACGTCACAGGCAGAGCAGTAGCCAAACGAGTGGTAAACTCTTCACCCTTTGTGCACCTAAGCCTTTCGGCGCTGCCTGCCGGCATCTATCAAGTGGTTTTGTTCCATGAAGCCGGCCATGTTGTTTTTACCGTGCCAGTGCTGAAACTTTAAGCGGGATGCGTTCATGAAACAGGAACTCACTCTGGCCCAGGCACAGCAACAGGTAGATGCATGGATCCGCTCCACCGGTGTGCGTTACTTTAATGAGTTGACCAACATGGCCTTGTTGACGGAAGAGGTGGGGGAGCTGGCCCGCGTGGTGGCCCGCAGCTTTGGGGAACAGTCATTTAAAAAAGGAGAAAAAGCCAATCTGGCCGATGAAATGGCCGACGTCCTGTTTGTTCTGATTTGCCTGGCCAACCAAACCGGTGTGGATCTGACGAAGGCCTTTGCGGTGAGTTTGAAAAAGAAAACGCAACGCGACCGGCTCCGGCACCGCCGCAACCTAAAGCTGCAAGGATCCCGCTGAAGATTTTTTTTTTACATTTGTCGCGAAAATCTGACGAACATGAAAAAACTGATTGCTGTTTTCGCTTTGCTGTTCGCCTGCAGCACCGCATTTGCTCAGTCTGTTTCTGAATCCGAAAAAACTCCCGCTGCCAAAAGCGGATGCCATTCCATAAAAGCCGATAGCGATAAGAAATGCAGTTCCAGTTCTTCGGCTGCCTTGTGCCCCGGGGCTAAAGCATCGGCAGTTTCTGACAACACCATGCAGGCCAGTCATGAGCATGCCGGCGCAGTGAAGGATAAAAAGAAGAAATGCAGCAAGAAGCATTGTGGTGCCGGTTGCAAATGCGCTGAAAACAAAGGCGAAGCCGGTGCGCAGGGTTGTGGCGGAGAAAAGAAGGCTGAAGGAAAAGGCTGCTGTGCCGCGAAAAAGGCCGAAGTGCCGGCTCCTGCTCAGGAAGCTCCCGACAAGCAGTAATCAGTTTACAGAATGGTTATGCAAAGGCATCCCAGCGGATGCCTTTGTTTTTTTCTTTCCATGTGCACAAATGGTTCGGCCAACCGATTGCCCTCCGTGTAATTTTAGTGCATGACTGCACCCGTTTCTGAGCTGCAGAGCAAGGTTTTTGCTGAAGCCCTGCAGCAGCTTAACAGCAACCAGCGGCTGGCGGTAGAAACTATTGAAGGGCCGGTGCTGGTGGTGGCAGGCCCGGGCACGGGCAAAACGCAGGTCATAGCCACGCGCATCGCCAACCTGCTGCATACCCGTGAAGCACAGATACATCCAAGCAATGTTTTATGCCTCACTTTTAGCGAAGCCGCAGCCGTTAACATGCGCCAAAGGCTGTTGGAGATCATAGGCCCCACGGCTTATCAGATAACGGTGGAAACCTTTCATGCCTTTTCCAATGCCGTCATCCAACACAATCCCGAGGACTTCGGTATGCAGCAGTGGCAGCCGATTACGGAACTGCAGCGCATGCAGGTTTTGGAGCAGGTGCTGGAGGAATTGCCTGTAGGTCATCCTCTGCGCAATCCGAGGGGCTCGCTGACCCGTGAAGCCAAAAAACTGGGCGAACTGTTTACGTTGATGAAACGGGAAAACTGGTCGCCTCAATTCGTCAGTGATGCCATAGACCGCTATCTGGAATCGTTGCCGACGCGGCCTCAGTTTGTGTATCAGACCAACAGTCGTTATGGAAAAAAGGGAGAGCCCAAGCTGAAAGACATTGAGGAGCAACACAAAAAAATGGAACTGGTTCGGGCAGCAGCCGGCTTGTTTGACCGTTACGAAGCCATTAAAGAACAAAGAAGCTGGTACGATTATGAGGACATGATCCTCTGGGTCACAGATGCTTTTATGAAAAACGAAAATCTGCTGCGCAGGTATCAGGAACGCTACCAATACGTGTTGGTAGATGAGTTTCAGGATACCAACGGTTCGCAGAACAGACTGCTGGAGCTGCTTACCGGCTATTGGGAAGTACCGAATCTGTTTTGCGTAGGCGATGACGATCAGGGCATTTATGAATTTCAGGGCGCCCGCCTGAAAAACATGACGGAATTTATTAAGCGGTACGGAGAAGCCCTGACGTTGGTCGTATTGCAGCATAACTACCGCAGCACGCAGGCCATTTTGGACACGGCGGCCCGCATTATTGCAAACAATCAACAGCGGCTTGCGGTTGCCGATCCTCGGCTGGCCAAAAATCTGATAGCTTCTAATCCAGAAGTTCCGGAACAGCAGCCGCGTGCCGTGCAGTATGCCAACGATCATCAGGAAGCCGCCGAAGTGGCGCTGCATCTGGAACGCCTTCATGAACAGGGCGTGCCCTGGAAGGAAATGGCTGTGCTCTACCACCGCCACCAGCACGGCATCTTGCTTCAGGAATTGGCACAGCGAAAAGGCATTCCCCTTCGCGTGGTGCGTAGCGTAAATGCCCTGAATCTGCCCCAGGTGCGGCAATGGATTGACCTGCTGGAATACGTGGCAAGGGAATGGCAGTATCCGTACCAAAACTCCGGACGCCTCTTTACTGTGCTGCATCAGCCCTGGTTTGGTTTGCATCGTCAGGATTTGGATCGGGTGGCTCTTCATGCTCCCTCACATGCCAGTGGCGGCAGGAACTGGCGGCTGTTGCTGCAGGATGAACCGTTTATCAAGAGCCTTCCCCTGGTTGCTGCCGATACCTTGCTGCAGGCATTCCGAACCACCGAGCAATGGATCGAGGCATGTACTACCCTGCCGGTTACCGTTTTGCTGGAGCGCATCGTGGAGCAAGCCGGCATCTTACGATGGGTTTTGCAGCAGGCTGACAAACACTGGCATCTGGAGGTGCTGGGCACCATTCACCGCTTTGTGCAGCGGGAAGCCGCCGCCAGGCCATTAATCTCCTTAGCGGAGTTGCTTGACGTCTTTGACCAGTACTACCGCTATGAGTTAGCCCTTCCCGTGGAACATGTGCTTGGTGACGAAGATGGCGTGGTGTTTTCCACCTGTCACAGCGCGAAGGGACTGGAGTTTGATTATGTGTTTCTGATCGGTTGCAGTGCAAGGGGATGGGAGAAAGCGCTGAAGGGAGGAAATCAGTTCAGCCTTCCCGATACGCTAACGTACGCTTCCGAAACCAATGACCAGGAGGCGTTGCGTCGTCTGTTTTACGTGGGATGCACCAGAGCGCGTATCGGATTACAGATCAGTTATGCAGCCCGTTCATTGGAAAGCGGCAGCCTGAATGTGGCCTCGCAGTTTGTTGCAGAAAGCGGACTTGAGGTGGAACAGGTTGTCGTGCAGGAAGACGTTGCCGCCGATGGGCTGGTGCACCTGCTGAAGCCCCAGCCTGTGCCTGTGGCTGACCGGCTGGAACAACAGGTGGTGGCTGAACGGTTATCCCGTTTTGCCATGAGCCATTCCGCACTGGCAGCCTATCTGCAATGTCCCCTGCGCTTCTACTATGAATATGTTCTGACCATGCCCACCACCACCTCAGAATCATTGGAATACGGCAGCGCCGTGCATGGGGCGCTGAACCGGCTGTTTCAGTTGATGAAGCAACGCAACGAACGGTTTCCGCCTCTGGAGGAATTTCTGCAGCTTTTTGATGAAGAGCTTGACCGGCGCCGGCAACATTTTACCGAGCGTCAGTTTCGGATGCGTCAGCAGCAGGGCCACATGGTGCTTTCGGCTTATTACCAAAGCCAGGTGGTGCGTTCAAACAAAATTGTTCTTCTGGAATACCTGGTCCGTAACGTGCAGCTCAACGGCGTGCCTGCCAAAGGACGTATTGACAAGCTGGAATTTCAGGGCAAAAGGGTAACGGTGGTGGACTACAAGACCGGTAGTTTTTCCCGTGCCGAGCAAAGCGGAAAGCTCAAACCGCCCTCTGACGCATTGCCCTATGGCGGCGACTATTGGAGGCAGATGGTGTTTTACAAATTGTTGCTGGAAGGCCAGCCCAACGACTGGGAAGTGGCAAAGGCGCGGTTTGATTTTGTGGACCTCCCTGCCGGCGGCACGCCTGAAGATTTCCGGCATTTTGAAATGGAGGTGGAACCCGCCCAGCAGCAACTGGTCATGAACCTGATACGCGATACATACGATGCCATCATGCGCCATCGGTTTTATGAAGGTTGCGGGGAAAAGGACTGCCCGTATTGCGGCATGTATTCCGATCAGGCAGCAGTGTTTCCTCAGGAGCCGGAGGCCTCCTTTGCCTGAAGCAAATCTCACAGGCAGGGCATGCGGCCCCCATCAACGGTGAGGTTGATGCCGCTGATGTAGGCAGCCTGGGGGGAAGCTAAAAAAGCGGCGGCGGCGGCTATTTCCTCAGGATATCCAAACCGATGCAGCGGAATTTCATGTATCATTTCATTTTCTATTTCTTCCTGCCGCCTGCCGGTTTTCAATGCCCGCAGGCGGATGAGTTCCTGCAGCCGCTCCGTATTGGTAGCACCGGGCAAAATGTTGTTGACTGTGATGCCGAAGGGGCCCAGTTCGTTTGCCAGCGTCTTGGCCCAGTTGGCTAAAGCTGCCCGCACGGTATTGGAAAGGCCCAGGCCGTGGATGGGCACCTTGACGCTGGTGGATACGATGTTGATGATCCGTCCGTAACCGCTGCGTTTCATGCCGGGTACCAGCAACTGGGCCAGCAAATGGGCGCTGACCACATGACTTCGAAACGCAGCTTCCAACTGGTCAAGGGTCATGTCCAACAGGTCGCCGGCCGGCGGCCCTCCGGTGTTGTTGATCAGAATGTGATACGTGGTGTCGTGCAGTTGATGCTGAATGAGTTCCCTGAGTTCGCCAGGTCGGCTGTGGTCGGCCAGGATAAAATCGTGGCGTTGGCCGGCCGTAGTATCCAGCGCCCGAATGGCATCCAGCAGGGCTTCTTCGCTGCGCGCAACCAGAGTGATGTTGCAGCCCCGCAGCGAAAGCGCCGTGGCAATAGCCCGACCGATGCCCTTGCTGCTGCCGCCAACCAATGCATTTTTTCCTTTCAAATCGGTTTCCATAAGTTCACGACCAGCCCATCGCTGGTGCTTTTCTTGCTACCTTTATCAGGCTAAATCTACAGGTCATAACCCTCAAAATCAAATTGATCCTATGATAACGCCCCCGTTTTCTTTTCAGAAATGGATAGACGAAAACCGTCATCTGCTTAAGCCTCCGGTGGGCAATCAGGTGGTTTACCGGAATACCAGCAACTTTATCGTTATGGTTGTAGGCGGGCCCAATGCGCGGAAGGATTATCACTACAACGAAACGGAAGAATTTTTCTATCAGTTGGAAGGAGATATCGTAGTTAAGATTATAGAAGACGGAAAATTTGTTGACGTGCCCATCCGGCAGGGAGAAATTTTTCTGCTTCCTCCGCGAGTGCCGCATTCGCCGCAGCGTGGCCCCAACACCGTCGGACTGGTAATGGAAGTGGTGCGTCCGGACAAAATGGATGGCTTTCAGTGGTATTGTGAGCAATGCGGAAATAAGCTGTTTGAAACGCGCATTGCCGTTCAGGATATTGTGAAGGACTTACCCGTTGTCATGGATCAGTTTTATGCTTCGGCCGAATTGCGTACCTGCAAAAACTGCGGCGCCGTAATGGAACCGCCACGCAGGCTAAACTGAGTCGCTTTTCCAATAGCCATTGTGCCGCCGGCCCACGTTGCGAATTGCATGCAGTTTAAAAACGATCAGGATTTTGCCCGTGGCCTGGATGAACAGGATCCGCTGCGCCGCTACCGGAGTGCATTTGCTTTTCCTATCCGCAATGGGCAACCCGTGGTTTATCTGGCAGGCAATTCCCTTGGCCTCATGCCGCTTAAAGCGCAACAATACGTTACGCAAGAATTACGCAGTTGGGCTGAGCTGGGTGTGGACGGCCACTTTCATGGACGGCATCCCTGGTATTACTATCACCACTTTGGGCGGGAAGCGCTGGCCCGTTTGGTAGGAGCCCGGCCTGATGAGGTGGTGGCTATGGGTTCGTTAACGGCCAATCTGCATTTGCTTCTGGTTTCTTTTTACCGGCCAACACGTGAGCGTTACAAGATTCTGATGGAAAACTCCGCCTTTCCTTCGGATCAACATGCTATAGCCTCGCACGTGCGATGCCACGGGCTGGATGCGCAGGAAGCCGTAGTGGAACTGCGCCCCCGACCGGGTGAGCTGACCCTGCATACTGAAGATATTGTGGAACACATCCGGCGCCAGGGCGATGCCCTGGCTACCATCCTGTTGGGAGGAGTCAACTACCTGACCGGTCAGTTTTTTGATTTACCTACCATTACACGCGAAGGTCATGCTGCAGGAGCAACTGTGGGTTTCGACCTGGCTCATGCTGCCGGTAATGTACCACTGCACCTGCACGACTGGGATGTGGATTTTGCTTGCTGGTGCAGCTACAAATACCTCAACAGCGGACCGGGTGGGGTGGCCGGCATCTTTGTTCACGAACGTCATGGTCGCAATGCCGGGTTGCCGCGTTTTGCCGGCTGGTGGGGACATGATGAGCAGACCCGATTCCGCATGGAAAAGTCGTTTATACCCCAGCCCGGAGCCGCCGGCTGGCAGCTGAGCAATGCGCCCGTGCTGCCGATGGCGGCGCACCGGGCTGCGCTGGAGCTTTTTGACGAAGCCGGCATGCAGCGCCTGAGGGAAAAAAGTGAAAGGCTCACAGCATTCCTGGAATTTCTGGTGGACGAATACAACACGGCTTTCCCGGATCAGGCGCTGGAGCTGATTACGCCCCGTCAGGCAGCGCAGCGCGGATGTCAGCTTTCGTTTCGTACCGGCAGCTATGGCCGCCGGCTGTTTGAGGCATTGGGTCGTGAGGGCATTGTTTGCGACTGGCGACCGCTGGACGGAGACCCGGATGCCGGAGTGATCCGCATGGCTCCCGTTCCCTTGTATAACAGTTTTGAAGATGTTTGGCGAGCCGCGGCAGCCCTGCAGCGGGTAGCTGCACACCAGCAGGCTGATTTCGGAACAACCGCTTAATCAGAGGAAATGGGGGAGAACATGAACCCACAGAGTTCTGTTGGCAATGAAGTAACCATTCTGGGTGCTGGTCTGGTGGGTAGCCTGTTGGCGGTGTATCTGGCCCGTAGGGGCTATTCTGTGGTCATCTACGAACGGCGCAGCGATTTGCGCCATACCGATGCAGCGGGAGGGCGTAGCATCAATCTGGCCTTAAGTGATCGGGGATGGAAGGGCCTGGCCGGCGCTGGTCTGGATGCAGAGGTTCGGCAGATGGCCATACCCATGTATGGCCGTATGGTTCATCATACCGATGGTACCCGTCAGCCGCAGCCCTACGGCCGAGCCGATCAGGCCATTTACAGCGTTTCCCGTGCCGAACTGAACCGACGTTTGCTGACGGCGGCAGAAAGCACCGGCCGGGTACGCATTGAGTTTGAGCGGTTCTGCTACAAGGTGGACCTGAACCGGCGCCAGTTGCATTTTTCTAATGGTCCCGATGATCACCACATCCGGCATAGCGAGCGGTACAGCCTGCTCTTTGGAGCCGATGGTGCGTACTCGGCGCTGCGTTTTGCCCTGATGTACACCGATCAGTTCAATGCAGCACAGACTTACATTGAACACAGCTACAAGGAACTGCATATACCCCCCGGCCCCGGCGGAAGCTGGCAGATGGAAAAAAACTACCTGCACATCTGGCCGCGAAAAAACTTCATGCTGATTGCCCTGCCCAATCCCGACGGTAGTTTCACCTGCACGCTCTTTTTGCATACCCGCGGTCCGGAGTCTTTTGCTTCCTTGCAAACTCCTGAAGACGTGCAGCAGTTCTTTGCCCGCTATTTTGCCGATGCCGTTGCCCTAATGCCCCAATACCTAAATGATTTTTTCCGTAATCCGACATCTTCTTTGATGTATGTAACCTGTTTCCCCTGGGCTACAGAGCATACCTGCCTTATTGGCGATGCCGCTCATGCCATCGTACCCTTCTTTGGTCAGGGTATGAACTGTGGGTTTGAGGATTGCACCGAACTGAATGCGTTTATGGATTCGGAGCCTGACTGGCCAGTGCTTCTGCGGCGCTTTGAGAATTCACGAAAGCCCAACGCCGATGCCATCTGCGAGCTGGCGCTGAACAACTTTATCGAAATGCGTGATCTGGTGGCTGACCCGCACTTTTTGCTAAAGAAAAAAATCGAGCAACGCCTGGCCGATCGCTATCCGCAACAATTTGTTTCCCCGTATCAAATGGTTTCGTTTTCTCACCTGCCTTATGCCGAAGCGTTGCAAAACGGTAGGCGCATTAATGCTGTTCTGGAGGAACTGGCAGAGCTGCCCGACTGGGAGCAACGGCTGGATGAGCCTCATTGGAAACGTCGTGTAGAGGGTATTTGCTTTGGTCCGCTGTAAAACGGCGGTTAGTTTTCGTTCGGAGTGCCTATAGTGTTTTCGGCAGGTTGTTCCAGATCGCGCAAACGCGGCAGGTCATCCACACTGTTGATGCCGAAATGATTCATAAAGTGCTGGCTGGTGCCGTAGAGCAAGGGTCGGCCTATGCCTTCGCTGCGGCCGACGATACGGATCAGCTCTTTTTCCAGCAATTTCTGAATCGCAAAATCGCAATTGACGCCCCGTATGCGCTCAATTTCGCTTTTGGCCACGGGCTGCCGGTAGGCAATAATGGCCAGGGTTTCCAGTTGGCTGGTGGTCAGATGCTTGCTATGATGGGCCTTTAGGTAAGCGTTAACGGCCATTTCGACGTCGGGTTTGGTCAGAAACTGGTAACCGCCGGCCAGAGCCACCAGCTCGAAGGCAAAATCGCCATTTCGATACTTGTCAATCAGCTTTTCCAGCTGTTCGTTAACCTCAGTTATGGCCGGCATCAGGCCGGTGGCAGCAGTCAGATGCTTCTGCAGATCTTTTACAGTAACCGGCTCTTCAGCAATAAAAAGAATAGCCTCAATGAATCGGGAAAGGTTTTCCAATGCGTTTGCGTTGCTGCCAAATATAGAAAAGCCGGTGCCTGCGCCTGACACTTCGGTGGACGAATTATGCACCTTTGTCAGGAACCCCTGGACCTCGGGCAAACGGCAAACTTTTTGCCCGCTGGCAGTACTTTTGCACAGAAATCGTTCTTGACCATGACCCTTTTGTGGATTGCCATGATTGCCCTGATGGTGGGAGGCTTCATCGTGCAGGGCGTTTTGCGTTCCCGGATGTCGAAATACAGCCGTTATCCGACGCCGGGGGGTATGAGCGGTGCCGAAATGGCACAGCGCATGCTGCACGATTACGGCATTTATGATGTAAAGATTACGTCGGTACCCGGGTTTCTTACGGATCATTATAATCCGGTAAACAAAACCGTTAACCTCAGTCCGGAGGTGTACAACGGTCGCAGCGTAATGGCTGCAGCTATTGCCGCTCACGAATGCGGCCATGCCGTTCAGCATGCCCAGGCTTACCAGTGGCTGACCCTGCGCTCGCGGCTGGTGCCTGTGGTGAGCTTCTCTTCGCGTATCGTGATGTGGGTTTTGCTGGCCGGTATTCTCATGCTGAATGTGTTCCCGCAGTTGCTGCTGTTTGGCATTATTCTGTTTGCCACGACCACCTTGTTCAGTTTCGTTACCCTGCCGGTGGAATTTGACGCCAGCCGGCGTGCATTGGCCTGGATCAACCAAAGGCAGGTATTGGCGGGCAGGGAATACGATATGGCCAAGGATGGTTTGAAATGGGCAGCCATGACCTACGTGATTGCGGCTTTGGCTTCGTTGACTACACTGATCTATTACATCATGATTTACATGGGTCGCCGCAACTAAAGGTTGGCCAGAGTTACTGACTGCGGGCGGCCGAAGGCCGCCCGCAGTTTTTTACCAATTGTTAAACCGATGTCTTGTTCCTTTTCGGCACAGCTTTCGTTCCCGAAGTAGGGCACGGCATGCAAGCCGGCGTCAGCAGGACGCTTGTGCAAACGCAGTCATTTTATGGCATCTTTACGTACACAGTGATCACCAACGGGAGCGCAGCCAGCAGCACGATGGCAGTTTCATGAGCAGGATATATTTTATTTTTTTTGTTGCGATACTGGCTGCCTGTGCCAGCCAGCAGCCGCCCGGAGGCGGACCCAAAGATCTGGAGCCGCCGCACGTGGTGAAGTCGGTGCCTCCGCCGTTTGCCACGGACTTTACGGGTCAGTCTGTGCGGCTGACGTTTAGCGAATTCGTCAAACTCAGTAATCCTTCATCAGGCATTTACCTTTCGCCGGCATTGAGCCAGCCATTGTCGTTTCGGCTGAGAGGGAAAACATTGCGCATCGCTTTTGCCGATTCGCTGCGTGCCAACACCACCTATACTCTGTTTCTTGGCAACGCCATAAGCGATCTGACCGAGGGTAATGTGTTGAAGGACTATCGATATGTATTCAGCACGGGCGCTGCAGTGGATTCTCTTCGGTTGCGCGGCCGGGTCATTCATGCTCGCACCGGTCAGCCGCAGGCAAACATGTTGGTTATGCTGCACAAGGATTTAAGCGACAGCGCTGTGGTTCGGCGTCTGCCGGATTATTTTGTGCGAACTGATTCCAGCGGCTTCTTCGACCTGAACTACCTGAGGGCAGGTACGTACCGTTTGTTTGCATTATCCGATGACAATCAAAATTACCTGTACGATCAGAGTTCGGAACTGATTGCTTTTGAGCCCCAGCCGATTACCGTCAGCGACACAACAACTTTCGTTACCCTAAGGGCGTTTCAGGCCTTGCCTCAGCAACAGCTTCGTCAGGTAAGAACTGTGGGCCCCCGGGTGGTGCAGGTGGTGCTGGCCAGACCTTACGGCCAACCACAGGTTTCTGTGCCGGATAACGCTTTACCTGTCGCTACCTGGCGAAACGCCAGCCGCGACACGCTGCTCACCTGGTTGTTGCAACCGGCTGACAGCATTCGGCTGCACATCGTTGACGGCGATTTCTCGGATACCGTATTGGTGAGTATGCAGCCACCGGCCTCGCGCAGAAAGGCTGCCGGTGCTGCCGGTCAAACGTTTCGGCTGGCCTCGGCATTGTCGGGCATGTTTGTTTCCGATTCCGGTGCGTTGCTGCTTGCACCCTCGCTGTGGATCGATACCCTTGATGTTAAGGTTTTGGCACGGGTTCAGGAGGGGCAGTTGCCTGTACAGCAGGTTCCCATGGTTCTAGAAACCGATTCGGTCAGCGGGCGGCAGTTCTTATCCATGCAATTTCCCAGACGGCTGGGTTATACCTACCGCATGACGGTGCCGGATTCGCTTTGCCGCGACATCACAGGCAAATGGAACGATAGCCTGAGCCTGACGGTGCGTGTTTTGTCGGATGAAGAAGGCGGAAACGTGGTGATCAGGCTGGTCTGGGGCCAACAGCAGCAGGAAAAAAAGCATTTGTTCCGGCTGCTGGAGCAAAAGGGATCGGGTCGATATGAGCGCACACTGACTTCCCAAACCGATCGGCTAACTTTTTTTCGTCTGCCGCCTGCGCGTTACGATGCAGAGCTCATAGAAGACGAAAATGGCAACGGCCGCTGGGACACGGGTGATTATTGGCATGGCGTGCAGCCGGAACGTGCCTATTTATTTCCAGCCGCAGTAACCGTGCGTTCCAACTGGGATGTGGAGGTAGAATTAAACCTGTCTGCTACCAGCACGAGCAACGGCCGGTAAGGAAAACCGGTCAGGTACTGCCAGAATCTACTGCCTGGCCAAAGCTCCGCCCGAGGGGGTTGCTGTTCGGGTTTTGCCGGAAGCATCGGTGATCACCACCTCGGCAGCGGAGGAGGAAACAGGGATGACAGCAGAATTTTGCGATAGATAACCGTTGCCGATGTACCATTCTACCCGCTGCCGGCTGCCGTCGGAGGCCAGGATTTCGGCATAGCGGTCGCCGGCGGCAAACGGGATACGGTAGTCCTGTGCTTTCAGCAGCGAAAAGGCAAACATCTTGTTGTTGTTGTTGGTTCCCAGCACCACCGGCTTCTGCCCTCTGCCGACATGAATCAGGGCAAGTCCTTTGGCGTCTTTATCGGAGAGAAAACCACTGAAGCGGCTGGGAACGTAGGTAAAGTTGCCTTTGCCATCGCCAAGGAGCACTTCACCGACGAATGCGTCGTTGCGTTCGGTTTCCGTTTCCTTACCATAAAAATTTCCGTGATAGATAAGATCCAGGTTTCCGTCGCCGTTCACATCGTACGGCAGCATGCCGTACATGCAGGAAACCTGGGCCCGCAGCGGAAGCGAGCGGAGGGCGAAGCGGCCGTTGCCCAGATTTTCCACGTAGGAGCTGGCCAGGGTATTGGCGTAAAGGGTATAAGCTTCATTCAGTCCCTTAGGACCGTAGATTTCTTCGGTGGACGACAAGGCAAAGCCGCTGTAGGTCTTGAATTCTTTGGTCAGGATCGGCATCTGTTCTGCGCTGTATTGCAGGTTTTTGGTTGGATACAGCTTGCCGTGATTGTAAAACGACAGAACCAGATCCGTGGTTCCGTTTTTGTCAAAGTCATGAGCATGGAGGAACACCGGCTCTTTATCGGTGGGGCAGTAGAAGCGGGTGTTTAGACCTTCATTACCAACCACATAATCCATGTCGCCGTCTTTGTCAAAATCAGCACCAACGATGCTGTTCCACCAGCCGCGGTGCGAACCAATGCCGGTGGCATCACTTACATTTTTAAAGGCCTTGCCATCGTTTTGGAGGAAACGAATGTTCATCCATTCGCCGGTGTAGATCAGATCCAGTTTTCCGTCGTTGTTGAAGTCGGTCCACAAGGCGGAGGTGACCAGTCCGGCTTGCTGCAATTCGGGAGCCAGATCGGCGCTGACGTCGGTGAAGCGGCCGCCGTCGTTGCGCAGCAACAGACTGGGAACGGCAAACGGATAGTGCTGGGGCTTAACGCGGCCGCCGACAAAAAGGTCCAGGTCGCCATCGGCATCGTAATCGCCGGCCACCACGCAGGAATTGCTGAGGGCCAGGGCAGGAATACGATCAGAGGCGTCCGAAAAATTCCCTTTGCCGTCGTTCAGGAAGAAGTAATCGCGGTAACGGCTGTCGTCCACGCCGAATTCATTGCCGCCCGTGGCCAGGTAAAGGTCCAGGTCGCCGTCGTTATCGGCATCAAAGAGCAGGCATCCGAGCACGTCGGCTGTGGAGGGGAAGCTTTGATCGGTTTTTCGGGAAAACGTACCGTCGTTGTTCTGCAGGTACAGTGCCGATGACTGACGGAAGGCGCCACCCACAATAAAATCTTCCAGCTTATCGCCGTTTACGTCGCCAACAGCCAGGCCCGGACCGAACTGGCTGTTTTTTTGCGGCAGCAGGAGTTCTTTCCGAAAGTCATCGTATTGATTTTCCTGATGCTGGAAATCGATTCCAAGTTTTTCTGTTATGTCGGCAAAGAGCGGATCTGCAGCGGGTGCAGGAAGGGTTTTGTTAACTGCCTGCTGATACGACAACACATGCGTTTGATTGGCAGGCAGGTTATGATGTTCCGACACCTTGCCATCGGGCCACAAGACCTGAACCTTATCCACCTGCTGCAGCGATCCCAGTCCGAAGTGAATCAGATTCTGTGAAGAAGCCTGATAGCCGCGCACCACATGATGGGTCTGAAAGCGGATGCCTTGCGTAGTAAAGAGGGTGATTTCGGCGCCAATGGCCTGCCGGTTGCTTTCCGGACCCTGCAGCAAGAACCGGATATAGGTGTTGGGGATTTTCTGGGCGGCATTGTTCCGGTACAGATAGGGCGACTGTTCGGTGTTGGACGTAATGATGTCCATGTCGCCATCGTTGTCGAAGTCGGCAAAAGCGGCGCCATGCGTGATGGTAGGTTGAAAGAATCCCCACTCATAGGTTTTGTTGGCGAACGTCAGGTCGCCGTTGTTGCGGAAGATCAGGTTGGGATCGCGCAGTTTGCGGTTGTTGATGATGGCGGCAATGCGGTTAAAAGCAGCACTATCGCCCCGGCGGGTGGCATCCCGCAGGCCCTGAACCAGTTCCCGCTCGTCGATGTTGAAGGTTTTGTAATAACCGTTGGAGACGAACAGGTCTTCGAAGCCATCGTTGTCAAAATCCACGAACAGGGGGCTCCACGACCACTCGGTGGCATCAATGCCGGCCAGGCAGCCGATTTCACTGAAGGTGCCGTTGCCGTTGTTGAGTTGCAACATGTTGCGGACGTACTGATAGTGATAGCCGCTGGACACCATGGTGTGAAACTCGTTGCGGCGCTGAGCCAGCATGAAGCTGCGGCGCATGTAGGATTTATCAAATTTCATATCTACGCATACCACGTCGATCAGCCCGTCGTTGTTGATGTCGCTCACGTCGCTGCCCATGCCGAACAAGGGCGTTTTGCGCAGCACTTCACGTGCCACTTCCTTGAAGGTGCCGTTGCGCTGATTGATGAACAAGTAATCGTACATGGCAAAGTCGTTGCCCACATAAATATCGGGCCAGGTGTCGCCGTTGAAATCGCCGACGGTGGCGCTGAGGCTGTAGGCATGCGTGTTGATGCCGGCCTGTTTGGATACGTTGGTGAATTTGCCTTTGTCATTACGAAACAGCATGCTGGACTGATTGATGCCCTGCTCAATTTTTTCCAGGTTGTTGAAGCGCAGCTTTTCAATCCAATCGGTGGGATGATTGGCCAGAAACATGTCCAGATCTCCGTCTTTATCGTAATCAAAAAAGTTAGCCATTATGGAAAAGCTGCCGGGCACATCCAGACCATATTCTTTGGCGCGTTCCGAAAAAGTGCCGTCGCCGTTGTTGACGTACAACAAATTGGAAGAGGTGTCTTTCCAACGTGAGCGACAAACATAGATATCGTCCCAGCCGTCGTTGTTGATGTCGGTTATGGTTACACCGGTGCTCCAACCTTTGTTTTGAGTGGGAATGCCGGCCTGCTCGGTGATATCGCGGAACCGGAGATTACCCAGGTTGAGAAATAGCTTGTCGTGTACGATGTTGCCGGTGAAATATACATCGGGCAGCTGGTCACGGTTTACGTCCAGAACGGCTACGCCGCTTCCGTTGTAGAAGTAGTTGTACTGGTTGTTGTCGTTGCGCATGCGGAAGCCCACATCGTTGCTGAATGTGAGACCGGTGGATTTATCGGTTAGAATGTCAAAGAGTTTTCCGCTGGGTTTGTCCAATGGGTCAAACTGCAGGCTGTCGTATGAGGGAAAATCCACTACCGTTAGCCCTGCTTTCTGGTATCCGCTTTTGCAGGACCCCAGGGCCAGCAAGCCAAAGAGCAGGAACAGAGGCCTGCTCAGTTGCCGGATGGATTTTATTGCTTTCATGTTCATGGCTTCTTTCTCTGAATGGGATTAGCGGGTGGCTACAGCGTTGTTCTCGTAAGCAATACGTGAATTGCCGCTTCGGTCTGTAACCGTAATTTTTTGAACTACGGCAGGGTTGTAAGCCAGACGGGGAGAGTTCTGCGACATATAACCGCTGCCCAGATGGACTTCATGACGTTGTTTGCGACCGTCGGCGAGCAGCAATTCAGCGTAGCGGTCGTTGTAGGTCAATTCCAGCACAGCGGGTTTGTGCATGAGTTCATGGGCGAACATGGCATCGTTGTTATTGGTGCCCAGTATAACCGGCCGCTTTTCCTTGCCCACATAAATCAGTGCCAATGCTTTGCCGTCTTTGTTGTTCAGAAATCCGGATTCTTTCAGGGGCATGACGGTGAATTTGCCGGTGCCGTCGCCCAGCAGGGTCAACCCCATAAAGGCATCCTGCTTTTCCACTTCGGTTTCGTTGGAAAAGAAGTTGCCGTGAGCCACCAGGTCAACGTTTCCGTCCTGATTTACATCCAGGGGAACCATGCCATACATGCAGGAGAACTGAGCCTGCAGCGGAAGGGGCTGGAAGGAAAATGTTCCGTTGGCATTGTTGATAAACACGCCCGAGTGGAAGTCCGTGGCTTTGAGGTGAAGGGCTTTCTGCAATGCTTCTTTACCAAAGACCTGATCGGTGGTAGCCAGAGCGAACTGCTTATACAAAGGGAATTTTTCGCCCAGGGAGGGCACCTGCTCCGTCATGGTTAAGCGGGTTTTGACCGGATATGGTTTTCCGAAGTTGTAAACGGAAAGCAGCAAATCGTTGGTGCCGTTTTGGTCAAAGTCAGCGCAGTAAAGTTCTACGGGCTCATCCGCTTTGGGCTGATAGTATCGGCTGTTCAAGCCTTCATTACCGGCAATGTAATCTAGGTCGCCGTCGTTATCTACATCAGCGGCAACAATGCTGTTCCACCAGCCGGTGATGTGTTCGATGCCGGCCTCACGGGTTTTGTTTACCAGCTTTCCGTTTTCGTTGAGGAATACCACCAAGGGCATCCATTCTCCTACCACCAACAGGTCGGTTTTGCCATCGTTGTTGTAGTCGGTCCATAAGGCGCTGCATACCAGGCCGGCCTCTTCCAACTCGGGTGCCACTTCATTGGTGACATCCGTAAAGCGACCGCCTTCGTTTCGCAGGATCTGACTGGGGGCCGGCAAGGGATAGCTGGCCGGCACGACGCGACCGCCGACAAACAAATCCCAATCGCCATCGCTGTCGTAATCACCGGCCACCACGCAGGAGCCGCTGATGCGGCTGTCGGGAAGCGCATCGGCTGCCAGGCGGAAGTTGCCCTTGCCGTCATTGAGATACAGGAAGTCCTTAAGCCACGGGTCGTTCTGTTTGAATTCATTGCCACCGGAAACGCAGTATAAATCAGGGTAGCTGTCGCCGTTGGCATCAAAGAACAGCACACCAAGGATTTCGGCATTTTTTTCATTTTCCCAGGGTTGGGCAGGTGCTTTGCTGAAAGTGCCGTTGGGCTGCTGCAGGTACAGAGCGTTGGACATGCGGGCAGCTCCGGCTACCAAAAAATCTTCCAGTCCGTCGCCGTTGACATCGGCCACAGCCAAACCGGGACCATAGCGGCTCAGCTTATGGGGCAGCAGAATTTCCTTGCGGAAGTCTTCGTATTCGTTTTCCGTATGAACAAAATCAATTTTTGTTTTTTGTGTTGCGTCAGTAAACAGCGGCTGGGTAACGGACTTGCCGAATACAAATTTTTCCGGCGTGGACTGTTTGTAGTCCAGCGTGTACACGCGGTTAACTGGTAATTGGGTCAATTGCTGGGTTCGTCCATCAGGCCAAACGATCACCAGCCGGTCAATCATCTGATCCTTACCCATGCCAAAGTGCACGATATTTTGCGAGGCAGACTGATAGCCGCGGACTGTGTGGTGCTGGGCCATTTGCAATCCAAGCGGTGACCAGATGTAAATTTTTGCCCCTATGCCATCGGGATTGTTGGGCTGCCCGCGCAGCGAGAAGTGCACCCAGTTGTTATTGGAAAATCGTTCCTGATTGTTGCGGCAAATCAGAGCGGGCACTTCGTGGTTGTTCATGATGATGTCCATGTCGCCATCGGCGTCCAGATCGGCAATGGCAGCCCCATGGGTGATGGTCGGGTAATTCAGTCCCCAGTTTTCCATTTCACGGGTAAACTGGTAGCCGTTCTGGTTTTTGAAGATGTAGTTAACGGCCATCAGCTTTTTCTTACTAACAGCCTTGAACAGTTTGTTGTACGTGGCACTGTCTTTACGGCGGGTGGCATCGCGCATGGCCTGATAGAGCTCCCGCTCATCCACGTTAAGCCAGCGGTAGTAGCCATTGGGGATATAGAGGTCTTTAAGGCCGTCCTGGTCGAAATCGCACATGATGGGACCCCACGACCAATCGGTGGCATCTACCTGCGCCAGGTTGGCAATTTCGCTGAAGCTGTTAAAACCGCTGTTGATGTGCAGCGTGTTTTTGACATACTGATAATGATAGCCGCTGGTGACCATGTTGTTGAACTCATTGCGGCGCAGACCCAGGGCAAAGGAGCGACGCAGGTAAGAGTGATCAAAGCGCATGTCGGCCGTAACAATGTCCTGGTAGCCATCGTTGTTTATGTCGCCGATGTCAACACCCATGGAGAACATGGATACCTTGCCCAGCAGCGAGTGCGACATATCCTTGAACGTGCCATCTTTCTGATTGATGTACAGGTGGTCATACATGGCAAAGTCATTGCAGCCGTAGATGTCCATCCAACCGTCATCATTGATGTCGGCGGCAATGACAGCCAAACCGAAACCGTGGTTATTGATGCCGGCTTTCTTGGATACGTCCACGAATTTGCCGTTCTCGTTACGAAAGAATTTGTCGCTCTGATTTATGCCTTTTTCAATTTTTTCCAGATTGTTGAAGCGCATGCGCTCCACGTAATCGGTGGGGTGATTTTTGACGAAAAGATCTAAATCGCCGTCGTTATCAGCGTCAAAGAATACGGCGCCCATGGAATAGCAATCGATGCATTCCACTCCGTATTCCTTGCCGCGCTCGGTGTAGGTGCCATCGCCGTTGCTGACATAAAACAGGTTGGTTACCGAGTCTTTCCAGCGGGAGCGGAGCACGTAGAGATCTTCAAAGCCGTCGCGGTTAATATCGCAGGTGGCGACGCCGGTACTCCAGCCTTTGTTTTTCAGGGGTATGCCGGCCTGCTCGGTGACATCGCGGAAGCGCATGCCCCCTTCATTGACATACAGGCGGTCGGGCACGATGTTTCCGGTAAAATACAGATCGGGCAGCGAGTCGTTGTTGTAATTGATCACAGCCACCCCTGCGCCGTTGTAGTAGTTTACGTAGAGGTTGTTATCGGCCATGAAGCCAAACTGAACTTTATTGATGAAATCAATGCCGGTGCTTTTGCTGCCCAACAGGTCAAACATTTTACCGCTGGGCACATCCGGATAATTAAACTTGGTGCTGTCCGGAGGAGGAAAATCAAAATTCTTTTTCAGGGCACTTTCGTAGTTGGTGCAATGCATCATTGGCGTAACCAGTACCAGCAATGCGAATGCGGCCAGTGCGTTTCGAAAACTCATTGGTAAATGGATTTTTAATTTTTTGAATTCAAATGAATTGTGGTTGTTTGAACCACGTACGTCCAGTCTGCACAATTATGTAGGCAAAGATATTGGCAGATGCTATTCGCACTTCGTATTTAATGTTCATTAACATTCTAAACCGATATGTTTTCCCGTCGGTGTTTCTGCCTCACGGCCTGATGTTAACGCTATGCAAAGCACTGCTTTTGGTATGCATTGACCCAGTAATTTTGCCCCCACAGCTCCAAACCCGATTCAATCATGAAGTTTAAAACCATCGCTCTTCTTTTTGTAGGGGTAGTTGTTTTGGCAGGGGTGGCTTTCGCCGTTGTGCGCTGGGCCGGTCAAGATTCGCCCGAAATAAAATATACTGCTACCACCATGCCTGAAATTTATTATGAGATCATTGACAATCTGCCTCCTACCATCCTGTACAGCCGCAACGATGTGATTCTGCCGTACTATCAACAGCTGCTGGCTAAGGACCCGGAAAATCCCTATCTGAAATTTCAGGTGGGTATTCAACACATTTTGTACGGCACCACGGAAGAAGGATTGAAAATTCTTGAGGAACTGGAAGCCAGCAACTCGTTTATGACCAATCCGAATTTTCTCAGGGTTGCAGACGGGGAGAACTGGTCGGTGGTGGACTCACTCAAACAGTTTCTGGCGTTGGGCTATCTGCGCCTGGCCGAGCAGACCAACTGTATCATGAACCACAACGATGAAAGCTGTGTGTTTCCCATTTCCGGCGCCGGTGTTCACATCAACAAAGACCCGGCCCGCGAAGCCATCCGGCGGTACCTGCAGCTCATTAAGGAATATCCGGACGACCATCTGTGTGTTTGGCTGCTCAACATTGCCCTTCAGGCTTACGGCAGTGTGCCACCGGAAGTTCCGGCCAATCTGGTCATCTCTAAAGACGCCCTTCCCAATGAATACAACATCGGCCGCTTTGACGACATTGCCGTAGACCTGGGTGTGGAAAATATGCTCGATGCAGGAGGGGTTGCCGTGGATGACTACGATAACGACGGATACATCGACATCATCAATGGAGCTGTGCGGCTCAAAGGGCAGGTACGCTACTTCCACAACAACGGCGACGGCACCTTCAGTGACTGGACCGAGCGTGCCGGCCTTAAAGGCGCTTACGAGGGTTTGAATCTGGTGCAGGTGGACTACAACAACGACGGGTGGATGGATTTCATCATTCCGCGCGGAGGCTGGAAGGCCAAGGCAGGATTCCTGCCTTCCTCTCTTTATCGGAATAACGGCGACGGCACCTTTACCGATGTGACCATAGAAGCTGGTCTGTTGCAGTTTGCCCCGACCCAGTCAGTGGAAGCAGCCGATATCGACCTAGATGGCGACGTGGACCTCTTCTTTGGCAATGAGTACTTCACGTACAGTAAGATGTTTCTGAACAACGGCGATGGTACCTTCAAGGATGTGGCCAAAGAGGTGGGTATTTACTTCAAGGGTTATGTAAAAGGTTCCTCTTTCGGCGACTACAACAACGACGGCTATCCTGACCTGTATATCAGCGATTTCGGAAACAAGAACAGACTCTACCGCAACAATGGTCCGGATAAAAATGGCCTGGTCACCTTCACGAACGTAGCGGAAGAAGCCGGCGTAACCGAACCCAAAAAGAGTTTCCCCTGCTGGTTTTTTGACTACAACAATGACGGCTGGCAGGACATTTACGTTTCAGCCTACAAGCCGGGCTTTATTTCCGCCAAAGAATTTCTGGGCCTGCCCATGGATTCGACGATGTTCCCCTGCCTGTACCGCAACAACGGCGACGGCACGTTTACCAACGTGACGCTGGAAACCAACATAGCTTACGAATCCTTTACCATGGGCTGCAATTACGGTGATCTGGACAACGACGGTTGGCTGGATTTTTACCAGAGCATCGGCGCACCCGATTATCGAGCCATTTTCCCCAACCGCATGTACCGCAACAACCAGGGCAAACATTTCCAGGATTGCACCATCAGCGGAGGATTCGGTCAGTTGCAGAAAGGGCATGGCGTTTCCTTCTGCGACTTTGACTTCGACGGCGATCAGGATGTCTATACCGACTACGGCGGCTTTTTTTACGGCGATGTATTTCAGAATTCCTTTTACCTCAATCCCGGGCATGGCAACAACTGGGTCAATGTCCGGTTTGAAGGCACCGATAACAACCGCTTTGGGGTAGGTTGCCGCGTAAAACTCACCTTCACCGATCAGGGCGTTAAGCGCCATACCTATCACGTCATCAGTAAGGGAGCCAGCTTTGGCAGTAATCCCATCCGGTTGCAGGCCGGGGTCGGCAAGGCAACTGTAATTGAAGAAATGGAAGTTATCTGGCCGAAAGGACAGAAAAAGCAGGTGTTCCGCAACATTCCGGTCAATACCCTGTATCATTGCCGGGAAGATGCGGATCAGCTCAACCCGCTGTCCATCAAGCCAATAACCTTCATTCTGCGCAAGCCGGATCAGCAGCAGCAACATCATCATCACATGATGTAAATCCTTCTTACCCTGACGCTTTCAACGCAATTTTTTTCATGAAACGCAAAACGATTTTCTTTCTGATCGTCATCGGCATAGGCATAGCTGCAGGCGCGGTTTATGCTTACAAGAAGCTGGCCAGTGATTACGATGGCAGGGTGCACTACACGGCCACCACCATGCCTGAGATTTACTATGAAATTATTGACCAGTTGCCGCCAACTATTCTGTACGGCCGCAACGACGTGATCCTGCCCTACTACCAGAAATTGTGGAGCCAGGATCCGAACAATTCCTGGCTGAAGTTTCAGGTTGGCATGCAGCACATCTTTTACGGAACCACGGAAGAGGGACTGAAGCTGCTGGAAGAGCTGGAAGCGGATGAGCAATTTCTGCGCAACCCGAAGTTTAACACCAAGAAAAAGAATGACGAATGGTCGGTAGTGGATTCGCTGAAGAACTTCCTGGCATTGGGCTATCTGCGATTGGCCGAACAGACCAATTGCATCATGAACCACAACGACGAAAGTTGTGTATTTCCCATTTCGGGCGGGGGAGTACATATCCACAAAGACCCCGCAGCCGAAGCCATTCGCCGCTACCTGAAGCTCATTCAGGAGTATCCTGACGATCCGCTGAACATCTGGCTGCTGAACATTGCGCTTCAGGCTTATGGCAGTGTGCCGCCTGAGGTGCCGGCTCATCTGGTTATTCCCAGGGAACGCATGCCCGATGAATACAACATCGGCCGCTTCAACGATATTGCCACTGATCTGGGGGTGGAGAATCTTTTGGATGCCGGAGGAAATGCCGTGGATGACTTTGATAACGATGGCTACATCGACATCATCAATGGCAGCGCCCGTTTGAAAGGCCAAATCCGTTTTTACCGCAACAATGCCGACGGCACCTTCAGCGACTGGACGGAACGCGCCGGACTTATAGGTGCTTACGAAGGTTTGGGCATGATGCAGTTTGATTACAACAACGACGGATGGATGGATTTTATGATCACCCGAGGCGGCTGGAAAGCCAAAGCCGGCTTCTTGCCCCCGTCGCTTTATCGCAACAACGGAAATGGCACTTTTACTGACGTCACCGTCGAGGCTGGCCTCCTCCATTTTCTACCCTCCCAAACGGCTGAAGCCGCAGACATTGATCTGGACGGCGACCTGGACCTGTTCATCGGCCACGAATACCATACCTACAGTCGGATGTACCTCAACAACGGTGATGGTACCTTCCGCGATGTTACCCGCCCCACCGGCTTGTTCTTCAAGGGCTTTGTGAAAGGCTGCTCGTTTGGTGATTACAACAACGATGGGTATCCCGATCTGTTTGTCAGCGATTTCGGTCGTCCCAACAAACTGTTTCGCAACAACGGTCCGGGTAAAGACGGTTTGGTAACGTTTACCGAAGTGGGCAAAGAAGCCGGCGTGACCAATCCCATCTGGAGTTTCCCCTGCTGGTTCTTTGACTACAACCACGACGGATGGGAAGACATCTACATTTCAGCGTACAAACCCGGTTACATTATCAATTCCTGCCGTGAGTTTCTCGGACTGCCTATGGATTCCACCATGTTCCCCTGTCTGTACCGCAATAATGGTGACGGAACATTTACCAATGTTGCCCGGCCAACCAACGTGGCTTATGAAACCTTTGCCATGGGTTGCAACTACGGTGATCTGGACAATGACGGCTGGCTGGATTTCTTCCTGAGTATCGGCGCTCCTGATTACCGCGCCATATTTCCCAACCGCATGTATCGCAACAATCAGGGCAAATACTTTCAGGATTGCACGCTCAGCGGTGGCTTTGGTCAGTTACAAAAAGGTCATGCCGTATCCTACTGCGATTTCGATTACGATGGCGATCAGGATATCTACACGGATTATGGCGGCTTTTTCTATGGTGATGTGTTTCAAAATGCCTTTTACCTGAATCCCGGACACGGCAACAACTGGATTAATGTCCGGTTGGAAGGAACAGAAAACAACCGTTTCGGCGTAGGATGCCGTGTGAAGCTGACCTTCGTCGACAACGGCCAGCGCCGAAATACCTACTACACCATCAGCAAAGGGGCCAGCTTTGGCAGCAACCCGATTCGTTTGCAGGCCGGTCTGGGTAAGGCTACGGTAGTGGAAGAGATGGAAATCATCTGGCCGAAGGGACAAAAAAAGCAGGTGTTCAATAACGTGCAGGCCAATCGGATTTACCTGTGCAAAGAGGACGCCAGCGAGCTTCAGGTGCTTGACCTGAAACCGCTGGTACTGCGCAGCCGCGAAGTGATGGCTGAAATGGGATTACCCGTTCAACCGCACAGCCATGGTCATCACGCTCATGGCCATCAGCTGCAGGGTCTGCACCTCATGCAGCATTAAGAATCTGGCCTGACCGGCACGATTTCCGGAGTCCTCCGGAAAATGAAATACAAAGTATTTGGGGCGCTAAAGAATGCCGTGGCCCAAATGCAGGCGGTGACTTTTTAAAATTTTTTGTTAATAAAAGTCAAAACCCGATGCAAGATGGGGGTTTTGTTACGTCTTTTGTGAGCTGAAAAACTACCCTCCCATCAGGTCTTAGCCAGGGGTGATTGTTTATTACGTTCAACCAAAATGCTTTTGCAAAAAATGAGAAATAAAACCATGAAGCAATGCTCGCTTATTGCCTTGTTGGCTGCTTTCACAGTTGCCATGGCAGGATGTCAAAAAGGACAAAAAACCCTTGAGTTTAATTCCGTATCCACACCGGCTACTGAGTTGGATAACTCGGTTGCTCTTGCCTGGGTGGATATGTTGCTGGATCAGGTACGATTTCAGCGTGTGGGTCCCCCGCCTGCAGCACGGGCTATGGCTTATCTGGGCGTGGCCATGTATCAATCTGTTGCTCCCGGCATTGCCGGTGCGTATTCGTTGGAAGGTCAGTTAAAGGATCTGGAGAATCTGCCCAAAGCTGACCCGAAGCTGGAGTACGACTGGCCTACCGTGCTCAACAATTGCGCCTACCTGGTCTGCGACGAAGGATTGGCCCGCTACATGGGCCCCAACACCGTTGCCCTGAACAACCTGCGCGATAAGATCAACCACATGCGCGATTCTCTGCTGGGCAAACCTGAAGTGTTTCAGCGCTCATTAGAATACGGCAACGCGCTGGGCCAGGCTCTGGTAGCTTACATGAAAACCGACCAGTATGACTATACCCGCGAGCACAACGAATACGAATCGCCCCCGCGCACCAATAACCCCGAATGGTACGAAGTTACCGATGTGGACAAAACACCGTTTGAGCCCTTCTGGGGAACCCTGCGGCCTATGGGATTGGACACCACCGAGCTGTGTATGATGCAGCCTACCATTCCGTACAGCTCCGATCCCAATTCCGAGTTCTACAAATTCAATGTCAAGTTGTACGGAATTGACACTTCTTTTTCTGAATACGAACGCATGACAGCACTCTACTGGGCTGATGATCCCGTGGAAACCTTTACTCCTCCCGGCCACTGGATGAAAATCGCCAAGCAGCAGGTACGCAAGAACAATTACAACCTGGCCCAAACGTGTGAACTGTATGCCTACCTCGGCATGGCTGTTCACAATGCCGGTATTTCCGTTTGGAGAATGAAATATCAGATCAACCTGCTGCGACCGAAGACCTACATCAATGAGGTGTTGGATAAACCCGATTGGGAGCCCTATCTGGAAACCCCGCCGTTCCCGGAATATCCCTCCGGACACTCCGGATTTTCCGGTGCTGCTGCTGGCATCCTGACCCATTTCTTTGGCGATGTAGAGTTTACCGACAGCACCAACATGATGATCGGCCTCAAGCCCCGCACGTTTAAATCCTTTAAGGCTGCTGCAGAAGAGGCTGCCTGGTCGCGCATGTATGGCGGCATTCACTTCGAAGCAGGTATCGTGGACGGCATACGTACCGGTACTTGCATTGCTGAAAACCTGCTCAGGAAAGTGAAAATGGGAGGTGCCTCCCAGCCGCTGGCAGCCAAATAAACTCCGAAACCTGTAACCCATTAAAAATCTGCTCACATGAAAGTGAAAACGATTATCCTGCTGCTGACCCTTCTGGTTGGCGGTGTTGCCCAGGCTCAGGTGCTGATGAAAGAATACCTAACTCAGAATCAGAAAGGCGTGGTGGACAAATCCGTCAACTGGCCGGGCAAAAAGGTGTATTACGAAATGCGATTTGACAGCTCGCGCGCCATGAAGTTTGAAAACTATGGCACTACGCGTTACTACTACACGCTGTTGTTGGCCGACAATCCCGCCATGGCCAATGCCATTCAGATCCCCGGTATGGTTCGCGACCTGGTCATCACTACTTATTTTGAGTTTTATTTCAACAACGGAAAAGAGTCCAAGACCTTTACCTTGGTGTACGACAAAAACAATAAGTGGTACCGCATCAAGTTTGCTCCTCAGTGGGGCTGTCGGCGTGAAGAACTCTGGAAACGGGTTAATTTCATTTCCAGCTATGAGCAATTGCTCAACAGCATGGTTACCCAGATGGATAACAACCTGAATCTGGATTGCTACAAAGGGCAGAAGCCGGTAATTCTGGATTATTAGAGCCAATGATGCGGCCAGTTCTGCTCACACTGTGCCTTTGGTGGGCGTTTGGCTGTACGATGACGCCGCAAAAGCCGGATGCCAGTCAATATCGTCGGCTGGGAGATTCCATTGCCACGTTGACCCAACAGGCATTGCTTAAAAACGTCGTGCAGGCGGTAACCGACAGTGGTTTTTCTTATGCCATCCGTTACTGCAATGTGCACGCCGTTGCTTTGACTTCTGCATTAGCCGGAACGGGCCAGGTGCTATCCATTCAGCGGCTTAGCGACAAGAACAGAAATCCTGACAATCGCATTACGGAGGCTGCCGACCAAAGTGCGTTTGCCTATTTACAGTCGGGTGGTGCCGATACACTTATTTTCCGGGAAGGAGAGGCAGTATATTACAAGTCCATCAAAATCATGATGCCCACCTGTCTGAAATGTCACGGCAGCGACGCCGATTTGGATGCCAGTGTGGCCGAAGTCTTGAAGGAAAAATATCCGGGCGATTTGGCGCGCAATTACCGGATGGGTGATCTCCGGGGTATGTGGAAAATTGTAATGAAAACTGAAAGTTAAAACCTGTCGCGCCAATACCCTGTGCAGCCACTAGGCGGCGGGGTATGCCTGGCAAGCGCGCCATCCGGTTATTTAGAATCAAGTTAAGTGGCCCGGCCGTTATCGTGCCACGCTGACGGCCCGCTTTTCCCGGATAACTGTCACCTTGATTTGTCCCGGATAGGTCATTTCGTTTTGGATGCGCTGGGCCAGCAGCACAGCCAGCTCATCGGCTTTGGCATCGCTGACTTTATCGGCTTCCACAATCACGCGCAGCTCGCGACCAGCCTGTATGGCATAGGTTTTTTCCACCCCATCGTAGCTGAGGGCCAGGCTTTCCAGATCCTTGAGCCGCTGGATGTACTGCTCGGCAATTTCGCGGCGCGCTCCGGGCCGTGCCCCGCTGATGGCATCGCAGGCTTGCACGATAGGTGAAATGACGTATTGCATTTCAATTTCATCGTGGTGCGCGCCGATGGCATTGCAGACGGCAGGACTTTCGTTGAACCGTTCGGCCAGTTTCATACCCAGCAAGGCATGGCTTAGCTCAGGATCTTCATCGGATACCTTGCCGATGTCGTGCAGCAGGCCGGCCCGTTTGGCCAGCTTAGGGTTTATGCCCAGTTCAGCAGCCATAATGGCGCACAGGTTGGCCACTTCCCGCGAATGCTGCAACAGGTTTTGTCCGTAGGAGGAACGGAACTTCATGCGGCCCACCAGGCGAATCAGTTCCGGATGCATGCCGTGCAGGCCCAGTTCCACGACAGTGCGCTCGCCGGTTTCCACAATGTGTTCTTCGATCTGCTTTCGGGTTTTGGCCACTACCTCTTCTATCCGGGCGGGATGGATTCGGCCATCGGCAATCAGGCGCTGCAGTGCCAGCCGGGCAATTTCCCGTCGCACCGGATCGAAGCAGGAAATCACAATGGTTTCCGGCGTATCGTCCACAATCAGTTCCACGCCGGTAGCTGCTTCCAGAGCACGGATGTTGCGGCCTTCCCTGCCGATGATCTGCCCTTTGACGTCGTCGCTGTCAATATGCACGGTGCTGACCGCATTTTCTATGGATTGTTCGGCGGCAATCCGCTGTATGCTCTGAATAATGACCTTTTTTGCTTCCTTGGAGGCGCGCAGCCGCGCTTCGTCCATGGCTTCCTTCACATAGGCCATGGCCTCGGTTTGGGCCTGAGCCTTCATGGATTCCAGAAGTTGCGCTTTGGCTTCCTGTTGGGTCAGTTTGGCTATGCTTTCCAGCTTGTTGTTGTATTCCTGCTGCTGTTTTTCCAGTTCGGAACGTTTTACCGAAAGCAGCTCCAGTTGGCGGTTCAGGTTCTGCCGGATCTGGTCCAGCTCATGTTCTTTTCTCTGGTAATTTTCCTGTTTCTGATTTAATGACTGTTCCAGCCGCTTGAGTCGCAGCTCGTTTTGTTCCTGCTGTTTCTGACGCTGCAGTTGCTGCTTTTCAAATTCGGAACGGAGGCGAAGCACCTCCTCTTTGGCTTCCAGCAGCTTGTCCTTCTTCAGGTTTTCGGCGGCCTGCTGGGCTTCGCTGAAGATGCGTTCGGCTTCTTTTCGCGCTGCTTCAAGTTCTTTTTTTGCCTTACTGCGGAAGATCAGGGCCCCCACGCCCAAACCCAGGGCAAGAAAACCCAGAGCCCACGCAATATAGAGAGGTTGGAATTCCATGTTGACTGGCTTTTGACAATCGCTTCATAACCCACTGTAAACGCATTTCCTGTTGCCTTGCTTCAGGTTGCTGTTTACAAAAATAACAAAAGAGTTACAGCCAGTTCACAGAGCAAATGCATCGGCAAAAGCCGGTATGGTAATCCGGTTGCAGACGGGCAGCAACAAATCGCGCAGGGCGCACTGGGCCTCGTATTCGCCATGTACCAGAAAAAGCTGCTGCAGCCGGTTGCCCAGCAGCGGTTTGAGAAAACCAAACAATTCTGCCTGGTCGGCATGGGCCGAAAGGCCGTCCAACGCGGCAATTCGGGCCTTTACCGATTTATGCTGTCCCAGCACCCGAACAGGATTTATGCCGTTGCGCAGCCTCCAGCCCAGCGTGCCTTCCGCACAATGTCCGACAAACAGCACGGTACAGCGGTCGTCTTCAATGTTATTGCTGATGTGGTGAACGATGCGGCCGGCCTCAGCCATACCTGAGGCGCTGATGATGATGCAGGGTTCGGAAAAACTATTGAGCTGCTTGCTTTGCTCTACATCGGTAATAAAGGTCAGCTGGGGAAAACCAAAGGGATTGGGATCGGTGAGAATCAGCTGGCGGATTTCTTCGTCAAAACAGTCCAGGTGGTTGCGGTAAATACCTGTAATGTCCA
Source organism: Chitinophagales bacterium (assembly GCA_025057275.1). Taxonomy (GTDB): domain Bacteria; phylum Bacteroidota; class Bacteroidia; order Chitinophagales; family UBA10324; genus JANWXQ01. The sequence continues at coordinate 36,374 of JANWXQ010000077.1, forward strand.
CCGACAGCGGGCTGTCCAGAAAGACGGGCAGGTGGCGGAGCATTTTTTGTTGGTCCAGTCGGTTGAGCAGGTACAGGATTTCCTGCGTGCGCCCCAGGCTGAACGAGGGAATGAGCAGTTTGCCTTTACGCCTCAAGCAGGTGTCGTGTACAATGTCCCATAAGGCTGTTTCTTCCTGTCTGCGTTCCGGATGCAGGCGGTTTCCGTAGGTCGATTCGCAGATCAGCACATCACAGGGCAACATAGGCTCCGGGTTGCGCAGTATGGGCCGGTCCGGTCGGCCAACGTCGCCGGTGAAGCCGAGCTGCAGCCCCTGGCTGCCCTGCAATTCCAGATGCACCGTGGCGCTGCCCAGAATATGGCCGGCATCCCGAAACTGGAACCTCACGCCCGGGCTTAAGGTACACCATTGCTCATAGGGAACCGTGTGAAACCGTTCCATGCTCCGGTGCACGTCGTCGGCCGTGTAGAGGGGATCCAGCGGGGGCAGCCCCTGCTTTCGGCGGTGCTTGTTGTGAAATTCGCTGTCTTTTTGCTGAATATGGGCGCTGTCCAGCAGCAGCGAGGCCGACAGTTCACGCGTAGCCGGAGTGCAGTAAACCGGTCCGCGAAAACCTTCTTTAACTAACTTGGGAATCCGTCCTGCATGGTCAATATGGGCATGCGACAAAATCACGGCCGTGATTTCGGAAGGGGAAAACGGAAAGCGCATGTTCCAGTCGTCAATGTAGGCCTGGCGGCCCTGGAACAGCCCGCAATCCAGCAGCAGGTTGATGTCATTTTCCAACTGCAACAAATGGCAACTGCCGGTAACGGTGCGGGCGGCGCCGCAAAATTTTATCTGCATGATACAGGGCAGGTAAGATAGAAATGTTTGATTCTTTTGCCTGGATGAATGTTGCCGGCTCCCATCCAGTGATCCTGTTTGATGGCTATTGTCGTTTCTGCAGTGGTGTGGTCCAATGGATTCTTCGTCGGGACCGCAAAAAGGTATTTCGGTTTGCTCCGCTGCAGTCGCAAGCAGCACGGGCTTTGTCCGGAGGCAGGTCGTTGCTTTCGGATTCTTTTCTGTTGTACGAATCGGGAAAACTTTACGAACGCTCTTCGGCCGCTCTGCGTGTGGTGCGGCATCTTCCGGGCTTGTGGCCATTGCTCTACGGACTGATCGTCGTTCCCAAGCCCCTTCGCGATCTGGTATACAACTGGATTGGCCGTAACCGTTACCGACTGTTCGGAAAAAGCGAACATTGTTTTTCGCCCCTCCCGGCCGACAGCGATCGTTTTCTGAATCTGTAGAAACCCTTCCTGATCGTTAATCAGGTTTTGCTACCTTTATTCTTCCGATAGCGCAAAAATGGCAGGTCGCTTGTTGGCATGGCTGGTAGTGGCAGTGATGCTGAATGCCGTTATTCCGCAGGACCTGTTGCATTTGTTCAGCGGCCATCACGACCATTCAGGATGCAACAATGCCTATGCCATCCTCAGTGAAGAGCATCAGCATTGCCCGTCTCTGCTGCTGCAATTGCAGGTTCAGCAGCATGTTGATGTCCTGAGCGCTATTCCACCTCAATGGACCGCGCAACAACTGGATTTTTCTGTTGACTTTTTCGCCCCTTTATCCGATCGCATAACCCCGTCATCCCGGGGTCCTCCGGCTGGTATGTATACCTGAACGTGTGAGTTCAGGCGTTCCTGCCGCTGCTGCGGACAGGAATTCTCGTTTTTTTCTCACCTAAAATTTTTTGGATTGCGCCCAAACACATTGGCAATTCTTTTCATCCTTTTTTCTGGCTCATGGAAGGTGGCCGGACAGCCTGCCCATTGCCATTACTATTTGACGGGCCGGATCCTTCACTCCGTGGAAGGTGCTGCACTCGCTGATGCGCGGATCACAGCCGGACCTCTTGAAACTCAGAGCGACGAGCGGGGACGATTCCGGATCGGTCCGCTGTGCAGGGGAACCTATATCGTGCAGGTGGTTTTGCCGGGATTTCGTCCTTTTACTGATACTGTCCTGCTTGCCGGAGACTACCACCTGCAAGTACCGATGGTGCCTGCTGTTCAGGAATTGGAGGAGGTCGAAGTTTTCGGCGCCCGGCCTGCAGCCACCCCGGTTCAGGCATCCAGCCATCTGTATGGTCATGAGCTCAGGGAAGCCCGTGGCGAATCGTTGGGGGAAACCCTGCGACGCATGGCTGGCATCAGCGTGCTGCAAACCGGTCCTTCCATAGCCAAGCCGCTGATTCATGGGTTGACCGGAAACCGTATCCTTATTCTCAACAACGGGGTTCGGCTGGAAGGGCAGCAATGGGGCAGCGAACATGCGCCGGAAATTGATCCCTTCATTGCTGAGGAGCTGATCGTCATCAAAGGGGCTGATTGTGTCCGCTACGGCAGCGATGCCATCGGCGGCGTGGTATTGGTCAATCCGCGACCCTTACCGGACAGCGTCGCATTAAGCGGTGAGTTCAATTGGGTGGGAATGAGCAACAACCGTGAAGGGGTGATCTCGGCCATTGCCGAACAACGGCTGAAGGCTTTGCCTTTGGCCTGGCGTCTTCAGGGCACATTGCGGCGGGCGGCCTGCACGCGCACGCCCGACTATTACCTGCAGAACACGGCTTATCGGGAGGATAATTTTTCTGCTGCATGGGGATGGAAGCGCTACCACTTTGGCATTGAGGGATACTTCAGTCACTTCAGTGCCGATCTGGGCATCTTCTCCGGTGCTCATCTGCACAATCTGACGGATCTCAACCATGCTCTTTCTCTTCAGCGTCCTACCGACACATTGAATACGGGGTACCACATCAACAGGCCCTCTCAGCAGGTGCGGCACGATCTGGCCAAGGTGCAGGCCTACCTGCGCCAGTCAGAAGGTACCAAGTGGACGCTGACGACAGCCGGTCAACTCAACCGCCGAAGCGAATACGACAAGCACGGTCCCCTCAACGATTCGCTGGCTGCCTTGAACCGACCGGAGCTGCAGTTTGATTTGTCCACGTTCACCACGGAGTTGCTCTGGCAGCATGACTACTCCCAAAGCTGGCTGGCTACAGCCGGCATCAACGGAGCCACTCAATACAACACCTACTCCGGCCGGTACTTCATTCCGTATTACCGCAATTACAGCGCAGCTCTGTTTTACATTCAGCGCTATCGCAGAACGATGACGGAATGGGAGGCCGGCGTCCGCTACGATTACCGCTGGATGCAGGTTAAAAAATACGAAGATGGCCAGCTGTTGCGGCCGCAGTATGTTTATGAACGGCTGAACATGCATGCCGGCATGTTGTGGCGATTGTCGCTGCATGCTGATCTTCATGTACATGTGGGCACGGCCTGGCGTCCCCCGGCAGTCAATGAATTGTACAGCGAGGGTTTGCATCATGGTGTGGCAGCACTGGAGTACGGAAATCCTAACCTGCTGCCCGAGCAGGCGTTCAGTACCAGCCTGTCGCTGGATGTGCACGACCATGACGTGCTGGCCGGCGAGTTGACGCTGTACCACACACGTATAATCCGTTTTATTTATCTGAAACCGCAACCGCCCCCGCAGCTTACCATTCAGGGCGCATTTCCGGTATTTGTTTATGATCAGACGGATGCACGGTTCAGCGGACTGGATGCGGCAGTGACGGTGCGCTTGTCGCGGGCCTGGTCGGTAGCGCCGCGACTGTCATTGCTGTATGCCTACGATGCCGGCAACCAGGATGATTTGCCGTTGATGCCACCGCACAACGGCTCGGTGATGGTCCGCTGGCAGCGGCCTGCTGCAGGACCTTTCCTGGATCCGTTCGTTTCTCTGACGGTGGAGCATGTGTTGCAGCAGCGACGCGCTCCCGGTGATGATTTTGCCCCGCCGCCGCCGGCCTTTACCCTTTGGTCGGCAAGCCTGGGCGCCACCGTTCGGCTGGGTGGCCAGCCTTTAGACGTGCAGCTCAGCGGTACGAACCTGACCGATCTGGCATACCGAAACTACATGAACCGCTTCCGCTACTATGCCGATGAAATGGGACGCAACATCGTGCTGCGGCTGACGGTTCCTTTTTCAATTAACCCTTCCCATTAAAACCAATCAGATTAAAAAACCTTTTAAACAAAAAAACCATCATGAACAAGACAGTTTTCTCCTGGCTTCTTTTGTTGGCTACTGCCGTTTTTTTTCAGGCCTGCCGCGATGAAGATCCGCCACTACCGGAAAACGAACCGGAGCTGGTCACCACGGTGGAACTTCAGTTTACCAACACCGCCGATCCCTCCGATCAGGTAACGGCGCTGTTCAGCGATCCGGATGGTATCGGAGGTAATCCGCCCGTTCGTTTTGACACCATTCGGCTGGGCGCTGGCAAAACCTATCATTGTCAGGTCACCCTCAGCGATGCATCCAAGAATCCGCCGCATGATCTGACGCACGAAGTGGAAGAGGAGGCCGATGACCATCAGTTTTACTATTTGCCCTCCGGAGTTGAGGTAGTGATCACTTACGAGGATGTGGACAGCAAGGGTCGGCCGCTCGGCCTGCATACGTTGTGGCAGTGTGGCGCAGCAAGTTCCGGCACGGTAACCGTCATTTTGAAACACAAGCCCGGGCTGAAGGGGGATAACGATCCTCCCACGGTGGGCGACACCGACATGGAGCTGGCTTTCCGGACGGAATTGCAATAGAAGGGAAAGGTGCGATGTAGTTCCGGCGGGGGGGGGGCCCGCCGGGGGCCCCCCCCCCGGTTTTGGCGTATTTTTGAGCCCAATTTT
>JANWXQ010000027.1 GCA_025057275.1 Chitinophagales bacterium
GCGCCGCATGCGCGTACGGGAAGCCTGGTCGGCTACCCAGTTGCCCGTAAGCATTGATCCCAACGAAGCCTGCACGCCGTTTGCTTTTGGTGAAACCGAGGATTACATTCTTAATGTGATCCCACCCAACACGTCGTTTACCGGACTTCCCTCCGATATCTGCCTGGACGCCTCACCGGTTCAGTTGATTCCGGCCAATTCTTCTGCAGTAATCAGCGGTCCGGGCGTCATTCCTTTCGGCGGCGATTTCTACTTTGATCCGGGAACGGCAGGCGTAGGCACCCACACCATCACCTGCTCGGTGGGCAGCTATTCTTCCTCACAAAATGTTACCGTACATCCGCTGCCCACAGTTACCATGTGCTCCTTGCCCGATATGTGCGACGTAGATCCTCCGGTTGCACTTACCTGCGGAAGTCCGGCCGGTGGCATTTACATCGGTGCCGGTGTTTATGACGACGGTATGGGGAACTACTTCTTTGATCCCGGACTGGCCGGCGCCGGTACGCATGCCATCATCTATTTGTATGCCGATGCATTTGGCTGCAGCGGCTTTGACTTTACATCAGTCAATGTCAATGCTTCTTCGGCCTGGTATGCTGATGTGGACGGCGACACCTATGGCGATCCTTCCAGCATGGTTATGGCCTGCTCTGCACCCTCCGGTTACGTTGCCGATAACACCGATTGCGACGACAACAATGCCGCTGTCAATCCGGGAGTTGCCGAAGTATGCTATAACGGCATTGACGACAACTGCAACGGTCAGGTGGATGAAAACGACGTGACGGCAACCGTTTCGCCGTCTGGCCCGATGAGTGTTTGCGGTGGTGTTCCCGTTGCTTTGTCGGCAACAGCCTCGGGTCCGGGAACCATCACCTATCAATGGTACCGTGGATTGACGCCACAAAGCGGAGCCACTGCTTCGACCTATACCACTACGAAGAAAGGAACCTTCTATGTAGCTGTTAGCAATGGCATTTGCACCACGATTTCCAACCTGGTGAGCATCAGCCGTATTCCGGCTCCTCCGGCTAACATCAATAACCTGAGTGGTACCAACGATCTGTGTCTGGCCGGCGGCAGTATCACCTTGAAAGCTAACGGCAATTACACCTATGCCTGGAAGAAAAACGGTGTGTACACCGGACAGACTTCCAAGGTGATTTCCGTCAATACCACAGGTGCCTACACGGTGGAAGTTACCAATAGCAATGGCTGCACCACGGAATCGGCTGCAGTGAACATTACGGCTTCCTGCCGTCTGGATGCCCTCACCATTTCCTCGTTCAGCCTGTATCCGAATCCCAGCGATGGTAGTCAGGTTATCCTCAGCGCCCAGCTGGGCAACGATGAACCGGTTACCATCACGGTCAACACGCTGTTGGGTCAGGAAGTGCTGCGAATCGCTACCCGGACCGTGGGTGGACTGCTGCAGCAGGGAATCGATCTGCCGGCTGACCTGAGTAGTGGAACCTACCTGGTACGCATCGTTAGCGGGGAAACCACGATCACCCGCAACCTGATTGTTCAGAAATAGTCCTGAATGCCTAAGGAATGGTAAGAGGCTGCCTTCGGGCAGCCTCTTTTTTTTATGTTGTTTTTTTTGATAGGAGAATCCAGCTATACTTTTCGCACGACAAGCAGGTTGCCACTGATACCTACCACTCGAACGGCCTGGCCTTTTTCAATCATAGCCCCGTCCACTACGGCATCATGTTGTTCACCGTTTACCTCAATTCTTCCCGCAGGCCGCAACGGGGTAAGGGCCATGCCTGTCTGATTAACAAGCTGTTTGAGCTGTTCAGGACGATCCAGATAGCCAACCGCTTCCTGAAGCGTATCGGTCAGCACAATCCCGCGAAGAAACCGCAGGCGGGCTATACGGTGGCCCCAAAGCAGAAACATCAGAAACAGGATACTCAGCGGCAGCAGCACACGCAACAGAGCGAGCAGCACATCGTCTGCTCCTGTTAAAGAAAAATCGAAGCTGACATTTCGGATCAGGGCCAGTGTGAGGCCGGCAAGAATCAGAGCCAGCCCACTGATGCCGGCAACGCCAAATCCGGGAAGCACCAGCAACTCTATGGCCAACAAGACAATGCCGGCAAGAAAAACAAGCATTTCCCAGTGCTCGGCGAGACCTTCCAGATAAAGCGGAGCAAAGTACAGAATGGCAGCAAGAGCGGCAGTGGCAATCGGAAAAATGGAACCCGGATTCTGAAACTCAAAATAAATGCCGCCCAGAATGAGCAACAGCAGAAGGCTGTTGACAAACGGGTTCAGCAGAAAGGCAATAATGCGATCGAGCCAGTCCACACGATGCCGGATCAGTTCATAGGGTTCCAGGCGGGCATGAGCCAGCACTTCTTCTTCAGATTCCACTATCGCATCGCAGTAATTGTAACGAAGGGCTTCTTCTGCCGTAAGGGCGATAATGCGGTTGCTGTCGGCAATGTCAGGCAAATAATTGTTGGGAGTTACCATCCCCTCGGCAATCTTGGGATCACGGCCCTGTCGTTCGGCCGTGCTTCGCATCATGGCCCTCATGTACGACTGATATTTATCGGGCATAAGCGTTCCTTCCTGATTGACCACCGATGCCGAGCCAATGAGGGCACCAGAACGCATGTAAATGCTGTCGCAGCTTATGGCCACCAGGGCTCCGGCTGAGGCAGCATTTTGCGTGATCCAGCACAACGTCAGGGGCCGGGCCCGCATCAGTGCGCTGTGGATGGAGTCCGCCGAGGCCAGGTCGCCCCCATAGGTATTCAGCTTGAGCAGAACTACATCGGCGCCAAGACGTTCTGCTTCGGTTAACGCATCCTTGGTCAGCCGCCAGGCTGCCGGAAATATGCTTTGATTGATTTCAAAAACATAAACTTTTTTAACAGCCGTGTCGCTTGCAAGAGCGGCGGGAGCCGTGTAGGCCGAAAAATACACTAACAGAATAAGCGTTGATTTCAGAACAGCGGCCCAGCGAATGACCAAAGACAGGGAACGTAGTTTCACAAAACAAAGGTAGCCTATGACCTTTTTCCGCTTTTGGGCAGTGAGCCTTTTACTGACCGGCATAGTTTATGGGCAGCAGGTGCAGTTCGGCAAGCCTCAGCATTTGGCAGCCGATCGCCACGTTGTGGCTGAGGGAGAAACGTATTACAGTATAGCCCGTCGCTACGGTACCACGGTAGATCAGCTTTTGCAAATGAATCCCGAATTGAACCGGCAATCGTTGCGTGCCGGCATGACCATTACCGTGCCTTTGGTACCGCCGCTGAGAGAAACCGCTGGCGAGCCGGTCTGGCATAAGGTGGCAAAAGGAGAAACCTTATACCGGATTGCCCGAAACTACGGCGAAAGCGTGGAAACGCTGATGACCTGGAACGAGTTGACTTCACCACAACTGCGCGAGGGACAATCCTTGATTGTAGGTTTTGTTGTTCCGGTGCCTCCGGTGGGTCCGCTGACGGAGCAGCAGGAAGAACAGGTTCGTCAGATGGAGACCAAAAAACTGCAGGCTGAGGAGGCCACTAAAAAAGCTTTGTTACGCAAAAAAGGGGAAGAAAAAACGGCCCGCCCGGTACAGTCCGAACAGGCGGAACCGCTCGCTAAAGAATATCATGAACAGGGTATAGCCGTCTGGAGTTCCAGTGACTATGATGAAGGAAACTTTTATGCCTTGCATCCGACCGCTCCGAAAGGGACTGAGGTTTTAGTAACCAATCCTATGAACGGCCGCACGGTAGTGGTAAAAGTAATCGGCCGGTTGCCGCAGGTTCAGGATAAAAACGATGTTATTATCCGTATTTCGCAAAGCGCGGCCCGTCGCCTCCATGTCCTCGATGAACGTTTTGTGGCCCAGATCAGTTATCGGATACCGCTAACGGAGCAATGAGTGGCCTGAAGGCCGCTTAACACAGTCAGGCCATTACGGTCAGGGTTGATTTCATTAATTTTTCTGCTGTTTATCATAATAAAGTCTTTTCATCAAAGCCTTTTCGACTTTTGATGCATCAATCATGGGCTGGCATTTCGTTAGTCAGCGATCCGTAGCTGTCCAGCCCTTGTATCATTATGGGTCAGGAAGCTGTTGCATAAACACCACAATTCCAAGCTGGTTGCATAACCTACAAAAACAAACAACCCCCCGCCCGAAGGCAGGGGGTTGCCTGCTTTTCCCCCTCAGTTATTATTGATCGTTGCCGATAACGACTTGTTGGCGGTATTGTGTACCGTTCGTCGTGATGAGCAGCATGTAAGAACCATCCGGGAATTCACTGATCCGGTTGATGACGCGATAGATTCTGCCATCTTCCGTGCTTCCGGTTTCGCTCCATACGACACGGCCCAGCATGTCTATTATTTCCATCGTGAAATCGCTGCTGAGGGCAAATCCGGTAAACAGCTCTACTATCAGGAATGAGTTAGCAGGGTTGGGATAAACGCGCAGGACGGCTTCGTTACTTTCTACGCTTTCGCCTGTACGCAGGGGCAGCGTGGTGAAGTTTTTCTTTCCGGAATAAGGACCCCATGCCTTATTTCCGCAAAACTCACACTGCGATTTGACTTTCCAAGAGTACTTAGTACTAGGGCTCAAACCCGTTAACGTAATGGACGTAGCAGAAGTTTTAACAGTCGTCTTTACCCCCGTTACCGTGTTTTTATACCAGACCTGATACTTGATAGCCGCCGGATTAGCCGTCCAGCTCAGCACAGCTGAGTTGGAAGTGATGGAGGAGGATGTAAGATTTGTCGGTGGGCTGCAGTTGATGGGATAACCAACATGTACGAAAGGTGTCGAGAACGCTGAAGTATCCCCATTAACACAAACTGCAGCTACCTCGATGACATTGACGTTGCCAGGTACATTGGTAAAATTCGTACACGTAGTGTCTTCGCTGCTGCTGCTAATTGTTTCATAAATCCACGGTCCACTATTTACATTCCAGCGAAGGATGTAGGAAACTGCACATTCTACCGAAGTCCAGCAGAGCAAGGCTTGGTTTCCGCAAATGCTGTCAACACCGAGCACTACCGGCGGATCGCAGATGCATGGCGGTTCGGTGACGTTGAAGGTAGCCTGAGCCGAGCAGCCGTTGGCATCGGTGACGGTAACCGTGTAGGTGCCGGCCGCAAGACCGGAGCGGTCTTCGGTGGTAGCTCCATCGTTCCACAGGAAGCTGTAGGGAGGCGTACCGCCGCTGACGGTCACGTCAATAGATCCGTCGGAGCCGCCGGTGATCGACACGTTGTTGACCACACCGGACATACCCAGAACGGCGGGCTGGTTGTCCGTTAAGCTGATGGTAGCCTGGCAGCCGCCCTGGTCGGTGACGGTAACGGTGTAGGTGCCGGCCGTAAGACCGGTGCGGTCTTCAGTGGTGGCTCCATCGTTCCACAAGAAGGAGACCGAGCCTTGGGCGCCGCTGACGGTCAGGTCAATGGTGCCGTTGGCATCGCCATGGCACAGGGCATCGGTGCCGGTAACCGACAGTGAGAGAGTACATAAGCAGCTTGCAGGTGCATTGAAATTAACCGGTGTAGCCGAGCAAGACGGATTCGCACTGAAGCTGGCTGTCACAGTCTTCGTTGCACCATCAGCTACCAAACCACTGATGCTGTAGCTAATCGGACTGGTAAAGGGTGCATTAAATGTCTGACTGCCGCCACCACTGACACTAACCGTTAATGTGCCAGTAGAAGGCGGGTTTGAAAAAGACAGCGTACCTGTCAGGGTGTAAGTGTTTGTGGCAGGATTGCAAGGGCCGGGTACGGCGGTAACCGTTAGGGTACAAGGCGGATTGCCATAACCTGCATCGTAGGAGTGGTTGTTGGCGCCGGCTGGCCCCGTGGTGAAGAACACCTTACCTGCTGCATTGGCATCTGAGTCGCGCTCATCGGCATTGGGGTCGGAGCCACCATTGTTGGCGACCGTTAACGGAATGCCGCTTACAGAGGTAGGGAAGCGAATTTCAAAGGAACTGTTTTTCGTCAGTTGGGTAATTCCGTATATAACACTTGAGGTAGAAGTTCCCGATGCGCTGCTGAAGTAGTAATTTCCTGTTGTGCTGGTAACTGCAGAGGCTAAGAATGTGAAGGTGCCCGGAGAGGTTTCCTTGTACAGCTCCACAGTAACGTTGGCTATACCCAGTTCATTTGCATCCTGCACGCCATCTCCGTCGATGTCGCTCCAAACGCGGTTGCCAACTTCAATAGGAGACTCAGGTGCTGCCCACGAAAGGTCACCAAGGCCGTTCGCTTTGGAGAAAAAGGGTAAGCCGGTATATAATTGATATGAGGCTACCGTATTTCCGTTATTCTCCGTGAAGCGTCGTAAGCCACCCGTAAACAAGTTGATAGGATCCATTACGGTGGCCATGATTTCATTAGATCCAAACAGATTGGTTACACTTCCGGTTGCCGTTTCTTCGTGATAAAGCGTACCGGAAATGATAGTGTTTTCATTGTGAAAAAATTCACCTCCGCCGGGGCCTTGATTGTTGCCTACACCGCCACCACTAGTAAATGGGTTACCGCTGGAAACAAAAGATCCGTTGTTTTCCAAAGAGAACGTACCTGTTGAGCAATCCAGACCGGCAACCAGGATGTCGCCACCAACTATGATTTCATAAAGCAACGTAGAAGTGGATAAACGTTTGTAGTTCTGGGTTCCATAGATGTGTCCTGCACGATCCATGAAGCACATGATCATGTCACCGCGATCGGTAAAGTCGATATCCGAGAGCATAGGAGAAGGATAATTTCCGAAGGAGGGATCGGAGGGATCTGCATTGGGAGCTTCCGTGTCATTGCTCCATGGATACCATTGCTTGCCTTGAGCAGTGGGAGGAAAAAAGA
>JANWXQ010000056.1 GCA_025057275.1 Chitinophagales bacterium
AATGGTAAACAAGACGCTGTGCGTCATGGCCTGATCCACTGCGGCGTAATTGAGGTAATTGGTGCCGGCAACGTAGGCCAGCAGGATCAAGGCTACAACCCGGTCGGAAAAATAGCGCAGCAACAGAAGGCGCAACAGAAATACACCTAGCAGGCCGTACAGAAACATGCCGGCGCCGATGGCAAACTGGTAGGGAAAGGAAAATCCGTCGGCCGGTGCGGAGCGACTAAACAGAGCATAAGCATGGCCTGCAAGAAAAAAAGGCAACATGGTCAAAGCCAGGCCGGATGGATATTTGAAGACGCAGTTGCCCGTGAGGGGATGTGTATGGGCTTGTTGCATTTCGGGAGCAAAGCGATACTGAATTATCACAGAGTCCAGGTAGGCGCAATGTTTGAGGTCTCGATAGATGAACAGCGCTGGCAGGTATTGGTAATAGCCGCTTACATCCCAACCGACAGTGGCCTCAGATTGTGTTTTGTTCCAACGTGGATGAAAGCAAAAAGCCACATAACACATTAGCAAGTAACAGCCGATCAGGCAGAAAAAGGATAGCCGGTTTTCTCGTGGAGGAATGAGTAACCTGATTACCTTCATTGATCACTTCACAAGGTAATTGAGCAAGCAGCAGTGGGAAGGTAAGATAAGTTGTGATGGTATCGATATACGGCGTATGCACTTGCCCAGGTTTCGGAAACCAGTTGCATGTTACTTAGCGTCAGGACCGGCGCGCAGTATGCTTCACATCTAAAAAGAAAAAAGCCGCCCTAAGGCGGCTTTTGGAGCGGATGTTAACCGAAAGGAATTACTTAGGCGGCTGTTGTTGCTGGGTTGCGCCTTTCCGATCGGTTACCGACTTAGGGCCTTCCTGCTGAGTGCCGGGCCGGTCGGTTACGGTTTGCGGGCCTTGTTGCTGGGTGCCCGGCCGATCTGCTACGGTGCCCTTCTTAGGGTCTTCCTTTTTAGGAGCAGGAGGAGCGGGTTTCTTCACGCCAGGCTTTTTCATGGCTGCTGCCATCAGGGAATCAGCCCGGTGCTGGGCAATGGCCATGATTTCGCTCATGCAGGCCTGCATGACCGAGTCGGTTAATGCTTTGATTCGCGCATTGCCAATGGAATCGGCCCGGGCAATGGCTTTGCTGTTATCAACAGGCTGGCAGCCCGAAAGGGCAAGGACTGCGGCCACGAAAAGGGCAGGGATTGCTAAGGTTTTCATGATTCTGTATAAGTTTTCTGGATTAAACCTTTACATACCGCCATGAGCTGTGGCCAGAGCGTTGTAGATGGAATCAGTTTTCTGCTGAATCCACATCGCGCGGTTCGACTGGCAATTCTGGACAGCCATTTGCAGTGCAGCATCTTTACCGGCATTGAAAATGGAATCGGCGCGCTTCATAATCGCAGCTTCATCCATAGGCTTTCCCTGTTGGCAGCCGGAAAGGCCCGTAGCAACAGCGAGGCCGGCCAGCAGGAGCACACAGAAGGGTTTCATTGGCGTTGAACGGATTTTGGTGGGGCAAATGTAGGGCATTTGCTTTCATTAACAGAAAGGATTTTTACCGGTTAGCAAAACTCAAGCTGTTTTGAAGCCTGAGGAGCTGTATTTTGTATGTTTGTGCTGCGTGTCTGGTTTTTTCCCCAAACTCATTTCCGGCAAGCTGATGATCGTGGCCGGCGTGGCTGCGTTGGCGTTGTTGTTTTGGGCGTGTAAAGACCCATGTCAGGGCGTGCGTTGCGTACATGGCGACTGCCTGGATGGCGCCTGCAAGTGTGCCCCCGGCTACGTGGGCGACAGTTGTTCGGTAGAATGGAAAAGCTTGTTTTTTGGCACCTATAATGTGTATGACATCTGTTCTTTAACCGGCATTTCGCTTTATACGGTCAACATCAAGCAAGATTCCACTGGCTTGTTCAAGGTGCTTATCGCCAACTTCGCCAATGCCTTTGCCGGCGACGTTCGGGCCACCGTGTCGGGAAACATATTGACCATTCCTGCCCAGAGCCCGGATAACGACCACCGCACCGTTAGCGGTTCCGGCACGTTTTATAACCAGGATTCGTTGAGCTTGAGCTATCGCATCGTTTCCACACAAGGTTGGGAGAATGTCTGTGACCAGTCGTACTGGAAAAAATAAGCCGGCTGTTTTTTTGCTATCTTGCAGAAGAAAAACTTGGAACGGAAATTGACCTAAAGCAGGGTAATGCAAATAGTCGTCATTCTGCTGCTGGTTGCCTTTTCACCGTCGCTTTTCGGACAAACGGAAGGTAAGCTGCTGCCATTGATGGTAGTGGGTGGCGATACTGTTCCTGTATGTACCCTGCATGAGGTGGTTGTAGTGAGCAAGCGCACGTTTGCTTCCCAGGCAGAGCAGCAGCGGTTCAATCAGCTACGCCGTAATGTGCTGATTGTTTACCCTTACGCCGTAGAAGCAGCCCGGCTGTTCCGTTCCATTAACGATGAACTGGCGCAACTGGAAAAAAAGAAAGACCGCCGCAAATTCCTCAGGCAGAAAGAGCGGGAGCTGGATGCCATGTACAGTTATACACTGCGCAACATGACCGTTACGCAGGGGGATTTGCTGGTTAAACTGATTGCGCGCGAAACCGGAGTAAGCGTTTATACCCTGATCGAAGAATTAAAAAACCCTGTGTCCGCATTTTATTGGGACAAAGCCAGCAGTTTCTTTGGCTATTCGCTTAAGCAACAATACGACCCTCAGGAAATGCGCGACATTGAGCTGATTGTACGCTCATTGGAAGCAGGTTACTAAGCCATCGCCAGGCGGACGATTTCATCGACATCCAGATCGTTCATACACCGGAAATGGCCTTTGGGGCATCGGCTGAATCCCAGTTTGGAACAAGGGCGGCACGATAGTCCGGCACGTTCCACGATCCGGCTGCCAGCAGGAGGCGGCTCATCGCCAAAGTAAGGGAACATGCCCAGCGCAGGAACCGTATTGCCCCAAACCGAGATGATGCGCTTGCGAAAGGCCGCAGCAATGTGCATCAGTCCGGTGTCAGGCGTGATAACCACCCGGGCCTGCCGGATGACTGAGGCCGATTGATGCAACGTTAACCGGCCACAGGCATGATGGACTTTTAACGGTGCCAGTTCCTGCAACAGATTACCAGTCAGTTCATCTTCCTTTCCACCCAAAAGCACAATGGGCAGGGGAAGCCGTTGAACCAGCTGTTGCAGCTTGGCCAGCGGCATTTTTTTGGTGGCATGGGCAGCGCCAACAGCAAGGGCCGCATAGCCATGCAAATGGGTGAGAGGAAGCCGATCGACAGGTATTTCCTGATCAGGTGGAATAAAATAATCGAGGCCCTTACCATCGTTGCGAACGCCCAGGGGGCGCACGACGTTCAGGTAGCGATCCACCAGATGGGCTGCGGGTAACCAGTTGATCTTAAAATTGACCAGCAACCATTTTTCCAGATTGAGCTTGTGCACGGCAGCCTGACGACGCCCGAGAAGCCGGCGGATCAGCCAAGAGGTTCTGTTGTTTTGCAAATCAGCGATGAAGTCATAACGCTCGGCGCGCAATTTTTGAATCAAACGCGGCAAGGGCTCCTGTTGCCAGAAAATCCTGTCCAAATACGGATTAGCCCGAAAAATATCGGCAAAGGATACACCGGTAAGCAGATGAATTTGCGCCTGCGGAAAAGTCTTTCTTAAGCACCGGATTACGGGAGAGATCAGAACAAGGTCGCCAATGCTGCTGAATCGGATCAGAAGCACCTTCACAGCTGCAAAGGTGATTAAACCCTTACTTAAATTTGACTTGGGCTGATGGCTGCAACCCTTTTATCCTGGCTTCGTAACAGTAAAAATTGGTCTGTCATGTGATGATGACTTTTCGATTTGTTTCCGTTCTAGTTCTTGCCGGCCTGTTGTCCGCCACCCGGGGAATGGGGCAATGCTCCCTGAGTATTCCCTCCAACGTAAAGGCAAAAAACCAAACCAGTTGTTCAGTGGATGTAAGCTGGAAAGCTGTCAGTGGCAGCAGTTACTACAAGGTGCGGCACCGGATATCCGGCAGCGGCACGTGGACATATAGCCCGGAAATCTATACCACTGCGTACACGGTTTCCGGGCTGGCGGCCAACGTGAGTTACGAATTTGCCGTTGCCAGTCATTGCAGCGACGGCACCACTGCCGGCTACTCGGCCTCGGTAATCAAGGCCACGAAAAAATGCACAGCGCCTTCCAATGTAACCATTGGCAACATAACGTCATCTTCTGCCCTTATCCAATGGACAGCCCTTTGCGGCAGTTCCCAGTTTACCCTGCAGCATCGTCCGCTGGGTTCTTCTGCATGGACAAAGGTGAAGAACATCACCACTGCCAGCTACACCCTTGGCGGGCTAAACCCCGGGACATCTTATGAGGTCAGACTGCAGACTGACTGTGGCAGCGTCAACAGCGGCTGGACGTCCATTGTTTCCTTTACCACTGCTACCTCCGCGTTACCCGGCCGCAACATCATTCTTTATGTACTGGACGACGCCCGGTACGATGCCTTTACCGTTAACGGCGGACCGTCGTGGTTCAGCACACCGGCCATAACCAGTCTGGCCACAGAAGGAGTCAATTTCAAACTGTCCATACCGACTACCTCACAATGTTCGCCGAGCAGAGCCAGCCTGTACACCGGCGTATACGCTCACATCCACGGAGTGGAAAAGAACGGCGATGCCATGAATGCCGGCGTTCCTTTGGTGCAGCAAATCTTAAAGGACCATGGATATCATACCGGATTTGTCGGCAAGTACGGTCAATATCTGGGCGACCCGCAGGGTTTTAACTGGTGGGCCACCTCAGATGGAAATGTTTTTGAAGATGCCAGCTACCGCATCAATGGCAAAGACACCATCATTTCCGGTCACATTTCCGATGTGTACCAGCAATTGGCGCTGGATTTCCTAAACAGTGTACCGTCAGGCAAGCGTTTTGCCTTGTTTTTCTTTACGCGTGTTCCGCATGAGCCTACCACTCCAAGACCTGCCGATGCTGCCCTGTACACCGGCGAAGTGCTGCCATTTCCTTCGAACTTTTCTTTTTACACCAACAATTATCCTTCCTTCTACACCTCAGGTATCTGGTCAGCAGACAGTGCGGCGGCCCGCGATAAGATTTTAAAGACCTTCCAGTCGCTGGCCGGAGCAGAAGCCAACGTAGCAGCCTTACTGGACTGGCTGAATGGAAAGGGGCTAAAGGATAGCACCCTCTTTATGCTGACCAGCGACAACGGTTATCTGCTTGGCGAGCACAAGCTCAAAGAAAAAATTTTGGCTTTGGAGGAATCCATTCGGGTGCCCCTGTTTGTGCGTTACCCCAAATGGTTTGCGCCCGGCACGGTGGTGAGCCAGTCCATTACCGCCAACATCGACCTGCCATTGACGATGCTGGAGTTGGCAGGCATTCCCAACATCTACGGTATGCAGGGACTAAGCCTGAAAAGCCAGGCAACCGGCACGGAAACCCGGACCAAGTTTTTTTATCAGACCGGTTGGGATCCGTATTATGCCAAATTGCGGGCATTGCGCACGCTGAGTGACATATTCATCCGCTCCTACTGTAAAACCACTTGCGAAGAGTTTTACGATCTGACCACTGATCCCCGACAAAACAGCAATCAGATTTTTAATCCGGCCTATGCTACGTTGATCGCTCAACGGAAAGTTACGCTGGACAGCCTTCGTGCGGTTTTCGGTGATTATACACCATCCAAAAAAACCTGTTCGCTTGTTACTTCCGGATCCCGTAGTTCCTGGCAGGCAACCGAACCGGATGCCGACTTAACGATTTACCCGCTACCCGCTTCCGATCTGCTGAACATTTCCTGTTTTCAGGGTTGGAAGGAAGGAACGGTGGTGCGCATCACCGATGTGCAGGGGCGCATGATGGCGGAGATTCACTCCCTGACGGGAGAGCAGCACGTTACCGTTGACGTGTCGGCATGGCCTTCTGGCATGTACGTTCTTGCCTGCAGCCGGCCACAGGGTTGGGCAAGGTATCGTATGTTTACTGTGGAAAGATAATTTTTTTATGAGCGATATGTGCCGGCTGTTTTTTTTCTGCCTGTGGGGGCTTATGATTTCCACTCGTCTGTCAGCTACCTGCACCCTGCCATCACCCCAGAATCTGCAGGCCAAAAACATTACCAGCTGTTCCATGGAGGTAAGCTGGAAGAAGGTTAACGGAGCCAGCTATTATCAGGTGCGCTATAAGCTAAGTTCAATAGCTGTTTGGACGTATTCGGCGACAGTAACCACAACCAAGCTGACTCTTTCTGGACTACAGCCTTCATCATCGTACGATTTGGCAGTGGCCAGTTACTGTGCCGATGCCACTACGTCGGGTTATTCCAATGCCATTACCCGAAGTACGCTTGCCTGCACCAAGCCAACAGGCCTTACAGTGGCGGTACTTTCCGCTTTTGAGGCAAAGGCAAGCTGGACCCCGATTTGCGGCACTACACTATTCTCGGTACAGTATCGTAAACAGGGGGTTTCCACCTGGACAACAGTTAACGGGGTCAACGGAACGGAATATTTGATTGGTTCGCTTTCTCCCCAAACGAACTATGAATGCCGCATTCGCTCCGACTGTGGAGGCGTTTACTCCGGATATACTTCCATCGTATCGTTTACCACACCTATGGCTCCGCCTGATGCACGCAAAAATATACTGTTCATCTTCTTGGATGATGGTCGCTACGATTCCTATCAGCCTACAGGCGCGCCAAGCTGGGTGGAAACACCGGCCATCAACCGGATTGCGACGGAAGGAGTCAATTTTCAGATTGCTATTCCCACTACGTCGCAGTGTGCACCCAGCAGGGCCACGGTGTACACCGGCCTGTATTCGTTTCATCACGGCGTCTTGCGCAACGGCGATACGCTCAACAAGGCCCTGACGCTGGTGCAGACCCTGTTGCAGCAACGGGGCTATTATACCGGCTTTATCGGAAAATTCGGACAGCGATTCGGCGACCCCAGAGGATTTCACTGGTGGGCCGTAAGCAGAGGAAATAATTTTATAAATGAAACATACAGTATTAACGGAGTGTCCGAGTCCAGGCCCGGCCACATCAGCGACGTGTATTTCAACTTGGCTAAGGAGTTCATCGCCACCGTTCCTGCCCAAACGCCCTTTGCGCTGTTCTATTTTACGCGCGTCCCGCATCACCCGACCACACCCCGGCCAGAGGATGAATCCCTGTATCTGAACGAATCCATGCCTTTCCCCTCCAACTTTAATTTTTATACCAGCCTCTACCCCAGTTACTATCATGCCAGAAAATGGAATGCCGATTCAGCTACCGTTCGGGCCGAAAAACTGGAAATGTTTCAGTGCCTCAGAGGCGTGGAAGCGAATGTGGATTCCTTCTTCTACCTGCTGGAACAACGGGGGGCGCTGGACAGCACGCTGATCATTTTCAGCAGCGATAACGGCTACCTGATGGGAGAACACCAAATGCAGGCTAAAGTGGTGGCTTTGGAAGAATCCATTCGCGTACCCTTATTTGTTCGCTATCCAGCCTGGTTTGCTGCCGGTACGGTGGTAACCCATCAGATCGCTTCCAATATTGATATACCGGTTACCCTTCTGGAATTTGCCGGAATACCAAACATCTATGGATTTCAAGGCATTTCGCTGCGTGCGCTGGCCAGCGGAGCAGCCAATCGTTCAGCATTGCTCTACGACTTTGGCGGAGATAATGAAATACCTCCGATCCGGGCCGTACGTACGCTTACTGACAAGTTCATCCGCAGCTATTGTACCAGCACCACGGAAGAGTATTTTGACCTGGTTGCCGATCCGCAGGAAAACGTAAATCTCATTTTTAATTCGGCTTATCAGCAAATCATTCAACAGCGTCGCTTGTTGCTGGATAGTTTAAGGCAGTTGTTTGCCGACATAACGCCGGTGGCGCGCACCTGTTCTTTGGTCGGTTCGTCGCGTTTGGGCTCAGGGAGGGTAGAGGAGTTGGTGTTGTATCCTCAGCCTGCCGATAACCACCTAACCGTCGTGACCGGCATGGAAGGACCAGTTTCTGTGGAAATTCACGACCTGAGTGGCCATCTGCTTCAGGTGCTGGAAAAGAAGGATGGGGAACGCTTTGAATTGAACATCTCCATGCTGGCAGAAGGAAGCTACCTGCTCAGTTGTGCAGGAGCGAAAGGAAGAAAACAAGTTCTTCTGATGGTGCAACGGCCGTAAAGCTATATTGCGCGCAGCGCCCTGCCCTTGGCTACAATTACTCTTGTCGGAACGGCGTATCCTTACCGGGGTGGACTTGCAGCCTTCAATGAGCGGCTGGTGGCTGCCTGGAGGCAGCAGGGCCATAATGCCCGCATTCTGACTTTTACGGTACAGTATCCCCGCTGGTTGTTCCCCGGGAGATCGCAGTTCAGTCCGAGACCCAAGCCGGATCTGCCCATAGAGCGGGCTGTTCATTCCTTCAATCCGATTAACTGGATTCAGGTGGGCCGTCGCCTGCGAAGAGAACGACCTGACCTTGTCGTTTTTAAATTCTGGCTTCCCTTCATGGGTCCCTGCTTTGGCACCATAGCCCGAATGGCACAACAAAACGGGGTTACCCGGATAGCGGCAATTCTGGATAATGTCATTCCGCACGAACGGCGTTTCGCTGATGTGGCGCTGACCCGGTATTTTCTGAAAAGCTGCCATTGTCTGGCCGTCATGTCTGACCAGGTTTTAGCCGATCTGAACCAGTTGGCGGTTGACCAAAAGGTGATAAGACTTTTTCATCCGCCGTACGATTACGGCCCTGCAGTTGACCCGTTGCAGGCACAGCACCGGTTGGGTCTGGAGCCGGGATTTTGCTATGCGCTATTTTTTGGCTTTATCCGGAGGTATAAAGGCCTAGATCTGCTGCTGCAAGCCATGGCTGATGCCCGCCTGAGCAGAAGCAAGCTAAAGCTGATTGTTGCCGGAGAGTTTTATGATGCTGAGCAACCGTATTTCGATCTGGTAGCCCGCCTGGGCCTGTCGGAACAGGTTATTTTTCACAACCACTTCATCGCCGATGAATTGGTGCCGCTGTATTTCAGCGCCTGCGATTTTGTTGTGTTGCCGTACAGGGAAGCCACCCAAAGCGGCATTGCCCAAATTGCCTTTCAGTACCACAAGCCGGTAATGGCCACTGCAGTAGGCGGCCTGCCGGAGGTAGTCATTTCCGGGCAAACCGGCCTGATTGCCTCGCCTGAACCGGCAGCTCTGGCTCAGACCCTTGTACTGATGCTGGACGACGAAATGCGCAAAGGGCTTGCGGCACGCATTCATGAACGGCAGCAACATTCGGGGTGGCAGGCTTTTGCCGAGCAACTGCTTGAGGGATGTGAAAAATTCAGGCGATAAAAAAGTTTTATATTTGCGCCGCCAAACACAACATTGCCGATGCTCATTGTTGATGCCCGTGAAACAGAGTCGCTGGACAAGGCCCTCAAGAAGTACAAAAAGAAGTTTGAGAAAGCCGGCATTTTGAAGGAATTGCGCCGGCGGCAGGCTTTTGTAAAGCCCTCTGTCGTGCGCCGCAACACCGTATTGCGGGCCATGTTTCGGGAAAAGCTGAACCACCACAGTTAGTCATTTTGTAACGCTTTTTTTGCACCCGCGCAGGCGGTATTAACTGCAGCGGGGACGTTTCTTTACTATATTGCCAGCGTACCTTTGTATGGCGCAGCCGGCATGGAGCTACAATCCTTTTTTAACTACCTGCAGTTTGAAAAGCGATGCAGTGCGCATACGCTGACGGCTTACCGAAACGATTTGCGTCAGTTTTCCGATTACCTGCGTCGGGTGTATGATGTAACGGATGTTTCAGCTGTGGAAGTTAAACACATCCGTTCCTGGATGGTTCATCTGTTCAATCAGCGCATTGGAGGCAGAAGCATGAACCGCAAGCTGTCCTGCCTCAGTAGTTATTTTCGGTTCATGCAGCGCAGTGGTAAAGTCAAACAAAGTCCGATGACCCCTGTTACCGGTCCGCGTGCGCCGCAACGACTTCCTGTCTTTATTCCCAGTGATCAGATGGAATCGTTGTTTGCATCGGTGAACTTTGGCAGCGGATTTTCGGGCATGCGCAACCGGATGCTGCTGGAACTGCTATACGCCACCGGTATGCGCCGTTCAGAGCTGATTGCACTTCAAGATTCTTCCGTAGACTTTCGGCGCAACACGATTCGGGTATTGGGTAAAGGTGGCAAGGAACGATTGGTGCCATTTGGGGACAGTCTGAAGGAATTGCTTCAAAAATATCTGGATGAGCGTAACCGGCATTTCGGCAAGGAACAGTTCCCTGCACTGGTGGTCAGTGACAGCGGAAAACAAATGAACCCGCGCAGCGTTTACAACTGTGTGCGTCGCTTGCTGGACCAGGTTACGTTTGTTTCCCGACGCAGCCCGCATGTGTTGCGCCATACGTTTGCGACCCATCTGCTTAACAACGGCGCCGAGATTCAGGCCATCAAGGAATTGCTGGGTCATGCCTCATTGGCGGCCACGCAGGTGTACACCCACAATTCGGTTGAGCAGTTAAAAGCCGTTTACCGAAAAGCACATCCTAAAGCCTAAGAAGATGAAGGAAATAAAAGAAAGGCCATTACCCCTGCAGATTCATTCCATTCATTTTAATGCGGACCGTAAGCTGGAATCGTTCATTGAAGAAAAGCTTCGAAAGCTGAATCGGTTTTGTTCGCGCATCAACGACATTCAGGTCATCCTGAAGTTGGACCACAACAAAGGCGTGGTCAAGGATAAGATTGCCGAAATCCGGGTGCATGTGCCGGGTAAAACGCTTTTTGCCGAAGAACGCCGCTGGACGTTTGAAGAGTCGGTGGAGTTTGCCGTAGATGCGATTGTGCGGCAGGTAAAAAAGCACATGGAAAAACTGCGCGAATAAGGCGGCGGGCGCAGGTACAGGATTCTGTAAGTATATTTGCGCACCTTTTTGAAAAAGGAATTTGTGTGGCACAGCCCATTGGATCGGGGGTTGTGCATTGAAATAACCGGACAACACATGCCGCGGTACGCAGCCAACGGGAGAAGCGTTCAGGCCGATGTAGCTCAGTTGGTTAGAGCTACTGATTTGTAATCAGTGGGTCGGGGGTTCGAGTCCCTCCATCGGCTCCGGCCCCACCGGGCGGAAAATAAGTGCCATGGGGAGATACCAAAGTGGCCAACTGGGCCTGACTGTAAATCAGGTGGCATACGCCTTCGTAGGTTCGAATCCTGCTCTCCCCACAATGCCCATTGACCGGCAACCCGCCGGTCGGGGCCATGGTGCGGACGAATAGGTGTTCCACATTTCGGCATCATACCGCTTGCGGGAGTAGCTCAGTCGGTAGAGCATCAGCCTTCCAAGCTGAGGGTCGCGGGTTCGAATCTCGTCTCCCGCTCCAAAGGAGCCCCACCGGCGGGCAGGTTCCCATGTGTTCGTGCCAATGTAGCTCAGTTGGTAGAGCACATCCATGGTAAGGATGTGGTCGCCGGTTCGATTCCGGCCATTGGCTCATTGTGATAAGCGAAGCCTTGTAGCTCAGGGGAAGAGTGCCTGCTTTGCGGCAGGAGGCGTTCTGATCGTTTCGGAACCAGGGCTCAGGATCACGGATCCTACAAAAACCAACAAAAAATTTATAAACATTTAACCTGACACCATGGCAAAAGAAAAATTTGAACGGACCAAGCCTCACGTAAACGTAGGCACCATCGGGCACGTGGACCACGGCAAAACGACGCTGACCTCAGCCATCACCTATGTGCTGAGCAAGCAGGGTCTGGCCGAAATGAAATCCTACGATTCCATTGATAATGCGCCGGAAGAAAAAGAGCGGGGCATTACGATCAACACCGCCCACGTGGAATACCAGACCGCTAACCGGCACTATGCCCATGTGGATTGTCCCGGTCATGCCGACTACATCAAGAACATGGTCACCGGAGCAGCCCAGATGGACGGCGCCATTCTGGTTGTTGCCGCTACCGACGGCCCCATGCCGCAAACCCGTGAACATATTCTGCTGGCTCGGCAGGTGGGCGTTCCCAAAATTGTGGTCTACCTCAATAAGGTGGATCTGGTGGACGACCCCGAATTGCTCGATCTGGTGGAAATGGAAGTTCGCGAACTCCTCAATTTCTATCAGTTCGACGGAAACAATGCTGCCGTTATCCGGGGTTCAGCGCTGGCGGCCCTCAATGGCGATCCGGAAGGAATGAAATCCATTCAGGAACTGCTTGATGCCATCGATCGCGAAATCCCCGTTCCCGTGCGGGCCAAAGACAAGCCCTTCCTGATGCCCGTAGAAGACGTTTTCTCCATCACCGGTCGGGGTACCGTAGCTACCGGCCGTATTGAACGCGGTGTTATCCATACCGGCGACCCGGTGGAAATCGTCGGATTGCAGGAACAGTCGCTGAAAAGCACGGTAACCGGCGTAGAAATGTTCCGTAAGATTCTGGATGAAGGCGAAGCCGGCGACAACGTAGGGCTGTTGCTTCGCGGTATTGAAAAAGACGACATCCGCCGGGGTATGGTCGTTTGCGCTCCGGGCTCCATAACGCCGCATACCGAGTTCAAATGCGAAGTTTATGTTTTGTCAAAGGAAGAAGGGGGCCGCCATACGCCGTTCTTCAGCAATTACCGACCGCAGTTTTACATGCGTACCACCGACGTAACCGGCGAAGTGCAGCTTCCGCAGGGAGTTGAGATGGTGATGCCTGGCGACAACATCAGCCTGACCGTTAAGCTGATTACGCCCGTGGCCATGGAAAAAGGGTTACGCTTTGCAATTCGCGAAGGAGGCCGCACCGTCGGGGCTGGACAGGTTACCGAAATCATCAAGTAATTTTGCACCTTGCCGGCAAAGGTTACAGGAAAGGTCCTGTAACCTTTTGTCCTTATCCCATGTTCACCAAAACCAAGCTACGGGCATAGTTCAATGGTAGAATAGCGGTCTCCAAAACCGTTGATGGGAGTTCGAATCTCTCTGCCCGTGCCAGTGCGATCAATTCATGAAGCGCGTAAAAGCCTACCTCACCGACATCTATACGGAAATGACCCAAAAGGTATCCTGGCCTACGTGGGAGGAACTGCAGGGTAGTCTGGTGGTGGTGTCTACGGCCATCCTGCTGCTCACCTTTATTGTATGGGTGATGAATGAAATATCCAATCTGACCATGACGACTTTTTATCAATTGTTCAGATAAGCCCCGCAGCCATGAGCCAGGAAAAGAAGTGGTACGTGATGAAGGTGCTCAGCGGCAAGGAGCGCAAAATCAAGGAGTACATCGAGGGGGAAGTCAAGCGCAGCGGTTGGGACCACATCATTTCCCAGGTCCTCGTTCCGTTGGAAAAAGTCTACAAGGTTAAAGATGGAAAGAAGGTGATCAAGGAGCGCACCTTTTTTCCCGGATATGTACTGGTTGAGGCAGACCCCTCCTTGATGACCAGCGACATGCTCAACTCCATACGTCAGATTACCGGCGTGCTGGGATTTTTGGGTGGCGATCATCCGCAGGCACTGCGTAAGAGTGAGGTCAACCGCATTCTGGGTAAAGTTGACGAAATGGCAGAAGCCGGGGAAAGCTTCACCGAGCCATTCCTGGTAGGAGAAAACGTAAAAATCATCGACGGCCCGTTCAACACCTTTATCGGGGTGATAGAAGAAGTAATTGAGGAAAAAAAGAAGTTAAAGGTCAATGTCCGCATTTTCGGCAGGAAAACTCCGGTAGAGCTCTCGTTCGGACAAGTTGAAAAAGCCTGATAACACAAAAGGATCCCTCTCATAAAATTTTCCATACGTTATGGCCAAAGAAATAGAAACCTTTGTGAAGCTGCAGGTGAAAGGCGGTCAGGCCAATCCCGCTCCTCCCATCGGCCCGGCGCTGGGTTCCAAGGGAGTCAACATCATGGAATTCTGCAAGCGCTTCAATGCCCAGACGCAGGATAAAATCGGCAAAACGCTTCCGGTCATCATCACCGTTTACAAGGATAAATCGTTTGATTTTGTCATCAAGCAACCTCCGGTATCGGTAAGCATTCTGGAAGCCATCAAAAAAGAAAGTGGCAGTGCCGTTCCCAACCGCAACAAGATTGGGGCCATTACCTGGGACCAGGTGCGCCGCATTGCTGAAGAAAAAATGCCTGACCTCAACTGCTTCACGCTGGAAAGCGCCATGCGTATGGTGGCCGGAACGGCCCGCTCCATGGGGGTGGTGGTGGAAGGCAAAGAACCCTGGAATTCATGATCAACCGGCAGTACATCAGGCCGGAACAAAGTTCCGGCCTGTTCCTTTTTTGTCTATTTTACCAACTGACGAAACGGAACTTCCTGCGTCCAACCCCTTAACCAAACCCCAACCTTATGCACCAACAGGGCCTTCGCAATCTTTCCCATAGCACGGAAGCCTATGGCATTAACGGTAAACACACTGCATTTTGGAACCTTCCTATCGATGAACTGATCGAACGCACCGTGTCCAGCGGCATGGGCACCATCGCATCTTCCGGGGCGCTTGCCGTGGATACCGGAGCCTTTACCGGAAGGGCTCCAAAAGATAAATACATCGTTCGCGATGCGCTGACCGAAGCAACCGTTTACTGGGGTGAGGTCAATCAGCCATTTGAGGAAAAACACTTTGAGCCTTTGCTCCGTCAGGTACAGCAATACCTGAGCGAGCGCGATTTGTTTGTTAAGGATGCCTATGCCTGCGCCGATCCGGCTTACCGGCTTTGTGTGAGGGTGATTACGGAGTTGCCCTGGGCGGCCCTGTTCGTTCATAATCTCTTTCTGCGGCCTACCGAAGAAGAAGTGGTGGCGATGGAGCCGGACTGGGTGGTTTTGCATGCACCGGGGTTTCAGGCCGATCCCCGGGCTTACGGAATTCGTGCCGGAAATTTTGCGCTGATCAACTTCAGCCGCCGCATGATTCTGATAGGCGGAACAGCTTATACCGGTGAAATAAAAAAGGGCATATTCACCGTACTCAATTACATTCTGCCGCATGACCGTAACGTGCTCAGCATGCATTGTTCTGCCAACCAGGGCCCGGCAGGCGACACGGCTATCTTCTTTGGATTAAGCGGAACCGGAAAAACCACCCTGAGTGCCGATCCGGGTCGCCGCCTGATCGGCGATGACGAACACGGCTGGAGTGAAAACGGCATATTCAATTTTGAAGGGGGCTGCTATGCCAAATGCGTGCATTTGTCTGAGGAGAAAGAACCGCAGATCTACCGGGCGGTACGGCGGGGAGCCCTGCTGGAGAACGTGCGGTATTTCCCTGGAACCAACCAGGTGAACTACGACGATATTTCGGTGACCGAAAATACACGCGTCAGCTATCCGTTGCATTACATAGAAAATGCTTTAATACCTTCGGTGGGAACGCATCCCCGCAACATCTTTTTTCTTACCTGCGATGCCTTCGGTGTACTGCCACCCATTTCCCGATTGACCACCGGCCAGGCCATGTACTGGTTTCTTTCAGGTTATACGGCCAAGGTAGCCGGCACCGAAGCCGGCATTACCGAGCCCAAGATTACCTTCTCCACCTGCTTCGGGGCACCCTTTCTGCCGCTGGATCCCAACCGCTATGCCGCTATGCTGGCCGATAAGTTGCAGAAGCATCAATCGGTCGTCTGGCTGGTTAACACCGGTTGGACCGGTGGCCCATATGGCACAGGCAGCCGCATGAAGCTGGCATACACCCGCCAAATGATTGCCGAAGCATTGGCCGGCAGGTTGAATCAGGTGGCTTACCGCACGCACCTCGTTTTCAGACTTCAGTATCCGTTGGAATGCGCCGGTGTGCCAAAGGAAGTGATGGACCCGCGCAATACCTGGGACGATCCGCTCGCTTACGACGCTCAGGCCAATCAGCTGGCCGAACAATTCCGGCGCAATTTTGCCCGGTTCGAAGCTACCGCCAGCAAGGAAGCGTTGGCCGCTGCTCCCCAACTGATGGGAGCGACTACCTGATCGCGGCTTCGGTTTTGTCCGCCATGCATGTTGAAGGTAAGGCGCTCGCCGGCCATCTGTTTTTTGCCGAACAGATCAATGGCCGACACGGCCGGCTTGAACCCGAGGAAGCTCATCATTGCCTTCGCGTCTTGCGGTACCGCTGCGGTGATGTCGTTCGGATTACGGACGGAAAGGGCAAACTGTATGCAGCACAGATCGATCGTGACGAGGTTCAGGATTGCCAACTGACCATTCATTCCCTCATTCGCGAAGAGGCCAGGCCGCTGCCTCGCATTCATCTTGCCGTTGCACCCACCAAAAATGCCGACCGCTTTGAATTTCTTTTGGAAAAAGCCACCGAAGCGGGGGTGGCTGCATTCACTCCCTTGTTGTGTCAGCGTTCGGAGCGTAAGAAAGTAGCATTGGAACGGATGCAAAGCATCCTAAAAGCAGCGGTGAAGCAGTCCGGACGGTTGTGGTTGCCGGCGCTTTATCCACTCACACCGATTGTTTCCTTTCTCAATACCCTGGCAGATGAAGACGGTGCCCGTTTCATTGCACATTGTCACCAGGGCAATTTGCCACATTTGTTTGCGTTGTACAGGGGTGAAGCAGCCTGCACGGTGCTCATTGGTCCGGAGGGGGATTTTTCGGCAGAAGAAGTGCAAGCGGCGGCAGCCAGCGGTTTTTCCGGGGTATCGCTGGGCCCGTACCGGCTGCGCACCGAAACGGCAGGACTCGTAGCTTCGCTTGCGGTTTCACTGAAGTATGCGCTGGTTCAGGGCACTTACTGAGTTGCTGCAGCTCTTGGTGTTGGTGCTGGCGGTTCATTCTTTGGCTGCAGCCGCTCCGCCGTCACTGCGCCTGGCCCTGCTCAAATACCGCGGTGGCGGCGACTGGTATAATGACGTTAATTCATTAAAAAATCTGGCATTGTTCTGCAACCGGGAGCTGGGGACGAATCTGCATACCGAGCATGCCATTGTGGAGCCTGATGCTCCCGAGTTGTTTAATTATCCTTTTGTCTATATGACCGGACACGGCAATTTTACCTTATCACCTGAGGAAGCCCGCAATTTGAGAACGTATCTTACCGGAGGCGGCTTTCTGTTTGTCAACGATGACTATGGACTGGACCCATATGTACGGCCGGCGCTGAAGATGATTTTTCCGGAACTGGATCTGGTGGAAATTCCGTTCAGCCATTCCATTTACCGCAATCCCTATCCTTTTCCGCAGGGCTTACCCAAAATTCACGAGCACGATCAGCAAAGCCCGAGAGGATATGGATTATTTTACGAGGGACGTATGGTGGTTTTTTATAATCATGAAACCGATCTGGGCGATGGCTGGGATGATGTGCACAACGATCCCCCCGAGGTTCGCCTCAAGGCCCTGCAGATGGGCGCCAACATCATCCGCTACGTGTTTTGCGGAGATACGCTATGATGCCGGATCGCGTGCCAGAGCCTTCACCAGCTTCCGTACCAGGCCGGGTCCTTCATACACCAGTGCGGTATAGAGCTGAATCAGATCGGCTCCCGCCTGCAGTTTTTCCCTGACGTCTTCGGGAGTAAAGATGCCTCCGCTGGCCATCAAGGTCAGACGGTTGCCGCATCGTTGCCTGATGATCCGGATCAGCTCGGTGGAGCGCCCTGCCAACGGCTTGCCGCTGATGCCCCCTGAACCCATTCGTTCCAGCACCGGTGCTGAAGTCCGTAATCCATGGCGGTTGACGGTAGTGTTGGCTGCGATAAGGCCTGAAAGGCGGTGGCTCAGCGCGCAATCCACGACGTCGGCAACTTCCGATGAGCTCAGATCGGGTGCAATTTTCAAAAACAGGGGCACAGGCTTTGGGAGTTTTTCGTTGACCTGCTGTAAATGACCAAGCAACCCGTCGAGCCAGGAGCGCTGCTGCAGTTCGCGCAGCCCCTCGGTATTGGGAGAACTGACGTTGATCACTATGTAGTCTGCCCACTGATGCAGCCGATCAAAACAAAAGAGGTAGTCTTCAACAGCCTCATCCAGTGGAGTGGAACGGTTCTTTCCGATGTTCACGCCCACAACGGTTTGCCACTTATATCGGACTTTCCATTCCTGAAATTCCTTTAACCTTGCTGCCACCACATCGGCGCCCTGATTGTTAAATCCCATTCGGTTCAGCAGGGCCCGGTCGGCCGGCAACCGGAACAGTCGAGGTGCCTCATTGCCGGGTTGGGGCAGCGGCGTAACGGTGCCTATCTCCACGAAACCAAAGCCCAGCGAAGCAAGGGCCTGCAGGTAGCGGCCATCTTTATCCAGGCCCGCGGCCAGTCCGATGCGGTTGGGAAACACCAGCCCGCATCGTTCCAGCTGGAGCTGGGGAGATCGAACGCGGCATAAGCCATGGATCAGTGGCCGCATGCCGGGAATGCGCAGCAGCAGTTGCCAAGAAGAAAGGGTCAGTGCATGAGCTGTTTCGGGAGGCAGCACAAACAGCAATGGTCGCAGCAACCGGTACACCATGCGTGCGGGCAAAAGTAGGCGGCAAGGCGAAAAAGTATTAAGTTGAGTACCTGTTATGCACAGCCACAATCGGAAGCCGCTTGCCGAACGCATGCGGCCCCAGCGTCTGGAGGATTTTGTCGGCCAAAGTCACCTGATCGGACCCGATCAGGTGCTGCGTCGTATGACGGAAAACGGTCAACTGTTTTCCCTCATTTTGTGGGGACCACCCGGTAGTGGCAAGACGTCGCTGGCCCGCATTCTGGCTGTGGAAGGCAAACGCCCCTTGCTGTCGCTCAGCGCGGTCCACTCCGGAGTACGTGAAGTGCGGCAGGCCATAGAGCAGTCGAAGCGACTGGGTCAGGCCGTGTTGTTCCTGGATGAACTGCATCGGTTCAGCAAAAGTCAGCAGGATGCGCTGCTGCCTGCCGTAGAACGGGGCGATGTGATTCTGATTGGGGCTACCACGGAGAATCCTTCGCTGGAGATCATTTCCCCGTTACTGTCGCGCTGTCAGGTCTATGCCTTGCATCCGCTGGAGTCGGACGATCTGCTGCTGCTGCTTCACCGGGCGCTGGAGCGTGATGAGTGGCTGCGCAGCCGGCAGGTTACTGTCGTGCAAAGCGATGCCTTGCTGCGCCTCAGCGGAGGCGATGCCCGCCGCATGTTTAACCTGGTGGAACAGGCCGTGAATACTACTCCCTCAGGGCCGGTGCGGCTGACGGACGATCTGGTGATGCGGGTAGCTCAACGGCGAATCGCATTGCACGATAAAGACGGGGAGCAACACTACCAGCTTATTTCTGCATTCATCAAATCGGTGCGGGGCAGCGATCCCAATGCAGCCGTCTATTGGTTAGCACGCCTCATTGCCGGCGGTGAAGACCCGCTGTTCATCTGCCGCAGGATGATTGTTCTGGCGGCAGAAGATGTTGGCCTGGCTAATCCCGCTGCTTTGCCCGCAGCGACGGCCTGTTATCAGGCCGTGGAGCGGATAGGCATGCCGGAAGGCCGGATCGTTATGGCTGAAATGGCCGTTTATCTGGCCTGTTCGGCAAAGAGTAATTCCTGTTACAAAGCCATTCAGGATGCGCTTGCCGAGGTGGACCTTTCAGGGGCTTTGCCAGTTCCATTGCATTTGCGAAATGCGCCCACACCGCTGATGAAGGAGTGGGGATATGGCAGCAATTACCAATACGATCACGACGTGCCCGGGCATTTTGCCGGACAGGAGTTTCTGCCGCCGGAACTTCACGGTCGTCGTTTTTATGATCCGGCTTCTAATGAACGGGAGCAGCGCCTGCGCCAGTTTCTTCGCGAGCGATGGGGGGAGATCTATGGGTACTGAGCGGAAAGGCAGGCCCTTACCTTTGCATCATGGCTTTGCAAATCACGTACTTCGGTCATTCCTGTTTTGGTGTGGTTGCCGGCGGCAGGCGCCTGTTGTTTGATCCGTTTGTTTCGGGCAATCCCAAAGCGGCACACCTGCGGGCCGAGGACCTGCAGGCAGATTATGTGCTGATTTCCCATGCACATGGCGATCATCTGGCCGATGCCCTCCAGGTGCTTCAGCGCACCGGAGCCAAACTCATCTCCAACTTTGAAATAGCCTCGTATTACGAGGCCAAGGGAATTTCCGGGGTGGAAAAACTCAACTTTGGCGGGCGCATAGCCACGTCATTTGGCCACGTGCGTATGCTGCATGCCCAGCATTCCAGCCAGTTTCCTGATGGCACCTATGGAGGCAATCCCGGGGCCTTTCTGGTGGAAAGCTCTGACGGCAACTTTTACTTTGCCGGAGATACGGCGTTAACGCTTGACCTGCAGCTCATTCCCCGTTATGCCACTGTCAAACTGGCCTTTCTGCCCATAGGAGGTTACTTTACGATGGATTACAACGATGCTGCCATAGCGGCAGAGTTTCTGCAAAGCGAAATCGTTATTGGCATGCATTACGATTCGTTTCCACCGATTACCATTGATCACGATGCTGCGCAAAAAGCCTTTGCCGACAGCCAGGCCAAGCTCATCCTGATGCCGGTAGGAGGCACCCTTACCGTATAGGCTATCGAAGCATGGTGCCAGCCGACATCCCCAAGCTTCGACACTACAGGCGACCTTCGTTTTTGCTTATAGCCGGTCCCTGTGTGGTGGAAGAAGGCCATGTGCTACAAACCGTAGCGGAAGCGGTGGGAGAAGCCTGTGAAGCGTTACAGATTCCCTGGGTATTCAAAGCCTCCTACCGGAAAGCCAATCGTACACGCGGCGATTCTTTTACTGGGATCGGCGATGAAGCGGCTTTGGAGCAATTGGCTCAGATTGGCAGCAGGTACGACATACCGGTGCTGACCGATATTCATGAAGCGGCAGAAGCAGCAATGGCGGCAGCGTTTGTTGACGTATTACAGATTCCTGCATTTTTGTGCCGTCAGACCGAATTGTTGCAGGCTGCCGGACGCACGGGAAAATGGGTAAATATCAAGAAAGGGCAATTCCTGGCTGCCGATCAGATGGCCTTTGCCGCGCAGAAGGTGGAAGCCACAGGAAATCACCGGATCATGCTTACGGAGCGGGGCACCATGTTCGGCTACGGCGATCTGGTGGTCGATTTCCGCTCGGTTCCTATCATGCAGCAGGCCGGCTATCCGGTCATTGTTGACTGCACCCATTCGGTACAGCAGCCCAACCAGACGGCAGGAGTAACAGGCGGTATGCCCCGCATGATTGAACCTTTGGCCCGGGCAGCTCTTGCTGTGGGCGCTGATGGCCTTTTCCTCGAGACGCATCCGGAACCCGCGCATGCCCGTTCCGACGGCGCCAACATGCTGCCGCTGCGCGAACTCAAGCCCTTGTTGCAACGGCTGCGCAGCCTGTACGATAAGGTCTGCGAACTGTATCCGCAAACCGGTCAACGGTTCAGCGGCTGAGTACCGTGATTTCTGTGCGACGGTTCAAAGCCCGTCCTGCTTCCGTGTCGTTGGTGGCAATCGGCTGTTGTTCACCAAACCCACGAAAGCTGAGGCGGCTTTTTTCAATGCCTCCGGCCAGCAGATACTCATACACCGCTTTAGCCCTGTTCTCTGACAGGCGCTGATTGTGCTCATGACTGCCCTGATTGTCGGTGTGGCCGTCAATGCGAATGCGCAACGTGCTGTTTTGTTGCAGCAGGCTTAGCAGGCGCTGCAATTCTACTTCTGACTCCTTTTTCAGGGCATAGGAGTCATGGTCAAAAAAGATATTATACAAGGGAATGCTTTGTCCGGGGGTAAGTGGCTTGAGGCGAACCGGAAGCGTATCGGGCCTGACCGTGGCCTGTCGGCTCAACGAAAAATGACGGGAATAAAACAAATAACCATCGGCGAAGGCATGAAGGGCATAATCGGTGCCGGCGGGAAGGGAAATCAGGTAGCGGCCATCCCAAGTATCGGAGCGGGAAGAGGCAGCCAGGGCTCCGCTACGCAAGTCGTAAAGCTGGATGCGGGCATGCAACGGGCGGCCACTGGCCTCGTCCACTACCGTTCCGGTCAGGTAAGCCGTTGGGGTAGGTCGTGCTTCGTCATATAGTTCAAAAACATATAGGTTAAAATCGTTTCGATCGCTGAAACGTCCTGAAGCAAAGTAGGCCAGCTTTCCGCTCAGTGCGACAAACAGGCTGTTTTCATCGTTTTTGCTGTTGATGGGATATCCCAGATTTTGCGGACGGCCCCAGCTGCCATCGGCATGGCGCCGGCTAACAAACAAGTCGTCGCCACCCATTCCGGGATGACCATTGGAAGCAAAGTAAAGGGTTTGCCCATCGGGGTGGATATAAGGCGATTTTTCATCAAACGGTGTATTGATGGAATCGCCCGCATTTTCCGGGGCCGACCAGTTGCCGGCTTCGTCGCGCCGGCTGATCCAGATGTCGCTTCCGCCTTTTCCGCCACTACGGTTGCTGACAAAATAAAGGGTGCGGCCATCGGCGGCAATGGAAGGCTGGGTTTCCCAGGCCGGCGTACAGACGGGCGGCCCCAGGTTTTGGGGTGCGCTCCAGCGGTCTGCATCCCGCTCTGCATAATAGATGTCGCAACTGCCAAAGCCTCCGGGCTGATCGCATCGCACAAAATACATGGCTTTTCCATCGGCGGTCAGCGTCTGGCCTCCTTCATTTCGGGGAGTGTTCAACGAAACGATAGGTTCAGCAGCACGCCACTGACCGTTGATTTTATGAGACAGGTAAAAATCCTCCTGTGCCGCTGCTCCCTTACCTAAACGCCGGGTAAAGACCAAAGTTTGTTCATCGCCGGAAAGCGAAGGCAGGTATTCTGGCCAGTCGGAGTTGACAGCCGAAGGGAGCGGTTTGGGGGCAAACGGAACCGGATGCTGCCTGGCTTCCCGGGCAAAAGCCGCATTGATGCGCATGCGTTCGGCCTCCAGCCTTCGCTCCCGCGAAGTGGAAGTAAAATCCAGGAAGCGATTGCAGGCTTCCAGGCAACGTTCCAGGGAATCCAGCTCCCAGTAGGCCTGGGCCAGAAAAAACCATGCTTTGGATGCGTAACGGGCATCCAGCGAGATAACCTGAAGCAAGGAGGTAATGCTTTCGGCATAGGCCCCTTGCAGCAATTGCAGCTCGCCCAGCAGCAGGGGAGGATCGATAAAGTCGGGTCGCTTTCGGCTAAGTTCCTTCAATGCCTCCACGGCCTGAGCATATTGCTGGCGCGCAATCAGGTCATTGGCTTGCTGCCATTCCTTAAGGGCGGACTTTCCGGCGGTCTTGACGGTCGTGTAGGATTGCGACCAGGCTGGCGCAGTCGCAATTGCGCACAGCGTGAGCCAGAGAATCAGTCGTTCAGGGAACATGCAGGTACTTATGCAACTGAACAGAAATTTCCCACTGCGGCTTTTGCCTGATGTAGGATAATATCAGCGGAATGATTTGGTTCCGACGCGACCATTCGGGTTGCAGGTAGCGTTTGCACTGGGGTGTGACGTATGCCGCGTAGCGTTCGGCCCATTGCAGATCGGTGGGATGATAAATCACTACCTTCAATTCGTTGGCTAGGGGCAAATTTTGTTCCAGGGGGGGCTTGAACTTTTTTGGTGAAATACAAATCCAATCCCAACTTCCTGAAATCGGCGCCGTGGCAGCCGTTTCCAAGTGTGCTTTCTTGCCTGAGTCGTGAATGCAGTCGGTCAGAGGCAAAAGGTCATAAAGAGTGGGCTCCCCACCGGTCACCACGCAGATGGGAGCGGTTTGCCGGCGGATGGATTCGCCGATTGCCTCCAGCGACAAAACGGGATGCAGCGTGGCATCCCAGCTGTCTTTCACATCGCACCAAACGCAGCCTACATCGCAGCCGGCCAGCCGGATGAACACTGCAGGCTGGCCCTGATAAAACCCTTCTCCCTGAATGGAAGGAAACAGTTCCATAACGGGATAAGCGAGCTGCAACCGGCTGGCGGGAGCATGCTGGTCATTGCGGGTAGCCGGCCACATAGAAGGTATTGAGCAGCAGGGCGGCAATGGTCATGGGGCCCACGCCTCCCGGAACGGGAGTAATGTGACTGCATATGGGAGCGACCGCATTGAAATCTACATCACCGACCAGGCGAAAGCTGCCAGGGTGGCTGCTGTCGGCAATGCGGTTGATGCCCACGTCAATTACGGTGGCTCCGGGTTTAACCATGCTTGCTTGGATAAAATTAGGTTTTCCGATGGCTGCGATCAGCAGGTCGGCTGAGCGGCAATGGTCGGAAAGGTTTTCCGATTTGCTGTGGCACAAGGTTACGGTGCAGTTGCCCGGATAGTGGTTGCGGCTTAACAGCACGCTGAGCGGTCGGCCTACAATGTCACTTCGTCCCACGATAACGCAATGCTTTCCGGAGGTTTCAATGCGGTAATGCTCCAGCAGAAGCAGAATACCGTAAGGAGTGGCCGGCAAGGGGCAGGGCAATCCCTTCAGCATTTTTCCAGCATTAATGAAGTGAAAGCCATCCACATCTTTTTCCGGAGCAATGTGATGGGTGAGCACATCGGCCGGCAGGTGCGGCGGTAGCGGCAACTGAAGCAGGATGCCATGCACCGAAGGGTCGGCGTTGAGCCTGCTGATGGTATCAGTTAACGAAAATTCAGATACGTTTTCTTCCAGCCGGATCAGGGTGGACCGGATGCCTACGCGCTCGCAGGCCTTGATTTTGGAACGCACGTAGGTGTGGCTGGCGGCATCGTTGCCTACGAGTATGGCCACCAGATGGGGCAGGGGCTTGTCTTGTTGCTTCAGGGTTTCCGTGACCCGGGCCAGTTTTTGCTGCAACTGCCCGGATAAGGCACGACCGTCAAGCAACTGCATGGCGAAAGCGGATTGCCGGTTGCGGAACAAGCAGGTTGACCCTGCTTTCCGCAACGCTATTCATCCAGGCTGGGAATTTCGCTGAGCAGTTCTTTTTTGGACTGCATCAGTTGCTGGTATTCCTCCATGGAGCCAACGATGATGTTTTCGTAGGCCCGCATGCCGGTTCCGGCCGGAATGAGGTGCCCCACAATGACGTTTTCTTTGAGTCCGATCAGGTCATCGGTTTTCGCTGCAATGCTGCTGCTGCTGAGCACCTTGGTGGTTTCCTGGAATGAAGCGGCAGAAATCCAGCTTTGCGTGCCCAGTGAGGCCCGGGTAATGCCCTGGAGAATAGGGCTGCCCGTTGCGGGTCGGGCATCGCGGTATTGGACCGTACGTTTGTCGGCACGCTTCAGCAGCGAATTCTCTTCGCGGATGGCACGCAGGGTAACGATCTGGCCTACGCTCAGGTTGGCGGAGTCGCCGGCATCGGTGATGACTTTCTTGTCAAAAATTTCTTCATTTTCCATAAGAAACTCATGCCGGTCAACGGCTTCCCCTTCCAGAAAGCGGGTATCTCCCGGATCCACGATGTTCACCTTGCGCATCATCTGGCGGACGATCACCTCAATGTGCTTGTCGTTGATTTTTACGCCCTGAAGCCGGTAAACTTCCTGGATTTCATTGACCAGGTATTCCTGGGCGGCATTTACCCCTTTGATGGCCAGAATGTCGTTCGGGGTGATGGCTCCGTCGCTGAGCGGCTGACCTGCTTTAACGAAGTCGCCATCGGCAACCAGAAAGAGTTTGGAAAGCGGCACATGGTATTTGCGCTGTTCACCGTCTTTAGAAGTTACGATCAGTTCGCGGTTACCGCGCTTGATGCTGCCAAAGGTTACCACACCGTCTATTTCGGTTACAATGGCCGGATTGGAGGGATTGCGAGCCTCAAAGAGCTCGGTGACGCGGGGCAGACCGCCGGTAATGTCGCCGCGCAATTTGGCCAGGGTGCGCGGAATTTTTACCAAAATCATTCCGGCCTCCACATCGTCACCTTCTTCCACGTTGATGTGCGAACCAACCGGCAGGTTGTAGGCTTTTTCGGTTTTGCCTGAGCCCACCACCTTAATGGTGGGGATCTTGCTTTTATCGCGGCTTTCGATGATCACCTTTTCCTTATGGCCGGTCTGCTCATCCATCTCTTCGCGATAGGTCAGGCCTTCAATGATGTTTTCAAAAACGATGCGGCCCTTGATTTCGGACAGGATGACGGCATTATACGGATCCCAGGTACAAATAACCTGGCCGCGGCTGACGCGGTCGCCCTCTTTTACATGCAGATGGGCACCATAAGGCAAATGATGGGTAATCAGGGTTTGACCCGTTTGGGGATCGTCAATGCATACCTCACCGTTTCGGCCGATGACCACAACCGCTGTACCACCGGAGGCCGAAGAAAAGGTGGAGGTGCGGGTGTCTTCAAAACGGATGACGCCATCAAACTTGGATTTGAGTTCGGATTCGGAAGCAAAGCCGGAAGCAGCACCGCCGGTGTGGAAGGTGCGCAGGGTGAGCTGGGTACCGGGCTCACCGATGCTTTGTGCGGCGATGATGCCTACGGCATCGCCGATTTCAGCCAGCCGGTTGATGGCCAGGTTGCGCCCGTAGCATTTGACGCAGACGCCTCGACGCGATTCGCAGGTCAGTACGGAGCGGATTTCCACCGTTTCAATGGCAGTGGCTTCGATTTTTTCTGCCACTTCCTGACTGATTTCCTCCCCGCTGCGCACGAGCAGTTCATGGGTGATCGGGTCGTAAACGTCGTTGAGGCTGATGCGTCCGATAATGCGATCGCTGAGCGGCTCCACCACTTCATCGTTATCGCGCAGGGCTGAAATGGGAATGCCACGCAGGGTGCCGCAATCTTCTTCCGTGATGACGACGTCCTGAGCCACATCCACGAGGCGGCGGGTGAGGTAACCGGCATCAGCGGTCTTGAGCGCCGTGTCGGCAAGACCCTTGCGGGCACCGTGGGTAGAGATGAAGTATTCCAGAACGCTGAGGCCTTCTTTGAGGTTAGCCAGAATGGGATTTTCAATGAGCTCACCGCCGCTGCTGCCGCTCTTGCGGGGCTTCTGCATCAGGCCACGCAATCCGCTCAGTTGTCGCACCTGCTCTTTGGAACCGCGGGCGCCGGAATGCAACATCATAAACACGCTGTTGAAACCCTGCTTGTCGCTTTCCAACATTTTGTACAGGCTTTCAGCAATGCGGTTGTTGACACGGGTCCAGATGTCAATGACCTGATTGTACCGTTCGTTGTTGGTGATGAAACCCATGTTGTAGTTGCTGATGACTTCATCTACTTCGCGCTGGGCCTGACGCAGCAACTCCTGCTTGTTGGCCGGGATGAGCAGGTCGGTCAGATTGAACGACAGCCCTCCCTTGAAGGCCATGGTGAAGCCCAGGTTCTTGATGTCGTCCAGGAATTTTACGGTGGTGGGCACATCGGTGACTTCAATGATCTGACCAATGACGTCGCGCAGCACCTTTTTAGTAAGCAGCTGATTGATGAAGCCGGCCTGGGGCGGCACCACGCTGTTGAAGATGACCCGGCCTACAGTGGTTTCCACCAGCCGGGTAACCAATTGTCCGTTTTCGCGGACCGGCACTTTTACCTTGATGAAGGCATGCAGGTCCACCTGCTGTTCGTTGTAGGCAATGATGACTTCCTCAGGCGAGTAAAAGACCTTGCCTTCTCCTTTGACTTTTACTCCGTCCTGACTTTTCATGCCTTTGGTGATGTAGTACAGCCCCAGCACCATATCCTGTGAGGGCAGGGTGATGGGCGTGCCGTTCTGCGGATTCAGGATGTTGTGAGCAGAGAGCATGAGCAGCTGCGCCTCCAGGATGGCGGCATTGCTTAATGGCACATGGACCGCCATCTGGTCGCCGTCGAAGTCGGCATTGAAGGCCGTGCAGACCAGCGGATGAAGCTGAATGGCCTTGCCTTCAATGAGTTTGGGCTGAAAGGCCTGAATGGATAGCCGGTGCAGGGTAGGAGCCCGGTTCAACAGCACAGGATGGCCTCTGAGGATGTTTTCCAATATGTCCCAGATTACTGGTTCCTTACGGTCCACCAGTTTCTTGGCGCTTTTAACGGTCTTGACGATACCTCGTTCAATCAGCTTTCGGATAATGAAGGGCTTGAACAATTCAGCCGCCATGTCTTTGGGCAGACCGCATTCGTACAATTTCAATTCCGGACCCACCACAATCACCGAGCGGCCGGAGTAATCCACGCGTTTGCCCAGCAGGTTCTGACGAAAACGGCCTTGTTTGCCTTTAAGAATGTCGCTAAGGGATTTGAGTGCGCGGCCTCCCTCTGCCTTAACCGCATTGGATTTTCGCGAATTGTCAAAAAGACTATCCACCGCTTCCTGCAGCATGCGC
The DNA here is from genome assembly GCA_025057275.1 of Chitinophagales bacterium. Taxonomy (GTDB): domain Bacteria; phylum Bacteroidota; class Bacteroidia; order Chitinophagales; family UBA10324; genus JANWXQ01. Next base: position 28,245 of record JANWXQ010000056.1, read on the forward strand.
TTTTCGTTGCGCAGGATGACTTCAGGGGCTTTGATCTCCAACAGTCGTTTCAGGCGGTTGTTGCGGATGATGACGCGGCGATACAGGTCGTTGAGGTCGGAAGAAGCAAAACGGCCGCCATCCAACGGAACCAGGGGGCGCAGCTCGGGCGGAACTACCGGCAAGTATTCAATAACCATCCATTCCGGCTTATTGACCGCACGCTGATTGGCTTCCCGGAACGATTCCACGACACTGAGCCGCTTAAGCGCTTCCTGCTTTCGCTGCTGTGAGGTTTCGGTGGCAGCCTGATTCCGCAACTGATAGCTGAGCTGATTCAGATCGATGCGGGCCAACAGATCGCGGATGGCTTCGCCGCCCATCTTGGCAATGAACTTGCGGGGGTCCTTATCGTCCAGGTGCTGGTTGTCGCGCGGCAACTGCTCCAGAATTTCCAGGTATTCTTCTTCCGTGAGCAGATCCAGATACTGTTTGTCTTCGCGGATGCCGGGCTGGATGACCACATACCGTTCGTAGTAAATGATCATCTCCAGCTTCTTGGACGAAAGACCGAGCAGATATCCGATTTTATTGGGCAGGCTCTTGAAATACCAGATGTGTACGATCGGCACCACCAGGCGAATGTGACCCATGCGTTCGCGCCGCACCTTTTTTTCCGTGACCTCTACGCCGCAACGGTCGCAAACAATGCCTTTGTAGCGGATACGTTTGTACTTACCGCAGTAACATTCGTAATCTTTTACCGGACCAAAAATGCGCTCGCAAAACAAACCATCGCGTTCGGGCTTGTACGTGCGGTAGTTAATGGTTTCGGGTTTCAGCACTTCCCCATAGCTGCGTTCCAGTATGGAATCGGGCGAGGCCAACTGGATGCGAACCTGGGTGAAGTTGGGCTTGATCTTCAGATCTTTCTTAAATGGCATATGGCGTTGGATGGATTTGCATGGCCGTTGCGTAGGCGTACTGCCGACGGAACCGGAGGTGTTTGTAAAGCACACCCATCCCGTACAGAGCAATATTGATGCTGATAAGTAACGTCTTGCAGGAAGCCCACCGCTTAGGCGAACGGCAAAGGTAGGATTTTTTTCTCATTTGGAAAGGTAAAACAGAAAATTTCCAGTAGGCAAGAAATCGGCGGCTTTTAGCACTCGGCGCGGTTGGAGAAGCAGTATGCAGTCTGATTGCTGGTGCCCGTGGCCCGGTAGCTATATTTGCCTTATGAGGCGACTGATTGGCGGAATTCTTGCCTGGATTATCCCAATTGGGTTGATGGCTCAATGTCCCGCAGGTCTTGCTCCACTGGGGCCTAACTTAGTAGTGAACGGAGATTTTGAAAGCGGCAACACCTCATTTACCTCCGCTTATGGCTATTGTTCGACCAGCCAGTGTTTGCTTGGTGCCGGGCTGTACACGGTAGGAAGCGATCCGGCATTTTACAATGTGGCATGGGTAGGGGCCGATCACACTACCGGAAGCGGCAAATTTCTTATGGCCAATGGCAGTTCCACTGCGGGAACCGCCGTTTGGTGTCAGACAGTGCCGGTGGATCCCAACAGCTATTACCAGATCAGCTATTTTTTGACTTCCCTCTACAATCAATCACCTGCCACCATACAACTGAATGTGAACGGCGTGAATTATTTCGCTCCGTTCGCTGCCCCGAACACCACCAACACCTGGAAGCAGTTTTCGCAGGTGATGCAAACCGGCGTGCAGACTGCTTTTACCATTTGCCTCATCAACACCAACCTGCAGGCTAATGGCAATGATTTTGGTATTGACGACATTTCCGTGCGCAAGTGCGAATGCGATCTGACCATCAGCGCCGGTCCTGACCAAAGCATTTGTTTTGGTGATACCGTGATGTTGGATGGCAGCGGCTCGGTGGCCTATTTCTGGAGTCCGAACAATTCCATTGATTGCACTACTTGCGAAAATCCCCACGTCTGGCCCAGCACGACAACGACCTACTATGCAACCGTCAGTGGTCCCGGTGGCTGTGAAGCCATTGATTCCGTTGTAGTTACCGTTTATCCACCGATTGATCTGAAAGCCAGGCCCGATACCACCATATGCCCGGGTACGGTGCAGCTTTCTGCGCAGGGAGCCGTAAGTTACCACTGGGAGCCGGCCGCATTGCTCAACGATCCTGATATAGCCAATCCGAAAGCCACGGTAACCGAAACCACCGTATTCTATGTCTATGGCACCGATACCTACGGCTGCATTCATTTGGACAGTTTGGTCATCACGGTGGATGGCGAACTTACAGGCATAACGGCTGGTCCGGACACGGTGGTTTGCCCCGGTCGTGACGTCACCTTGTCGGCCAGCGGCGCCGCTTCCTACGAATGGGTGCCGGCGCAGGGTTTGTCCTGTGCCGATTGTCCCACGCCTCAGGTCATCAATCCCCTCAGCGACGTTACTTATGTGGCCTATGGCTACAACAACATCGGCTGTCTGGTGGGCATTGACACCGTAACCCTTACCGTCAATCAATTATGTTCCTATGTGCTATTGCCGACGGCTTTTTCTCCCAACAACGATAACCGCAATGACTGGTTCCGGCCACAATTCAAAGGTGTAGTGGAATACGACCTGCGGGTATATAACCGCTGGGGGCAGATGGTGTTTCGCAGCCCCAGGCCGGAATCGGGTTGGGACGGAACCTTTAATGGAAAAGAACAACCTATCGGCGCCTACACCTGGTTGCTCCGGGCCGAGCTGGATGACGGTACCCGGCTAAGCGAGCGGGGAACAGTCACCCTGGTGCGGTAACGGCTTCAGGAGCGCTCTTCCGGATTGGCAAATTTTCCCTTGGTGCGCGGCACAGTTCCGAATACATGATCCCATAAGGGGCTGGATACGCCGAAACCTTTATCCGGCTCCTTGTAGTGATGCAGGTGGTGATACCGCCACAGCGGTTTGAAAAGGGGAAGCGGCGGTGCCATGGCATGAATGGCATAATGCATGGTTCCGTAAATCAGATAGCCGCTGACAAATCCCGGCCAGAACAAAAAGGCATTGGGCCCCATGACCCAATAAAAAAGGGAAAAGAGCACTGAAGCTATGAGCAGGCTGGGCACAGGGGGCATGAACAGCCGGTCTTTATCCCGGGGAAATTCGTGATGAACGCCATGCGCGGTGTAAAGAATGCGCTGTACGCGAGGGTTTTCGCTGTGGTGATGGAATACAAAGCGGTGCATCAGGTATTCAAAAAGCGTCCAAAACGCCATGCCAAACAGGAAAAAAGCCGCAAGGCGTACGGGATGGGCATGCAGGTAAAAGGCCGCATAGGCCAGCATGGCCAGAATCAGCGGAATGTAAATACTGTATATCACCTGCGGGCTGGTCTTGGTAAGTCGTTCCAGGCTGCGGGAACGAAACAGCTTGGCCTGGCCCTTATTCTTAATGCGAATCGTCTCCATAAAAACCGTTTCAGCCTGCAAAGGTAAATAGCACCCAACGATCGTTGCTGCTGACCGGGCTCAACCATGCGCTTCACACAGCTGCTGGTGCAGCGCATACACCTGGGGTATCAAGGCGGCAGCCTCGTGGTTGTCAATACGGAAGGTAGCCCGTTGAAGTATCTGCTCCTGCGGTAGCTGGTGGCGCTGCCGGCGGTGAAATTGTTCGGCAGAAAAACCGCTGCGAAGTTGAACGCGCTGCAGACGCAGGGGTTCCGGAGCGGTAACGGCAATGACGAAGTCCATCAGCGCATCCATGCCCGATTCGTATATCAGGGCCGCCTCGGCAAGCGTATAAGGCCCCTGCTGCTGTTGGCGCCAAATCAGATAGTCCGCTTTCACCAGGGGATGAATGATTCCATTCAACCACTGCAGATGCTGCGGATCGGAGAATACGACCTCTGCCAATGCAGCCGTCTGAAGTTCCTGCCCGATGACCTTTAGTCCGAACCGTTGCCGCAAGGCTTCCAGCACAGCCGGTTGAACCAGCATGTTTTTTGCCTGACGGTCCGCATCGTAAACGGCAATGCCCAGCAGGGCAAAAAGTCGGGCTACCGTGCTCTTGCCGGCACCCAGATTACCGGTGAGGCCTCCGTGCCTCGGCACGTTCAGGATTTCTGGTTCAGGGCCCGGGTGTACTCCAGGGAAATGCCGCTGCGCTCCATGACCACGCGGGTGTTCGTATCAATTTCCAGTTCTACGGTGCTGGCCCCTTCATGAATTTTGGTGATGCGGCCGTGTATGCCGGAAACGGTGACCACCTTGTCCCCCTTTTGCAGGCTTTCCAGAAACTTCCGCTGTTCACGGGCTTTCTTGGCCTGCGGACGAATCATAAAAAAATACATAATAGCAAAGATGCCTACCAGAAAAATCAGGTTCACCCAGCCGGCTCCGCTTTGTCCCGAAGCCGGTGGTGCCATCAACAGGAAGCTTGCATTCATCGTTTACGGTGATTGGGTTTTTGGTTTTTTGATGACGACGCCGGTTACCTTCAGCGTTGTTTTGTTCGGATAGGTGTTGGCAATAACCACTACGTTTTTGCTGAATTCCCCCGTCTGGTTTTTGCTGTTATACACCACACGAATGTAGGCACTGTCGCCCACCTTAACCGCTCCTTTGGGCCAAACGGGCGTGGTGCAGCCGCAGCCGCTCTGCACTTCGGAAATAATCAGCGGGGCTCTGCCGGTATTGGTGAACCAGAAATCGTGCGTGACTTCTTCTCCTTCCGTAAGGGCCCCGAAATCAAAGCTGCGGTTCTTAAAGCTCATTTCCGGAAGCAGTTCCTCATCGCCCAGCCCCGGGTTGCGCACCAGGCTGCCATCCATGGGCACTTTTTCTGGTGCAGGGTTCTGACAGGCCAGCGCGGCGAATAGCAACAACACAAACAAGACCTTCACGGCATGCGAAAGTAAAGCACGGATGGCCATCAGTCAGGGGGCAGCAAATCGGGTCGGCGCTGGCGGGTGCGTTGCTGGCTTTGCTCCAGCCGCCATTCGTCAATGGCTTTCTGATTGCCTGACAGCAAAACCTCGGGCACCCGTAGCCCACGGAAAACCTCCGGTCGGGTGTAAACGGGAGGCGCGAGCAGGTTATCCTGAAATGAATCAAAAAGTGCCGATGCTTCGTCGTTAAGCACACCGGGCAGCAGGCGGGCCACGCAGTCCACCAGTACGGCAGCAGCCAGCTCCCCACCACTGAGCACATAATCGCCAATGGAAATCTCGCGGGTTACGTATAGCTTGCGAATGCGTTCGTCAATGCCTTTGTAATGGCCGCAAATGAGGATCAGATTTTGATGAAGCGACAATCGGTTACAGAGCGATTGGCACAGTCGCTCCCCGTCGGGAGTGAGGTAAACAATTTCATCGTATTTGCGTTGGCTCAGGAGGTGATCCAGGCAATTGGCCAAAGGTTCTGCCATAAGCACCATGCCCGGACCGCCGCCATAGGGATAATCGTCTACGGTGCGGTGCCGGTCGGTGGCAAAATCCCTCAATTGCACCCGGTGAATTTCTAGCAATCCGCGTTCCTGGGCCCGGCGAAGGATAGAGTGGCTGAAGGGTCCTTCCAGCAGTTCGGGAAACAACGTAACGATGTCAATGCGCATCTGGCTGGCGGCTGAAAATTTCAGGATGACCGGGGTGCATAGAGGTCCAGCAACCCATCGGGCAGTCGGACAAAAAGCACCCTGCGCTCGTGGTCGGCTCCGAGCAGAAAGTGTTCATGCAGGGGAAACAACACCTCTTTTTCCCTGAAGCGGAACAATCCCAGGGCATGCTGCGGCAACAGCAACACGTCTTCGAGCGGGCCCAAAGGACCCACCTGTTCATCGTGCAGGTTGTAACCCAGCCAGGCAGCGGGCCCCGTCACCTCGGGTGCCGCTTTCAGACAACTTGCCTCCACCATCAGGGATTGACCGACGAATTGCTGCGCCTGTGTTCTTTCCCTGATGCCCTGCAAAAGCAGGAGTCCATGACCGGAGGGGGTCACGTCAAACTCTTCGGTTTCGAACGGCAGGAGGGTCTGGCGATGGGTAAGAAAAAACACCGGGGTATCGGGCAGACGATGCCGGTAGGGAGGTAAAAGATAAAACCGCAAATGACCTTTCAGGCCAAAGGCCCGGTTCACCCTACCCACGCAAATCAGCCGCTGCATGGCCGGAAAGCGCCGGGGTTAAGAGGCCGGCGCTGCCTGCTTTTTATCCTTTTTCCTACGCTTCCGGCTTCGGGCATTGCTTTTGCCGGAGGCGTTACGCCGGGCTTCCAGCCATTTATTCCATTTTTCGTCCGCCAGTTCCTGAGTAAGCACTCCCAGAGCAATGCCCCGCTGCAGGTGTTTGTAGTACAAGACGCCGGCTGTGCTAAGCAGGCGGCGCACCGTCGGGGTTGGTTTTGCCCCGTCGTGCAGCCACTGCAGCGCCCGGTCACGGTTGACTTCCAGGACGGCCGGATCCAGGGTGGGATCGTAATAGCCCAGCTTCTCGATGAAGCGGCCATCGCGGGCGGCCTGAGCAGAGGCGGCTACGATGTGATAGACGGGGTGGCCCTTGCGGCCATGCCGCTGAAGCCGTAAACGAACTGCCATTTTACTTTAGAAAAAGTTTTATGGGTTTAAAAGAGGCGCAAAGATAGGTATTATTCGGTAACAGGCTGCTTTTGAGCCAGCAAATAGGCCTTGATGAAGTCGTTGAGTTCGCCGTCCAGAACGGCCTGGGGGTCGGTGCGTTCCAACCCGGTGCGCAGATCCTTGACCAGTTTGTAAGGATGCAGAACGTAGTTGCGGATCTGCGAGCCCCATTCGATTTTCCGCTTGCCGGCCTCCAGCTTATCGCGTTCGGCCTGCCGTTTTTCCAGTTCCCGTTCATACAGTTTGGAACGCAGCATCTTCATGGCTTTTTCCCGGTTGCCAAGCTGGGTTCGCTCCGTCTGGCACATAACGGTTATGCCTGTCGGCACATGGGTGAGAATGACCTTGGTTTCCACTTTGTTCACGTTCTGCCCGCCGGCTCCGCCGCTGCGCGCCGTTTCCATTTTCACATCGGCATCCTTCAGGTCAATTTCAATAGTGTCGTCCACCAGCGGATAGACAAATACCGAGGCAAAGGAGGTATGCCTTCTGGCATTGGCATCAAAGGGGGAAATGCGCACCAGCCGATGAACGCCGCTTTCGGATTTCAGGTGGCCAAAGGCATATTCCCCGTCGAACTCCAGCGCAGCGGAACGGATTCCGGCCACTTCGCCGTAACTGACGTCCAACTGACTGACCCGGTACCCGTTTTTTTCGCCCCACATGATATACATTCGCTGGAGCATGGCGGCCCAGTCGCAGCTTTCGGTGCCGCCGGCCCCGGCATTGATTTCCAGCACTGCGCCCAATTTGTCTTCTGGCGCAGTTAGCGTGCTGTGGAACTCCAGATGTTCAACGGCCTGCAGTGCCTGTCCGTATTGCTGATCAATGATTTCCGGTTCCGCCTCTCCGTTTTGCTGAAATTCGTAAAGCACTTCGAGATCTTCCACGGCCGTTTGTGCCGTTTGAAAGCGGCTGATCCAGTTGCGGTTTTCCTTAATCTGGCGCATGACCTGTTCTGCCTTCTGGGGGTCGCTCCAGAAGTCGGGGGCATGGGTCAGCGCTTCGTCGTTGCGGATTTGTTCGCTTCGAAGGTCAATGTCAAAGAAACCTCCTCAAAGCCCGCAGCCGGCTTTTCAGATCTTTTAGCTGTTCAGCAGTCATGCGGCGAAGATACGCTCAGCGGCTGAAGCGATCCTGCAATTCGGCCAGCTTGAGCAGGGCTTCCACGGGAGTGAGCGTATTCAGATCCAATTGCTTGAGCCATTGACGCAGCCGGGTCATTTCCGGATCCGGAGCAAAAAGGGACAGCTGATGGGACGAGGGCTGCTGGGCTGGCTGTACTTTCGGCGGGGTGCTGCGTCCGTTTTCCAGTTGTTTCATGATCTGACCGGCCCTCTCGATCACGGGCTGCGGTAGGCCGGCCATGGCAGCTACGTGAATGCCAAAGCTGTGTTCGGCGGCACCGGGTTGCACCTGATGCAGAAACAATACCTTATTGCCTGCTTCACGTACGGCCATACGGTAGTTAACGATGCGCGGGAGGCGGTTGGCCAGTTCATTCAGTTCGTGGTAGTGGGTGGCAAACAATACCTTGGGCCGGCCTCTGGGATGATCGTGCAGGAATTCGGCAACGGCCCATGCAATGCTGATGCCGTCAAAGGTGGAGGTGCCTCGACCGATTTCATCCAGTACGATCAGGCTTCGGCCGGTAGCGTTGTGCAGAATGGAAGCCGTTTCCAGCATTTCCACCATAAAAGTGGATTCACCGGCAGCGAGGTTGTCGCTGGCCCCAACGCGGGTAAAAATTTTATCTACTAACCCGATAGTGGCCTGCCGGGCAGGGATAAAACTGCCTGTCTGGGCCATAAGCACCAGCAGGGCATTCTGACGGATGTAGGCCGATTTGCCGGCCATGTTGGGACCGGTGAGAATGATGATCTGCTGTTGCTCTTCATCCAGGCGACAGTCGTTGGGAACAAAGGGTTTTTGGTTACCCAATTGTCGCTCAATAACCGGATGCCGACCCTGCTGGATGTCAATGGGTCCCTGTTCAACCAATGTAGGCCTGCACCAATTGTTTTTCACAGCCAGCCGTGCAAAGCATAGCAGGACGTCAAGTCGGGCCAATACCCGGGCATTTTGCTGAATCTGGGGAACGAATTCCCGGACGGCATCCAGCAGTTGCTGATACAGTTCCAGCTCCAGGGTAAGCATGCGGCTTTCGGCGGAAACGATTTTTTCCTCCAAATCCTTGAGCTCTGGGGTCACGTAGCGCTCGGCCTGCGTCAGGGTCTGCTTGCGAATCCAATCGGCAGGCACCTTGTGCCGGTGGGCATGGGTTACTTCCAGATAGTAACCAAATACCTGATTGTAACTGATTTTCAGCGAAGTAATTCCTGTACGCTCGGCTTCGCGCCGCTGCAGCTCCAACAGGTAATCCTTACTGTGCGTGGTCAGCCGCCGCAATTCGTCCAGCTCATTGCTGATGCCGGGGTTGAACAGGTGGCCTTTATGGGCCAGGGCCGGCGCATCGGGCCGTAATTCTTTTTGAATGCGGTCGGAAATCAGTCTGCAGGGTTGCAACTGTTCGGCCAGCCGTTGCACTTCTGGGGATGCGCTGAGCAGCAGTTCCTGAGCCTGTCCGGTGGCTTCCAGCGCCTTGCGGATGTGCAGCAAATCGCGGGGCCCGGCTTTTCCGGTAGCTGTTCGGGCAATGAGCCGTTCCAGATCGCCGCACTGGCGCAGGCAATCGGCCAGCCGGTCAGCCAGGGAAGGATCTTTGATAAAGGCTTCCACCTGATCCTGCCGTTCTTGCAGGGCCGAAAGGCTGGTCAGGGGAAGAGCCAGCCACTGACGCAGCAGTCGGCCGCCCATGGGTGTTATGGTATCGTCCATCACCTGAAGCAGCGACAACCCATCGGCTGCTGTGCTGGAGAGCAATTCCAGATTCCGAAGGGTAAAGCGATCCAGCCAGACGTGCTGGTGCGCGTCCAGACGGGCCAGGCCGTTCAGGTGACCCAGCTGGCTGTGTTCGGTGGCTTTCAGGTAGTGCAGGATGGCCCCGCTGGCCGTAACGGCTTCCGGCAGATCGTCGACGCCAAAGCCTTTGAGCGAATGAACCTGGAAGTGCTGCAGGAGCTGGTCGCAGCCGTAGTCGTACTGAAATACCCAATCATCGAGGGCATAGGTATAAAAGCCATAGCCGAAAAACTGATGAAACTTTTTTTTATTCGTTTTGCTGAAGATGATTTCGGCAGGCTGCAGCGATTGCAGCAGCTTGTCGGCATAGGCCGCATCGCCGGAAGTGCAGTAAAATTCGCCGGTGGAAATGTCGGCCAGGGCTATGCCGATGCAATCGCCATTCCAGTGCACGGCACAGAGGAAATTGTTGACCTTATGATCCAGGATGCGATCGTGGTCGGTGATGCCTGGGGTAATCAGTTCAGTGACATCGCGGCGCACTATGGTTTTGGCCAGCTTGGGGTCTTCCAGCTGATCGCAGATGGCTACCCGGTAGCCGGCCCGCACCAGCTTGGGCAGATAGGTATCCAGGGCATGATAGGGAAAGCCGGCCATGTCCTGCGCATAGGCAGCGCCGTTGGCGCGTTTGGTCAGCACGATGCCGAGAATGCGGGAGGTGATGACGGCATCCTGGTCAAACGTCTCGTAAAAATCGCCTACGCGAAACAGCAGCAGGGCATCCGGATACCGGGCCTTGATGGCCGCATACTGCTTCATAAGCGGCGTTTCCGTGGGGGAAGCGGCCTTCACGCTACGCGACATCTTGTGGCAGGCTTTCAAAAATACTACTTTGGGCTGCGCAGGGTTGAGAAAGTTAACCACAGCGGAACTGAACCGGCCTGCAGTCGAGCAACTGCAGCAATTGCCGCGCATTCCCCTCGTCCTGCTGCTGGATAATATCCGCAGCGCCTTCAACGTGGGCAGCATCTTTCGTACGGCAGATGCCTTTCGGGTAGAGCGGGTGGTTTTGTGCGGCATCACAGCTACGCCACCCCATCGTGAGGTATTGAAAACGGCTTTGGGCAGCACCGGATCGGTGCCGTGGCAGTACGAAGCCGATGCCGTAGGTGCTGCAGGCCGGCTAAAGCAGCAGGGCTATCGCATGGTGGCCGTCGAGCAAACCGATAAAAGCCGCAATCTGCAGGAATTTCTACCGGATGGCAGACCGCTGGTGCTGATTTTCGGCAATGAAGTAAGGGGCATCGGGCCGGTACTGCAGCTGGCCGACGAAGCGGTGCAGATTCCGCAATGGGGCTTTAAGCATTCGCTGAATGTAGCCGTTGCCGCCGGCATCGTCCTGTGGGAAATCTGCAGAAAGTGCGGCTGGATAGGGGAAGGTTAATCCACCTTCATGCTGCCCAGTTCCCGATCCACCCAGTACAGTCCGCGCGGACCTTCGCATTCCAGCAGCTTGATCTTGTCAATGATGGAGCGGAACAGTTTTTCTTCTTCATGCTGCTCGGCCACATACCATTGCAGGAAGTGGTTAGTGGAATAATCCTGTTCCTGCAGGCAAAGGGTAACCAGGCGGTTTATGCTGGCCGTGACGTCCAGTTCATGCTGCAGAAGGGCTTCAAACAAATTCAGCAGGGAAGGAAAATCGTTGGGCGGCTGGCGGAATGAGGGTACCAGGGCATGGCCACCGGCATCGTTGATGTAGGTGAACAGCTTCATCATATGGCTCCGTTCTTCCTCTGCATGGCGGTACAAAAAGCGGGCTACCCCTTCCAGATTACGTGCATCGGCCCAACTGGCAGCGGCCAGATAGTAGTTGGAAGCGTAGCCTTCATATTCAATTTGCTGGTTAAGGGCCTGTTCAACGGTTTTCGACAACATGACAAAAAGCAATGGGGTAAAGGAACACAATTTTACTGAATGCGTAGGGCCAGTCCGAGCAACAGATGGCGGCCTTCAAAGTAGCGGGCCGGGTTATCGGGAGGCAGGTTGGCCGAACGGGGGTCCCGCGGGTCGTTGTACCGTGGGTCGCGCCATTCGGTGGGCACATCATCGCCGTATTCGTAAGCGCGGCCCGTTACGGGATTGACGATAGCGGTGTTCTTGTTGTTCAGGGCGTTGGTCAGCTCGCAGGTAACAGCCAGCTGTTGTCCCCTCAGCTCAAACCACTTGCGGAGGTTCAGATTCAGCCAGAATCCGGGAGCGCCCAAGGCGCTGTAACGCGCTTCCGGCTGACTGTTGATCTCGTAAATCGGCCGGCCGCTAAACGGCTCGTAGCCCCTGAACAGGTAGGGGGTATAACGGCGGCCGCTACGGAAAATCGCTTCCACATAAAAAGTGGCATGATTCAGAATTCTGACGTTGAACAGCCCCTCCCTGCGGTTAAGCGTGAAGAGCGCATAGCCCTTGACATCCCAGGGCGAATCCCAGGCCAACGGAGTTTCCCGGGCTGTTTCGCTGTTGCCGGTGGCCAGTATTTCCTGCAGGGTCTGCGAGGCCGAAGAACTCTGGCCGGTGGCTACGCTGTAGGAAAACGACAGACTGGCTTCCAGCCAGCTTCCTGCCCGCTTGATGTAGGCTGCTTCCAGCCCCCGAATGCGGGCATAGTCGCTGTTGATCCGCAGGGTACGGATAACGTCGCGTCCGGTTGCATCGCGCAGCAAAACGGCGGAAGAAGTGATGAAGTCGTACTGATCCTTCCAGAAGGCCGCAACGGTAAGAGCATCATGGCTCCCGATCTGCGATTTCAGCCCCAGTTCGTAGCTGATATCCACCTCTGGATTCAGTGCCGGATTACCGATAAAGCCCAACGTGGATCGGTCGGCATAAAAAGGATTCAGACCGGCATAGACATAACTGGGATGCGGATACACGGTACTGACTCCGTAATTAAAATACATGACCTGATTTTCGCGGATGGGAAAAGAGGCGGCCAGCTTGGGCAAGAGCCGCAGTTTGGTGCGCCGCCCGAACAGTCGGACCGTTTGGCGCAGGTAGGTTTGCCGGAATTCCTCGGCAATAAGGGCGTCGGGATTGGCCACAGCATCGTCAACATATTGGCCGGGCATCCAGTATTCCAGACGCAGGCCGACATCGGCAACCAGGCCCAGATAGCGGTACTTATTGGTGAGGAAAAAAGCTCCTTTCAGCGGCTGAACGGCCCAGATGTCGCTGACGTCTCCCAGGCGGAACGACTGGGTAAACTGGGAATCGGGCAGGGGAATGGGAGCGCCGATCCACGGCCGGTAGATGTCGATCCACTGCATGTGCTGGGGCTTCACTTCGGCACCCACCATCAGGCGGTTGCGCGTATTGGCGGAATAAAAAGTAGAAGAGCCTTTTACAGCGTATTCCTTGACCCAGTGGTCGTGCCATAGGGTGGCAATACCGTCGTTGTTATACAGGCCCGGCGGTGACAATACAAACACCACGGAGTCGCCGGCAGGAAAATAGGAAACAGGGAATTCCACAATGGAAGCTGGATCGAATTCGGTGGTTACTTCGGCTGGCCGCCACGGTCTTCCGTTGGCATCGGCGCGCAGGCGTACGAACAGGCGCGATACGCTGATCCGGTAATTGAAGGAGGGCCGGGGGGTATGGTTCCACTGCAGGGATTCCAGGTTGGTGTCGTGCGTGTAGGTGTTGGCGTGATCAGGCTGCAGATGGAATGCCCACTGATAGCCGGGCGTATACGGCACATCGGCTCCGGTAATGCGCAACATATTAAAATCCTGATTAATGGTCAGCGATTTCAAATAGGTAGCGTTCAACCGCTGCACCGGAGAAAAGTCGTAGTTCAGCTTCACCATGCCGGTCCAGCGGTTGTCCTGACGCGGAGCCCAGCGTGTGTCGGGATACAGGGAAGACACCAACTGGTCAGCAGGATTTTTTATATACGTATCAGTGAAGTGCAGCCGGATGGAAGTGAAGTAGCGCAGTCTTTTGCTGCCTTTTAACCATACCGGACCGCCGGCCGATCCGTCCACGGTGGTTTGGTTGAACACCGATGCCCATTGGCTGTTGAAGCCAAAGTGGTCTTGTTTGACTGAGGCATCCAGAGCGAAGCGGTCGCCGCCACTGCGCGTCCGGGTATTGACGATGCCCGAAGCCGCATCGCCGTATTCGGCTGTTGGCGCCGAAGTGCTGACCTCAAGCTGATCGATGGCATTGCTGCCCAGCTCAATGCCGAATCCGGTGCCCGCCAGGGGGTCGCTGGCCGATACGTCGTCAATGAAAAAGCCGGTCTGATAGGTGCGGCCGCCGCGAATGTGCAGCCCTTCGGGATTGAGTACCACGCCGGTCTGCGTGTTGAGCAGTCCCTGCACATTGCGCACGGGTACCGCTTCGATGACATCGCGGTTGAGCTGATTGCGGCTGCGGCTGTCTTCCACGTCGATGAGCGGCCGGTCGCCAATGATGACGACCTCTTCGTCTAAAGTGACGGCCGTCACCTTCATGCTGATATTCAGGGTGCGCGATTCGCCTGCTTTCAGCGCAATTCCGGTATATAACATTTTTTCATATCCGATGTAGCTGGCTTCCAGCTGATAGGTTCCGGCCGGCAATTCCAGCCGGTAAAAACCGTTTTCGTCGGTAACGGCTCCGTAGCGGGTGCCTTTGGCCACGATGGCTACGCCGATCAGTTCCATCCCATCGGCTGCATCCCGCACCGTTCCTGACAAAACGGCAGGCTGGGCCGAGGCCGCATAGGCCAACAGCATCAACAGCGCAAAACAGACCAGGGACTTCATGGCGCATTCCGCTGCCGGGCAGCAGGCTAATCCCACAGCGGGTTGCGGCGCTGAAGATAGCGTTTCAGGTTGAGCCAGAAGGCCAGCATCAGGTACAACAGCACCGGCGACAGTACGGTGATGCAGGTGAGGTAGATAAAATACAGCCGAATCACTGCAGGCGATATGCCCATGCGCTCCCCGAGAAACGAGCAGACGCCAAAGATTTTTCCTTCTACAAAAAACTTAAGCTGCTGCACAGCAGCAAAGATATTTTCGAAGCGGTTTTCGGTTTGCTCAGGGGGCTAGGCCCTGCCTGTTATCTTTGGCCACCCAAATCCGTGCAACATGGAGGTACGATCTTATCTGCAACAGCATCAGGATCGCTTTCTGGACGAGCTGTTTGGCTGGCTGCGCATTCCATCGGTCAGCGCCGACCCGAAGTTTCGGGACGACGTTTTTGAAGCGGCCGAATACGTCAGGGCCCGCCTGGAAGAAGCCGGTGCCGACAACTGCAGGCTGATCCCCACCAAGGGCTTCCCTGTGGTTTTTGCCGAAAAAAGGTTATCTCCCGAACTGCCTACCGTGCTGGTGTATGGTCATTACGATGTGCAACCTGCCGATCCTTACGATCTGTGGCAGTCGCCGCCCTTCGAACCCGAAGTGCGTAACGGAAAGATCTATGCCCGCGGAGCCTGCGACGACAAGGGCCAGAGCTACATGCACGTCAAGGCATTCGAGCTCATGATGAAAACCGGCCAGCTTCCCTGCAATGTGAAGTTCATGTTGGAAGGAGAGGAGGAAGTAGGCTCTGTGCATCTGGAAGGTTTTTTGAAAGAACATAAAGACCTGCTGAAAGCCGATGTGGTGTTGGTCAGCGACACCGCCATGATCAGTCTGGATTGTCCGTCGGTAACCATTGGGCTGCGCGGGTTGTGCTATTTTGAGGTGGAGGTAACGGGCCCCAACCGTGATCTGCACAGTGGCACCTATGGCGGTGCAGTAGCCAATCCCATTCAGGTGCTGGCCCGCATGATCACTGCGCTCAAGGACGAGCGATTGCACATCACCATTCCCGGCTTTTACGATGATGTCATTGAGTACAGCTCTGAACAACGGGCGGAAATGGCGCAACGGCCTTTTGATCTGGAGGCATACAAGAAGGAATTGGGTATCCACGAGGTGGAAGGAGAGGCCGGCTACAGTACGCTGGAGCGAACGACAATTCGGCCTACCGTTGAGTGTAACGGCATCTGGGGCGGCTACACCGGAGCAGGGGCCAAAACGGTGCTGCCTTCAAAGGCTTATGCCAAAATCTCCTGCCGGCTGGTTGCCAATCAGCAACCCGAACGCATTGCCCAATTGTTCACCGACTATTTTTTGTCTCTTGCTCCGCGGTCGGTTCAGGTTAAAGTCCATTTGCTCAGCGCCGGCCATGGCGTTATCGTACCGACCGACAGCCTGGCCTACCGGGCTGCAGCCCTGGCCCTGGAGCATACGTTCGGCAAGAAGCCCATACCCACCATGGAAGGGGGCAGTATTCCCGTGGTGGCTTCCTTTGAAAAAATTCTGGGCCTGAAAACCGCATTGATGGGCTTTGGACTGGACACCGATGCATTGCATTCCCCCAACGAAAATTTCGGTGTAGCCAATTATTTCAAAGGCATCGAAACCATTCCCTTTTTTTACCACTATTTCACGCAACTAAGCATGCAGCAGCAGAAATAAGTTGAACAGGCCATTGTGTCAGCTTTTCCGTTTTTTTCCGAAATAATTGCCGGCATTGCTGACATTTTTTAGCCCTGCTGCCTGCTGGCACAGCAAATGCTAAGCTGTTGCCGGCAACATCCAACAAAATCCGTAAACCCAAAAAATCAATAACAGCTATGGCAAAAATCAATTTCAAACCCAATGAAGATCGTGTGCTGGTTCAGCCGGAACCGGCCGAGGAAAAAACTGCTTCCGGCATCATCATTCCCGACACCGCCAAAGAAAAACCGCAACGCGGTAAGGTAGTGGCCGTTGGGGAAGGTTCTAAGGAGAAACCGGTTACCGTGAAAGTGGGCGACCGGGTGCTTTATGGCAAGTATGCCGGAACCGAAATCACCATTGACGGTGAAGACTACCTGATTATGCGTAACTCCGACATTTTCGGAACCTTTTAATCGCGTGTAAAAACCTAAAAAAACGATAAACGCTATGGCAAAAATCATCACCTACACCGCCGATGCGCGGGATCGTCTGAAAAGAGGCGTTGACGCATTGGCTGACGCCGTTAAGGTAACCTTGGGACCCAAAGGGCGAAACGTCGTCATCGAGAAGAAGTACGGAGCGCCCCTGGTAACCAAGGACGGTGTTACCGTAGCCAAGGAAATTGAACTGGAAGACCCCATTGAAAACATGGGGGCTCAGATGGTCAAGGAAGTCGCTTCCAAAACCTCAGATGTAGCCGGCGATGGCACCACCACGGCAACGGTTCTGGCCCAGGCCATGATCACGGCCGGCTTGAAAAATGTGGCCGCCGGTGCCAACCCGATGGACCTGAAACGGGGCATGGATAAGGCTGCTGCTGCGGTTATAGAACACCTTAAGAGCCAATCGTCCAACGTCGGTAACGACAGCAAGAAGATTGAAGCTGTTGCCAGCATATCGGCCAACAACGATCCGGAAATCGGCCGCATGATTGCCGATGCCATGGCCAAGGTGAAAAAGGAAGGCGTCATCACCGTGGAAGAGGCTAAGGGCACCGAAACCACCGTGGAAGTGGTAGAGGGGATGCAGTTCGACCGCGGCTACCTGTCGCCGTACTTCGTCACCAACCCCGATAAAATGGAAGCCGAACTGGATCGTCCCTACATCCTGATCCACGACAAGAAAATCAGCGTCATGAAAGACCTGCTGCCCATTCTGGAAAAGGTGGCTCAGCAGGGGGCTCCCATGCTGATTATCGCTGAAGAAGTAGAAGGGGAAGCCCTGGCCACGCTGGTGGTCAATAAGATCCGCGGCACGCTGAAGGTGGCTGCCGTCAAGGCCCCGGGCTTTGGCGATCGGCGTAAGGAAATGCTGCAGGATATTGCTGTGCTCACCGGCGGTACCGTCATCAGCGAAGAACAGGGGTACAAACTGGAAAATGCCACCCTGGGTTATCTGGGCAAAGCAGAAAAGGTGATCGTGGATAAAGACAACACGACCATCGTTAACGGTGCCGGCAAGAAAGCCGATATCACGGCCCGCATCAATCAGATCAAGGCCCAGATTGAAACCACAACCAGCGATTACGATCGTGAAAAACTGCAGGAACGGCTGGCCAAGCTGAGCGGCGGGGTGGCCGTGCTCAAGGTAGGCGCTGCTTCCGAAGTGGAAATGAAGGAAAAGAAAGCCCGTGTGGATGATGCCCTGCATGCTACGCGTGCTGCTGTGGAAGAAGGCATTATTCCCGGGGGTGGCGTGGCCTACATCCGTGCCCTGGAAGCGCTGGACAAGGTGAAGGCGGCCAACGACGATGAAGAAACCGGCATCAACATTGTGCGCCGCGCTTTGGAAGAGCCGCTGCGTCAGATTGCAGCCAATGCCGGCCATGAAGGCTCCATCATCGTGCAGAAGGTCAAAGAAGGCAAGGGCGACTACGGTTTCAATGCCCGCACCGAAGAGTACGAAAAACTCATGGCTGCCGGCGTTATTGATCCGACCAAGGTGGCCCGTGTGGCTTTGGAAAATGCCGTATCCATTGCCAGCATGCTGCTGACCACGGAATGCGTGGTGGTGGAAAAGCCTAAGGAAGAAAAAGCTCCGGCCATGCCTGCCGGCGGCGGTATGGATTACTAATCGCTGCAGCAGACCAGAACAGGCGGGGCGGGGGCCCGGGGGCGCCCCCCCCCCAAATTTTTTTTATAAAAAAAAATTTTATTAATTAAATGGGGAACCCGGGGGGGCGGCCCCTCCGGGGCCCCGCCCCGCTTATTTTTTGCATAAAAAAATTGTTAATTAATTACAGGGGCAACCGTTGCCTGGTGCTTTTCGGTTCATTGTTTGGCCACACGCCCTGTCCATTGTCCGCCGTCGCCGCGCACCACCAGCAGATAGCAGCCTGCAGGCAGGGCAGAAAGGTCCAAAAACAGCGGTTCCTCTTGCCTTGGTGCCGGCTGCTTTAGCACGATCTGTCCTTGGACATTGACCAGCATCAACTTGTTGAGCCGGTACGGAGCGTGCAACCAAAGGGGACCATGTGTCAAGGTGGGGAAGACGGCCAACCGATGGTTCGTGAGCTCAGCCTGAATGCCTTGCAGGGGATTCAGCTTCCAGCCCAGATCAGCCAGCATGGCCCGGGTTACAGGACCAATGTTGTGCACTTTTTTTCCCTTGCTTACAAACGGCGTCATCAGTTCATCGGGGTGGCCGGCGGGATAGGTGCTTTCATTCAAATGAGTTATGCTACTCCCCAAGGAAAACGTATTGGGGGCATAAAGTCTAGGGGCGCTGTTTCCGTTGGCTGCCGTGGCCTGGGGACCGGCGAAGTATAGTTCATTGCTGGTAAGCTGTTGACCTAAGAAAACAGAAGGATTGGTTAATTCAATGAGATGAATGCCATTCTGGTCAACAAGGAAACGGTCGTAAACGGAAGGCAGGCTATCCAGATCGGGCCAAGGGAAACTGGTGGTCAGCGGCGCGAAATCATCAGGGCTCAGCAGACCCAGCGAGCCCTCCCCATTGCTTACCTTGGCTAGTGACACAAAGCCCAGTCCATGCCCGATTTCGTGCATGGCCACACTAACAAAGTCATACTGGTGGGAAGGCACCGTGCCAGCCGTATCCCAAAACCAGCTTTGGGTGCTGTTGAAATAAATGTCCATATCATATTCGCCAGCATTGAGTTCTTCGCCGCTGAGGGCATTGGCCAGGGCTGTCGGGTACCAGGTGCCGGAAAACGGTGCGGCGGCAAATTCTTTTCTGCCGTTAGGAAAACAAATACCCAAAGGACCAGAGGGTAACGGCACCAGCAGGGCATTGACTTTAATGGGAACAGCGGACTGCAGTATGGCGGCCCAACGCTGTGCAGCCAAATCAAAAGCGGCCTGCTGCGTTGCTGTAAAGCCGGTGTAGGTAATCTGAAAGGAAGCCTGAGCGGAAAGCTGACGGGCAAGCAGCGTTGCAAAAAGGCATATGCAAAAGTGTTTCATGGCTTTTCGCTGAGGCCAAAATAGGGGGATTGTAAATAGCTTGATGGAAACATTGTCAATTTTCAAGTAGTTCGAAATCCATCGCTCCGAGAGATGCAGATAATGCATAAAGAGCCTGAAGGCGGCCTTCTCTCATCTACTGAGGTTACTAACTGCTTGAAGTCGTAGAGTTAAATGTCCCCTTCAGGGGATTTGGGAAAGCAGCGATGGCCGCTTCTTCGAAACCTCAGAAATTAACCCGGATCCTTCAATCCTATCAAAAGGGAACCTTTCTCAGAAGAAATGTACCCTTTTAACCGCAGGATGAGCGGGTCCTTAAATGATACCCAAAATAAGGTATTGCATACCTTAAAATAATGTTATATATTTCTTATGTAAAAGTTAATTCCTTCAGCAGCACGAATGCTTTTGGAAAAAACCTAACCCGGTTGCCATGTGGACAAGTCTTTTTCCGGGTGACTATAATAATGTGCTCGTTTTGCGCAGGCAAAAAAGCTATGTTTTAAAGCTTCGTGGCCCGCCTGACTGACAACCTGACTGTCCTGTTTCGCACCATCAGGACTTGCAATGAAAAGAATGGTGCATTTCCTAAATCCCCCTCAAACTTTTTAAAAATGCAAACACCTCATTACTTCTCATACGTCAGCCGCATGGGTGCCTGCATGCTGCTGACTATTATGGCTGCTTTCCTGCCGGTACATGGCCAAACTCCCTGGTACATTACGGGAAACAGCGGCACGGATACTTCCCATTTTTTAGGCACAATCGATAGCGTCCCTTTAATCATTCGCACGCATCATGTGGAGCGAATGCGTCTCCTGGAAAACGGAAACTTGGGCATTGGCACGCAGCAACCGGAAGCCACCCTGGATGTGCGGGGAAATCTCATGGCCGGGGATAGCGCTTCATACTGCATGCTGGATAGTTCAGGCATTCGGTTGTTTGGCCATGCTGCATTACGCATTGCAGGTAACCGCTATGTTTTTCGGCTGGATAATGGGAGCCTGGGTGGTATGTTTATGAACCTGGACAGCCAGGCGTATGAGTTGCTTGACACCATGGGGGTTCGGGTATTTTCGGTTACCCTCTTAGGAAAAGGCTACCTGAAAGGGGGTCTGCAGTTAGGCAACAGCACCTCCGCGCAGGCGGGTACCATTCGCTGGACAGGCGATGACTTTGAAGGGCGTACCGATAGCGGCTGGGTTTCCCTTCTTGATGACAGTATGAAGGCCAATGTTTATTTATCCAACCTGGACTCCACTGCAATTAACCGGGAATTGCTGCCCGACAGTACAGAAAAACGAAATCTGGGAAGCGAATCGCGCCGCTGGAAACGCATTCACCTGCACGATCTCAAATTTGCCGACGGCTCCATTCAATCATCTGCAGCCAAAGTGTATGCAGCTGGATCGGGTATCGCTATTTCCAACGACACGATCAGTAATACCGGCGATGGGAACGCTTTAGACGATGCCAACCGTGCGTTGTCTAATCTGGATAACACAGCAATCAATAAGGATTTGTTGCCGGACACTACGGCCAAGCGAAACTTGGGCAGCGACAGCTACCGTTGGAAAAGGATTCACCTCTACGATCTCAAGTTTGCTGATGGGTCTATTCAAAGTACAGCGCCGCTTAATTACAGTGCCGGAGCGGGTATCAGTATTTCCCCCGGCGGGATAATCAGCAATACCGGTGATCTGTATCCGTTTGATGCCAATCTCAGTTTGTCCAACCTGCTTCCAACCGCTATCAACGAGCATTTGCACCCGGCATTGAATAATGTGCTGAATCTTGGCAGTGCCCTTGTCGGATGGAAGGACCTTTATCTGGCCGGCAGCATTTACAATGCATTTACCCGAATTTTTTCAGTTGAGGGTACCGGTAATGTTTTTGTGGGTCGAGAAGCAGGAACCAGCAACACCACGGGTTCTTCCAACACAGCCGTTGGCTCCAACGCGCTCAAGAATAATACCACTGGAAGCAATAACACGGCAGTGGGCAAGGATGCTCTTAAAGCCAATACCACAGGGTCCGGTAATTCGGCCTTGGGTGAAAGCACGCTTGCTGCCAATACTACCGGTTCGAACAACGTCGCTATAGGAAAAGATGCGCTAAAAGCCAACACTACCGGTACCGGTAATTCGGCCTTGGGTGAAAGTACGCTTGCTGCCAACACTACAGGAGGCAACAACACGGCAATGGGTAAGGATGCGCTTAAAGCCAATACCACGGGCTCAGGGAATTCCGCAGTGGGGGAGGCCGCTCTGTCCGCGAACACTACCGGTTCATTGAACACGGCCGTTGGAAAGCAGGCATTAGCAGCCAATCAAACGGGTCAGTTCAACGTCTCCGTTGGTTACGAATCCCTCAGTGCCAATACCACAGGCAATCAGAACACGGCCGTAGGCAGCCAATGCTTGTTCAGTAACCAGACCGGCTCTGATAACACTGCTATGGGGTACAAAGCATTAAGGTCCAATACGACAGGCAAGGACAATACGGCGGTTGGAATGGAGGCTTTGCAGGCAAGCAATACCGGCGAGCGTAATGTAGCAGTGGGCAAACATGCCTTGTTCACTAATACTAGTGGTGACAATAACACGGCACTCGGCGTCGATGCCTTGCTTTTTAGCGAAACCGGGAACAACAACACGGCAGTCGGTTATGCTTCTTTACTTAGTAATACCACCGGCAACGACAACACAGCGGTTGGAAGAGATGCCCTTGTCAGCAACACTGTAGGGTCAGGAAATGTAGCTATTGGGAAAGATGCGCTTTTTGGTAATACCACCGGAATTCACAACGCTGCTGTTGGCCAGGGGGCCTTGTTCTCTAATACGACAGGTAAGTACAATGCGGCTTTAGGCTTTAATGCCTTGTTTTCCAACACAACCGGCTCGGACAATGTAGCCTCCGGCAGGAATGCACTACAATCCAATACCACCGGATCCTTCAACATTGCCCTAGGAAATGCTGCACTGAACTCCAACACCGTAGGCGAATACAATTCGGCAAGCGGTCGAGGCGCTCTCAGGGCAAACACTACCGGGTCCTTTAATACTGGTTTTGGCCGCAGCAGCGGCAGCTTTAACGACGCAAACAACAACTGCAGCTTCTTTGGCCATGATGCCGATCAGTCGGTAGGAACTGATTTTAATAACAGTACCGCTTTGGGCAATAACAGCCGCATTACCGCCAGCAACCAGGTGCGCGTGGGGAATGGTGCAGTAACCAGCATCGGAGGCTTTGTTAACTGGACCAACGTCAGCGATGCCCGATTCAAAAAAGATGTGCAGCAAAACGTGCCCGGGCTGGAATTCATCAGCAAACTGAACCCTGTCACCTACCGCCTGGATGTGCATGGCATCAGCCGATTCCTTGGAGAAGACATTACCGGAGAAGAGCAAACAGAAGGATACGAGGAGCCATCAGCTGAATACAAAGCCAGGGTGGAACAGGGTCGTAAAGAGAAAGAGGGCATCCTCTACACCGGCTTCATCGCTCAGGAAGTAGAGAAAGCGGCTCAGGAACTGGGTTTTGACTTTTCCGGCGTGGACAAGCCGCAGAACGACCACTCACTCTACGGGCTGCGGTACTCAGAGTTTGTGGTGCCGCTGGTCAAAGCTGTGCAAGAGCTGAACATGAAAAATGAGCAGTTGGAAAAAAAGAACGGGATGCTGCAAAATGAAAATGCCGAACTGAAAGCACGTGTTGAAAAAATTGAATCGCTGCTTTCGATTTCCGGTGAGGGCGGTGCAGAAAAACAGCCTGCTCACGAAACGGTAACTCTCAGCGGCGGCGCCCGCCTGGAGCAAAATGTACCTAATCCCTTTGACGGCAGCACCGTAATCGGCTATGTCGTGCCCGATGAGTCGGCCCGCGTGCAACTGCAGTTTGTCAGCGCCACCGGCGAAGTGCTGCGCACCGTTGATGTGGCTGCCGGCAAAGGCACCGTCACCGTTAAGGCTCAGGATCTGCCCTCAGGCGCTTATCGCTACAGTCTGCTGGTCAATGGTTCCGTGGTGGATACCAAAACCATGTTGCTGCAGAAATAGGCTTTGTTGAACCTGTTGGG
>JANWXQ010000060.1 GCA_025057275.1 Chitinophagales bacterium
GATCGGTTAGCCTGATGTACTTGCCCCATCGGCTGCTGCTGCGATACACCTGATATCCGATAATGCTGCTGTCGGGCGCAGGCGTCCAACTGAGTTTCACGGTATTTCCCTGCTGGCTGAGCACCAGGGCTTGAGGTCCGGCATAGTAATGCATCCGCAGGGTTGGATCGCCCAGAAGGGCAATATGAACGGCATGAGCCCCGAAGTTGGCAATGTAGGTGCTGGTATTATTGATGCTTTTTAGATAACTCATGCCGATGGGATGCCCTAAACTCATATGGTGGAAATACCACAACGGCCTGCCCGACCAGCAATTGGTGAGCACCGGACCCCGGTTGGCCAGCGCCGCACGCATAAAGTTGTTTTCACTGTCCCAATCGCCGAAATAGCTTCCAAACAGGCAGGTAAAGACCGTTTGCACCGAATCGTTGACGAAATCAGCAGTGCTGGCTACACCGCCGGCGCTGGTGTAGGAACCGGGTCCGCACCCATACGACCACAGATAACTTTCGCTGTTGAGCGTGCTCAGGTAATCGCCTTCGGTCACATTGGCCGACCCGCAAAGCGTCGGAAAACTGCGCCAGCCGCTGGCCGCAAAGGCTTCACCGCTGAAATAACCAAAGTGATCATCAATCAGCGCACGATGGTTAACGGCAAACTGCATGTTTCGGTAAGCGTGGTTCTTGTCCAGATAGCGTTTGAGCAATTCCGTTTCCGATTCCGAAAACAAAGGCAGTTTACTGAAGTCGGCACGACCGACGAACAATTCTATTTTCCCGGGAATCACCGATTGATCCCATTTGCCATCGCCGATCAGGTTCCAGTTTTCCGTGCGGCTGGCTACGTTGTTGGACACGTACAAATCGGTGTACGATCCATCCATGTCGCCATAAAACCCATCAAAAGGCCAGGCCCCCTGATGATCAGGATGGCCATCGGGATAGAGGTTGCCCGAATAGGGCACAGGCACATGCCCCAGCAGAAACACGGCCCGCAGCTCCGGATCCAAAGCATATTCCTCATAAATCAGATTTCTTATCCACGACACATCATCCTGCGGCGTCAC
>JANWXQ010000017.1 GCA_025057275.1 Chitinophagales bacterium
GGTCGTTTTTTTTCCTCACCCCCCTGAAAGGGGAGGCGCCAATTCCTTGGCGCTGCATGTAGCCCCTAAACGGAGGAGGAAGGATGGATAGCCATTACAGGGGAGACGGATCCGTAAAAGGCGGGCGGGTCAGCCGAAAAGAGGCTTAAAAAAATTGCCGGTATTGTTTTTTCGTTTCGGGGAAGCTATTTTTATCAAAAATTTTTACCCATGAGAACAAAAATTCCCCCATTACCCAAGGTTGTTGCGGCAATGGCCGTGGCAACTGCGCTCTTACTGTCGCTGTCGGGCACAGCGCAGGTGAGCTACTTCACCAGTTTTGACGGATGTGCTGCTTCTACCTGCGGAATCTGGACGATGTCGGGTGGTTTTTCCCCCAACATCACAGCCGCTGCAGGAACCGGCTACACACCGTGTAACACCGCTTCAGCGCGGTCCAACATTTACAGTAGTGCGCCAACGTGTACGCTGCGCAATACGACCAGCTTAGGCACATCGCTGGGCAGCAGCACGACGATTTCCTTTATCTACAAGTGCGTCAATTATTCCAGCGGGTCGGCTACAGCGGCTAACTCGGGGACGATTATCGTGGAATGGTCCAACAACGGCACGACGTATAACACAATTACCAGTTTCAACAATGCCAGCTCAACAAGCTGCTTAACTGCGGGACCGTTTTCCTTTACTCCCAGCCCGGGCCCGCTGTTTATCCGCATCCGGGGGCAATGGATCACGGGTGATTTCTGGCTGGTGCTGGATAACATTAACATTTTGGAAACGCCCCTTCCCTGCGCCGGGCCGCTATCGCCGGGCAACACGCAGAGCACGGCCAATCCGGTGTGTTCGGGATCCAGCTTTACGCTGAGCATGAGCACGCCGCCGACGGGAGCCGGCCTGAACTACCAGTGGCAGTCGTCGCCGGACGGGATGGCATGGAGCAACATTTCCGGTGCGACCAACGCCACCCATACGACCAGCCAGACTACGGCCACGTGGTATCAGTGTGTGGTGACGTGCACGGCCGACATGTCGACGGGCACTTCGACGCCGCTGCAGGTGACGATGGCATCATTCCTGAGCTGCTACTGCATACCGGTTTATTCTACAGGTAGCGGTTTTGGTGATTACATTAATTCTGTCGTACTCAACGGTTCCGGCAGCAATGTGATCAACAATGTAACGGGACCC
>JANWXQ010000032.1 GCA_025057275.1 Chitinophagales bacterium
CCGGAAGAACGGTACGTGCGGCAACAACGAAGAAAAATTTTGCGTGAGCTCATTGAGCGCATGAGCCCCAAGTACCGCCAGCTCATAGAACTGCGGTTCTTTGAAGAGCTTTCCTACGAAGAGATTGCCGAACGAACCCAACTGCCGTTGGGAACGGTCAAAGCGCAGTTGTTTCGTGCAAAAAATCTGTTGTATCAGATCCTTAAGCCCCGCCTGGACAAGCTGTAAGATCCGGCATGGAGGCGCTGTTGCGGTATTTCCCTGACCTGACTGACGCACAGCGCCGGCGTTTTGAGCACCTGCAGGCCTTGTATGGTTTCTGGAATGCCCGCATCAATGTGATATCCCGCCGCGATCTGAATTATCTTTACGAGCGCCATGTACTGCATTCGCTGGCCATAGCCCGCTTTTGCACATGGGTGCCCGGCACACAGGTGGTGGATGTGGGCACCGGCGGAGGTTTTCCCGGCATTCCCCTCGCCATTTATTTTCCGGAAGTTCACTTCACTCTGGTGGATTCGGTGCAAAAGAAAATTCATGTAGTGCAATCCATCATCTCGGAATTGACGCTGTCTAATGCTTCAGCCGTAGCCATGCGTGCCGAAGAACTGAAGCAACGTTTTGACTTTGTTACGGCACGGGCCGTAGCCGACCTGAAGCAGCTGTACCAATGGACCCGCCATCTGGTGAATCCTCAAGGTTTCAATTCCATCGCCAATGGCTGGTTGCTTTTGAAAGGCGGACACCTGGAGGACGAAATCCGCCGAAGCCGTTTACCCGTCATTCCGATTCCGTTGTCCCGGTATTTTACGGAGTCTTTTTTTGCCGGAAAATTTTTGCTATACGTTCCATGCGCATCTGACCAATCAGAAACTCCTTCCGATGCCCACCACACACCGGAACGCGATGGGAGCGCCTTCCCCGATGGCGGGCCAGGCCGCAACCGGAAAATCGGCTCGTAAGGTCAGCGGCTGCAGCTTGTCCCACATCAGCCATCGCCGGATGGTAAGGGCAATTCCCGGCCCGGCATCCGCATAGAAAGAGGAAAAGTTCATTCGCAACGGTGCGGCTTCTTCCGAAACCATTTCAGCCAGTTGGCCACCGTCAACAAACAGGTACAGTTCAGCGCTCAGCCACTGTCGTGTGAAGGACGGGCGCATTCGGAACCATCCGCTAACATCCCACTCCGCATTCAGGGCATAGCCGCTGGTGGCTGCAGGCAGCATCGATTCAGGACTTTCGTTAAACGCATAAAGCCAGCTAAACGCTCTGACGTTCAGTCCGCCACCAGCATGCAGGCGAATGGTAGGATCGCCGTCAGGAGCATACCAGTCAGGAGGAAACCAGCCCCGGCTGCGCAGAAAGCGGTTATCCATCAGCGACTCAGGAGCCGCTCCGCCCAGGTAGAGCAGGCTTTCGCGCGGGGCATCAGCGCCCGTTCCTGCGCGTACATAAGCACGCAGGCGCAGGATGGTCTTGCCGGTTTGCCATCGGTTGAAGGCTTCACCTGAAAGATAACTGTAAGCCTGCTGTGAACCGGTAAGCACCGGAGCCCGCAGCATAAGCTGCCACCATCCCGAGCCGCTGAAGTAACGAAACTGTTTGCGGAAGCTGAGCAGCACGAAGCTGTTCAGGTGGTCGTAGGTCCAATCTTCAGGCCGCAGCAGGTAGCAACTGTTTGTGCGAGGCCGGTAAAGCAACTCATATCCCCATTGCCATTCGGTTGCCGTGCGTACAGGTAAGGATATGCGTGTTCGCAACTGATAGACGCCTTCGCCGGCTCGGGCCAATGCTGACCAGGAGGCGCCGGCAGCAAGGCGGGGGATGACGTTGGAATAGCTCAGCTCAGCATATACCGGCAACGTACGGCACGATGTGTTGCGCAGTACGGTTGCGAACAGCGGCAGCCCCGTATGACGGCCCGGCCCGGAGTGCAGCGGCTGGGAAAACAGACCGGTTCGGACCCATGCCGTCAGCGCAAATACATGCTTTTTTTCCATATAACTTCCCGACAGGTTAAAGCCGACCTTGAGGCCATCCGGCCCGTTGTACCAGACATCCGGTCTTCCATAAAGTTGATAGCGGGTCCAGTTGACAGGCTGCTGCAGCAAATAATCCCATCGCATCTGCGGCCGGAACGGCCGTATGTTATCGGGCATATATACATCGGCCATTCGCTGCGAAGGGTCAATGACCACCTGACGGATTCCCGATGGGATAAACACCTTCATGTCGTAAGCGGGATGCAGCCGGTCCCAACCGTACCACTTGGGCAGTACAGTGGATTCAGTGGATTTGATATACCAGGTATTGGGAATATGAAAGGAATAGCTGCGGTGGTCTTTGGCCATAACGGTTACATCCAGTGAGGATTGCATGCGGCCTTTCCGGCTTAATCGGATGCGGTAGCAGTCTGTTTCACCGTTGCAGGGAATGCGGCTGGCGGCTCCATGAGTTCGCAGGGGCAGCGGTACATAGGCCGAATCCTGTTTGAGCGGACGCACCGATCGGATTCCGTAATCCAGCTTTTTGGTGGTTTCCAGCCATTGATCAAAAAACCAGTTCAGGTCCATTCCGGTGCGTTCCGAGACGGCGAGGCGGAAATCTTCCGGGTAGGGATGGGCCAGTTTCCATTTATCGAAATAGTGCTGCATGACCACAAGAAACAGACTGTCGCCCAACACATATTGCAAATTGTATAACATGGTCGCGGTCTTGAAATAGACCATGCGGTATCCGCCGCCATGCCCCAGGGCGCTGTTGAAGCCATCGCTGTGCTGGTTAACGGGCTCGTCGGTGCCGCTGATGGCTTCCAGCAGGTAGGGATGATACACGCGCTGATGATGCTGAATGAGGGGACTTCGGTGTTTGCGCAGGTAACGATTGTCCGGCGGCAGGGAAGGAAGTGTATCACCAAAAATGCGGCGCATGGCCCAGCTTTCCAGAAACTGGGTAAACCCTTCATCCAGAAAAGCCCGGTAGGTTTCGTTGTTGGCCACGTGACCAAAAAACCACATATGGCCTACCTCATGGGCAAGAAGACCAAAGTAGCCCGGAGAACGTCCGCCGTCCAGAGTGACCATAGGATATTCCATGCCATCGGCAGCATCGGCAACAATGATCTTGGGCCACAGATAAGCCCCGAAGTCGCGCGAGTAAATGGTAATCAGCAGCGCGGCAAAGTCAGCAGCATCCTGCCAAAAGGCCGCATGCGGTTCCTGGGCCAATGCCTGACACAAGACCGTTCGTTCGGCGCCTGTGTGAGGATCAAATACGGTGGCATACGTTTCTCCGATGCGGTAGGTAGGGTCAGCAGTAAAGGCAAAGTCGTGCACGTTCTCCGCATAAAAGTGCCAGGTTTTTCGCTGCTTGGGATCATATGGAATGATTTCAGAAGCTTTGCTGTTCCAGGGTTTGTCAGCAAAATTTTTCAGATCCAGTTGCTGGCGCAAGGCGGCGGGCAACACTTCGGATTCGTTCAGCAACGTGCCGGTGGCCCCCACCACGTAGTGGGAGGCCAGGGTGAGCTGCACATCAAAAGTTCCGAAATTGCCGTAAAACTCCCGGCCCAGGTGTTGATCGGTGTTCCATCCGGCCCGGGCGTCGTAAACACAGATGCGGGGGTACCAATGCACCCCATCGTAATGCGTGTAGCCATTGACGGGAAATTTCTTCATGCGCCTGCGCTGCGAGCCGGAATCAAAAAAGGTGGTAAAAACCAGATGAAACGTCATGGAATCCTCAGGCAGCAGGGGGCGAGGTAATTCCATACGCACAATGGAAAAATCCTGTTCCCATGTCAGGGGAATGCCGTCGGCGGTTACCTGCTCCAGCAAACAGCCTTTTCCGGCCGACTCATAGGGACCAAACTGTTGCTTGACCGCATTGGCCCGGTTGAGCGCCTCCAGATGCCCTCCTTTGACAAAGGCCTGCTGGTATAAATGAAAAAAAACCTCATGCAACGTGTCGGGGGAATTGTTCCAGTACACCAACCATTCCGAACCGGATATTTGATGCGTGCGCTCATCGACCGACGCCACAATGCGGTAATACACATCCTGCTGCCAATAAGCAGCATGCGGCATTCGGTTTTTCCAGTAGTAGGGATTGGCTTTGCTGCGGTAGTCGTTTGGCGGCCGGTTCGGGTCGTAGCCGGCCATTTGTGCCTCTGCCGCCAGAACGGCCAGGGTGGCAAGCAAAACCAGTATCTTTAGCATGCGACTATGCATTATTGCAGTGAATATACCCTGCCCGTGCTGATTCCCCTTCAGCGAATCGGCGGCTCCTTGTGGAAAAACCACCCGCTCAGCCGATGACTTCGGATCGCATGCGCATTTGCCAGATTGCCCTTACGCTGGTCGAGGGCATTGGGGATGTTTTGGCACGCAACCTGGTAAGCCATTTTGGTGATGCGCAAAGCGTGTTCGGTGCATCCCTGAAAGCTTTAACCGCTGTGCCGGGCATCAGCCGCAAGCGGGCGGAGGCCATACGAAATTTTTCAGGTTGGCATCTTGCCGAGTCGGAGTGGAAGTTTGTTACCCGCCACCAGATTGATCTGCACTTTATTCAGGATAGCAGTTATCCCGGTCGGCTTCTCCATATTGCCGATGCGCCGGTAATACTGTACAGCCGGGGTCGAATGAATCTGAATGCCGAACGCTTCGTGGCTGTTGTCGGCACACGGCGCTGCACGGATGAAGGTCGCCGGTTTACCGAACAACTCATCCGGGGTTTGAAACCTTACGGGGCAACGGTAGTCAGCGGGTTGGCCTACGGCATTGATGGGGTCGCCCATCAGTCGGCCATGCAGGAGGGCCTGCCCACCATTGCCGTGCTGGCTCATGGGCTGAACCGCATTTATCCTTCGCGACACGCTGCGGTAGCGCGCCAAATGATGTGCAATGGCGGGTTGTTGACCGAATTTCGCCACACCGATCCGTTTGAAGCGCAGAATTTCCCCTTGCGCAACCGCATTATTGCCGGAATGTGCGATGCCACCATTGTGGTGGAAACGCCGCGTGAGGGCGGAGCGCTGATCACAGCCCGACTGGCTGCCGGTTACAGCCGTGAGGTGTTTTGCGTACCCGGCCGCCCGTGCGACCCTCAGGCGCAAGGTTGTAATGCCCTGATTCGCTCGCAACTGGCTACGCTGATTGAATCAGCTGACGATGTGGCGGAAGTCATGGGTTGGAAACAGCATGAGTCCAGTCCGGTCCGACAGGCCCAGTTGTTTGATGAGCTGCCTGCTGAGGAGCAACAGGTGCTGCAGGCGCTGCGCAACAGCCAGCCCCAGCATGTGGACGCGTTGGCAGCCAATACCCGCCTGTCGAGCAGCGCTTTGGCCATGGCACTTTTGCAACTGGAGCTGAAAGACCTCATTACGGCATTGCCCGGTAAGCAATACCGATGCCGTTAAGGAGTTCATCGATCAGAACAGGTCGCAGCGTTGTACCCGTAGGGTATTCCCGTCAGGAAAAATTTTAATCTGTTTGATGGTTAATGGCACTTCCTGGCCGCCTGTGTATTGCTGAACAACCTTTCCCGACTGTATGAGGCGACCCCGGTAAAAATTAAACCAGCACAGCTCGGTGCCATCAGGAAAATTGCGAAACGCTTGTGTGCGACGCAGTGTTACGTCTGACACAGCGTATTCAGGCAGTCGAAGTGGAATCAGCGAAAGGTCATTTAACGTACGCTGCTGAACAAAAAGTTTTACCTGCCACAGGCTATCGCTGTCAATAATGGAACTGTCCACCCAATCCAGATTGGCATGCAATGAGCCGATGGGGTCACCATTGTAATAGGGAGGCACGGTGACGTTATCTGCTCCGGGATTGCCATTTAATATACTATGGGAAAAAGCAGGATAAGAGCGGGTCGTTGCAAATCGAAGTAATTCTGCAGGCGAAAGGGTAGGCCAGGCATTGTTGCTGCCGCCGCCATGTTCACGTAAATCCCACATGTACACGCCTCCGTGCCGGGTGGCAGTAACGCTGTCATACAACGTGAGTTTTTCCTGCCAGCAGGTGTTTTTGTCCTCCTTTCCGTTTACCGCCCTTAAAAAGGGCAGGGAACGAAACCGGTTGTAGGAAAGCATATAAGGCATATTGGTTAAATCATAAATTTTCCATGTGGAATCGCTGTTTGAACCCTTAGGAATATCCGTAGGCAGATTGGTCAGGTCTTCATGACCCCACAGGGCCCGTGTTTCTTTCCGGGCTGAGCCGTTGTTATTGAACTTGCAGTTTGGGTTGGTATCATCGGGTGCACTCACCCAGAAGCGGCTTTCACTCAGGTTTCCGGCAGCAAACCGGTGGGGCTCCAGCATGGCGAGCAGAATGACACCCGCACACCCCTGCGAGTTCCCCACCAGATAGATGCGTTGGGTGTCCAGGGTTCCGGGAAAGGTGCGCATCAGCCAATCCAGTTCCCATCGGATGCGATAGTAGGTATAGGCACGAATAACTCCGGTACTCGGGAAGGGATCGTTTTTCTTGCCCTTGTAGATATTAAAATTTTCACTGTAACCAAGCCATCGCGTATTGAAACCGGCTTTAGGGTCGAAATTGAAAGCAGGGATCCAGTCGTCGAATCCGATTTTCCAACTGTTGGGAATTTTGGTGGCAATCATGTTGTCAATGAAGTTGCCTTTTCCTCCATGAAACTTGAGGTAAACGGCATTGTTTCCGCCCACTGGTCCCGATTTCACCACGCTGAAGTGAAACGGCAGGCACCCTTCATTGGTCATGGCCGGATAGCCCGGAACGGATACGTTGGTGCCGTAATGCAGATACACGGCCATCGTTTCACCCGAAGTGGACCCGGGCACCGGTACGCCGGTTTTCTGCAAATAACAGGTGATGGGTTCCATGTGCTGCACTACGGGTTGCGTGGTGGCGTTGGAATCGGGTACTACCTTGAACGGTTTGACTTTGCTGCAGCCGGCCCGCACGGCAAAATAGGCCAGTGCTCCTTCAACGGTGCAGTTGGTAACGAAAAGGTTGTGAAAGGTATCTACCAGCGTATATGGCGTGTCGTTGGTAATGAGAAACGAATTACTGTCCGGATCGCCAAGCGCGTAGGAAAGACGGAAATCCCAACTGAAGTTGTAAGGAACGCGGCCCAGATACGTACTCTGAACCAGCGTCGCCGAATCCACAATAGGCGTGGGGCTCTGATATACATAGTAAAAGCCGGTATCGCAGGAGGGGATGTTTTTCCAGGTGATAAACATCTGACCGTTGCGGTATTCGGCCTGGATGTTGGAAACAATCTGCGCTCTGGCGGGCAAAGTCATCAGGCCGATTAAACCTAAAGCGACAACGCGCAAACGGCACCACACAATTTTTGCTGTCACAAGCCAAAATTAGCCCAAAGCCGCCGAGCAGCTCAGGCATCAACGGTGAGCTCAAAGCCCGGCAGAGCGTTGATCACTGAGCGTGCCTTGAGCAAACATTCGGCATATTCCGACTCCGGGCGGGCATACCAGGTGATGCCGCTTCCGGTCTGCAGCGACAGCGCTCCCGTTTGCGAATCATATAGGAAACTTCGAATAACTACATGGAAATCAAAATCACCTTCAGGGGTGATGTACCCGATGATGCCGGAATACAAACCGCGGCGACGGGGCTCGTAACGCTCTATAAGCTCCATGGCTTTGATTTTCGGAGCACCGGTCATGGAGCCGGGCGGAAAAGCACATCGCAGCGCTTCGGTAAACGGAAGTTCCGATCGCAACTGGCCGCTGACGGTGGAAATCATCTGCAGCACCTGCGGAAAGGCATAGACGCCAAACAGTTCATCTACCCGGACGGTTCCGGGTTGGGCACAGCGCATCAGGTCGTTACGCATCAAATCCACAATCATCACATTTTCTGCCTGTTCTTTCTGATCGTTAGCCAGCCGCGCCTTATCGGCAGCATGGTCCGCCTGACGGGGAGCAGTGCCTTTCATGGGCTGGGCCATAATTCGATCGCCGCACTTGCGCAGAAACCGCTCGGGGCTGGCTCCGATGCAGTACCGGAAATCGTGTCGCAGCAAACAGGCGAAGGGAGCGGGGGCCTGGCGGATGAGCTGCAGCATCATCCACCAAGGGTCCAATCCCAACTGATGGGCGGCAAATTCGATACAATAATTTATTTCATAGAGATCCCCGTCGGCCAGATGGGTTCTCAGTTTGTTCCAGTTGCGGAAATACGTTTCGGCCGAGCAGCAGGCCTTAAGCGTTACCGGTAACAACGGTGGTTCCTCACTTGCGGGGGTGCGCATGATGCTCTGCCACACTGCCTCGGGATCCAGGTGGCTTTCCAGCAAAAGCGTATCACCGATTTTGCGCAATACATGCAAGGGGCGGAAGAAAAAGAAATCCTCAAAACAAACCTGCGTAGGTAACTGTGGCAACCGGACGCTTTGAGGTTCCAGCACGGCACGATAATCATAGCTGAGGTAACCAAAATGCCAGTTGCCGTGTTGCCGATGACTGGCATACAATGAGTTTAGTGCATCAGCAGATGCAGGAACGGACTCATAACAGCCACAGGCCAGTAGCCAGTCCTCCGTACACTGAACGTGCGAATAATTGTTTCTATGAAAAAAAACAACGTGTGAAAACTGATTGCACCACTGCTGCAAGCGGGGCAGCAGTTCGTCATCCTGCGGCGCAGGATGAAGATGCACTATGCGCATGTATGTTTTAGAGAGGCACTACTCGTCTTCGTCGAAGCGATCGTCGCCGTCGTCGGAGCGATCATTATCGTGCATGCGGTCGGTATCCGGGTCGTGTTCCGAAATGTCTTTCAGATCACTTGTGTCGCGTCCACTCATGCGGCTGGCGGTCCGGGATTCTTCGGTACGCATCATAAATTCTTCCATATCTTTATCCACTGCACCGGCAGCGGGCTTGGTAGTGATTCGTGAGGAACGCGCTTTTTGGGGAGGCGCTTTTTTAGCCGCCTTTTTTACAGGTTTTTTCGCTGGTTTCTTGGCCACTTTTTTCACCGGCCGGGCTGCAACTTTCCGTGCTTTGGCGCCTTTGGCTTTTGCGGCTTTGGGCTTGGCCTTACGGGCAGCTTTTGCGGCAGCTTTTTTGGTTTTGCTGCCTTTCTTGGCGCTACGGTTTGCTGTAGATTTTTTCTTCTTGGCAGTCATGTGAATAAAATTTGATGGTAAATTTTGAACTAAGTTTTGACTTAAGCAAGATGGAATTAGGCTGATGCCTTAAGCCGGCAACGGGATCAACTGATTTCGTTCCGGTCCGGTAGAAACATGACTAACCGGCACCCCGACATGCCGGGCAATCAGGTCAAGAAAAGCATAAAGACAATCGTTGCCTTTTTCGTTCTTTCCCAGATGCCAGCCGGGTATGGTGTGATAAACGGGTTGGGGCTGCTGCCGTACAGGGTCAAAGGGAAACTCAGTAGTCTGACGGCCATTCCATTCGTAGGCCACACAAATACTCAGCGGGTCGAATCCGCTGAGCACATCGGCTTTGGTTACCATAAGCTGGCTGACGCCGCTGAGTAAAGCGGCATAGCGGACGGCCACCAGATCCAACCAGCCGCAGCGTCGTGGCCTGCCGGTGGTGGCACCGTATTCCTGACCGGCTTCGCGAAGCCGGTTACCCAACGTGTCGTCCAGTTCGGTGGGGAAAGGGCCGCTTCCGACCCGGGTGCAGTACGCTTTGATTACACCGAACACGGATCGGACAGCCGATGGGGGAATGCCCAGCCCGGTGCAGGCGCCGCCGGCAATGGTATGGGATGACGTGACATAAGGATAGGTTCCAAAATCCACATCCAGCATGGTGCCTTGAGCGCCCTCTGCCAAAACGCTTTTTCCTGCCGACAACACCTCATTTAAAAAGTATTCCCCGGCTACCAGGCGAAAGGAACGCAACGTGTCGATACCTTGCCACCAGGCAGCTTCCTGCTGGTTCAATTCGGCAGTATCGGCATCGTTCAACTGCTTCAGGTGCCTGTCGCGCAGCGATTCATACCGGCTTTGGAAATCGGGAAACCGAATGTCGCCCACCCGCAGTCCGTTGCGGGCGTATTTGTCAGTGTAAGCCGGACTGATGCCGCGCAGGGTGGAGCCAATCCGGCCTGTGCCTTTGCGCTGTTCACTGGCAGCATCCAAAAGGCGATGGGTGGGTAGGATCAGATGAGCCCGCTCAGACACCAGCACGTTTCGGTGCAGGTCTATGCCCAGCGCAGCAAGGTGCATGACTTCATGATGGAACTGGGCGGGGTCCAGTACCACACCGTTGCCGATCAGGTTCAGCGGTCGTTCATGAAGGACGCCGGAGGGAATGCTGTGCAGCACCAGTTTTTGTCCGTTCACATACAACGTGTGTCCGGCATTGGGGCCGCCCTGAAAGCGCGCTACCACGTCATAGTCAGGCGCCAGAAAGTCCACTATCTTTCCTTTGCCTTCATCCCCCCATTGCAGGCCCAGCACCACATCTACCGGCATAGCATCTGCGTTGTCAGTTGGTTCCGATTCGTTGCATCAGGGTGTTATGGCCCCGGCGTCTATTTAAGCATGGCCATGGCTTCGGCCGTGCGGTCGGCAGTGGCAAAGCAATCAGACAGTTTGGTGATTTCCAGCAATTGGCGTAGCTGAACAGGGACATTGCATAAAATGAGCTGGCCGTTGTTCTGTTGAATCAGATTCCGGGAGAATACCAGCAAATTCAAACAAGCACTGTTGACAAAATCCACTCCTTTAAGGTCAAAAATTACCTTCAGGGTAGTTCCATTGAGCTGTTCGCGCAGCCATTGCCGGAGCTCGGCAGTGTCCTGCTCTTTCAGAATGCGGCCTTCGGGCATGATAATGAGCAGATCGTCAAGGCGCTGATTTCGGAAGGTCATTCACGGAAGATTTTGCAGAGGGCTTGGCATGGTGGTTTTGCGATTGGCAATTGCTGCAATAACCATACAATATTAGGGAATGACCGGAAATCCGATAACCGAACAACTCACCCATGCGTGTGGAAATGGCGTGAATGCGCGGATCGCAGAACTCCACCACTTGGCGGCAGTTAAGGCATATCAGGTGATCGTGTTGCCGCGAGCCGTAAGCCCGTTCGTAACGGGCCAGATGGGGCTCAAACTGGTGGCGGACCGCCAGCTCGCATTTAACCAACAGGTCAAGGGTGTTGTATACCGTTGCCCGGCTGATGGCGTAGCGGCGGCGACGCAGTTGCCGGTAGATCTCTTCGGCATCGGCATGGTTGTTGGTGCGGTAAAGCGTTTCCAGCACGGCAAACCGCTCGGGCGTACGACGTAGCCGGTGCGCCTTCAAGTAGTCGTCGAACAATTGGCGCGCCTGGCGCACCAGCGCATCGGTGTTCATGGCTGCAAACCTAGGGTGGTGTGAGGGCTTTTTACCGAAGCAGCTAAATCCTCCGTTCCATTGCCGTTTTCGGCGGCAAGATCCTCTTCTATGCGACTGACCTGAAGGATGCCCTCCAGTGCACGCAGTTTATCCAAAAGCTGATTCAAATGGGCTGTGTCGTTAACGAAGACTTTAATGATGCCATAAAACATGCCATCCTTAGTATCCAGACTGATGGATTGCATGTTGATTTTCAGATCTCCCGAAATAACATGCGTGATTTTATGAACTACACCCACATCATCCATTCCGCTGATCCGGATGCCGGTTAAAAAGGCAATTTGATGCTGACGCGTCCATTTGGTGCGAACGATGGGGTAGCCGTGCTTGGAAATGATGTTGATGGCCTTGGGGCAGTTGGTCCGGTGGATTTCCACTTCCTTGTTCTTGTTGACAAAACCAAAAACCTCATCGCCCGGGATGGGCTTACAACAGCTGGCCAGATTATAGTCTACCGCTTCGGCATCTTTACCAAACACCCACAGGTTGGCGTTGGAGACCAGCTTGTTTTTAATGGCCAGTTCAATGTCGGCGGTGGTTTTTTCGCGTGGCCGCGACACCAGGCGTTCCCCGCGGAGTTCAAAATCCTCTATGGCGCTGAGTTTGAAGTTTCCTATTCCGATACTGTAAAACAATTCCTCGGCGGAGGTGAATCCGTAATGGTCCACAATGGGATTCAGGTTGGCGGCAGTGAATTCCACGTGTTTGCGGCGGAAGATCTGCTCCAGGGCATTGCGACCTATGGAAACAATCCGGCGCCGTTCGCTTTTGAGCATGGCTTTGATGATGGACTTGGCTTTGGCCGTTACCACATACTTCAGCCATTCTTCTGTCGGTTTTTGCTTGGCCGAGGTGATTACTTCCACCTGGTCGCCGTTCTGCAGGCGATAGCTGATGGGTTCAATGCGATGGTTCACCTTGGCCCCGATGCAGTTGCGACCTAAATCGCTGTGAATTTCCATAGCAAAATCCAATACGCTGGCTCCCCGCGGCATGACCTTGAGTTCCCCTTTGGGAGTGAACACATAGATTTCCTCATCAAACAGATTGAGCTTGAAATCGTCAATAAAATCCAGGGTATTGGTTTCGGGGTTTTCCAACACTTCGCGAATGCGCTTGAGCCATTCGTCAATGCGGCTATCGGAGCGGAAATATTCATTGCCTTTATAGAGAAAGTGGGCGGCATAGCCTCTTTCGGCAATAGCA
Organism: Chitinophagales bacterium; assembly: GCA_025057275.1. Classification (GTDB taxonomy): domain Bacteria; phylum Bacteroidota; class Bacteroidia; order Chitinophagales; family UBA10324; genus JANWXQ01. The sequence goes on from JANWXQ010000032.1 coordinate 12,601, forward strand.
TCCATGTGTTCGGAACGAATCTGAATTTCCACCCAGCGGCCATCGTGGCTCATCACCGTGGTGTGCAGTGCTTCGTAACCGTTGGCCTTGGGTGTGGAAATCCAGTCACGCAGGCGGTCCGGATTGGGCCGGTAGATTTCACTGACGATGGAATACACCTTCCAGCAGTCGGATTTTTCCGTTTCGGCCGGGCTGTCCACAATGATGCGGATGGCAAACTTGTCGTACACTTCCTCAAAGGAGACCTGCTGGGCTTTCATTTTTCTCCAGATGGAGGCAATGGATTTCAGTCGGCCGAAAACTCTGGTTTTTAAACCGGAGCGGTCCAGCCGTTCTTTAATGGGGCGGATGAAATCCTGAATGAACTGTTCGCGTTCTTGACGCGATTCCCGGATTTTGCGTTCCAACATGCGATAGACCTTGGGTTCGCTGATCTTCAGCACCAGGTCTTCCAATTCGGTTTTGATCTGATTAAGCCCCAGCCGGTGGGCCAGAGGAATGTAGAGGTAGGACGTTTCGGTTGCCGTTTTCAGTTGCTTGGATCGGGGCATGTGGTCCATGGTGCGCAGGTTATGCAGGCGGTCGGCCAGTTTGATGAGCACCACCCGCACGTCCTTGGAAAGGGTAAGCATGATCTTGCGGATGTTTTCGGCCTGAATGTTGCCCCGCCGGTCAAAGATGACCGAGATTTTCGTCAGGCCGTCAATGATTTCCGCTACCGGCTTGCCAAATTCGCGTTCTATGTCCTGAAGCGTTACTTCCGTGTCTTCTACAGTATCGTGAAGCAAGGCGCAGATTACGCCGATGGTGCCCAGGCCAATTTCGCTGGCTACCAGCTTGGCCACAGCCAAAGGGTGTAAGATGTATGGCTCACCGGATTTGCGGCGCATGCTACGGTGAGCGTCGTAAGCAATCTCAAAGGCAAGGCGGATGAGCCTGCGATCCCCTTTTTGCAGTTGCATCCGCATGGATTTCAACAGCTCCCGGTATTGGGTCAGGATGACTTTTTTTTCCGCCTCAGTGATTTGCGCAGGAGCTTGCAGTGTCATGATGAATTCTAATATTTTCAGAATCAATCAATTAAGCATATCTGCTTCTCCGCATCAGGCTAACAGGGCTTGCCATGGGCAAGCCACCGGTAACGCGAACTTTGTTTAAGAATTGCAATCTGTTTACTTTGTAAGGCAAACTTTGTTGCTATCACGCAGTATGAGCCATACAAAAATACGGATTCTGATTGCCGACGACCATCGCATTTTCGTGGAAGGGTTGAAGCGATTGATTAGGCAGCAGAACCTTCATTTGGCCGGAACGGCCTCATCCGGAGCGGAACTTTTGGATCTTCTGGAAAAGAAGGCTGCTGATCTGGTCATAATGGACATTCATATGCCAGATGCCAATGGCATCAAGCTTACCGGTCAGATTATCCGAAAGTATCCCGGAGTTAAAGTTTTGGGATTGACCATGGTGGAAGATGGGCGGCAGATTGCGGCCATGATGCAGGCGGGTGCCAGCGGTTACTTGCTTAAAACATCTACTTCGGCTGAATTGCTGGAGGCCATACGTCGGGTGTGCAACGGCGAACGGTACCTGAGCCAGGATGCTTCGCTGCGATTGCTGGAAGCAGAGCGTTCCGCCAAAAAGAAACCTCAGGCCCCAGCCATCCCACTGACCCGGCGTGAACAGGAAATTCTCCAGCTTATAGCCCGGGAGCTGACCAATAATCAGATTGCCCGCATGCTCAACAACAGCCCGATGACCATTGTCACGCACCGGAAAAACATTCTGCGCAAGCTGGGCGTGAAAAACACCGCCGGACTGATTCGTTACGCCATGCAGAACGGCCTGGTGGACTAAAATATTTTTTACCACTTGTTGGTTAGTTAAAAATTACTACCTACTTTTGGGGACACGAGAGGCTGAAGGCCGGCGTACGGATCGGAAAGTTTTTTTGGTGTTTTACTTTCCGGACTTGACCAACTCACGTTTCCCCTCAACCGACGCCGCCCAGCCTCTTTTTTTTTGGCTCAGACGGGCTGATCGGGGGTTTGTACCTTTGCCGGCGATACGGGGCAGGCAGCCCACAATGCGGATATGGCGTAACTGGCAGCCGCGCAAGACTTAGGATCTTGTGCCGAAAGGCGTGGGGGTTCGAATCCCTCTATCCGCACGGCGTGGCGCAGGCATCTTTTGTATGCAGCGGTAGCCCTTGCCAGTTGTTCCGTGTCAACAAGTGCATCCTAAACCAAGTCCTGTGCTGATCACCCATCAACCTCTTGGCAGTAACCACCTGAAAATTTCCGTCAGTCTGGAACCAGCCGATTACCTGCCTCAGGTAGAATCAGAAATCCGTTCGCTGAGCAAAAAAATTTCGGTGCCCGGGTTTCGGCCCGGTAAAGTGCCGGCCGGCATTACCCGAAAGATGTACGGCAATGCGGTTTTGTTTGAAGTGCTCAACCGCATCGTATCCGATAGGCTTCATGCATATGTTAAGGAGCAGCAGTTCCATCTGTTCGGCGAACCGATTCCCGTCACAACAATGCAACAGCAGATGGACGTGGAAACCCCAACTGCTTTGGTCTTTGATTTTGAAATCGGCTTGGTTCCTGACCTTCAATTGCCGGAGCCTTCCTCAGCCCACCTGGTTAAGCGGCGGCTGGATGTAACTGATGAAATGGTGGATCGTGAAGTAGAACGGCTTCGCTTGCGGTACGGTCACCGTACTCCAGTCCAGACGGCTGCTGAAGGCGATGTGCTGGTTGGCCAATTCACCGAACTGGATGCGGAAGGCCAGCCTGCAGCCGGAGGAGTTCATGCTTCTGCTTCGTTCAGCCTGCGACGCATCAAAGATCCTGAAACAGCAGCCCGCCTCATGCAATTAAAACCGGAAGACTCGCTGACGCTGAACCTGCTTCAGGCCTTCGGCGACGACAAAGAATTTTTGATTCACCATTTGCTCCAGCTGGATCACGATCGCGAGGCGGCCCTGCAAAGCCCCTACCGGTTTTCTCTGACTGAAATTGTGCGGATTGAAAAAGCAGAGCTGAACCAAGAGTTTTTTGATCGGGTGTTTGGTGCCGGCCGGGTGACCTCAGAAGAGCACATGCGGCAATGGCTGCGTGCTGATCTGGAAAACGACAGCTCACGAAGCTCGGTATCCCGGCTACATGCCGATCTGCGTAATTTCCTTTTGGAGCATACCCAAATGGATTTACCCGAAGCGTTTATCCGCAGGCTGCTGGACGAGCGGCGCGAGCCCGACGAACCACCCCTGACGGATGAACAGTTCCCTCAGGCGCTGCAACAGGTAAAATGGGAATTTATCGTCTCTGGCATAGCCCGCCAGCAGCAACTGGAAGTGACGCAGGAAGAGCTGCAGCAGGAAGCGCAGCAGGAGGTATTAAACTACTTTGGTGTTCCTGCCGATTTCTTTGCCAGTGAACCCGAAAGGCTTCAGCGGTTGACCGATTCGGTGCTGGCCCGGCCGGAAAACCGCAGGCGATTGCATACGCGTTGCTTACACCGTAAGGTCCTGGAATGGTACACGGCGAAGACCTCCATTACCGAACAAACAGTCAGCGAAGAAGAATTCTTTTACCATTAAACTTCCACGATATCATGAACGAATCGGAATTTCTTAAATACGCTACCCTCCATCACGGTTTGGGCCGTTTGCACCTGGAGCGGTACATGAAGCGCTCGCTTACCTCCCTGACTCCGTACATCATCGAAGAACGCCCGCTGAACGTGGCCCAACTGGATGTATTCAGCCGCCTGATGATGGATCGAATCATTTTTCTGGGCGATCCCATCAACGACTATGTGGCCAACGTGGTTCAGGCTCAGTTGCTGTTTCTGGAGTCGGTAGATGCCCGCCGCGACATTCAGATTTACATCAACAGTCCAGGCGGCTCGGTATATGCCGGTTTGGGGATTTACGACACGATGCAGTATGTACAGCCCGATTTGTCGGTAATCTGCACGGGGATGGCGGCCTCCATGGCTGCTGTATTGCTCTGTGCAGGAACCAAAGGCAAGCGATATGCCCTGCGTCATGCCCGCGTTATGATCCATCAGCCCATGGGCGGAGCCGAAGGGCAGGCCAGCGACATTGAAATTATTGCCCGCGAAATCGTACGGATGAAAAAAGAGCTGTACGAAATCATTGCCCTCCACTCCGGCCAGCCATACGAACGCGTAGAAAAAGACGGCGACCGCGATTTCTGGATGATGGCCGAAGAAGCCAAGGCTTACGGCATGATTGACGAAGTGCTCTACCGGCCCAAAGGCAAGAAAAGCGACGAAAGCAAATAAGGGTCTGCCGGTACTGCTGTAATTTTGGGTCAGTAGCTGTGCATGCGTGGATAAAGCGCAATCTTGTCGTCAGCGTGATAGGCAGCAAACGGTAAGCTTTGCGTTGCAACCGAAAGCATCGCATTATAGAAAACGTTGATTCCATGAAAAAACAGACTGAACGTTGCTCTTTCTGCGGAAAGAAGAAAGAGGAAACGTTCATTCTTATTTCCGGTCAGGATGCCTACATCTGCGAGCATTGCGTGGAGCAGGCCCGAAGCATTATTGAGGAAGAGCTGGGCGAACGCCGCCTTTCGGTTCCTCACTTAGTGCAGCCGGCCTACAAAACCCCTGCAGAAATCAAATCTTATCTGGATCAATATGTCATCGGTCAGGAAGAAGCCAAAAAGGTACTGTCCGTAGCCGTTTACAATCACTACAAGCGGCTTAATTATTCCGGAAAGGATGATGTGGAAATTGATAAAAGCAACATTCTGATGGTCGGGGAAACGGGCACTGGCAAAACCCTGTTGGCCCGCACCATAGCCCGGTTCCTCAATGTGCCGTTCACGATTGTTGATGCCACTGTATTTACCGAAGCCGGCTATGTGGGGGAAGACGTGGAAAGCATTTTGTCGCGTCTGCTTCAGGTGTGCGATTACAATGTCAAGGCAGCCGAACAGGGTATTGTTTATATTGATGAGATCGATAAAATTGCCCGCAAGAACGACAATCCGTCCATTACGCGGGATGTGAGCGGAGAAGGGGTCCAGCAAGCCCTGCTCAAGTTGCTGGAAGGAACCGAGGTTCTGGTGCCGCCACAAGGCGGGCGCAAACATCCGGAGCAGAAAATGGTTAAGGTGAACACCACGCAGATTCTGTTCATCTGCGGGGGCGCCTTTGAGGGGCTGGAGCGCATCATTGCCCGGCGGCAGAATACCAACGTCATTGGATTTAAGGCCGAAGCCGCAGAGCCCCAGCAGGATCGTTCCTCGCTCGTGCGTTATGTAACCCCTCATGATGTTCGCTCCTTTGGTTTAATCCCGGAGCTGGTCGGCCGGCTGCCGGTCATCACCTATCTGGAGCCACTGGACCGGCAAGCTTTGCGCACCATTCTCACCGAACCAAAAAACGCACTCATCAAACAGTACCGGCGCCTGTTTGAGCTGGAGGGGGTCAAGCTGACCTTTGAACCGGAAGCCATTGACTTTATTGTAGACAAGGCTATGGAATACAAGCTGGGGGCCAGAGGTCTTCGATCCATTTGCGAAGCCATAATGACCGATATCATGTTTGAACTGCCTTCACGCAAGGACCTGAAACAGTTTACGGTTTCTGCTGCGCTGTGCCATGAAAAACTTACCGGAGCGAGGTTGGCCATGCTCAAAGTGGCCTGATCAAAAACTGGTTGCCATGCGGTGGTGGTTTCTCTTTGTACTTTTCATAGCGGGCCCTGCTGCTGCGCAAAAGGCCATTCACCTTCCCTCAGTGAAAACCAAAAACCTTACGGATGGGGTGGTGGTTCAGAAATTGTTCGGCGATTCCACGGTTTCCAGCAATTTGTTGTGGATCCGGGAAGAAGTGCGGCCGCACTTTCATTCCTTCCACAGCGAGCACGTCTATGTTGTAGAAGGAACGGCGCAGATGTTGTTCAATCATGAAACGCTTTTTTTGCGCGCCGGCGATTTGGTATTCATTCCTGCCGGAACGGTGCATGCCGTTCGCCCCACGGGCAAAGATCCCTTGCGGGTCCTGTCCATACACAGTCCGGCATTTGACGGCAGCGATCGCGTGTTGGTAGAAAAGACCGGCTGGTAACCGGTCGTCAGGCCTTTGTTCCGGGCACTTTTCGCTTATCTTTGCCGGCGCAAATCCGGCGAGTTCGTCTAGGGGTTAGGACGTCTCTCTTTCACGGAGAAAACACGGGTTCGATTCCCGTACTCGCTACCAGGGCGCCACAGGGCGCCATGTTTTTTTCGCCACAAACCAATCATCAACCCATGTCAGTCATCAACGTTGCCATTAATGGTTTTGGCCGCATAGGCCGCCTGGTGTACAGGAAAATTTATCAGCTGGAGGGGATGGAAGTTGTTGCCCTCAACGACCTCACCAGCCCCCGTATGCTGGCGCATCTGCTCAAGTACGACTCCGCTCAGGGGCGTTTTAACGCTGAAGTGTCGCATACCGATGATTCTCTGGTAGTCAATGGAGAAACCATCCGCGTCTATGCGCAGAAAGATCCTTCGCAGATTCCATGGGCAGACCATCAGGTGGATGTGGTTCTGGAATGCACGGGCTTGTTTACCGACAAGGCCAAGGCAGAAGCCCACCTGAAGGCCGGTGCCAAACGCGTGGTGATTTCTGCTCCGGCCACCGGCGATCTGAAAACCATCGTATTCAATGTCAATCACGACACGCTGAATGGCAGTGAAACGGTTATTTCCTGTGCTTCCTGTACGACCAATTGCCTGGCTCCCATGGCCAAGGTGCTGGACGATTCCTTCGGCATAGAAATCGGACTGATGACCACCATTCATGCCTACACCAACGATCAGGCCACGCAGGATTCCCCTCACCCCAAAGGCGACCTGCGACGGGCCCGGGCTGCAGCCCAAAACATTGTGCCCAATAGCACAGGAGCTGCCAAAGCCATCGGCCTGGTATTGCCTAGACTGCAGGGCAAACTGGATGGTGCTGCGCAGCGCGTGCCTACCATCACCGGCTCGCTCACCGAATTAACCTGCATGTTGAGCCGACCCGTTACGCGTGATGAAGTGAATGCAGCCATGAAAGCTGCAGCCAACGAGTCGTTTGGCTATACCGAAGATGAAATCGTCAGCACCGATGTGATCGGCATGGAATACGGCTCTCTGTTTGATGCCACCCAAACCAAGGTCATGCAGGTCGGCAACCGGCAGATGGTGCGAACGGTGGCCTGGTACGATAACGAAATGAGCTACGTAGCCCAACTGGTGCGCACCATCCGGTATTTTGCCCAATTGATTTCCCGTTGAAACCGCAACAGCCCTGAACCCCTCCGCAGCATATGAAATCGTTGCCCACTGTTGACCGTTTCTCCTTTAAAGGAAAACGAGCGCTGATTCGCGTGGATTTCAACGTGCCGCAAGACAAAAGCACCGGAGCCGTTAAAGACGATACACGTATCCGGGCTGCTTTGCCGACCATTCAGAAAGTCCTCAACGACGGAGGCAGCGTCATCGTGATGTCGCATTTGGGGCGACCTAAAGGCAGGCGGGAGGAAAAATATTCTCTGGCTCCGGTACGTCAGCGGCTCAGTGACCTTCTGGGCCGTGAGGTATTGCTGGCTCCTGACTGCGTGGGCCCTGAAGTGGAAACGCTGGCTGCAGGCCTGCAACCCGGTCAGGTACTTCTGCTGGAAAACCTGCGCTTTCATCCCGAAGAAGAAAATGGCGATCGCCATTTTGCCAGCCAGTTGGCCGACCTGGGCGACGTCTATGTCAACGATGCCTTTGGGGCCGCTCATCGCGCCCATGCATCCACCGCGGTGGTGGCGGGCTTCTTTCCGTCAGACCGGAAATGTTTTGGCTATCTGATGGCCACTGAACTGGCAAATGCCAACCGGGTGCTTCATCAGTTTACCCGGCCTTTCACAGCCATTATTGGCGGGGCTAAGGTTTCCGACAAGATCCTGATTCTTGAGCGGCTTCTGGAGCGTGCCGATCACATTCTGATTGGCGGGGGAATGGCCTATACTTTTTTCAAGTCATTGGACGGCAACATCGGCAAGTCGCTTTGCGAAGATGACCGGCTGGAGGTGGCCCGCCAGTTGCTGGAATCAGCCCGGGCCAGAGGCGTTAACGTCGTTTTGCCGGCTGACAGCATTACGGCCGTTGAACCCAGCAACGAGGCTCAAACCGGCATTTGCCCCAGCCATCAGATTTCCGATGGCTACATGGGTCTGGACATAGGTCCGCAGGCCATTAAGGAATTCCGGGACGTGATCGTACAATCGCAAACCCTGCTATGGAACGGACCGATGGGAGTTTTTGAGTTCGAACCGTTTCAGGCAGGTACACGTGCGGTTGCCGAAGCAGTAGCCGAGGCTACAGATCGTGGAGCCTTTTCCCTGATCGGTGGCGGCGATTCCGTAGCTGCCATCAACCGGTTTGGTTTGGCCGACCGCGTCAGTTTTGTTTCCACCGGCGGGGGAGCGTTGCTGGAATATTTTGAAGGAAAATCCTTACCGGGGGTGGAAGCCATTCTGGGGTCTTAAGCAGTGAAGCTTTCATTCCGGTAGCAGCCGCTCTATTCCTTTAGTTTTGCTGCATGATCAGCTTTGTTGCCAGCCTGACTCCGCTATTGTGGCTTGCTTCGGGGTGTGCTTCCGGTCAGTCAGCTCAAAAGCCTGCCACAGATGCTGCTTCAGCGGCCCTGAGCCTGGCAGAAGGTCCCGGTGTGTACATCACTACTTCGCAAGCTGTGCCTGTGCATCGCGATGTGCACGCTGCCTGTGCGGTGGATATTTTTTTTGGTAAAGGCATGACGCCGCGCGATGTGCTGGCCGATTCTTATGTCGGCTTTGTTCAGAGCATGAACTTTTATTCCCTGCAATACAGTGGCGGAAGCACGGCCGACCACGATCACGTTATCGTAGGCGATACGCGAATCACCGGCGGCCGGGGCGATGGCTACAACATCAACGCCGATGACGTCAAAGCCCGGGGGGAAGACATCCGCACCATTCTGGACGGAGTAGGCACCGTCCGATTCAATAAAGATTTTTTCAATGAGTATTGTGCTTTGCTGCGGCGGCTGGGCATCCGGGGTGATGTGATCGCCAATGTGCAGAGCGGCACGTTGGAAGAGCTTATGTGGAAGATTGAACAGGCCCGTGCGCGTCGCGTCATTTTCGGTATGGAGCAAAATCTGGCCAGCAACGCAAAAGTTTTTCCTGACGGCAAAGCCTACAGGCAGAAAATAGAGGAATGGATCAGTGCAGTTAAGCGGCGGTACCCGGAAGTGATCTGTGTAATTGATGCCGCTCCGGTTTTCGTGGCCAAGCCCCGGGCTGTGGAATGGAATCGCCAGATCAGCGGCATGGCAGGAGATGAAGCCCGTCTCTACATGTGGGATAAGGATCTGACCATCTGGTCAGACGACTGGACGGCCAACCAAAAAGCCATGGATCAGATTTTTTCCACCACCTTGCCCGGCTGGCTGCAAACATTTGCCCAACAATTCCCCGACAAGAAAGTGGCCGTTTGCCAGTGGGGGTTGAAACCCAAAACCCCCCTGTACAACACCATGGGGGCCTGCATATACATAGCCCGGTTTTATCAGTTCCTGCTGGATTACAACAAGCGCAACAATAACCGAATCGGTTATGCCTGTTACATGTCGCTGAAAAGCCTCAACCGCGGCGACGGCGTGGTGCTTAATCATGCAGCCGCACTGCAGCAATGCGGAAAATTGTTTGAGCGGGAAGGGCAGCTTGCCGATTTGCGCGTGAATGGCTTGGCCGGAATCAGCGGAACCGCCGTGATTTGTGATCAGCAGGTGATGCTGCTTCTGGTTAACGTCACGGGCAGTGAGGTGCAGGTGCCGGTGGTGGTTCGCGACGGCAAACCGGTAACCGAAACTTTTGAAGTGCAATCCCTGTTTGCGGCTTCGGCGCTCTCGCAGCAGGTCCAGCAGCAGAACCGACGTCAGGAGCGCATTTCCCTTCCGCCCTATTCGGTTAATGTGGTGTCCTATTAGCCCATGGAACCACGTCTTGCTTCCGGCAATGAATTTGTTGACCGTCTGCTGCAGCGCATTGGCTGGCAGACCGTGGCTGAGGACGAACGCAATCTGGCCACCTTCCTGCAACGAGCGATAGCGCGTCTGGTGGATACGGCGCTGGTTCTGGCCGTGGCCTGGTTGTTTCAGGAAGTAGCTATTTATTTCATCAGGCAGGGAAATGTGGTCAATGAATCCTATGTCATCACCAGTATTAAGCAGGCCATGCCTGCACTGGCACTGATTCTTTGGGTGATAGTCTATTCACCGGTCATGGAAAGTACCGGAGGAACCGTAGGCAAGCGCCTGATGGGTATCCGGCTGGTAGAGCTGAAAAGCGGCCGGGTGCCTCAGTTCCGGATCGCAGCGGCTCGGGCCTGGATCTATCTCATATTTGTGGTATTGTTTTTTGTGCCGGCTGTTTTGAGTTGTCTGGCCTATTTTTTTTCCGATTACCGTCAAACCTGGCACGATAAGCTTACGGGTCTGATTTGTGTGAAATGGTCCCGCATTAGGCAGGCTTAGCTGGAGCGGCGCCTACAAAAGCCTGCAACTGCAACTGGCGGTGTCGGTCAAAATGGTACCTTTGTTAGACAGCAAAACCATCAGCCTTTTCATGAAACAGTTAGCCGTTTTCGTTTTGATTTTTGCCTGGCATTCAGCCAGTGCACAGGCGTTTAAATACCCCTTGTTTGAACACTTTACCCAGGCCAGTTGCGGACCCTGCGCTTCACAGAATCCGGGATTTCAGTCCACCATCCTGGATCCGAATCCGCACAGCGTCCGGCACATTGCTTACCATACTTCCTGGCCGGGCGTTGATCCGATGTACACCGAAAACCAGGCGGCCAACAATGCCCGGGTGAGTTATTACAGCATTACGGGCGTGCCCACTATTGTGCTGCAGGGCAATTACAAGAAAGGACAACCTGGCGCCATGACCATGGGCGACGTGAACTACATCATCAGCCAGACCAGTCCTGTAAAAATTACCGTTACCGACACTGACAACGGCAGCACGCACGACGTTACCGTCCGGATAAAAAGTATTGGTACGCCGCCTTCGGGTAGTTTTCGCCTCATGACAGTCATTATTGAGCGCAACATTTGGTACACCAACCCACCCGGAAGCAATGGAGAAAAGTATTTTCCCAATGTCATGCGCTACATATTGCCCACCAACAACGGGGAATTGATTACGCTGCCGGCACAGGGCAACGAAGCGGTTTATACCTACACTTACACCGAAGATCCGGACTGGAACATGGCAGAAATTGGGGTGGTGTCGTTTTTGCAGCACAGCACCACCAAGGAAGTCATCAATGTAGGTTCCAGCTTTGATCAAATTCAGAATGCGCTGCTGCAGGCCCCTGCGGTAACTGCCCAGCAGGCTCAGGCAGGACAATCGGTAAGCTTTTCCCTTCAGGTAGGCAATGGCGGTTATGCCGATGAAGATTTTGTCATTGCATTTTCTTCCGATGCTCCGGCCGACTGGTCAGCTGATCTGCTCATCGATGGCAACGTGGTAAGCAATCCGGCTACGGTTTCGTTGGCTGCTGATGTTTGGAAAGGTTTTTCATTGCAGGTTCAGGTAGGCAATTCTCCGGCTCTGGCAACGTATGAAATCAGCATCAGTTCGGCAGCCAATCCGTTGGCGCCCCAGATGAAGGCGCTGTTGTATGTGATCAGCGGCATCACCGACCTGGTGATCAACAATGCTGCAGGCAACGGCGTAACTCCGGGCGATGCTTCAGCATGGGAGGATGATTTTCTCAACGGCCTTGCTTACAGCGGCAATACAACCTATGCTGCTGCCATGCATCCGGCAGCACTGGCGGTTTGGCAACAGGGTGCACTGCAGGGTGTGCAGCACATCTATCTCAATGTGGGCTGGACGTTTCCCGGTTTGCCGGAAGAAATGGTTACCATGCTGAAATCCTTTATGGATCAGGGCGGTAACGTTTTGATCACCGGACAGGATGTGGCCTGGGAATCATTTGATAATAATTATTCCCCCTATGCGTCCGTTAACAAACAGAACTTTCTGAAAGATTATTTCAAGGTGGATTTTGTCAGCGACGGCAATTCATCCAACAAGCCTCTGACGGCCAACATGAACGACATCTTCACCAGTGTGCCCTCGGCGACTATCAACGCTTATTATGGCACTTCCTACTTTTACCCGGATCAGCTCAAACTGGTCAGCGGAGGCATTCCCGTCTTTTACTACAATAACAACACCGCCAAAATCGCAGGCATTCGTGCCGAAAGCGGAGGACATAAGACGGTGTTTCTGGGCGTTGGCCTGGAAATGATCGGTACGGCAACAGATAAGAATAACATTATCAAAACCACGCATGACTGGTTTCATGGACTGATCTCTTCAGCAGAATGGGAAGCAGTTCTTTTAGGCTTTTCGGCCTATCCCCAGCCGGCCTCGTCGGTGCTGACGCTGCAGGTGCCGCGCGCCGGCTTGCTGGAAGCATATGATCTCTGCGGCCGCAGGGTGCACAGCCAGCAAGTCAGCGGAAATGGGCTAACCGTGCATTGGAACGTTTCCGGATGGGCTGCAGGACACTATGTCGTTCGCTTTACCGATGCAGAAAGGCAACATGCGTTGTTGATCAGCGTGCTGCCGTAAAAGCGCACCTTCAGCGATTCGGTTTTTTCAAGAGGACAAAAAGTTCTCTGCCCAGGCGTGGTGCTATGGAATGTTCCGTCCGTTCCAGGGTCAGGATCTGAAACCTTGGGCTGAATAGCTGAAGGTATTCGTCGCGTCGGCCGCCAAAGGGCGGTCCGGGCTGATCGGTCATCGGGTCGTCAAAAAGTAATCCGGCCAACAGCCCGCCAGGCGCCAGCAGGTTGAACATTTGTTCTGCATAAGCGCTGCGTAGGGAAGGATGCAGTGCGCAGAAAAACGTATGCTCCACAATCAGATCGTACTCACCCCGGTGATCAAAAAAATTGCCGCAGACGATCTGGCTTTCGGGGAACTGAGGCATGCGTTGCCTGAAAGCTTCTATGGCCGCAGGAGCAATATCCAGCACAACAAGCTGCCTAAATCCTTTATCCCATAAGTACTGGGCCTCATAGCCGCTGCCCGCACCCGGAACGAGAATGCGCAGGGAGGATTGCGGCAGCTGGTCAAAAAACTGCTGAAGGGGAGGAGCCACCTGTCCGATATCCCAGCCAGTGGCACCTTGTTGCCAGCGTTCTTGCCAATAAGCCGCATCGAGTGAGAAAGCCATTTCTATCGTCTTGCAGTATGTATGAGCCGTAAGGGGAATCGCAAAATAGTTGTCAAAAAGGCAGGTCATACGGCATCATGCAGCAGTAATGGGAAACTTTTTTGTTATGAAATACGAATAAATTTTCGTTTAACTTTGGCCGCGCCCCAAGGGGGTGCCATAACACAGTCAACATGAAAGAGTTAAAAATAGTTGCATTCGTTCTGATTGCATTTTCTTTTGTATTGCCCTGGGGCGGTTGCAAGCGTGGACCGGAAGATCCGTTTTTCTCCATCTGGTCACGCAAAAGCCGGGTAGTCGGAGACTGGAAAATAGTCGAGTATAAAATTAATTTTCAAGACTCGCTGCGCCGGGTCATTGACAGCATGGTGGTTAATGGTCCTTGCGGCATAGAGACCACCAAGGTGGTTCATTACTACAATTACCGTTGGAGTTTTACTGAAGAAGGAAACTTTACGGAGATTCTGAAGATTCTTGAAGAAACTTCCACCGACATTCAAAATAACAACGTCAATTGTCCTGACGAGCTGCTGTTGGACAGCGTCACCACCACCACGGTGTTAAAATGGAATTTTACCGGCAATGTAGGCGATTACCAGAACAAAGAGCAACTATTACTATACGATCCGGAAACGCAGGAAACAGCTATTTACGATATCATTATGTTGCGATCCAAAGAGATGAAGTTGAAGAACACGCTGGTGGATCCGTTGACCAACATAGCCACCGTTCGCGAGATCCGTTTGGAAACCATCAAATAAGTTCTTGTTCTTCAGGATTCCGGTGCGGAGCGGGAGCGGCGCTTGGCTTCGCGTTCCAGCAGGGTCTGACGCTTGTCGTACAGTTTTTTTCCTCGGGCCAGGGCAATTTCCAGTTTTGCGTAGCCGGAAGGAGCGATGAACAGGCGCACCGGCACCAGCGTCAGGCCTTTTTCCTTGATTCTGCTTTGAAGCTTTGCCAGTTCGCGGCTTTTCAGCAGCAGCTTGCGTGGCCGCAATGGTTCGTGATTGAATCGTCCGGCATTAGGGTAGGGGGCAATGTTGAGGTTTTTCACCCACAGGGCACCATGGGAAAAATAGCACCAGGCATCGTTGAAAGCCACTTTTCCCTGACGAATGCTTTTGATCTCTGTACCGGTGAGCACCATGCCGGCCGTGTAGCGATCCAGCAGTTCATATTCAAAACCTGCCTTACGGTTTCGGATTTCGACGTCCGGTTTCATCATCAGGGGGAAACAGCGGCATTTATTCGGTGACGGTCCAGAAGCTTTCGAAGCTTTTTGACGGGCAGCAACAACTGGCCGGTCTGTCCGGTAGCAATGAGTCGTTTGCCGACATATGCGCGAAAACTGCATCGCAGATGACCGTTCCGATAGCTGGTAATCCGGCCTTTTATAGTAACGCATTCTCCAACGAAAGCAGGGGCTTTGTGCCGGACACTAACCATGGTGCCTATTCCTTCCTGACCGGGGCGTCTGTTACGTAAAATGAACTGTCGGGTTGTCCATTCGGCATCGCGGGCCAGGGCAAAGGTGCTGTACACGGCATGTACGGTGCCGGTGGCAAAGGTGGCTGTATCGGCTTCGGTAACCACAAAGTCAAGTGAAACGATTTCACCGATTCGGAAAGGCATAAATGCAAAGAATGTGCAATGCGTATGCAAAATACGGGTTAGCGGGCTGCCAGCACGGGAATGTTTACCCGATGGCGAACCGCATTGATGGTTTCGCCAAAGATCAGGTCTTTGATTCCGGAGTGACCGTGAGCACCCATGACCAGCAATTCAGCCTTCCACAGGCCTACGATTTGCGGTATAACCTTGCGGGGACTGCCAAATCCCAAATGGGTTTCTACAACAAATCCGGCTTCACTGAGCTGAAGGGCGTATTCGTCCAGTTGCTGCCGGTCGAGCAGGGTTTCCGGTTCATGGGTTTCTCCCTCCACCAGGCGGGCCCCGGCGGTTTCCACAACATGAATCAGCAGGTAGCGGCTTTTGGGGTTGCCTACCTGCAGGGCAGCTTCGATCGTCTGTTGGTCCTTGGCCGTAAAGTCAACTGCGATGGCTATTCGTTCAAAGCTCCGCCGCTGACCGAAATGCAGGCGGCCTACTGCCTGATGCAGCGTGCGGTAAGGAGACAATTTTTTTACATACAAGGGCCAGAAGGTAATAAACAGCAACAGCAACAGCAGGGCAAGGGCCAGCGGCAGCATCAGGCCAAACACCACCCATTGCGGGGTGTTCGGATCATGCTGCAAACGCATCAGTTCATTTATCACCATGCGCAGGTTGAGCGCTACGATGATCAGCGCAGCCGTCCACGATGCCAATCGGCTCCACAGACCAATGGCAAACGAACCCATACGTTCCCGATCACTGACGAAATGAATCAGGGGAATAATGGCAAAACCCAGTTGTAGACTCAAAATCACCTGCGACAGGATCAACAGATTGCCCAGCTCGGATTCACCCTTAATCCAGATGACCAGGAAAGCAGGTACCACGGCAATCAACCGGGTCATCAGGCGGCGCAGCCAGGGCGTAATGCGCAGGTTCAGAAAGCCTTCCATTACAATTTGTCCTGAAAGGGTGCCGGTAATCGTTGAAGCCTGTCCGGAAGCGATGAGGGCTATGGCAAATGCCAAAGGAGCCAGGGTTGTGCCCAGCAGGGGTTCCAGCAGATTGTAGGCATCCTGGATTTCGGTGATTTCGTGAAAGCCGTTCTTAAAAAACACCGTTCCGGCCAAGACCAGAATAGAAGCATTGACCAAAAAAGCAATGTTGAGCGCCACCACGGAATCCAACAGGTTAAAACGGATTGCCCGCTTTTTGCCTGCATCGGAAGGATCGATTTTTCGGGTCTGCACCAGAGCAGAGTGCAGGTAGAGGTTATGGGGCATTACGGTGGCACCAATAATGCCGATGGCAATGTAAAGAGCGAGTTCGTTGGGCAAGGAAGGAATAAAGCCGGAAGAAACTTCTTTCCAGTCAGGCTGCGCGATGAAAATCTCCAGGAAAAAACAGAAGCCAATAACGGCCACCAGCGAAATGATGAAAGCCTCCAGTTTGCGGATGCCGAAGTGCATGAGCATGAGCAACAGCAGGCTGTCCAGCACGGCAATGGCTACGCCCCACAGCAAAGGCAGGCCAAACAGCAGATGAAGGCCCAGGGCAAAACCCAACACTTCAGCGAGATCGGTGGCTGCTATGGCTATTTCGGCAAGAAACCAGAGCGGCAATTGAACGGCGCGCGGATAGCTTTCTTTGCAGGCCTGCGCCAAATCACGGCCGCGCACGATCCCTAGTCGGGCGCAATGGCTTTGCAGCAGGATGGCGATCAGGTTAGACATGAGCAACACCCAGATCAGGGAATAACCGAACGCACTACCACCTGCAATGTCGGTAGCCCAGTTGCCCGGATCCATGTAACCCACGCTGACCAGATAAGCCGGTCCCAGAAAGGCCAAAAACGATCGCAGCCCGCTGCGGCGCTGGGTGGTATCCACCGAGCTATGCACATCGTCGAGCGAACGGGTCGAAGCCTTACCGAACCACTTCATAAACTGTTGACTAAAATTTGATCGGCCGTCTGGCGGCTGATGGTGAGAGGTTGTGATGGGTCGATGAGCAAGTCCATGCTGCCGTCGTATTCCGAAATCTGCCTGACCTGCAATCGGGTACCGCGGTGCAGGTTCAGGCGCTCCAGATGGTGCAGGAATGCCGGATGTTGTTCGGTCACTCCGGTTATGATGGCCTGGGCAGGAGGCCGCAGGGAAGAAAGCAGCAAAAATCCGGTGGCGGGAACATGTCCGTTTTCATCGGGAATGGGGTCGCCATGCGGATCCAGTTTGGGATAGCCCAGATAGGCATCCAGCCGGTGAATGAGCAGGTCGGAATCCACATGCTCCAGCAGGTCGGCTACGGCATGCACCTCATGCCAGCGAAATTTGAGTTTTTCCACCAGAAAATATTCCCATAGCCGGTGTTTTCGAATAACGGCCAGGGCGCGCAGGCGCCCTTTTGGGGTAAGCTGAACGCCTTGATAGGGGCGGTAGTGCAGCAGACGCTGTGCAGCCAGCCGCTGCAGCATGCCGGTTACGGAGGCAGGACGAAGTCCGAGGGCCTGCGCCAATTCGTTGGTAAATACCGGCTTCCTCTTTTTGCGGCTGGTCAGGTGGTAGATGCTTTTCAGGTAATGGTCTTCCGATATTGAAGGCACAAAAAAATTTTTTGTCTAAAGGTAAAAAAAAGTTAGGTATACCTAAAAAGAAAAAAAACTGGTATTTGGCGAACAGATGGTTTGCTGGAATCGCCTTAGTAAACGACCACTTCTTTAACGGCCTGTGCCGAAAGCGCTTCGTTGATGCGCTGCATCAATTGGTCCTTTCGGAACCAGATTTCCTGACGGAGGGGGGCCGAAGTGATGTGCAGGTGAAGCTTCTGATGGCGTAGTCGGATGGAATGGGTGTATTTGCCGAAAGCCGGGCCGAACCATTGGGCCCAATGCTGACGAATCTGTTGTTCAAACAGTTTTTCTTCCAGCTTCAGTTCCTTAAACAAAAGTGATAGGGCTTCGCCTAATGTGTATTCGTTTTTCGGAATCATCAGCAAATCAAAGGTATGGGCAATTCGTCGTTAACCAACATGTGGCGGCGCATCTTAGCTTTGCTGCCCGTCGGAGCCGTACGGCTGATGAGCCGTTGCGGCGGTAAAAGCTGGAAGGCATGGGTTGGATGTCGCAATGGCTTTTTTCCTCTGTGGGCAGGAAATGGGTGATGGCCGTTACCGGCTTGTTCCTGTGCACTTTTTTGGTGGTGCATTTGTCCGGCAACCTGCTTACGCTGATTCCGGATGAGGGCAAAACCTTCAATGCCTTTGCTCACTTCATGTCGCACAACTGGATAATTCGCTTTTTGGAAGTGGTGTTGTTTTCCGGTTTTCTCCTGCACATTATTCAGGGTCTGGTGTTGATGGTACGCAACCGAAAGTCACGGCCGGTTCGCTATGCTGTACATGCGGCGGCGCCGTCGGTGTCGTGGTCGTCGTTGAACATGGGATTACTGGGTACTTTATTGCTCGTGTTTTTGGTAGTACACGTTGGTGATTTTTTTGTTGAATCGCGTTTTACTCCTGAGAAGCTGGGAACCGATGCCCAGGGTTATGTCAATCTGTATGCAGAGGTGGTACATTCATTTTCCAGCCTGCCTTACACGCTGTTTTATGTTCTGGCCATGGTGGCTTTGGGCTTTCATCTGTGGCATGGCTTTCAGAGTGCTTTTCGTTCGCTGGGCCTGATGCACAGCCGCTACACGCCTGCAGTCATCTGGACGGGAAAGGTGTACACGGTGGTGATTACGGCCGGCTTTTTGTTCATACCCCTGTACTGGTATTTCATGCAGTTGTAATTTTTTGATGTGTATGAAACTGGATGCGAAGATTCCCGCCGGCGATTTGGAAACCAAGTGGACGCGCTACCGATCCACCGTGCCCCTGGTCAGTCCAGCCAACAAACGCAAGCTGGATGTTATTGTGGTAGGCAGCGGTTTGGCCGGCGCTTCAGCAGCGGCTTCGCTGGCAGAGTTAGGGTACCGGGTCAAAGTGTTTTGCTTTCAGGATTCGCCGCGGCGGGCGCATTCCATTGCTGCGCAGGGCGGAATCAATGCCGCCAAAAATTACCGTAACGATGGCGACAGCGTATATCGGCTTTTTTATGATACGATCAAAGGAGGTGACTATCGCTCCCGCGAAGCCAATGTGTACCGTCTGGCAGAAGTCAGTACCAACATTATTGACCAATGCGTCGCTCAGGGCGTGCCGTTTGCCCGCGAATACGGAGGTCTGCTGGCCAACCGTTCGTTTGGCGGCACGCAGGTTGAGCGCACGTTTTACGCCCGGGGGCAAACCGGTCAGCAGTTGCTGCTGGGCGCTTACCAGGCATTGCAGCGTCAGGTAGGGTTGGGTCAGGCCCACGTGTTAGCCCGTCATGAAATGCTGGAATTGGTGGTGCGCGACGGTCGGGCAGTCGGCATCATTGCCCGCGATCTGGTGACCGGTCGGCTGGAGCGGCACAGCGCTCATGCCGTGGTGCTGGCCACCGGCGGGTACGGCAACGTGTTTTACCTGTCCACCAATGCCATGGGCTGCAATGTAACGGCCATCTGGAAGGCCTACAAAAAAGGGGCAGCATTCGGCAATCCCTGTTTTACCCAGATTCACCCCACCTGTCTGCCCCAGCACGGCTCGTACCAGAGCAAGCTGACGCTGATGAGTGAATCGCTGCGAAACGACGGACGTGTTTGGGTACCCAAGGCAAAAGGCGATAAGAGAAAACCTGCCGACATTCCCGAAAGCGAACGGGATTATTTTCTGGAACGCAAATATCCCGCCTTCGGCAACCTGGTACCCCGAGATATCGCTTCGCGGGCGGCCAAGGAAGTTTGTGATGAAGGTCGTGGGGTAGGGCAGACGGGATTAGCCGTATATCTGGATTTTTCTGATGCGATTCGCCGATTGGGCCGTTCCGTCATTGAAGCCCGCTACGGCAATCTTTTTGAAATGTATGAAAAGATAACCGGCGACAATCCCTACGAAACGCCCATGATGATTTACCCTGCCGTGCACTACACCATGGGAGGACTTTGGGTGGATTATCAACTCAGCACCACCATACAGGGACTGTACGCGATTGGGGAATGCAACTTCAGCGATCACGGGGCTAACCGCCTGGGGGCCAGCGCTTTGATGCAGGGTCTTGCCGACGGGTACTTCATTCTGCCCTATACCATAGGAGAATACCTCAGCGGTTTGATTCGCTCAGGTGTCGTGCCGACTACATACGGCGAATTTGATGAAGCCGAACGGGAAGTGGCCGCGCGCATTGAGCGATTGTTGTCGATCAAAGGAGGGCACAGTGTGGATCATTTTCACAGGGAACTGGGCAAGGTGATGTGGGATCACTGCGGCATGGCCCGGAGCCGCGAATCCCTAGAACATGCAGGCAGGCAGGTTGCTGCCCTCCGCGAGGCATTCTGGCATGATGTGCGTGTGCCCGGTACGGCGCACGAGCTGAATCCCGAATTGGAAAAGGCCGGTCGCGTGGCCGATTTTCTGGAACTGGCATCACTGATCGTGCAGGATGCGCTCCACAGGGAGGAAAGCTGCGGTGGCCATTTTCGTACGGAATACCAGACGGAAGATGGCGAAGCCTTGCGGCGTGATGATGCCTTTATGTACGTGGCGGCCTATACCTACGCCGGTCCGGATGCCCCGGCCGTTTTGCATAAAGAACCTTTGCAATACGAAGTGGTCAAGCCCGCGCAAAGAAGCTACAAATAGCCCGATGACATTTTAAAAATTTTTGCATGCGCTTAACCTTGAAAGTTTGGAGGCAGAAAAATAGCCAGGACAAGGGGCGATTTGAAGTCTATCATCTTAACGACTTGGACGAGCATGCCTCCTTTCTGGAAATGTTTGATGTGCTGAACGAGCAATTGATCCGGGAAGGAAAGGATCCTGTTGCTTTTGACCACGACTGTCGGGAAGGCATTTGCGGCATGTGCTCGATGGTGATCAACGGCAGGCCGCATGGTCCCCTGACGCACAACACCACTTGCCAGTTGCATCTGCGTCACTTCCGCGACGGGGAAACCATTACCGTAGAGCCGTGGCGGGCCAGTGCGTTTCCTGTGATCAAGGACCTGGTCGTAGATCGTTCGGCTTTTGACCGCATCATAGCTGCCGGAGGCTTTATCTCGGTCAACACGGGTCAGGCGGTGGAAGCCAACAGCATACTTGTGCCCAAGGAAAATGCCGACCAGGCCATGAATGCTGCGGTGTGCATCGGTTGTGGTGCCTGCGTGGCTGCCTGTAAGAATGCATCGGCCATGTTGTTCGTGGCAGCCAAGGTGTCGCATTTATCGCTTTTGCCACAGGGAGAACCCGAGCGCTACCGGCGCGTCAAAAACATGGTGGCGCAGATGGATAAGGAGGGTTTCGGGGCCTGCACCAACACCAATGCCTGTGAGGCGGCCTGCCCGAAAGGCATTTCGGTGACCCATATTGCCCGCTTGAACCGCGAATACCTGAAGGCTACATTCCTGCAGGAAGAATAACCACGGCGCTTAGCTTTTTTATGCCGCTCAGGTTGAGGGCGGATTTGTGCTAATTTGCGGAAGCTTCTTTCATGCGCAGTTTATTTCCCCGCTGGATCAGGTCCGTTGTGTTGAAGCGCACCCTATTTTTTGCGAACATTGCCGCTCTGTACATGCCACCGGCACAGGCTACCCATAACCGCGCCGGGGAAATCATCTACCAGCATGTTCAGGGCTTCACTTATAAGGTGACCATCATCACTTATACCAAACAGAGTTCCGTTTCTGCTGACCGCGACAGCCTGGAAATCAATTGGGGCGACGGCCGTTCGGATACATTGCCCCGCGTAAACGGCAACGGCAACGGCGTGCCGCTGGGAAATGATATCAAATACAACGAATATGTTGGGTATCACACCTATCCGGCCCTCGGCACGTATGTAATTTCGGTAACCGACCCCAACCGCATTGCCGGCATCATTAACATCAACGGAGGCAACAGCGTAAACGAGCCGTTTTACATTGAGGATACCTTACAGATTCTGGACCCTGCGTTTTACGGATACAACAATTCCCCGATTCTGCTGAATCCCCCCATTGATTTTGCCAACATCAATGTGCCTTTCATACACAATCCCAACGCCTATGACCCCGACGGCGATAGTTTAAGTTTTTCGTTCATAGTTCCCCGCAAGGCGCCGAATGTTGCTGTAGCCAACTATCTGGATCCCCACCTGCTGCCGGGAACGCCTTCGGATAAAACATTTACTATTGACCCATACACCGGGGAGGTGGTCTGGGATGCGCCGTACTATTCCGGCACCTACAACTTTGCCATTCTCATTCGCGAATACCGCAACGGATTGTGCATTGGCACGATGGTCCGGGATATGCAGGTGATTGTGGATAATGTCAACAACCTTCCGCCGGTGGTGGTGCGGCCCAATGATACCTGTGTTGTTGCCGGCACCACGTTGACAATCACGGTAACGGCTACCGACCCCAATTCCGGTCAGAAGGTGATTTTAACTTCCAATGGCGGACCTTACGAAGTGCCCGTCAGCCCGGCTACGTTTACTGCCATCAGCGGAACGCAGGAGGCCACCGGTTTTTTTGAATGGAAAACCGACTGCAGCCACATCCGCCCCCAATTTTATCAGGTGATTTTCAAGGCTACGGACAATTACTTTTTTCCGCTGGCCGATTTGAAAAATTGGCTCATCCAGGTGGTTGGCCCGGCACCGGAGAACGTGCAGGCTATCGCTGAGGATAACCAGATCCGGATCAGCTGGCAGGCGCCGTATGCCTGCGCCGCCACCTCGCGGTTTATTGGCTTTTCGGTATGGCGCAGGGAAGGCAGTAATCCGTTTGTCCCCGGTCAGTGCGAAACCGGACTTTCCGGAAAAGGATACGAGAAGATCGCCGAATACCTGACGAATTATGAATTCATAGATCAGAACGTAATCAGGGGCAGACAGTATTGCTATCGCATCCTTGCTGAATTTGCTGACAAGGCGCTTTCTCAAAACATTCCCATTTACTATAACAATGTGTACAGTTTACCCAGCGCAGAAGCCTGCGTTCAGTTGCGCAAATCAGTGCCGGTGATTACCCAGGCAAGTGTTGTGGTTACCGACGGGCAAAACGGGAAAATCCGTATCGGATGGTCGCCTCCGCTGGCCGCTGAACTGGACACCGTGCAAAACCCACCTCCTTACCGGTATGTGTTTTGGCGCAGCCTCACGGGTGGAGGGTTTGATCGGCTGGATTCGATTTCGGCTCCTGCTTTTTATCTGCTGACCGACAGCGTTTATGACGACTCCGGGCTGAATACGGTAGCGCAGGGATATACCTATAAAATCGGATTTTACTCCGGACAGAACTTCATCGGTGAATCCGAACCGGCAGCCACCCTGTTTCTGGTGCCGGTAGGCAAAGATGGCCGCGTGGAGCTGAGCTGGTCAGTGAATGTTCCCTGGACCAATCAGTATTACGTCGTATACCGTAAAAATTCCAGTGGCAACTTTGATAGCATCGGCACCAGCCTGACGCCCTTTTATGTAGACGATTCCTTGCCCAACGATGTAGCGCAATGCTACCTGGTCAAAAGCGTGGGCAGCTATTCGGCGAGCGGCTTGCCTAAGCCGCTGATCAATTTCTCGCAGGAAGCGTGTGCCGTTCCGGTGGATTCGGTGGCACCCTGTCCGCCCGTATTGGAGGTGTACAACTCCTGCAATTCCGCCGATTTCCCGTATGACGATTTTGTTAATGAATTGATCTGGGAGCCCGGAGGAGCCGAATGCGCAGCTGACGTGGTCGCCTATGTTGTTTACTATGCACCCAACCCGCAATTGCCGCTGGTGCCGCTTGACACCGTGCCGGCGGGCCTATCGCTTAGTTACCTCCATCAGCTGGAAACCGGCGTAGCAGCTTGCTATGCGTTGACAGCTGTGGACGATAAAGGCAATGTCAGCGGTTTCTCCAACCGCGTTTGTACGGAAAACTGTCCGTTTTACGAACTGCCCAATGTATTTACACCCAATAACGACGGCCATAACGATACCTACCATCCTTTTCTTCCCTATCGTTTTGTCGACCGGGTAGATATGAAAATTTTTGATCAATGGGGAACGTTGGTTTACGATACCACCGACCCGATGATCCGTTGGGATGGCCGTAATTCCCGGACGGGCAGTGTGCTCCCAGAAGCGGTATACTATTATGTGTGCGAGGTGTACAGTAACAACCGCAGGGTAGGCGACACCCGCTCTGGATATATTCACCTGTTTCGGTAGATTCGCAGCTCCGCTATAGGGTGATCGGCACAACATGTTTACGGGAATCGTGGAATGCGTCGGTCGTATTGCTGACCTGCAGCGGGAAGGAAGCTCCATTCGCTTTCGGGTGACTTCACCGCTTGCAGAAAAGCTGCAGACCGGACAAAGTCTTTTGCACGATGGTGTCTGCCTTACGGTGGAGCGCACCGGCACCGACTGGCATGAAGTCGTTGCGGTGAACGAAACACTGAAGCGGAGTACTCTTGGGCTGAAAGGTGCAGGCTCCGGAATCAATCTGGAGCGGGCGCTTTCCATTCAAGGCCTGTTGGAAGGTCATCTGGTGCAAGGGCATGTAGACACGGTGGCCCGATGCCTCAGCATCCGTGAAGACGATGGCAGCTGGGAGATAACGTTTGGTATTCCCAGAAAAAAGTTTGCCCCCCTGGTGGTGCCTAAAGGCTCTGTATGCATTGACGGCGTCAGCCTGACTGTTTGCTCCTGTACGAGCAAAAAATTTTCCGTAGTGATTGTCCCCTACACCTACGAACACACCACGTTTCAATGGCTTAAAGAAGGAGGATGGGTGAACGTGGAATTTGACGTAGTGGGGAAATACCTGAAGCGATTTGCAGAGAAGTATGGCCGCAAAAGGAAATAAGGCGCTATCTTTTCTGCTTAATGGCAGCTTCATCGGCATATCGCTCGCTGCTGCGTCGTATAGCGCAACAGGCCGAGCGGGATAAACACCGCATTCGCCGGTTTTTTCGCTGGCTCAAAAAGGAGCGACCTGCCGGCATGACCCAATCGTTCCGAACGGCCCACGATGAAGCCTTCGCGCACATTGACTGTCTGCAATGCGCCAACTGCTGCCGCACGGCCATGGCCGTTTTTGAAAAACCCGATATCCGTCGTATTTCCCGTCATTTCGGAATGAGTCAGCAGGAATTTATCAAAAAATACCTGCGGCCTCATCCCGATTATGAATATCTGATTCGCAAGCTGCCTTGCGCCTTTTTAACCGATGACAACCGGTGCAGCATCTATGCGATACGGCCGACAGGGTGCCGTACCTATCCGCCGGCACGCCTGCGGCTGACGGATGAGCAGCTCGACGTGCTGTACGATAACGTACATATCTGCCCAGCAGTGAGCCGAATGGTGAAACGGGTGCAGGAGCGTTTTGCTGCTAATTGGCCAGGCACGTAAGGTTGCAGCGCCCGGTCAGGTTAACGGGAACCTTGGGCAGCTTCCAGTTGATGCTGCAACTCGGCCCATTGGGAAAAGGCCTGATCGCGTTGCTCGCGGGTTTGCTGGTAGCGCGTAAATAATTCGGTATCCGACGCCAGGGCAGCATCGGGAGCGGCAAAGCGTTGTTCCAGTTCGGCCAGCAACTGCTCCAATTGGGTAATACGCTTTTCAGCGGCCTGAATTTGCCGCTGCAGTTTTTTGATATCGGCAGCAGGAAGCGCAGGGGGCTTGGCCGGAGCCCCACGCCGGGAGGTGGGCTGCTCCAGTTGCTGCAGCGTATTTAATTGCCGGCGTTCCAGAAATTCACTGATCGTGCCCGGATAAACTTCCAGCTTTCCGTGATGCAGATAAAAGACGGTATTGACCAGGCCGTCCAGAAAACTGCGGTCGTGCGACACCACAATGAGCGTGCCCGTAAAGTCGCGTAGGGCTTCGTGAAGCACGGCCTTGGAAGCCAGGTCCAGATGATTGGTAGGCTCATCCAGAATAAGCACATTGTAAGGGCGGAGCAACAAGGCCGCCAATGCCAGCCTGGATTTTTCGCCACCACTTAACACGTTCGTCTTTTTGTAAATGGCATCCCCTTGGAATAAAAAGGCGCCAAGCAAACTGCGCAGGCGGGGCTCCAGGTCGGGGGGTGCGATACGTTGCAAGGTCTCGTAGACGGTGTCGTCCCCATTGAGCCGGTCGGCCTGCAACTGCGCATAGTAGCCGATACTGAGGTTGTGACCGTTACGCAGGGTTCCCTGCAGCGGCTTTAATTCGCCGGCCAGCATGCGGCCCAGCGTGGTTTTGCCCTCACCGTTGCGGCCCACTATGGCGATCCGTTGTTGCCGCAGAATCTCAAACGACAGCCCGCTGGCCAGAGGCTTTCTGCCGTAACCTATGGCAAGCTGCTGCGCTTCAAACACCAGACGCCCACTGTGGGGTGCTTCGGGAAAGGTGAAGCGAATGGTGGGGGCCTCCGTTTCCACTTCAATGCGCGGAAGGCGTTCCAGTTTCTTGATCAGCGACTGGGCAAATCGGGCTTTGGTGGCTTTATACCGAAAGCGGTCAATGAGTTGCTGGGTATGAGCAATCTGCCGCTCCTGGTTCTTTTTTCGCGCCAGCAAATGCTGTTGGTGTTCCTCCCGGAGCGATACATATTCGGAAAAAGGACATGGAAAATCCAGCAGCCTGCGGTTGAACAGTTCCAACGTTCGGGTGGTGATCCGGTCCAGAAAGGTCTGGTCGTGTGAAACGAGGATGACGGCCCCGGAATAGCGTTCCAGAAATTGTTCCAGCCAGATGATGGAATCCAGATCCAGATGATTGGTAGGCTCGTCGAGCAACAACAGGTCAGGTTGCTGCAACAGCAGGCGGGCCAGTAGAATGCGCATCTGCCAGCCCCCGCTCAGTTCCGATGCGGGCCGGGAAAAGTCGGACCGCTGGAAACCCAGGCCCAGCAGAATCTTTTCCAGCTGCTGCGGCAGCTTGTCCACCCCCAGGTTTTGCAAATGATCCGACAGGGCCTGGAATTCTTCCAGAATGCGCATGTAATGCGCGCTGCTGGTGTCCGTGGCAGCAGCCATTTGTGCGGTGAGGCGCTGCAGGTGTTCTTGCTGTTGTTTGATGTCGGCAAATGCTTCTTCGGCTTCTTCCAGCACCGAGCGGCTTGCTTGAAATGCCAGCTCTTGCGGCAGATAACCGATGCGTCTGCCCCGAGCAAGGGTAATCTGGCCTTCGTCGGGCTGTTGCCGGCCGGCCAGCAGACGCAGCAGCGTGGTTTTGCCCGATCCGTTTCTTCCTATCAGCCCGATCCGCTCGCCTGCATTCACGACAAAGCTGACCTTGCGGAACAAATCGTCGCCGCCGATCCGCACGCCCACCTCATCAACTATCAGCATGGCCACAAAAGATAACGAAGCGTTTAGCTTTTAACGCTGCAGCGCCAAACGGTCAATTTTTCCCATGGCATTCCGCGGTAACGAATCATAAAATTCCACCACTGCCGGCTTCTTGTAGGAGGCCAGATGGCTCCGGCAATGGGCTATGACATCCTCAGCCGAAAGGGGTTGTGAAGCCACTACACAGGCTTTGATGCGCTCACCAAATTCCGCATCAGGAATTCCGACCACTGCGCAATCGCTGATGCCGGGCATCTGCAGCAGCGCCTGTTCAATTTCAGAGGGGAATATCAATACGCCGCCCGATTTGATGACATCCCTGATCCTGCCTACCAGGTAGTAATTGCCATCAGCGTCGCAGCGGCCCAGATCGCCGGTGCGAAACCAGCCGTCAGTGAACGCCTCGGTTGTGGCTTCCGGATCATTCCAGTAACCCCGAAACAGATAAGGGCTTTTGATCCAAATTTCCCCTATGCCAAAAGGGGAAACATCCTGACCCCGTTCATCCACCAACCGTACCTGAATGCCGGGCAAGGGTTTGCCTACGCTGCCGGTGGTTAGCGGTCTTTCGGATGAATTAGAAAAAATCATTAAGGCTTCTGTCATGCCGGCCCGCTCCAGCAGATGCATGCCGAAGCGTTGGTAAAATGCATGGGCCAGGCTGAGTGGAAGGGGAGCGGAGCCCGAAACAAACAACCGCATGGCAGGAAAGCGGGACGGGCCATCCTGCTGCACCAGGCGGTAGTACATCGTCGGCACACCCATGAACAAGGTGATGGGCTGCGTGGCAAGGGCATGCAGCACGACAGCGGCATCGAAGCGCTCGTGAAAGACCAATGTGCTGCCGGCCAGCAGCGATCCGGCCACACTGACCAGCAGGCCATGCACGTGGTGCAGCGGCAAGGTATGCAACACCACATCGGCTGAAGTCCATTGCCATAACCCGTGCAGGGCGGTCAGGTTACTGAAGATGGCCTGGTGGGTGTGAGCAACGCCTTTGGGCCGACCGGTTGTTCCGCTGGTGTGCACAATGAGGGCCGGTTGCATTTCGTCCGGATAGTTTCCCTCATAAGATTCATTTGCCGGACCATCCGTGAATACATCGGCTGGACTTTGCACGATGACCGCAGGCAAATCCAGGCCGTTCAGGCGGCTGAGATGTTCTTGATCAGCGAACAGGCCGGCACACGATGTGTTGCGCAGCACCGGCGCTACTTCGCCGGCAAGATGATGGCTGTTAATGGGCACGGCGATTATGCCGGCGCGGAAACAAGCCCAGACGGTAATGAGGTAGTCCACGGAGGGTGCGGCATACAAAGCGAGACAATCACCTGAACGAAGTCCCTGTTGAGTCAGCCAGAGGGCGCGGCGATGAATCTGCTGCTGCCATTCATGAAACGTAAAGCGCTGCCCGTGGGCGTCCACCGCGATTTTGTCGCCATGCCGTGAAGCAATGCGTTCCAGTTCCCGGGCAAGACCCATGCCCTGTGGATCGAATCAAATGTTGAACTGAATGCCCTGAGCCAGAGGCAGGGCAGAGCCGTAGTTGATCGTATTGGTCTGGCGGCGCATGTATTGTTTCCAGGAATCGCTGCCGCTTTCGCGCCCGCCGCCTGTTTCCTTT
Source organism: Chitinophagales bacterium (assembly GCA_025057275.1). Taxonomy (GTDB): domain Bacteria; phylum Bacteroidota; class Bacteroidia; order Chitinophagales; family UBA10324; genus JANWXQ01. The sequence goes on from JANWXQ010000032.1 coordinate 41,524, forward strand.
TCTCCTCCGAAAGCGCCGCCGATTTCTGCGCCGCTGGTGCCGATGTTCACGTTGGCAATGCCGCAATCACTGCCTTCCACAGAAAGAAAGAGTTCCATTTCCCTTACGCTGTCGGTAAAAATGGCTGATGACAATCCCTGGGGCACGCCGTTGTGCAGGGCAATCGCTTCTTCCATCGTTCGGTATTTCATCAGGTATAAAATGGGAGCAAACGTTTCCTGTTGCACTATAGGCGTGTTGCCAGGCATTTCAATAATGCAGGGGGAAACGTAACAGCCGCTTTCGTAGCCGGGGCCCTGTAATACCTCGCCGCCCGTCAGCAGGTTACCGCCCTGCTGCCTTGCCGCGCTGATGGCTTCGGTAAATTCCTTGACCGCGCCCTGATCAATGAGCGGGCCGACATGGTTGCGTGCATCGAGCGGATTGCCAATGTTCAGTTGCCGGTAAATCGCCACAAGGCGTTGGGCTACTTCATCATAAACCTCTTCGTGTACGATGAGCCGGCGGGCCGTGGTGCAGCGCTGGCCACAGGTGCCAACCGCTCCAAAGGTCGTGGCCCGCAAGGCCAGATCCAGATTGGCATGGGAAGAAATGATTATAGCATTATTGCCGCCCAGTTCCAGAATGGTACGCCCCAGGCGGGCTGCTACCCGCTGAGCCACCTGTTTGCCCATGCGCGTAGATCCGGTGGCGGATATCAGCGGAATGCGTACATCATCCAGCATGACATCGCCTACTTCGCGCGAACTGCCGGCAATCAGATTGATGACGCCTTCCGGCACGTTATTGCGCTGCAATACCGGTGCCATCAGCTTGTGGACGGCGATGGCACACAACATCACCTTGGAGGAAGGTTTCCAGACCACCACATCGCCGCAAACCAGGGCGATCATCGCATTCCAGCTCCA
>JANWXQ010000038.1 GCA_025057275.1 Chitinophagales bacterium
AATTTTTACCGGCGTAATCAACGAAGACAGCATCTTTCTGCCCAGCTATGTGGAACGCGGCTGGGTCATCAAAAACCGATTGCCGGATAAAAGCACGCGCTACGATTTTCAGTATGTGGACAAGGCCGGCTATAAGACGACCATTGAAGGCCTGTCGCGCTCGTTCAATCCGGAGTTCTGGAATTACGCCAAACTCATCAGCGGCGTTTTACGTCACGGCATGCCGTTGCCCCATGTCATTGATCTGGTGGAAAACCTGGATTTGAAGAGCGACTCGCTCAACACCTGGAAAGCCGGCGTGGCCCGCGCCCTGAAGCGTTACATTCCCAACGGCACTCCGGCTGTGGATCGTCGTTGCCCCGACTGCGGCGACGAAGACGGACTGGTGTACCAGGAAGGATGCCTGGTCTGCAAGAGCTGTGGCCACAGCAGGTGCGGCTAGAGGAGGGGCTTTCATGGAGGTTTATTTTACTGATCATGTTCTGGAACGGGCTGAAGAGCGCGAGGAAATCGAGCAGACAATTATTCACGGAGATCGTCGCGAAGTGCAAAGGGGAAGAATCAGCGCGATTAAAATTTTTGACTGCCAAAACACAGGAAATGGAAAATTTTATGCGCAAAAAAGTATAGGTTATTTTCATAGAGGAAAAACAAAGCTTATTGCCATAACTGTTTACGTTTTTTACGGTTCTTGGACTTAGCTGCAATGAAGATCTATTTTGACTCAAAGAATGACCTTTTATATCTCAGGTTTGATGCTGAAAAGCAAGCCGTCACCAACATGCGCTTGAATGAAGACATTGTGGTGGATTTTGGTGAAAACGAAAAAATCGTTGGCATGGAAATCCTTAACGCTTCCAGGCTGGTCAATTTAAAGGAATTACTACCTGTTATTTCGGAAGTAGTTTAGCTGATAAAGCCTGTTTCTTTGCAGCGCTTGAGATTGGGTCGCAACCACGTGCAGTGGAGGGAATGAAGTTTTTATGGCGCAAATCGTTCTTGCAGGTGGCAATGGCTTTCTGGGTAAGGCCCTGGCGGCTCATTTCGCAGCAAAAGGCTATGAGCCCGTTATCCTGACCCGAAAACCGGAAGCCGGCAATATTTTTAAACAGATTGTATGGGACGGAGCCACTGTAGGACCCTGGGCAAAAGCCCTTGAGGGCGCTTTTTCCGTCATTAACCTGGCGGGGGCCAGTGTAAGCAAACGGCACACAAGAGCTTATCGGCAGCAAATTCTTTCTTCGCGGTTGCTGCCCACTCAGGCCATAGGCAAAGCTGTGGCGCAGTGCGATCATCCGCCGCGATGGTGGCTGAATGCTTCCGGCATCAACATCTACCCTTGCGCTGCCGGCCGAATGTACGATGAAGCGGCGCCACTGGATGGAACGGATTTTCTTGCTGACGTATGCAGGCAATGGGAAGAGGCAGCCGGGGCATTCACCCTGCAGCATACCCGGCGCGTGCTGCTGCGTACTGCATTGGTATTAGGCAGGTCAAACCAGTCGGTCCTGCAGCCATTGGCCCAACTGGCCCGTCTGGGACTGGGCGGTCCTGCAGGTGATGGCCTGCAGTTGATGTCCTGGATTCATGTGATGGATTATGTGCATGCCGTGGATTTCATTATGCATGACACCGACTGGCAGGGGCCGGTAAACGTGGCTTCACCCCAGACGGTTACCAACGGGCAGTTTATGCAGGCGATTCGCCAGGCGGTTGGGTGTCGCTTTGGGCTGCCTGCACCGGCATGGGGCATTCGGCTGGGCAGCCTGCTGATGAACCGTGAGGCCAGCCTGTTGCTTCACAGCGCTTGCGCTTATCCCCGTCGCTTGGTGGAAGCAGGTTTTGCGTTTCGCTTTCCCAAACTGGAACCGGCAGTGGCAGACCTGCTGTCCCGGGACTGACCGCCGCCATCTGCTGCTGTTATCTTTGCCGCTCCATGCCGCTGCACCTGTATAACAGCCTGAGTCGCCAGAAGGAGCTGTTTGAGCCGCTGTACTCCCCGCATGTGGGCATGTACGTCTGCGGCCCGACGGTCAGTGGGGAGTCGCATCTGGGTCATGCCCGACCCTATGTGTTTTTTGATGTGGTTTTCCGTTGGCTGCGTCATTTAGGCTATCAGGTTCGTTATGTACGCAATATCACCGACGCCGGTCACTTTGAAGAGGAAGACCGTCCGGCAGAAGACAAGGTAGCCGCCAAGGCGAAACTGGAGCGGCTGGAGCCTATGGAGCTGGTGCAGAAATACACCAACCTGTTTCACGATGCCATGGGCCAGCTCAACAATCTGCCTCCCAGCATTGAACCTACAGCAACCGGCCACATCATCGAACAGATCGGGATGATTGAAGAAATTCTGCGTAAGGGCTGGGCCTATGAGGTGAACGGTTCGGTGTATTTTGATGTGGTCCGCTACGCCCGGCAATTTGATTATGGCCGCCTTTCGGGCCGTAAGCTGGATGAGCTGATAGCCGGCAGCCGCGAGCTGGAAGGTCAGGAAGAAAAGCGCCATCCGGCCGACTTTGCCTTATGGAAAAAAGCCCCGCCGGGCCACCTCATGCGCTGGCCATCGCCTTGGGGAGAAGGATTTCCCGGCTGGCATATTGAATGCTCGGCCATGGCGACCAAATACCTGGGCGCGCCTTTTGACATTCATGGCGGCGGCATGGATCTGCAGTTTCCGCATCACGAAAGTGAAATGGCCCAGACGCGTATCGCTACCGGCCACATTCCTGCCCGCTACTGGATGCACAACAACATGATTACCGTCAACGGCCGCAAGATGGGCAAGAGCTACAACAATACTATCACGCTGCGCGAGCTGTTTACCGGAACGCATCCGCTGCTGGAGCAGGCCTATTCTCCCATGACCGTGCGCTTTTTCATCCTTCAGGCCCATTACCGCAGCACGCTGGACTTTAACAACGATGCCTTACGCGCTGCCGAGAAAGGTCTGCAGCGGCTTATGGAAGCGCTACGCTTGCTGCAACGCCTGGAACTTCCGCAGGGTGGTACGGAACAAGCTTCGGAAACAGATAGAAAAGTGGGTCAACTGTTGGACAGTTGCGTCCAACACATGAACGATGACTTCAACACGGCCTCCACACTCGCCGCTTTGTTTGATATCGCTTCATACATCTTTGCCTGGCACCACCGGCAGGCCGATGTATCGGAAATCCGGCCCGTGACTTTGCAGGAGCTACAGCGCCGGTTTCCATTTTATATTACGGAAATCCTCGGCTTAAAGCCTTCGGAAGAGCTTCATGCCGATCGGCTGGAGCGCATTCTGCATATCCTGATTGATCTTCGAAACGAAGCCCGCCGGCGCAGGGATTTTGCCTCTGCCGACCGTATCCGCCAGCAGTTGCTCGAAGTCGGCATAGCCCTCAAAGACGAACACGACGGTACGCGTTGGGAATGGACCTGAGCCGCCCCTTAGCTCTGCTCACCGACGCCCGATATCTGCAGCCGCAGCCCGGAAATGCATATGTAGAAAACATATTTCTTGAAGATGCCTTGCTGATGGCGTCCCTGCAACCCATGGGGTACCAGGTGATTCGTATGCATTGGGACGACCCTGCCTGCAACTGGGGCCAGATGCTGGCTGCCGTATTCCGCACGACATGGGATTACTTTCACCGATTTAATGAATTTCGCTCGTGGCTGCAGCGCATCAGGGGTCAAACCCGACTCATCAATTCCGGTGAGGTCGTGGAATGGAACATGAACAAGAACTACCTGGCCGAGCTGCAGCACCAGGGCATAGCCATTCCGCCCACGTGCTTCGTTGCGGCTGGCAGCGAAGACACCTTAGAGGAAATCATCAATAAATTCGGTTGGGAGGAAGTGATTCTGAAACCGGCCGTTTCCGGTGCAGCCCGGCATACCTATCGCTTTGCTGCTGCCGATGCTGCATGGCATGAAGAGGTATTCCGTGAACTGCTCCGTAAGGAAAGCCTGCTGGTGCAACAGTTTCAGCCCTCGGTGCTTGATCGGGGTGAAGCCGCCCTGATGTTTTTTGACGGCCGGTTCAGCCATGCCGTGCTGAAGCGCGCCCGGCCGGGCGACTTTCGGGTGCAGGATGACTTTGGCGGTACGGTGCATCCGTATCAACCTGCCGCAGAAGAAATCGAACTGGCCCGACAGGCGCTGCAGTGCAGTCCGCAGCCGCCGGTCTATGGTCGGGTGGATCTTTTATGGGACGAGGCGGGAAGGCCGTTGGTTTCCGAGCTGGAGCTCATTGAACCCGAATTGTGGCTTCGATGCAGTGAGCCGGCAGCCGCTTTATTTGCCAATGCCCTATACAAGGCGCTGCAAAGCTCCTGAATGTTTTTATCTGACATTTTTTGTCAGTAAAGACATGTTGTCGGGCGTTCGGGCTAGGGTGTTGCCTTTACAAGCAGGCAGCTCGCCACAGTCCGGTTACCCTGAAGCTGCAAGACGTAAAAACCGTTGGGCAGAAAAGAAAAATCGAACCATGCTTTTTTTGTGGATACCATGTGCTTGTACACCACTTTGCCCTGAGCATTTTTCAAAGTGAGGCGGCAGGGCGCATGGGTTGGAGCCGGGGTTATTTGTACCAGCGAAGAAAACGGATTAGGAAAAATGCGTATATCATTTGTAGACGCCACAGCATGCGGAGCTCCGGTGAGGCAGTTCAGTGCATCGGCATAGGGATTGATGGCGTCAAAGACGGCTTTTTCTACGGTATAAAAAGCAGTTTGAGTACTGGTCTGGTAACCGGTGCCGCAGCCATTGGTCATAAACACCAGACCAAGTCGACGGGCCGTATCTATGTAAGCATCGCTAACCAGGCCATAAGCTTCGCCCGGATGACCGAACATGATATTGCTGCCAGAGAGCACCACATCAGCGTTGGGAATGTTCAGAATGCGGTGAATGCCCAGGCCCCAGCTGTTGAATAATCCGTAGTAATTATTGCCGTTGCTTCCGTTATATGTCCATTGATTGCTCAGCAGGGTATCGGTCAGGGCTGCCGACAGGGCAGTGAAGCCATTCCACGAACCTTTACTGAGCAGCGTCATGAACAGGATGCTGAGGTCAGCGCCGCTGCCGCGGAAACCGCCCTGCGGACTGAAACGCGCACCGTTGGTGCCCGGCACGTAACCTGTGAGGTTGTCGTACGTTGGCGGCACTCCCTGGTAGTTATCCGCCTGCGCCACCCAGGTGCCTCCGGTTTTTCGGTACAGCACGGCCACCTGGTTGATGTCGTCAATGTGGGTAAGGTTAAAACTGCCCCGGATGCCGAGGGGCAGGAACAAAGAATCGCGGCAATACTCATCAAAACGCCGGCCACTTATTTTTTCTATAAGCGTTCCCAGGACGACATAGTTTACATTAGAATAACTGAAATACGTTTCTGGCTGTTTGTTGAGAAAGTTGGAGTTGCTGTAGAAGGTGCCGCCTGGGCTCAGCAACTGGCTTAAGTGGGGCATGGGGTTCCATGTTGCCGTGGCATTAAGAAAAGAACCATATGTATTGCCATCCACCAGGGAAGATGTGTGGCTGAGCAGCATGCGTGGGGTAATGATCGTATTCGGGTAGTTGGGATTGCGAACGGCATAACCCAGGATGTTGCCGACGTCGTCATCCAGACCGGCGAGGCCCTGGTCCACCAACCGCAGAAAGGCCAGGGCGGTTATGGTCTTGGAAATGCTTGCCACGCGGAACAAGGTGCTGTCGGTTACCGGCAGGTTGCGTTGCAGGTCGGCAAGTCCGAATGGAACGGAGTGAATGATCTGATCATCACAAAAAACGGTAACGATGCCGCCCATCAGGTCGTAGGCAGTCTGGATTTGATGGATGTCGGCGGTCAGTTGGGCTGGCGATGAGATAGCGGCCGATGCCCAGACAAAGGCAACCAGCAAATGTCGGATGAGCACGCGAACCGGTTCCAGAGCACGCCACAAGGTGGTTGTCGGGCGGAACAGAAGCATAAGCAACAATTAAAAGTGCTTATCGACCAGATAAATCAGTTGCGCAATGACGCCGGCCCCCAACTCCAGCTCGCGCTTGTTGACCTGATCGAAGGTATCGGTATCTGCGTGATGGTGATTGAAGTAGCGCTGGCTGTCGGGCAGAAAGCCGGCCAGCACCGGGCAATGGCCGCGCAACGGGGCAATGTCAGCGCCTCCGGTGCCTCCGCGGCTCCACACATGTACGTAATAGGGTTCAAACAGTTTTTTCCATGAAAAAATTTTGTCAATCATCAGGCTGTCGCCTCCAATGCGGAAACCACGAGGCACAAAACCGCCGGCATCGGATTCCAGGGCGAACAGGTGGGTTTCGTTTTTCCTTCGGGCTTCGGCGGCATAGGTCAGTGCACCGCGCAGCCCGTTTTCTTCATTCATGAACAAAACAACCCGCAGGGTATGACGTGGCTGCAGCTTCAGTTGCCGGAAGATGTTAAGCACTTCCACGCTGTGGACGCAGCCGGCACCATCGTCGTGGGCGCCATGGCCGGCATCCCAGGCATCCAGATGGCCACCGACGAGGATGTACCGGTCGGGATAAACAGAGCCGCGCAACTCACCGATAACATTGTAGCTGAGGACGCTATCAGCCATCATGCGGCTGGTATTGCGCACATAGATGCGCGCCTGCGGATGCCGACGCAGTACGGCGCTGAGGCGATCGGCTGCTAACGTGGAAAGGGCCAGGGCGGGAATACGGGGAAAACTGTCGTTGTAGGCCATGGACCCGGTGTGGGGGTGATCGTCACGGGCTGAAGTCATGGAACGCACCAGCACGGCAACGGCGCCGTAACGCGCTGCCCGCGACGGACCGGCCCACCGGTAGGTTACGGCATCGCCATAGGCCTGAAACTGGTTGACGAAAGCATCGTTGAAGGGATAATTATAAAAAACAATTTTTCCTTTAATCTGTTTTTCCCCCAGAGAATCCAATTGGCGAAAGTTTTTCACTTCCACAACCTGAGCCTCCAGACCGCGGGGGCCGGTGCCTTCGGAATTGCCCAGGGCCATGACGGCCAGGGGTTCCTGGCGCCCGTTGTAGCGGAGGGTGCATTGCTCTTTTTCGCCACGCACCCAATGGGGCACATAGCAGGGTTGCAGCCAGACGGTATCAAAGCCCATTTGCTGCATGGCGTCGCGCATAAAGGTGACGGCACGGGCGGCACCTTCGGAACCGCTGAGCCGGTGCGGGCAGCATTGCGTCAGGCCGCGCAGCAATTCATAACTGGAGGAACGGGTAAGGGCAAATTCCATGATGCGGCGGATAACCACACTGTCGTTATCCTGCGCATACGAAGTCGCTGCCCAAAATCCCGAATACAGAAGGAGGAGGAAGTGCTTCATATCAGACAAATATGCTAAATGCGTTGTAAGGAACGGAGGCCACGGTTAAAAACTTTAACCTGCCTAAATATTTTTGTGCTAAAGCATTTGCGCTAGTGAGAGTATTGGGCCTGCCATGCATTATTGTGATTTTTTCCTGGTGTTCGGTTGCGGCGCAGACACCGCTGGCCGACAGTTGTAAGCTGGAATTTGGTACCAACCTTTCCGGGCTTTACGACTGGACTACGGAACTGCCTTTTGTGGATTTGATGAGGATTGCCCGGCCCTGGGGCACACAGAACATTACGTGGGTGACGGGCGGGTCCAATCCCTTCAACACCAATGTGATTGATCACATTCCCAAGAATGCTCAAGGCTATCCTTTACAGGTGCCGTTTTATCAGCCCGGATTGGGGTTGGAAACTGATCAGATCGTGTACACGTTATGGGCCGATAATGAGGCATGGCCATCCGGTACCTATGTATTCCTGTACGACGGAGAAGGGACTTTTGAATTTGTAGGTGATGCCACCATCACGGCACCTATGCCGGGCAGGCTGGAGGTCCAGGTCACCCCGGCTGTTTACGATATCATTATATTAAAAATTCTGTCTACCAATCCGGCTAATCCAGCCCGAAACTTTCGGTTCTTGATGCCAGGCCATGAATTTACCTACCAGACGCAACCTTTCCATCCGGCGTGGATGGAGAAAGTCGCGCCTTTTACGACCCTGCGCTTTATGGATTGGGGCCATGCCAACAACTGGGGCGCCGATTACATGTGGGAGAATTTTGACGAAGATGCCGATTCCCACCGCGTTTCATGGAATGAGCGTGCGCGTTACGATTACTACACTTGGGCAACGAACAAAGGAGCACCATACGAAATCATGATTCAGGCATGCAACCAGTTGAACAAGCACATGTGGATCTGTGTGCCCCATAATGCTTCGAATGACTACATAACCCAACTGGCCACGATGGTGCGAGATCAGTTAAAGCCAGAGCTTAAAGTTTATGTCGAGTACAGCAACGAGATTTGGAATTGGATGTTTGGGCAGACCCATTGGTTATATAAGTTCGGATGCTTATATAAAAATCAAATCTGGCCTGAAGGGATCACACCGTACATTCAGAATTGT
>JANWXQ010000057.1 GCA_025057275.1 Chitinophagales bacterium
CGGAAACTTTCTGGGCGGCGGCCTGTGGCATACCAGCAATGGCGGCCAAACCTGGACCCAGCAGCAGGCCTACGGCAGTTCCTCCTTCCCCAATGTCATCTACATGTGGGATGAAAACAATGGCTTCACCCAGGGAGATGCGGTAGGCGGTGAATTTGAGATTTATACTACCAGCAATGGCGGCCAGACATGGACCCCGGTGCCCGGATCCAACATTCCCAATCCGCTGGCCGATGAATTTGGTCTGATCCGTGCGTTGGCCGTTAAGGGCAATACCGTCTGGTTTGGTACGACCCAAGGTCGCATTTTCAAATCCACCGACATGGGCTACAACTGGTCGGTCCTGGATCTGGCAATGCCTGGGCATTATGTTACGGAATTAAGCTTTGCCAACAACGACTACGGATGGGCATTGCTGATCAATGCCAGTACAGGTGAATACATCCTGATGCGTACCCAGGATGGCGGCACCACATGGACTGACATCACCGATCCGCTTCGAATTCATTTTGAGCTGACTCATGTGCCCAACACGGTTTCTACCCTGGTGTCCAGTTGGTATGACGGAAGCAGCGTGTTTGGTTCTGCCTACAGTCTGGACGGCGGCGACACGTGGGTGGAAATTGACCAGAACGTACAACACCTGGACGTTGCCTTTCTGAACCACACCGTAGGCTGGAGCGGCGGCTTCAACGTGGATTCCACTTCTGGGGGCATCTTTAAATACGATGGCAGCTTTCAACCTACTGCCACGGATGTGTTGCAGCCGGCTACCGAATTCAACATCTATCCCAATCCCGGCAACGGACTGTTCTATTTCGCTTACCGTACCGAAAACGAGCAACCGATACATCTGGAGGTAACCGATGCTTCCGGTAAGGTGGTCTGGCAGCAGACCTACCGCAACAAAGATTTTACCTGGCTGCGCAGCATAGATCTGCGGGAAGCACCCGTTGGCATGTACATGCTGCGGCTGCAAAATGGCGACCAGCACACCGTGCGCAAGCTGGTGAAGCATTAAAAAAATCAGCAACCTGAGGCTGAACCACCCCTGCGTCCGCTGCACGGGGTGGTTTTATTTTTACCCTCATGCGGCTGGATCGTTGGCTGGTGGAACGGGGATTTTTTGCCACGCGCGAAAAAGCCCGGCAGGCCATTGCCGGCGGTAAGGTGCATTTGAACGGCAAACCGGCGATCAAACCGGCTCAGCCTGTATCCGGCGATGCGGCCATAGTGATACGGGAGCCCTTGCGCTATGTGAGCAGGGGAGGCGAAAAGCTGGAACAGGCCATAAAGGCACTCGGCCTGCAGGTCAAGGGCCTGGTGGCATTGGATACCGGCGCCTCTACAGGAGGTTTTACGGATTGCCTGCTGCAGCATGGCGCGGCAAAAGTGTATGCCGTTGATGTGGGCAACAATCAATTGGCTGAGCGGCTTCGGCTTGATCCCCGCGTGGTAGCGATGGAACAGACCGACATCCGCCGGGTAACCGAATGGCCCCAACCCGTTGATCTGGTAGTAGCTGACCTTTCTTTCATCAGCCTGACCAAGGTGCTGGATGCACTGGTTCAACCCCTGCGTCGTGGCGGGCAGTTGCTGGCTCTGGTCAAGCCGCAGTTTGAGCAGCAACAGCGCATACGGTTTAAGCAAGGCATCATCAAAAAACCTGAATTGCAGCAACAGGCAGTAGCCCGCGTGGTGGAAGCTGCCGTCGCACATCATTTGCAGCCTGTTGGCACCTTTGCCGTAGGCGGCACAGCCGGCCGTAACCGCGAGTTCTTTGTGCTGTTTACTTATGATAAATCACCTGATTCCAAACTCTGATCAGCCGGTTGTTGTCTTCTGGTTCCGACGTGACCTGCGGCTGCATGACAACACCGGTCTGTTCCATGCCCTGCAACAGCCGCTGCCCGTTCTGCCGGTGTTCATTTTTGACGTCAATATCCTGGAAGATCTGAACGACCGCCGCGACCGCCGCGTGGATTTCATTCATCGTGCCCTGCAGGACATGCAAAGGCAATTGCTTCCTCTGAAAAAAAGTTTGCTGGTGTTTCATGGCCGGCCGCTGGAAGTATTCAGGCAGTTGCTGCAACAGGCGAACGTAGCAGCGGTGTTCACCAATCGGGACTACGAACCGTATGCCCTTCAGCGCGATGCAGCCGTTGGCCGTTTGCTCCAGGAGCAGGGCATCGCCTGGCATACCTTCAAAGACCATATCATTCTGGAGGCCAATGAAGTGTTGAAAGACGACGGTTCACCTTACGTAGTGTACACGCCTTACAGCAAAAAGTGGAAAGAGGTAGTCCGGGAACAGGACCTGCGGCATTTTCCCTCAGAAAAATATCTGAGCCGTCTGCTTACTACGGAACCATTGCCCATACCCTCGCTGAAGGAACTGGGATTTGAGCCCACGGATGTGCAGGTGCCTCCCAAGCAGGTCAGCAAAGAGTTGTTGCGCAACTATGCACGGGTGCGTGACATTCCTGCTGCACAGGGCACCAGCCGCATGAGCGTTCACCTGCGCTTTGGAACGGTGAGCATACGTGAACTGATGCGGCAGGCCCAACAGGAAAGTCCCAAATATGCCAATGAACTGATCTGGCGTGAGTTTTATTCGTACATCCTTCAGCATTTTCCGCGGGTGGTTACCTCTTCGTTTCGGGAAGAATACGACCGCATCGTTTGGCGCAATCAGCCGGAGGAATTTGCGGCATGGTGCGAGGGCCGTACGGGCTTTCCTATTGTTGATGCCGGCATGCGCGAGCTCAACGCTACCAGCTACATGCACAACCGGGTACGCATGATTACCGCCAGCTTCCTGACCAAGGACCTGCTTATTGACTGGCGCTGGGGCGAGGCGTATTTTGCTGCCAGGTTGCTGGACTTTGAGCTGGCTTCCAATAACGGGGGCTGGCAGTGGGCAGCATCCTGTGGGGTGGACGGCGCACCTTACTTCCGCATCTTCAACCCCAGCGAACAGCAACGTCGTTTTGATCCGCAGGGAGCGTATGTTCGCCAGTGGGTTCCTGAACTGGGCACGGACAAGTATCCGCCGCCCATAGTAGACCACCACGCTGCCCGTCAAAGGGCCCTGGATACCTATGCCCGATACCTCGGACGCCTGACACCGTAGCTCAAGCGCCTACAACAGCTCCAGCCGCCACACGCTTCCTTTTTTGCCGGGCCCCACCCCCTGTTGGCCGACTACATACAGTTCGCCGGATTCGTCCTGGCCGAAGCTGTTGATATATAAATCTTTTTCATTGGAAGCAAGCGTAACGGAATAGCGTTGCCAAGTGCCGGTGGCTGCCGATTTGGAAAGCATAAAGATTTTTCCCGTCCAGTCGCCGAATACATACTTTCCCTGCCAGGCAGGTGACTGCTTTCCGCGGTAGACGAAGCCACCGGTAATGCTGCGACCTTCGCTATGGGAGTAAACGGCAAGGGGAGGTTCCAACCGCGACTTGTTGCAGTCTGTGGGAGGGTTGAAACATTCCAAGCCTTCCATAAGGCGCCAGCCGTAGTTTCTGCCTTTCTTAATAAGGTTGACTTCCTCGTATTCGTTCTGCCCCACATCGCCGCAGAACAATTCACCGGTTTGCCGGTCGAAGGAAAAGCGCCACGGGTTGCGCAGGCCATAGGCCCAGATTTCATGTCGTGCCCGCGTGCCGATGAACGGATTGTCGGGCGGAATACGATAGCCCTGGGCCGTGTCTACGTCAATACGCAGGATTTTCCCCAGCAAGTTGGTTAGGTTCTGGGCATTACCGATGGCGCCATGCTTATCGCCGGCGCCGCCCCCATCGCCCAGTCCGATGTACAGATAGCCATCCGGCCCAAAGGCCAGCTGGCCGCCGTTGTGATTGGACTCCGGCTGAGGCACTTCCAGCAGTATGCGTTCCTGAGTGAGCGCGCGGTCGGGATTTGCCGACACCCGAAACTCGCTCAGGATGCTGCGGTGGTTGATGCCTTTTTTGTTGGCTGGCGCGCTGTAGTAAACAAAAAACCGGCCGTTGATCTTGTAGTTCGGATGAAAGGCCAGGCCCAGCAAACCTTTTTCCGAATACATGGGATTGAGCTTATCCAGTCGGCCGGAAACATCCAAAAAGGGTTCGGGCAACACCTTGCCATCACGAATGATGCGGATGGTACCCTTTTGCTCTACAACAAACAATCGGTTGGACCCGTCATTGGCCACCTCCAGCCCTACCGGTGCCTCCAGTCCGGAAGCTACCAGATGAAGATGTGCTTTGAAGGATAGGG
>JANWXQ010000008.1 GCA_025057275.1 Chitinophagales bacterium
ACCTGGCTGATTCCACGCACGGCAGGCACTTCGCTGGCGGGGCAGGTAGTCGGCAACGGCATTGTGGTAGATGTTTCCAAATATTTCAACAAAATTCTTGAAATCAACCCTGAGGAAAAATGGGTGCGTGTGCAGCCCGGCGTTATTCGCGACGATTTGAACCTTTTCCTTAAACCCTACGGGCTGTTTTTCGGTCCGGAAACCTCCACTGCCAACCGCGCCATGATTGGCGGCATGATTGGCAACAACTCCTGCGGACTGCATTCGGTTGTGTACGGCAGCACCCGCGACCACCTGCTGGAAGTCCGCGTCCTGCTTGCCGACAGCAACGAAACCGTTTTCAAGGCAATTTCCGAACAGGAATTTGCCGATAAATGCAATGGCATCGGCACTGTCAGCGAACTGGAACAGCGCATCTACTTGCAAATCAGAGATTTATTGAGCGATGAAGCCAACCGCGACGAAATCCGCCGACAGTTTCCCAATCCCCGCGTAACGCGCCGCAACACAGGCTATGCCTTAGATGCTATGCTGGATGCACAACCGTTCCATTCTGAGGGCTTACCCTTTAACTTTTGCCGATTGTTGGCAGGTTCAGAAGGCACGCTGGCACTGATTACCGAAGCAAAACTAAACCTTGTGCCCGTGCCACTGCCGCATGTAGGGCTATTATGCGCTCATTTTCAGTCTATTAACGACTCTTTGCGGGCAAATATCATTGCCATGCAGCACCGCCCCGAAGCCAGTGAACTGGTAGACGACTACATTCTGGAACTGACCAAAACCAACCCCGAACAGCAACAAAATCGCTTTTTTGTGCAAGGCAGCCCCAAAGCCATTTTGATGGTGGAATTTACTGCCGAATCACGCGCCGAAGTAGAAGCAAAAGCAGCGCGATTAGTCGCTGATTTTCAGGCAAATAAACTTGGTTATGCCTTCCCTCTGCTGCATGGCGACGATACTCGCAAGGCGTGGATGCTGCGCAAAGCAGGACTGGGCATCATGTACAACATTGCCGGCGATGCCAAGCCTGTCAACCTGATTGAGGATTGCGCCGTGGCGGTGGAAGACCTGCCCGACTACATCGCCGAATTGGACGCACTGGCGCGTTCTAAAGGCATTCAGTTGGAATACAGCGCCCATGCAGGTGCAGGCGAACTGCACCCCTTGCCGTTGATAAACCTCAAAACTGCCGAAGGGCAACGCCTATTCCGCGAATTGCTGGCAGATACAGTTCCATTGGTCAAAAAATACAACGGTTCGCTTTCAGGCGAACACGGCGACGGGCGCTTGCGCGGCGAGTTCATTCCTCAAATGGTCGGGCAGCGCTGCTACGAAATGTTCCGGCAGGTCAAACAAACTTGGGACCCCAGAGGTATTTTCAACCCCAACAAAATTGTGGACACCCCGCCGATGAACCAATCTCTGCGCTATCAGCCCAACCAGCCTACCCCCGACTACCCCACCACACTGGATTTCAGTGCATCGGGCGGCATCTTGCGACACGCTGAACAGTGCAACGGCTCAGGCGACTGCCGCAAGTCGCACCTTTCGGGCGGAACCATG
>JANWXQ010000031.1 GCA_025057275.1 Chitinophagales bacterium
CCGCTGCAGGTGACGATGGCATCATTCCTGAGCTGCTACTGCATACCGGTTTATTCTACAGGTAGCGGTTTTGGTGATTACATTAATTCTGTCGTACTCAACGGTTCCGGCAGCAATGTGATCAACAATGTAACGGGACCCAATCCGTCGCCTTACTACACGTATTATCCGCCATCACCGACAACGACGACCACATTGGAGCAGGGTTGCACCTACACCTTGAATGTTCAGGTAGGCACATATGCGTATAATGATGTGGCTGCGTGGATTGACTTCAACCAGGATGGAGTATTAAGCGCTTCGGAAAAGATCGGGGAAGTGTACAACATTCCTGCCAGTGCCGTAGCGAGCTTTACGTTTACGGTGCCGGTGTCAGCCACATTGGGTGTGACGCGGTTGCGCATCCGTGAAGCCGATCAGGGCACCACTTCGCTGGATCCGTGTGTGACGTACACCTGGGGTGAAACGGAAGATTACGACGTAACGATAGCTGCGCCGACGAACGTGTGGTACGCAGATAATGACGGGGACGGCTACGGAGATCCAACCAACACGACCACTGCATGCACGCCACCGCCCGGATATGTGGCCGATAACACCGATTGCAATGATGCAGATGCAGCCGTCAATCCGGGTGCGGCAGAAATCTGCAACGGCATGGATGATGACTGCGACGGACTGGTTGATGATGCTGATCCGTCGGTTAGCGGAACTTCCACCTGGTATGCCGATGCCGATGGGGATGGCTATGGTGATGCTTCCATGAGCACGATGGCCTGCGTGGCTCCGTCGGGTTATGTAGCCGACAACACCGATTGCAATGACGGGGATGCAGCAATCAACCCCGGCGCGGCCGAAGTGTGCAACGGTATTGACGACGACTGCGATGGCACAGCCGACGACGGTCTGACCTTCACGACCTATTATGTGGATGCCGACGGGGATGGCTACGGCGATGCTTCCGATCCGGGCGTGTCGCTCTGCGCCGATCCGGGCGCCGGATATTCCACCAACAACACCGATTGCAACGATGGCGATCCAGCCGTTAACCCCGGTGCTGTAGATGTGTGCAGCAACGGTGTGGATGACAACTGCGACGGCAATGTGGATGAAAACGATGTGACGGTTTCGTTGAGTCCTGCAGGGCCGATAACGGCCTGTCATGGCACGCCCGTATCGCTTACAGCTACAGCCAGCGGCTCGGGCACGATGAGCTACATCTGGTATCGCGGACTGAACGTCATTCCGGAAACGAGCTCGTCGCACACGACGACGAAGAAGGGAACGTTCTGGGTAGTGGCGACCAATGGCCTGTGCTCCGGAGTTTCCAACTTTGTCAACATCAGCCGCATTCCGTCGCCGCCGGCCAACATCACGAATCTGAGCGGCACCAATGAACTGTGCACCAGCATTACGCTGAAGGCCAACGGAACAGCATATACCTATGAATGGTTCAAAGATGGCGTTTCTACCGGCGTGACCAGCAAATTCTATACGGTGACTGCAACGGGCAATTACACTGTGAAGGTAACCAACAGCAATGGCTGCACGAAGGAGTCGGCTGTAGAAAGCATCGTTCCTTGCCCTGTTCGCAGCACTTTGGTTGCTGACGCATCGTTCAGTCTGTATCCGAACCCGACGGATGGTAATCAGGTGTTCCTCAGCGGCCGGATGGGCAGCGATGAGCCGGTAACCATCACGGTAAGCACGTTGCTGGGTCAGGAAGTGCTGCGTGTGGTAGTGAACAGTGAAGGCGGCCTGCTGCAGACGACCCTGAGCCTGCCTGCCGATCTGGCCAGCGGCACGTATGTGGTGAAGCTGGTGAGCGGATCGAGCACGATCACGCGCAACCTGGTAGTGCAGCGTTAATCGTTGCTACGTGCAAGCAACAAAGGCGACCCGATGGGTCGCCTTTGTTTTTTTATGCTCCGTGATCTCGTTTTTTCTCCTGTGGTCCGCCCTGAAGGGGGAAGGAGTTGTGTTTGCGGAGTAATGAAAAGATGGCTATCCCCGGCGGGGTGAGGGAATGATTTTTCATAGCGGGCTGCTCCTCTCTGTGGTGACTCATTCAGGGCCGATTTTTTTCGCAGGGTAAACAAAGTTGCTTTACATTTAAGGCAATAAAAGCTCACACCCATGATAGCCCGAAGTTTCCTTTCATGCTTCTTGTTGCTGATTGTTTGCGTTTCGTCGTTCGGACAAACTTTTTCCATTGTCGGAACAGGAACGACAGCCAATACCGGCACAGGCTATCCGGCGCCGTTTGGTAATTACTACTGGGGCGCGCGGCATCAGTTTTTTGTAAGTGCATCGGAGCTCAGTGCGGCAGGCGTTGTGCCGGGAGCCAGCATTCAGTCGCTGGGCTTCAATGTGACGGCCGTTAACAGCGCACCGGTGCACAACAATTTTCAGATTATTGTTTATACCACCAGCCTGACCAATCCTATTTCCGCGACATGGTTCAGCGGAACAGCGGCGGCTTCCACCACACCGGTCAATCATCAGCCGGTGTCCGGATGGAATCAATTCAATTTTGTAACTGCGTTTACGTGGAACGGTTCAGACAATCTGGTGGTAGAAACCTGCTTCAACAACGGAAGCTGGGTCAGCAACGGCAATGCCTCTACGCAGTGGACGACGACACTGAGCGGGGCCACGTTTTCGCGATGGTATCGGGCTGATATTTCAGGAGTATGCGCAAGCACATTGACCACCGGCACGAGCACCACAACACGGCCCAACATGCGGATCGGCTGGGTGGGCGGAACAGCCTGCGTGGGACCGCTGACACCGGGCAATACGGTTTCGACCGCTAACCCTGCCTGTCCGGGCGCCAGCTTTACGCTGAGCATGAGTTCGCCGCCGAGTGGTTCAGGGTTGCTGTATCAATGGCAGTCATCGCCGGATGGTTCTGCGTGGAGCAACATCAGCGGGGCGACCAACTCGACTTACACCACCAGTCAGACCGCTGCTACCTGGTATCGGTGCAATGTAACGTGCACCACCGATGCTTCCAGCGCTACCAGCACGCCGCTGCAGGTGACGATGGCGCCGTTCACCAGTTGTTATTGTACACCCACCTACACCTCCGGTACGGGCGCAGGGGATTATATTTCGCTCGTTCAGCTCAACGGCTCAGTAGGCTCAATCAACAACAGCACGGGAGGATCTACTGCTCCCTACTATACCTATTATGCACCGGGACCCAACACCACGACGACCTTGTATCCCGGATTAAGCTATACGATAACAATGGCTCCGGGCACGTGGTCCAGTTCGGGTAATAACCTGTTTGCATGGATTGATTACGATCAGAGCGGCAGTTTTACCGCGGGCGAACAAATTGCCGTGCTGCTGAATCTGCCGGCCCTGACTCCGGGTAATGTAACGTTTACCGTTCCGTTTTCCGCTCCTACAGGAACGACGCGATTGCGGGTGAGGGAAGTATATGCCAATACGGCTGCTGATCCGTGCCTGACCTACACCTTCGGAGAAACCGAGGACTACGACATTACCATAGCCATACCGGTAGGATGCTTTGGCATGCCCAATCCGGGCAATACGGTAGCCTCAGCCAATCCGGCCTGCCCCAATGTGAATTTCACGTTGAGCCTGCAAAATCCGCCCACTGAAAGCGCCCTGGCCTTCCAGTGGCAATCATCAGGGGATGGAATAAATTTCAGTGACATTGCCGGTGCGACCAATCCCACGTTAACCACTTCGCAGAACGTAGTTACGTGGTACCGTTGCGTGGTTACCTGTACCAACACCAATCAGACGGCCATTTCCAATCCGTTGCAGGTGACTCTGGCCGATCCGTGTTTCTGCAATCCGTATTGTGCAGTAACGAATGCGGGTACGGCGTGCATTACGAATGTGACGTTGCACACGCTAAACAACACGACGCCGGGTTGTCAGGGAGCAGGAAACTATAATTTTCAAAGTGCGACAACCACACTGGCAACGGGCATAAGCTATACTTTCTCCATTACCACTGACGGTAATGCGATTACCTCAGTATGGTTTGACTGGAACAACGACGGCACGTTCTCACCGACGGAATGGTATCAGCCCTACACCAGCGGCACATCGGGCTCTATTACGGTAACGGTACCGGTAAGTAGTTACCTTGGCAATGTGCGCATGCGCGTACGCAGTCGGCTGAGCGGGAACCCCAACGGGGCGGGTGATGCCTGTCTGATTATGGGATCAGGAGAAACGGAAGATTACTGCATTCAGGTGGTGGCCGGCACAGCATGCAGCGGTATGCCGAATCCGGGTAACACGGTGAGCAACCAAAACCCGGTTTGTGTCGGGGAGAACTTTGCGCTGAGCTTACAGAACCCGCCCTCGGAACTTGGACTGACGTTGCAGTGGCAGTCGTCGAGTGACGGAATAACCTTCAGCGACATAGCCGGTGCGACCAATGCCACCTATACCACTTCGCAAAGCAGCGCTACGTGGTATCAGTGCGTAGTGACGTGCACCAACACCGGCGATGTAGCGATTTCGACGCCAATCCAGATCACGATGGACAACTTTTTGGGATGCTATTGCATACCGACGTACACGAGCGGCACAGGCGTCGGCGATTACATTTCGTTTGTTGAGCTGATTGGCGATGTGGGAAGCATTTCCAATGCCACCGGAGGCGCACCGTCGCCGTACTACACGTTCTATCCGCCGGGTTCGGGAACCACGACGCAGCTTTCGGCTTCGCTGACCTACACGATCACCCTTGCACCAGGAACATTTAGCAGCAACAACAGCCTGTTTGCCTGGATTGACTTCAACCAGAACGGCACGTTTGAAGCCAGCGAACAGATTGCCGCCATCCTGAACCAGCCGGGACTTACGCCGGCCAGTGTGACGTTCACCGTGCCGGTGCTGGCAGCATCGGGCACGACCATGCTGCGGGTGCGGGAAATTTATGCTGCCACGGTAGGTGATCCTTGTGCTTCGGCCGGATTCGGAGAAACGGAAGATTACTATGTAACTATTGTACCTGCCACACCTTGCTCCAGCCTGCCCAATCCGGGCAATACGCTTTCGTCAGTCAACCCGGTATGTAACGCAACCGTCTTTACGCTGAGTTTGCAAAACCCGCCGACAGAAAGCGGACTGACCTTCCAGTGGCAATCTTCTGCTGACGGAGTAAACTTCACCGACATCAGCGGTGCAACCAACTTTACTTACAGCACGACCCAGGCCAGCGCCACGTGGTATCGCTGTGTGGTCACGTGCACCAACACCGGCGACGTAGCTGTGAGCACGCCGCTGCAGGTAACCATGGCACCCGTTAGCAGTTGCTACTGCACGCCGACGTACACCATCGGTACGGGCTCGGGTGACTACATTTCCTTCGTGGAACTGATTGGTGATGCCGGAGGTATTTCCAATGCTACGGGAGCAGCTCCTTCGCCCTATTACACGTTTTATGCCCCAGGGGCAGGAACGACCACGACAATAGCCGGAGGATTTACTTATACCATAACCCTGGCTCCGGGCACGTGGAGCGGATCAGGCAATAACCTGTTTGCATGGATTGACTTCAATCAGGACGGAGACTTTTACGACAGCGGCGAGCTGATTGCGTCCTTCTTCAACATTCCGGCCCTCACCAATGCCAGCACGACGTTTACCGTACCGTTCAGTGCGGTCAACGGCAATACGCGGCTGCGTGTTCGGGAAATGTACGCTGCTACGGCCGGCCATCCCTGCGCTAACCATTCTTTCGGCGAAACGGAAGATTACGTCATCACCATTGCACCGGCTGATCCGTCGTTCACCGGATTGCCTACCGACATGTGTATTGATGCTTCGCCGGTGCAATTGTTCCCTGCCAACCCGACGGCCACGTTCAGCGGGCCGGGCGTAATTTTCTTCGGCGGTGACTGGTACTTCGATCCGGCCACTGCCGGCGTAGGCACACATACGATTACCTGCACCGTAGGCACCTTGTCGAGCTCGCAGAATGTTACCGTGCATGACCTGCCTGTTGTAACCATGTGTGGACTGGGCACTTTCTGTGATGTGGATGCGCCCGTTGCATTGACCTGTGGCAGCCCGGCCGGAGGTATTTACCTGGGCACTGGTGTTTATGACGACGGATCGGGTAATTACTACTTCGATCCGGCATTAGCTGGTCCAGGCACGCATGTCGTCATTTACCTGTACACCGATGCGTTTGGCTGCAGCGGCTTTGACTTTACGGTTGTCAATGTCAATGCATCCAGCATCTGGTATGCCGATGTGGATGGCGATGGTTACGGTGACAATAACAGCAGCCTGGCGGCCTGCGCGCAACCTACCGGTTATGTGGCCGACAATACGGACTGCAACGACAACAATGCCAGCGTCAATCCGGGAGTTGCTGAAGTGTGCAACAACGGCATTGACGATAACTGCAACGGTCAGGTGGATGAAAACGACGTAACGGCCACGGTGTCGCCGGCAGGCCCGATGAGCGTTTGCGGCGGTGTGCCGGTTACCTTGTCGGCTGCAGCTTCGGGGCCGGGCACCATTACGTATCAGTGGTATCGCGG
Organism: Chitinophagales bacterium; assembly: GCA_025057275.1. Classification (GTDB taxonomy): domain Bacteria; phylum Bacteroidota; class Bacteroidia; order Chitinophagales; family UBA10324; genus JANWXQ01. The sequence goes on from JANWXQ010000031.1 coordinate 6,546, forward strand.
TCTGACGGCACAAAGCGGAGCTACCAGCGCCAGCTACACCACTACGAAGAAGGGTACGTTCTATGTAGCCGTGAGCAACGGCATTTGCACCACCATTTCCAATCTGGTGAGCATCAGCCGTATCCCGGCTCCGCCGGCCAACATCACGAACATGACGGGCACCAACGACCT
>JANWXQ010000071.1 GCA_025057275.1 Chitinophagales bacterium
TTCAGGGCAATTCGATAGAGCCAGGTACTGAAAGCAAAATCCGGCAAATACTTGGGCAAATTTTGAAATGCTTTGGCAAAAGCTTCAATGGTCAGATCATTGGCATCATCGGGATCATGGACCATTTTGAGAACGAGAAAATAAATCGCATCGCGGTAACGCGACATCAATTGCGCATAGGCCGTCTGGTCGCCATTCAGGGCAGCCTGAACAAGCTGCTGATCTTCCTGAGCGCGTTGCGATATGGCCTGGGTCTTTTCCTGCGTAGCGCTTATTGCCATCGGGAGGGTTTGGTGAAAAATGCCCCCGGAATCAATTTGACGTAGTAAAGCAAAGTTAGCATATATAAAGCAGGTAGCCACGGCACCAGATCTTCTTCACACAACCGTCGGGCAACTGTCCTGAAAGTAACACTTTGCACGCCCAGCCACAGACCGGCTAACAAAAGGCCTTCCACCACCTGTTGCGGCGTGAACACGGCGAGCAGGACGAAAAACAGGTACACGAACAGACCTGAGAGGGGTTGTCCGATGAGCAGCAAACGATGCAGGCGTTTGTAATAACGGGCCGTGCTTACATGCCGGTTTTTCTGATGCCAGTATTCGTCATAGGTAGCTTTTGCCGATGAATAGACGAACGAAGAACGACTGATTTGAACGGCCACGTTGCTGCTGGTGGCGGCCTGATTGATGAGCAGGTCATCGTCGCCGGACAGCAGATGCGGATATTCGCTGTAAATATTATAGTCGAAAAAAAGCTGCTTGCGATACGCCAGGTTGCGCCCCACGCCCATATAGGGCACTCCGGCCAAAGCAAAGGACAGGTACTGCATGGCAGCAAAACAGGCTTCGAAACGAATGAACCGGTTCAGCCAACCGGGTTCTTTTTTGTAGGGAGCATATCCCAAAACAATGTCTTTGCCCGCGGCAAATCCGGAGGCCATATCGCGCAGCCAGTAATCGCTGCCCGGAACGCAGTCGGCATCGGTGAGCACCACATAATTGTATTGGGCTGCACGCATGCCTATGGTCAGCGGGTATTTCTTACCCCGCAAAAGATGCGACCGGTTGCGTATGTGGCGCACCTGCAGATGGGGATACTGCAGCTTCAGATGCATCAGAACAATTTCGGAATCATCGCTGCTGTTGTCGTTGACCACAATCACTTCATAGGGTGCCGGATACTTCTGCTCCAGAATGGCCGGCAGGTTCTTCTGCAGGCGACGCACTTCGTCGTGGGCGCAAATGACTACGGAAACCGGTGGCAACTCACCGGCTGGAACAGGCAAACCCGCATAGTCTGCCAGGCGGCGGTAAAAGAACAGGTAATAACCCACCTGCACGGCTACGGCCGCCGCCAATAAGGTCAGCACCAAATTCTTCTATTTTGGCGGCCAAAACTAAGCAGCCTCCCCTCAGTTTTTGGGTTATTTCCTGATGACTTTTACCCTAACGGCCACCGATGCGTTCAGCCAGGCCCGGGCCGGCAGCCTGCACACGCCACATGGCAAGGTGGACACTCCGGTGTTTATGCCCATTGGCACAGCGGGCGCGGTGAAGGCTGTTCACTTTCATGAACTGGAGCAGGCCATCGGCTTCTCCATTCTGTTGACCAACACCTATCATTTGTACGTCAGGCCGGGAGAAGCAGTCATCCGGCAGGCAGGCGGTATGCATGCCTTCTGCGGCTGGCGACATGCTCTTTTATCCGACAGCGGCGGCTATCAGGTGTTTTCGCTTTCCGACCGAAGAAAAGTTACCGAACAGGGGGTGATGTTTCACAGCCATGTGGATGGCGCCCGCCATCTGTTTACCCCTGAAAAAGTCATAGACATCCAGCGCACGCTGGGCAGCGACATCATGATGGCTTTTGACGAAGTGGTCGCTTACCCGGCAACCCACCGGCAGGCCAAGATTGCCATGGAACGCACCCATCGCTGGCTGGACCGTTGCCTGCAACGCTTTTCCGAAACTTCCTGCCCCTACGGCTATGAGCAGGCGCTGTTTCCCATTGTGCAGGGCAGCACTTTCGCTGACCTGCGCCGCGCTTCGGCCGAATGGGTAGCGGAAAAGCAATGCCCCGGTAATGCCATAGGCGGACTGTCGGTGGGAGAACCGGCTGAGCTGATGTACGAACAAACCGAATTGGTCTGCAATCTGTTGCCCCGCGACAAACCCCGCTACCTCATGGGGGTGGGAATGCCCGACAACCTGCTGACCTGCATTGCATTGGGAGTCGATATGTTTGACTGCGTCATCCCTACCCGCAACGGCCGCAACGGTATGTTGTTTACGCGCAACGGCATCATCAACATCCGAAACAAGAAATGGCAGTACGACTTCAGTCCGCTGGATGATGGTTTGGATTTTTCGATCAGCCAAAACCATTCGCGGGCTTTTTTGCGACACCTGCTCATGAATCATGAATTGCTAGGGTATCAGATTGCCAGCCTTCATAACCTGTACTTTTACCATTGGCTGATGCAGGAAGCGCGAGCCCGGATTATTGCCGGCAATTTCAATACATGGAAAGACCAGATGATCCGACAGGTGATGCAGCGGCTTTGAACGAGGCAGGCCGTCAGCTGAAATCCGTTTCTAATGCCCCTGCAAGGGTGCATTTGCCGTTGCTGCCCAACGGCCGCATCAGCATTATGGACCGGTACATTTTTGCCCGTTTCTGGGCTACCTATCTGGTTACGCTCACCATGTTTGTGCTTATCGCAGTGGTATTCGATGTGGTGGAAAAACTGGAAGATTTTTTAAGCAAAGACATTCCGCTCAGCGAAATTGTCGGTGATTATTACCTGAATTTTATTCCCTTTTTTGCCGTTTTGTTTACGCCCCTGTTTGTCTTTGTATCCGTCATCTTTTTTACCTCTCGCATGGCGTTTCGCAACGAGCTGGTGGCGCTGCTGAATGCGGGCATCACCTACCGTCGTCTGTTGGTGCCTTATCTGGCTACTGCCTTTCTGATTACTGCAGCAAACATTTACGCCAACCACTGGGTGCTGCCCCCGGCTAACCGGATACGCCTCGCTTTTACCGATGCGTACATCGGCTGGCGGCAACAAAACCCTGACCGGCATGTGCACATGCAGGTGGCTCCCGGCCAATTCATGTATGTAGAGAGTTTTACGGTTTCTGACAGCACCGGATATCGTTTTGCCTATGAGGTGTTTGATGGCTATCAACTGACGTACAAGCTTCGTGCGGAACGCATCCACTGGCGCTCCGATGTGCGCAAATGGGAAATAAAAAATTTTACGGAACGCCACCTGGCGCCAATGCAGGAAACCCTGCGGTTTGGCAAGGACACGCTGATTGCCTATGTATTTACCCCTTCCGATCTAAAAAAAGACCGCCATGCTATGGAAACACTGAATGCGAGGGAATTGCGGGAGCGGATCGCGGAACTGCGATTGCGCGGGGCCGACAATGTAGCTGCTTACGAGGTGGAAAAGCACCGTCGCACCTCTTTTCCCTTTGCCATTCCGATACTTACGCTTATTGGAGTCAGCTTGTCATCCCGAAAAGTGCGCGGCGGCATTGGCCTGCATGTGGGTCTAGGCATTTTATTGGCCTTTGCCTACCTGTTGTTTCTCCAGTTCAGCCAAACCTTTGCTACCAGTGGTTCGTTGCCGGCAGTGATTGCCGTATGGATACCCAACCTGTTGTTCGGCTTGCTGGCCGTCTGGCTGTTGACCCGCTCGCCCAACTGATGCCTGAAACTTTCTTTCCATCTACTTATCCACATAAGCTTCAGCATAACAGACCCATCCGAAGCAACTTTGATAACAGTTTCTTATCTTTTCGGCACCAAGGCCTGAACCATGCTGCCTAATTATTTTGAAATTTTGGGCATACCGCAAGATGCCAGCGAATACGAAATCAAACAGGCATACCGGAAAAAGGCCAAAGAGTACCATCCGGCCGTAAACAAATCGCCGGATGCGCTGGATAAGTTCATTCTGATCAACGAGGCCTACGAAATCCTTATTCACCGCAACACCCATGAAATTTATTTACAGGATTATAACACGGCTCACGACCCGTTGAAACACGAGCCCTACTATTATTGGATTAACGTAGCCCGCACCCGCGCTGCCCAGCATGCCGGACTCACGCTCAAAGAATTTCTTAACACACCGTTTTACAGGGACACCTACATGCATTCCAGGCCCACCCTGGTCATTTTCATGATTATCGGGCTGATCCTGCTTGTTGCCCCTTTTGCTTCCATTCTTTTGGCTCAGGATAAAATCGGGGTTATCGGCATTCTGGCCGTCATATTTGTTGCCTGGCCGGCGGGGCTGTACTTCTTTGTTCAGGCGGCCAGCGGATTTCAAAGCATGAAGAAGTATATGCGCTGAGGCCTTGCGGGAATAGCTGCCTCAGCGATTGCCGTATTTTTGAGCGAATGCTTCGCCTGTCATGCCTGATCGGATATGCGCTGCTGCTTTCACCGGCTGTGGTGGGTCAGTCGGTTCTGATTCAGTTTAACGGTCATGTGGTTGCATCCGATGCCGCTGCCACTCCGGTGGCCTTTGCTTCGGTGTACAACAAAACCTTGCGCACTGGCACGGTGGCCAACCATGAAGGTTTTTTCTCCCTGGTAGCGCGTCCGGGCGACAGCATCGAATTTACCAGCATAGGGTTCAAGGCACGGACAGTGGTGGTGCCCGATGTGGGCAGGCAGACCAGCTACACGACGGTGGTAGCCATGGAGCCTGATGTGCGCACGCTGCCGGAAACGAGGATATACCCCTGGCTAAGCAAAGAACAATTTCGTCAGGCTTTTGTGTACATGCCCATTCCCGATGATGCCATGAGTGTTTTGGAAAAAAACCTGGATGCTGACCTGATGGCCGCTTTGGGCAAGGAGTTGAACGATCCGGATTTGCGCACCAAACAGATGTTGCAATCCTATGCCAACAGCTATTATTACCTGGGACAATATCAGCCCATGCCGATACTCAGTCCTACCGCCTGGATGCAGTTTTTTGACATGCTGCGCAGCGGCGCTCTGAAGAAATGACCGTCTACTTTTTGGCAAACCGCATGGGGTAGTCCACATCCACGAGACCCCGGCTGATGTTGGACAACTTTTTTTGCAATAGCTTGCGCCGCAGCGGGCGTAAATAATCGATGAACAAAATGCCTTCGATATGGTCGTATTCGTGCTGTACGACACGACCGGCCAGCCCCTGAAACATCTCTTCCTGAGGTCTGAATTGTTCATCCAGGTAGCGGATACGGATAGTTTCCGGGCGCCCGATATCTTCCCGAATGGTAGGTATGCTTAGGCATCCCTCGTTGTATTGCCAGGGGGTGCCGTTTTTTTCGATGACTTCTGCATTGATGATCACGCGTCGGACGGGCTTTTCGTTGGCAAACGCCGACTCTTGATCGGCTCCTTCATTAGCTGCTCTTGTCTTGAGGGCAGCTGCCGTATCTACAACGAACAACCGTATGCTGTGTCCCACCTGTGGCGCGGCCAGGCCTATACCGCTGGCCGCATACATGGTTTCGAACATATCGTCAATCAGTTGCTGAAGCTGTGGATATGCTGCAGTGATGGGGTCGGCTTTTCGACGCAGAACCGGATCACCGTAGGCAACAATAGGTAAAATCACTTAGGCTGCTTTTCCAGATACTGCTGTAAAATTAGCACGGCACTTATCTGGTCGGTTCGTTCCTTTTGCTGCCGCTGCTTTTGGCTGAGGCCGGAGCTGCGAAGAATGCGTTGGGCCTGAGCCGACGTATAGCGTTCATCCTGGCGTTCAATCCGCAGGTGGGGAAACAACTGCTGCACCTGCTGTACAAAAACGCGGAGCCGACCATGCCATGCATTGGGTTGACCCCGCCAGTTCAATGGTTCGCCCACCACCAGCACGTCCACAGGCTCGCGTTTCATATAGTCGGTAAGAAACCGTAAAACTTCCTGAGGAGGCAAGACAGCCAAAGGGCCGGCAATCAGCTTGAGCGGGTCGCTTACGGCCAGGCCTACACGACGCAGTCCGAAATCCACGGCCAACACCCTGCCCATGCGGGATAATTAAAGAAATTCCACAAGCATCAGCGAGCAGAAAAGGATGCTGGCCACACCATTGGTAGTGAAAAAAGCGGCATTCACCCGCGACAGGTCGTTGGGCGACACCAGCCGATGCTGCCTCCAAAGCATGAATGCAAACAGCATCCAGCCCAGCCAGTACCAGATGCCGAATCCGGCCATCAGGCCTACGGCCACCAACACGGCTGCGCTCAACACATGAAGAATTTCCGAAATACGTAACGCAGTGCCGGCTCCAAAGCGGGCCGGTACGGAATGCAGGCCGGCATTCCGGTCAAAGGTTCGGTCCTGGAGGGCATAAATGATATCAAAGCCGGAAACCCAGAGTAAGACCGCTATGCCAAGCAAAAGCGGAACGGCTGCTATGGTTCCGGTAACGGCCAGATAGGCCCCTACCGGCGCCAATGCCAGTGCCAGCCCCAGCACCAGATGCGACCAGGAAGTAAACCGCTTCGTGTAGCTATAACCTAATATGATTGCCAGCGCCACAGGTGCCAGAGCAAAGCAAACCGGATTGATAAAATAAGCGGCAGCCCAGAAAGCCGTGGCGCATCCTACGGCCAAAGCAAGCGCTGCAGAACGGGAAATTTTTCCTGCAGGAATTTCCCTGCGCTGGGTACGCGGATTGGCCGCATCATAAGCGGCATCGGCATAGCGGTTAAATGCCATGGCCGCTGTACGGGCCAGAACCATACATAACAACACCAGCAAAAACGTACGCCACGAAAAGGCATGATCGGTTTGCCAGACTCCATAGAAGTAACCGGCGAGAGCAAAAGGAAGGGCAAACAGCGTGTGGCTGAACGCAATCAGGGATAAATAATGCTTCACGAGCGGGGTTTAACGTCAGCCAGAATAAACAACACCGTCGGATTGGGATCGGTGTTGGCGTTAACGGTAACGGTCTTGCTGTTTTTGCCCACCCGCCCCGAGCTGTCAAATTCCACATCGATACGTCCCGTTCCACCCGGAGGTATCGGTTCTTTGGAAAAGGTCGGCACGGTGCAGCCACACGACCCGGTGGCGCTGGCAATAACCAGCGGTGCCGTACCGGTGTTGACGAACGAAAAGCTGTGTTTCACCTTTTGCCCTTCGATGATTTCCCCGAAATCGTGCCGAAGCTGATCAAAGTGTATGGAGGTTTTGGGCATGGCCTCCAGCTGTTCAGCCGTAACCTGCCCTTTGCTGACCAGCCGAGCTGAAGCGCCGCCCTGCTGACGCGACTGTATGAGCTCCAATACGTCAATCATGGCCATGACAAATACACAGGCGGTAATGACGATCAGACAAAACGTCTTGATGTGCTCATTCATGTTATGGAAATTTCCCCAACAAAAATACGCCATCAGCCCCGGTATCGGGCATCAGGAGCCACGCTTAGCGGGGCCAATTCCCCACGCAAAAACTTATGGTAGGCCACCGAAGCAATCACGGCAGCATTGTCGGTACACAAATTCAGGGGAGGAATAAAACACTGCCAGTTGTGCCGATGGGCTATTCGCTGTAACTCCGAGCGAAGAAGGGAATTGGCTGCCACACCTCCGGCAATAGCCAGCCGCGATAACTGCAGATCGGAAGCCGCCGCTTCCATTTTGTTTATCAGATGACGAACGATGCTGCGTTGCACCGATGCACAAACATCGCTGATGTGGTTTTGAACAAACTGCGGATCCTGCCGCACCTGTTGTTCGATGAAGTAGCGCACGGCGGTTTTCAATCCGCTGAAGCTGAAATCGTATCCGCCAACAGAGGCTTCAGGAAACGGAAAGGCTTCGCTGTCTCCCGACTGCGCCAGTTGATCCATCAAAGGTCCTCCCGGATAGGGTAACCCAAGCAAACGGGCCGTTTTGTCAAACGCTTCACCAGCGGCATCATCACGGGTTTCTCCGATAACTTCCATGTCCAGGTAATCCCGCACGACCACCAACTGGGTGTGCCCACCGGAAACGATCAGGCATAAAAAAGGAAATCCGGGCCGGGGTTCTGTCAGAAAAAGGGCATGCACATGTGCCTGCAGATGATGAACGGCAATTAACGGCAGGTTCAGCGACAGGGCCATCGCTTTGGCAAAACTGCTGCCCACCATCAGCGAGCCGATGAGTCCGGGCCCGGCTGTAAAGCCAATTCCGTTCAGGTCGCCGGCGGCAATGCCTGCCTGCTGCAGGGCCTGTTCCACCACAGGCACGATGGCCCGCAGTTGCTGCCGGCTGGCCAGTTCGGGAACGATGCCCCCCAATTTGCTGTGTTCTAACTGGGACACCAGACTGCTGGACAACAATCTGCCGTCTTCGATAACGGCTGCTGCCGTTTCATCGCAGGATGTTTCAATAGCCAGCAACCGGATTGGCATGATCTTTTGCGAAAATAAAGGGCAGTAGTTTTGAGACGATACCGGTGCGAAGCCTTTTCACCCTGTTGTTGCTGTTGGCCGGGGCTGTGTTTTCGGCCATGGGTTTGGTCATGTTGCGACTCAGCGATCCGGCCAGACAAACCCAGTTGCTGCAGCAGGCTACACGTTATCTATCCCAACGCACTCAGGCTGAAATAAGCATTGCCCATGCCCAAATCCGGGTGTTTCGATCTGTTCATCTGGAAGGGGTGCTGATCAAAGACCTCAAAAAAGATACCCTGCTGTATGCCGCACAAGTGGATGCGGGCATCAGTCTGGTTCGTGCCGCCTTTGGCCGGTTGCATCTGCGCTCGCTGCAACTCCAACAGGGGCTCATCCGCCTGCAGCGGCCCGGCGATCAGGAAGGTTGGAACTTTCAGTTTTTGCTGGATTCCTTTTCCAAAAACAACAAGTCGAACGGTAAAGGGCCCCAATTGCGCCTTGGCGAAGTGAACCTGCGCGAAATGCATTTTGTTCTCAACGATGTGCCCAACAACACGCTCCTGAACTTCAAGCTGCCGCGCCTCAGCCTGGAGGGAGAAACGATAGATCTGCAACGCTCCCAATTCATGCTCCGCCACCTTACGCTGGACCGGCCTGATCTTCATGTGATCAAACTGGCCGGCGTCGATGATACCGAACCGATAGCCGACACCGGTATCGTGCATTTGAATACCAAGCCGCTGCGGCTGCGCATCCATCGATTTCAACTTATTGATGCCACCTTTCGCTACGACGATCAGGATGCGCGACACCAACCCGGCCGCTTCGACGGGCTGCATCAGGTGTACCACGACCTGAACCTGCGCATCATCAACGGCGCCCTGTTGTACGACCGGGTGGAAGGCACCATCGAAGAGCTGCGCTTTCGTGAGCAAAGTGGTTTCCGCTTGCTGGCCTTGAAGGGGGATGCCGTTGTTACCCCTCAGGAAGCCACCCTGAGCAATCTGCAGATCACCACGCCGTATTCGTCTCTGGCCGATTCCTTCGCTTTTTCCTATGATAACTTCCACGCATTCTACGATTTCAATGAAAACGTCCGGATGCATCTGCGACTGAAAAACGCTGCCATTGGCCTTGCGGATCTGGCCTATTTCGGTTCTCCTTTGCAACTGGCTGCCGGCCAGATTGTGGCAGCAGGGGTCTTCTCCGGCACGTTATCCGATTTTGATGCCTATCAGCTCAAGCTACAGGCCGGTCGCCTTACCCGATTTACCGGACAGGCATCGTTTAACGGACTTCCCGACATCCAGCAAACGTTTATTTCCATACGCACCGAAAGCCTGACCACCGATGCCGATGATCTCTATCGCATTACCGGCAAACAGGAGCTGGCCCAACGTCTGGCGCAGGCCGGAATCATTTCTTTTCAGGGATCTTTTTTGGGTTTTCCCTCCGACTTTGTGGCCTATGGCACATTCAGCACCAACCTGGGAATAATTCGTTCCGACCTGAACATGAAGTTATCCGGAGCGCCGGCCATAGCTTCTTATTCCGGCAATCTGGTTACCGAGCGTTTTGACATCGGAAGGCTGCTTGACCAAAGCCAACGACTGGGTACGGTAGCCATGAACGTTCAGCTAAAAGGCAGCGGTTTGGACCTTGCCACCGTTCAGGCCAGGATGACCGGCCGCGTCGATCAACTGGAATTCAACGGCTATTCGTATTCAGCCATTTCCATAGATGGCCTGCTCAATCAACGAAAATTCGATGGGACGTTGCTGGTAGATGATCCGAATTTGCAGCTGGATTTTTCCGGACTCATCAATCTGAGCGACACCCTGCCTGCTTACCGCTTTACTGCCCAACTCAAACAGGCGAATCTGGATCAACTCGGTTTTGCCGAACAACCGATGTCGGTTCAGGCTGCTCTTGATCTGGATTTGCGGGGTCGTTCTTTGGACGATCTCAGCGGCACGCTTCAGGCTTACGATCTGACAGCCCAGCGCCGGCAGCAGCAGGTGGAGGTGGATTCCCTGTTTGCCTCCATTTCAGAGGGGGGTCGAAAAACGCAGCGTCAATTTATTGTTCGTTCTTCAGCCCTGAATGCTGAAATATCCGGCCGCTTTGCCCTGACGCACCTGGGCCATGATGTCTTGCAGGTACTGAACAAATATGTGCCCATCGTTTCCTCCCAACAGCCGCCATCGGGATACACACAGGATTTTTCTTTTTCTGTTACCGCAAAAAAAATCTCACCGGTCCTTCGCTTCTTTTTACCTGCCCTCAATGGCCTGGATTACTCCCGGCTTGAAGGCAGGATTCAGACAGCAACCAACCGGATTGAAGTAAGCGGAACCATTCCCTCCTTACGTTACGGATCCATTGATTTTGGTTCGGTGAAACTGGAAAGCCGGGCACCTGCCGACTCATTGTATGTGCTGATTACCAGCCACCAATGGCGGATCGGCGATACGCTACGGGTTGCCGAACCTACCATGGTGGCCCGCATGGGAATGAGAGGTTCCCTGGTAACCCTGTCCGCTCACAGCCACGATGAACACAGCCGGTTGTATCTGCCCGTTGCTTTAAGCACTGCCGACGAGCAATTGATGTTTCATGTTCTGCCCGATCATCAGCTAACGCTGAATCAGATCAACTGGACCCTTTCTCCCGATAACCGGATATACTACCACGATCAGCGCCTGCTGTTTGACCACTTTGTGCTCACCAGCGGCTTCCGGCTTCTGGAGGTGCAGAACATCAACCCGCGCGTCAGGGCCACCAACCTGCGCCTGCGGTTCCATCAGATACCGCTGCAAGACGTGCCGCAGCTGACGCGTATCGGCAACTGGACGTTCAGCGGCCACGTGAACGGGTCGGCTGAACTGATCAACGTGTTCCATGATCTGCGTATAAATGCCAACCTGACCATTTTCCGTTTTACCGTAAACCAGGCCTTGGTGCAGGAAGCCAAAGTGATCATTGATTATGTTCCGGAAAAAGACGAACTGGTGTTGCAATCGCGGTTGCTGGATTCGTTGTACGATGTTTCCATCAGTGGCAGCTTTTTTCCAAAAAGGCGGACGCAGCAACTGGATCTGAACCTGCAGATCACCCAAAGCGATCTGGCACTTGCCGAAGCGTTGTTTTTCAGCGACCTGATCAGCGAAACCTCCGGCAGGGCCAAAGGCCGCATGCGCTTGTACGGATCGGTACAGGATCCATGGCTTACTGGCCGGGTGGATGTTTCCGGTTTTCGCACAACGGTGGATTATCTGAACGCATCATATACCAGTCCCGGATTTATCTTGAGGTTTCGGGAATCGTTCATTGATCTGGGACAACTCACCTTGTATGACCAGTACGGCGATTCTGCACGGCTCAGCGGACAAATCCCTCACACAAATCTGGACGACTGGCAACTGGAAGTCAAACTGCAGACCAACCGGTTTCTGGTGCTCAACACCACTGCTGCCGACGACTCCCTGTTTTATGGCACGGCGGTGGTTTCAGGCATCATTACGTTCAGCGGCTCTGCCACCGCTCCCGAAGTGGTAGCCAATGTCCGTACCGAGCGGGGCACCCGCATCAACATACCGATTACTTCCTCCTCATACGTCGGACAGAACTCGTTTATAGAGTTCCGCAGCATGAAGGCCAATCCCGGCATGACTGCAGCAGAACCTGCCACGCCAATGGCGTCGTTGTCCATGGCTTTTAATGTGGATGTAACGCCGGATGCCTTATTCCGCATCATTTTTGATGAAAAAACCGGCGACATCATTGAGGCCAACGGATCCGGCAACCTGCGTATGGAAGTGGTGTTGCCCGATGTGTTCAACATGTACGGCCGCCTTCAGGTAGAACAGGGGCAATATCTGTTTACACAGTACAATTTTTTCAATAAGTACTTCACCCTCGATCCCGGAGGCACTATTGAATGGAATGGCAATCCCTATGAAGCACGGCTGGACCTTTCGGCTGTTTATTCCACAAAGGCTTCACTGGATGTGCTGCTGGCCGATGCAGCCACGTTGAGTGATCAAGACCGGCGCGAACTGCGGCAACGTCAGGCGGTTGATCTTTACCTCATGCTTAGCGGCCCGCTGTCGGCTCCGGAAATTCGCTTTGATATTCGCCTGGCCGAAAACACCGGAGCCAGCAATGCCGCCAATCTGGTGCTTATGCGCATCCGCCAGGATGAAAACGAACTGAACAAGCAGGTGTTCGGCGTGCTTATTCTGGGGCACTTTCTTCCGCCCGGCCCCGACCTGGGCAACACAGGCATCGGTGCTGAAGTGAACAACAACCTGAGTGAATTTTTGTTTAACCAGCTCAGCTATCTGGCTTCGTCCATTCGCAGCGATGTCGACTTAAACGTCAGCTACCAGACCTATGAAGCCAACATCAATCCGGCTGACCCGGCCGACCTGGTTCGCCGCAATGAACTGCAGGTAGCCCTGACCAAGCGATTTTTGGATGACCGGCTGGCATTGGACGTGGGAGGAAACTTTGACTTTGGCGGTTCCGGTGTGCAGCAGGCTCCTACCGGCATAGCCGGCGACTTTGCCGTTGACTACAAAATCACGCCCGATGGCCGCATACGGGCAAGGGTATTCAGCAAAAGCGATTACGATGCTATTGACGAACGGGTTAAAACCCGCAACGGCATAGGTGTCAAATTCAGCCGCGACTTCAACACATTGCGGGAACTGTTCAAGCGAAAAGAAGAGCCAGTAATGACCACCGATTCTTTGGTTGCCGGCCGAAGATCCACTGCGGCCCGCCGCCATGCCCGTAAGGAATCGGCTTACTGACTGCCTTTTTCAAAATCGCCGGCCATCACATAACTGATCTTATCCGGCTTCAGCCAGCGCCGCATGACTTCGTTGACGTTTTCCACCTTCAGGGCACTGATGCGGCCTTCAAACTGCTCGGTCCACTTCATGGTGCGGTTCAGAAACAGGTTGTTGGCCAATTCAAAAGCCAAAACTGCATCGCGTGAGCGGCTGACCAGTTCATTCTGCAGATAGCCTTTGACGGCATCGTTGAATTCGGCTTCCGTGTAACCTTCCTTAAGCAACCTATCCAGTTCTTCCTTGTAAGCGGTCAGCAGGCGATTGGCATTTTCGGGGTTGTAGATAGCGAAGGTGCCAAAGCTGCCGGAGGGTTCCCAGGAGCCGGCCCGAATCCACGAACCCACTCCATAGCTCAGCCCCTCTTTTTGCCGGATGCGAACGGCCAATCGCGAGTTCAAAAATCCACCGCCCAACATAAAGTTCCCGATTTCCAAGGCCGGATAATCCGGATGATTGTCGTTCAACTTGAGGTTGTAACCGGCCAGCATTACGGCATTGGCCTTGTCCGGCGTGTTAAAGCGCAGTTCTTTGGCGGGCACGTCGGCAAACTGGTCAGCGGCCCGCACAAACTTTTGACGGGAAGTCCATCCTTTGAACATTTCTTCCAGCACGCTCTTTACTGCTGCCGGATCGAAATCGCCAACCACACTGACGGTGGCATGGGTGCCATTGTAAAAATCAGCATAGAACTTTTTAACCTCCTCAAGCGTTGCGGAGCGAAGCGCTTCTACCTGTTCGTCAAAAGTGCCTACATATCGGAAATCGCCCTTTTTGTAAGGACTCATCAACCGCCTGTATTCCAGCACAGCAATGCCCTGCGGATCGCTGCGCTGCTCTTCCAGGTCGGCCAGCTCTTGTTCTACCAGCTTGGAAAATTCTTCCTGAGGGAATGTGGGCTCGCGCAACATCTGCCGGATCAGATTCAGCGTCTTGATCAGGCTGTCGCGGACCGTAGAAACGGTAATGGATACCGTTTGACCGCTGCCCGAAACATTGATGTTGGCTTTCGACTTATCAATAGCATCCGACAATTGCTCGAAAGTCATGGTGCGCGTGCCGCGCCGCAGCATCTGAGCTGTCAGTTCGGAAATCGTGCTTTTGTTTTGCAGACTTTGTTCGCTGCCCATGCGAAGCACGATGACGGCATTCACACTGGCCCCCCGCGTTTTCTTATTCAGGAATGCATAGCGCGCTCCTCCCGACAATTTACCCGTTACGGTTCGCGCATCAATGTTGGCACAGGTAGCCTCAAAATCTTCGCCCTGCTGTACCAGTTCCTTTCCTTTATAGTTCTTCACCAGAGCGGCCACATTCGGAGGAGGAGGAATTACGGCCCGCTCCGGTTGCGGATCAGGAATGAACAGGCCTACCGTACGGCTGGACGGCTTGAAATAGGCTTTGGCCGCTTCGTTGACTTTTTCCGCAGTGATTTGTTCCAGCCGGTCGCGGTACACAAACCAAAGCCGCCAGTCGCCCATAGCAATGAATTCGCTTAGGGTTAAGCCCACTGTGGCGCTGTTGTTATAGGCCAGTTCAAAATCTTTGAGCAGCTTGGTCTTGGCCCGTTGCACTTCTTCCTCAGTAATGGGGTTGGCGGACAGATTGTCCATGACCTGCAGCAAGATGTCTTTGGCTTCCTGCAGCGATTTGTCCTTAGGCACCTGAACGGAGAAATAGGCATAGCCTGGATCTTTTAGTGCAAAGGCATAACCGGAAACACTGGTGGCTTTCTGAGTTTCCACCAAAGCGCGGTACAGACGACCCGAGGGCACATCGGTAAGCACTTCAGTGAGGATGTCCACGGCTACGTAATCCGCATGAGAACCGGCAGGGATGTGATAGCCGCAACTGGCCACCTGCAAGTCACCGACCCGGCGCAGTTCCACCATGCGCTGGCCATCCTGCACCGGCTCACGTGTATATTCCTTGGGCAACTGCCGCTCCGGACGGGGAATGGGGCCAAAGTATTCATTAACCAGCTTGATGGTTTTGGCTTCATCGATCTTGCCGGTGATAGTCAAAACGGCATTGTCGGGTTGATAATACTTGCGGTAAAATGCCCTGAGATTTTCTATAGGAACATTTTCAATATCTTCCTTGGAGCCGATGGTGGACTTGCCGTAGTTGTGCCACAAATAAGCGGTGGCCATCACCCGTTCCATAAGAATGCCTTCCGGATCGTTTTCCCCCATTTCAAATTCGTTGCGCACCACAGAAAATTCCGACTGCAGGTCTTCTTCCCGGATAAACGAATTGATCATGCGATCGGACTCCAGACTCAAGGCCCAGCGGAGATTGTCCTCACTGGCCGCAAACGTTTCAAAGTAATTGGTGCGGTCGTACCAGGTAGTGCCATTGGGCTGCGCTCCGCGCGCGGTGAGCTCCTGGGTGATGTTGGGATGCTTGGCAGAACCCTTGAACAACATATGTTCCAGCAGGTGCGCCATACCCGATTCTCCATATCCTTCATGACGCGAACCCACCAGATAGGTGATGTTCACTGTTATGGTAGAGCGGGAAAGATCGGGAAACAACAACACCCGAAGTCCGTTGGCCAGCCGGTATTCCGTAATCCCTTCTACCGAAGTAACCTTTACCGGTTCCGGTAAGGCCGGCTGAGCTAAAGCAGTGGAGATGATGCCGGAAAGCAGGAAAGCCAAAACCGGCAAAAACGATTTCATGCGCATGTGGTCAGGGAATTTGAGGTGAAAACGGTTGCAAAATAATAAACCTTGGTGCAGTATGGCCAAAGCCCCGGATCTGCTGATCGTTTACCGAAGAATCATCAGCTTGCCCAACACGGGACGGCCTCCGGCAACAGGATGCAGCGCGTAGAAATACAGCCCTTCCGGCAGGTGGCCGGTGGCCATTTCGTTTTGGGGAAGCAGCTTTCGCTCCGCAAGCTCCCCGGAGGCCCGATACAGGAATACATAGGCCGGAAAAATTCCCGATCCTCCCTGAAAATGAATTTGCTGACTGGCAGGATTGGGGAAAACAGAAAACGGGAAAGGAGCAGTCTCCATCAGACCTATCGTATTGGAAAAATCCAGCTGATCTATCCACAAGGAACCGGAAGGCTTGGGCGCCTTGAGGTCGCGCGTGGAGGCAATGATGATAATGGCCGAATCGGGCTTGCTGTTCAACAGGTATTGGTATGGGGCGGCGAAAGCCTGAAAACTGCTTACTGCAGGAGCGGTAAAGCGCAGTTGAGCCACCGTATCGCGGCGGCCCATGGCCGTATTCCATTTCCAAAGATAGCTGATAAATAATCCCGAATCTTTACCTGCCGCCAGGGTGTCGTTCAGAAAACGATAATAACCGGTCAGGTACTTCATTGAGTCGGTTACCGGAAAACCTCCCTTGAAGATGCCGGCAAATACATCCACGGAACCTGTGGCAATCACACCGGGTATAGTTTGATTGCCCTGGCTGCGGGTGCTCAGTTTTACGGAGTAGCTGCCGGTAACGCCAAGAACCGCTTTAGTGACGGTCGTAAAACCCATGATGAAGGTTGTTCCGTTCGGGGTTCCCCACCCTACCGGATCTTCCCAGGAACCATTGAATGTCCAGTCTTCGAAGCTGCCGTTGGGAATGCCCTGCGCACAGGATGAAGTCGTAAAACCTGTTGCGAATACCAGAGCCAGTAACTGCCAAACATTAAAAGAGAAATTTTTTAATAGGAACAGAATCCGAAAAGAAAGAGCAACCGCTGGGAATTTCGGATAGCGGTGCAAAGCTGCAGCACAAAAACCCTGTTCGGTCATCTGCAGGATCATCCTGTTCGAATGAGTCGTCCAACCGCCACCTGATGCTTTTCCTTATGCTTCAGGATGAGGAAGTGACAACCTTGAGGAAGTCGCGAGGCCGGCAACCAAACCTTGTCGGTAACTTGTTGCTGCCATAACAGCCGGCCGTCTGTGCCTAAAACCTGAAGCCAACTGCCTTGAAATCCTGCAGGAACAGCAAGCGCTGTTCCCTGATCATCGGCCAACAACGTGGGCAGGGCGGTTACTTCAGGACTCGGGGCAATTCCCACATCGTTGGTGAAATCTAAATTGTCCACATACAACACGCTACCCGCCTGAGCATTCAACACGTCGGCAGCGGTGGAAATAATGATGTTGGCACTATCGGCTGTTGCTCCGGGAAGCAATACCACAAACGGAGCAACAAAAAACGTATAACTCTGCTTGGCTCCGCTGGTGTAGTACGCAATAGCGACCGTATCCCGCTGACCGGTTGCACTGTTCCACCGCGTTTTAATGGCATAAAGCATGCAGCTATCGTTACCTGACGGAGTGAATTTGTAATAACCGATAACGGCTACGGCATTCGGGTCGTTCAGCTTAAATCCGCCTCGGAATGTGGGATTGCTCGGATTGCTGACGTCAAGTGTGCCGGTGCTCATGGCTCCGGGAACATTAATGTTGAGTAGGCTCAAATACACCGAGGTCAACTTGGCTGCATACATGCCGGAAACCGCATCGGTAGTCTTTTCCACCACTTTTTGGCCCAGGCTGGACACCAGGGCGTTGGGCGAGGTCCAAAACTTCGGCTCTTCATAAAACACCAGGTTGTTCCATTCTTCCATGCCCGCATTGGGAACCGCCGTCTGCGCTCCGGCGAACCCATGAAGCAAGGAACTCAAAACGATGGCACCGTAGAGGAATTTTTTCATGGAAATCATCCGTTTAACAAACAAAGATATTCCTATTCTGTTTGCAACGCCTGTAAAGCCGCCTGCAGGCGCTGAAGGTCAGGAAAATCGCCGGGAGACGCCAGCACTTCGGCATAACGCAGGATACCCGTCCTGTCCACTACAAAGGTTGCCCGCCGCGAGACCCCCCGATATCCGAAAGGAAATTCTTCCATGAGCACATCGTAACTCCGGGACACTTCCTTGTTAAAATCTGAAAGCAACGGAAAAGCGATGCGATACTCCTGCCGGAAACGCGCCGCAGCGAACAGAGGATCGACACTGATGCCCAGAACCTGCGCATCCAGCTGTTCGTACACCCCGTACTGTTGCTGAACCGAGCACAATTCCCTGGTACATACACTGGAATATACAAATGGAAAAAACAATAATACAACATTCTTTCCGCGCAAATCGCTCAACGAAACAGGCTGCTTGTCCGTATTGTACAAGGTAAAATCCGGAGCCGGCTGACCGATGACTGCTGCCATGGCTGTTATTTGCATACGAAATACGCCAACTTCCGGCATTGGCCATTCCTGTTCACCAAAATTTTACATCCCGAGCCTATACGTTTTGACGCTCCGTTCAAAATGCCACCTGCAAGCGCAGATTCAACCGGCGACCGGTAAGAAAATTGGGAACCGCATAAACCAGGTTGCTGTAATCCTTGACCCAGGTAAAGCCGATTTCGTTGGAAACCCCCAACAGATTGAATACCTCCAGACTCAGCCAGGCCGACCGAATGTGTCGCCACAGCGAAGCTTCTCGCATGTGCGGGCGGCTTGCATCGTGAAGCAGAAACGAAAAACCGATATCCACCCTTCGGTAAGGTGCAAGCCTGATGGTATCCCGGGCGCGAATATGGTCAGGTGGACCTGTGGGCAGTCCGGTACCGAACAACAGATTCAGATGGACTTTGAACCGATCGTTGCCGGGAAGGTAGTCCTGAAAGAACAGGGCAAAATTCACCAACTGGTCGGTGGGTCGCGGAATAAATCCCGGATAAACGACAGTGGTGTCCCACTCTGTTCCCGAGGGCCCTTGTGCTGCTGTGTCCAGTTCATAGAAGAAGTCGTTCAACAGGTCTTCACGGGTTCGCAGCAGGGAAAGCGACACCCACGATTCGGCGCCGGGCACAAACTCCCCGTTAACGCGCACATCCATGCCGGCAGCATAACCGCGCGCCTCATTACTGCCGAAATACCGGATGCGCACATTGTCTAATTCGTACGGATTCAGGTCAAAAAGATGCTTGTAATACAGTTCGGATATCAGGCTGAACGGTCTGTTCCATAACAAAAAACGATAATCCATACCAGCCACGAAATGCACCGAGCGCTGGGCACGCACCTCAGGATGCAACTGCCCATTCAGGTCCCTAAGCTCCCGGTAAAACGGCGGCTGATTATAGGCCCCTACAGCAAACCGAAACACCACATCGCGTCGCCACAATGGAGTGTAGGCTGCCTGCAGGCGCGGGCTGACCAGCCATTGCCGGTTCACGCTCCAGTATGACAGCCGCAAGCCACCCGTCAGCAGCCAGGGTCCCAATCCCTGCCACGAGTCCTGCACATAGGCTGATAGCCGCTGACCGCTCAACCGGTAACCGGCCCGGATCACTTCCTGAAGCTGAATGATCTGGTCCGAATACGGCAGGGTGTAGCCGGCCGAGTCCACCCGCGTCCACTCCGAAAGCCGGTCGTCGAACTGCTCTTTACTGACATCCAGCCCCCAACGCAAGGTATGTTGGTTTGCCGTATAGGTTCCTTTGAACGAGCCCTGAATCAGCGTGGCAGAAAGAAAGTTGCGGGCCCACTGGTGCTCGGTGCCTACGCCGAGGTAATACAGGGTCTGACCAAAATCTTCCTGGCCGAAGTTGTTGCTGACTTCACCGAGAAAGTATTGGCCGATGAGGTCATAGGTTTCCTCCTCCCGGGTCCGATAACCCGAAACAAGCGCTTTCAGGCTCAGGCGTTCGTTGGCGCGCCAGCGTAGCGACAGGCCACCCATGCCGTACACGTACCGGTCCAACTCCTGACCGTCAAAGAACATGGTCAGCCGAAGTGTGCGCTGAATGGTGCCGAAAGTGGTAACACGGTTTTCCGGTATAAAACGAAAGGCATTAGCAGAGACGTGGGCCAAAGCCTCCAGGGTCCAGTTGGGAGAAAAGTCGTATTGCAGATTGGCCTGCACATCGGAAAAATTGGGCTGATACTCGCCCCGAACATCCAAGGTGCCCAATAAGTATCGACTGGTTTTGTAACGGGCTCCGGCCAGATAGCGAAGCCGCTTTTCGGCTGCCACCCCTTCCAAACTGGCCGCTCCACCCAGCAGACTGGCTTCTACCTGAGCGGCAAATCGCTCCGGCCTGCGATACAGCACATCCAACACGCTGGACATCTTATCTCCGTACCGCGCCTGAAAACCGCCGGTAGAAAAATGCACCTGATCGACAAGCTGCACATTGACGAAACTGAGCCCTTCCTGTTGCGATGAGCGGATCAGCAGCGGACGGAAAATTTCAAAGTCGTTGACGTAAACCAGATTCTCATCGTAATTGCCCCCCCTCACCGAGTACTGCGAAGAGAGCTCATTGTTGGATTGCGCGCCAATCATGCGCAGCATGGCTTCCACTCCCCCGCCTGCCGAAGGCAAAAGTTCCATGGACTTTACCGACAAGCGGGCCATCCCTGCTTCCTGACGCAAAGCATCATCCTGAACCACCAGACTGTCCATGATGACCACGCGGGCCGTCAACACCACGTAGAGCGGAAACCGCTGACCCGGCTGCAAGGTCAAACGCCGCTCAAACGACTCATAGCCCACATGCGAAAACTGCACAACTACCTCGCGCCCGGCTGATATGGCCAACTCATAGGCCCCCTGATCGTTCGTGAAGGCAATCTTGTTTCCTGTGGAGCGAATAGCTACCGAAGCCAGCGGATTGCCTGTTTCGTCGCGCACGGTACCGTACAGGTAGGCAAGCTGTGCTGCAAGCAGGTCCGGCAGCAGCAGCCCTAAGGCAAATACCAGAACCCTTCGCATCGCCAGCATAAACGCCATTAAACCGAAATCGTATTCGTCTGGCGTTTCATCTGTCGGATGGTTTCCAAAGGATCGGCAGAAGAAAACACGCTGTTGCCCGCCACCAAAATGTTTGCCCCCTGAGCGGCCAGCGCCGCTGCATTGGAAAGATCCACTCCGCCATCAACCTCTATTTGCGCCCGGGCTCCTGATTGCGCAATGAGCTCGCGCAACTGGGCCAGCCGGCTGAAGGTGTGGGGAATAAATGCCTGCCCGCCGAATCCGGGATTAACGCTCATCAGACACACCACTTCCACATCGTGTATGATATCGGAGAGCAAACCGATGCTGGTGTGCGGATTGACGGCCACACCGGCTTTCAGCCCCAGTTGATGAATAGCCTGTATCACGCGATGCAGGTGCGGACAGGCTTCCAGATGAACGGTCAGCACGTCGGCGCCGGCATCGGCAAAAGCCGAAAGGTAATGTTCCGGTTCAGCGATCATCAGATGCACATCCAGCGGTTTGGCTGCCACGCGCCGAACGGCCTGCACCACCGGCAATCCGAACGACAGGTTAGGAACGAAGCGGCCGTCCATGATATCGCAGTGCAGCCAGTCGGCTTCGCTCTGGTTGAGCATGTGCACCACTTCACCCAACCGGGTAAAATCCGCAGCCAGCAGGGAAGGCGCAATGCGCACCATGCAGCGAAGATAGCGGGAAACACCGTGCAGGCCGAAGTTGCATTGCCACGCGTCGGGCTGACGTCTACCTTTGACAAAATTTTTTTATGGACCAACCGCTGGTGGAATGTGTACCGAATTTCAGTGAAGGACGGGATGCAGCGCGCATCCGGTTCATTACCGATGCCATTGAAGCCGTGGAAGGCGTGCGCCTGTTGGATGTGGATGCCGGGCGGGATACGAACCGCACGGTGGTAACCTTTGTAGGCAGCCCGCAGTCCGTAGCGGAGGCCGCATTTCGCGCCATTGCAGCCGCCAAGCAGGTTATTGACATGCGCCATCATAAAGGCGCCCATCCCCGAATGGGCGCTACCGACGTATGCCCGTTTATTCCCATATCAGGAATTTCTATGGAACAGACGGCAGAACTGGCCCGGCAGGTGGGCGAACGCGTGGGACGGGAACTGGGCATTCCGGTGTATCTGTACGAACAGGCCCAGCCCAACCCCAACCGAAGAAATCTGTCGGTGATTCGCGCCGGAGAATATGAAGGATTTTTTGAAAAGATCAAACAGCCGGAATGGAAGCCTGACTACGGTCCGGATGAATTTCCTGCCGGAAGCGGAGCCACCGTAATCGGTGCCCGCAATTTCCTGGTCGCTTTCAACGTCAACCTCAACACCACTTCCGTACGCCGGGCCAATGCCGTAGCTTTTGATGTGCGTGAAGCCGGCCGTAGAATTCGTAACGAAGCCGGAGAATACGTCATCCAGCCGGGATGGCTCAAGTCGGTTAAAGCCATAGGCTGGTTCATCAAAGAGTTTGGCATAGCCCAGGTAAGCATGAACCTGACCGATTTGTCGGTAACGCCGGTGCATGTGGCTTTTGATGCCTGCGTGCGTAGTGCCTATGAGCGCGGCCTGCGCGTTACGGGAAGCGAGCTGGTGGGTCTCATTCCCCTGCAGGCTATGCGCGAAGCCGGCCGTTACTTTCTGAAAAAGCAGCGCCGCAGCGCCGGCGTCAGCGAAAAGGAACTGATCGCTACAGCAGTGCGCAGTATGGGTTTGAGCGAACTGGCTCCTTTTGAGCCGGAGAAAAAAATTATTGAATACCGTTTGCGCGATGCCGCATCCTCGCCCCTGGCCCATTTGACGGTGGCGGCTTTTACCGAAGAGCTGGCCAGCGAATCGCCTGCTCCGGGTGGCGGCTCTGTTGCTGCTTTGTTGGGCGCCCTGGCTGCTGCACTGGGAACCATGGTGGCCAATCTTACCGCTCACAAAAAAGATTTTGAACAGCATTGGGAATGGTACAGCGATTGGGCGGAAAAAGGCCAGCAGCTCAGGCAATCGCTGCTGCAGCTCGTGGATGAAGACACCAGGGCCTTTCACCACGTACTGAACAGTATGGCTTTGCCCAAGGGCACCCCTCAGGAAACGGAAACGCGCAACCGGGCTATTCAGGATGCCACCCGCCTGGCCATAGAAATTCCATTGCAGGTCATGCAGCAAGGCAGCGCTACGTTGGACCTATTGGAAGCCATGTTGGAGCGGGGGAATCCCAACTCCGTTTCTGATGCCGGCGTCGGGGTGCTTTGCGCGCGTGCGGCGGTGGAAGGTGCTGCGATGAACGTGTACATCAACTTGCCGGGCCTTGAAGATGCCGCACAGCGGCAAGCCTATGCACAGCAGGCAAAAAGCCTTAGGGAACAAGTTAGCCAGCGGGCCGGACGTTTGCTGGAGCGCGTGGAACAGCTCGTTGCTGCCCCCTTTACTGAAGGCTGAGGCGTGCCTGCCAGCGCTTCTGGTTGCTGATCATATCCAACAGAAACAAGCCGGTGCCTGCCGGTTCCAGGTCCAGATCAAAAACCGCAGGCAACTGGCTTCGCTGTTCGCTGTACACGGTTCTGCCTAACCTGTCGTAAAGCTTGATTTGAATGTCGCCGGTCAGGGGTTCTTCTAAACGCACGGTTACTTTTCCATCACTGGGATTAGGAAACACTGAAGCCTCATAGGTGGGAATACCCGCTCCTACACCTACCAGCAGATCGGCTTTGTACACCCGGTAGCTGTATTCGGTGGAATCCTTAAACCGGAACGACCAGACCACATTCTTGTTGGCATCAATCTCTACCGCATTGGGTAGCCCCTGGACATTGGGCAGGCCGTAGCCGATAAAGGTGTTTCCGTTAGCCAGGCGCATGACACTGCCCTGATTTTTGGTGTACATGTTAAACCCGTTGACCAGCGGATGCTGAAAGAACCAGATGCATGTTGCTTTCAGATTGGTTTCATCCAACACATATTCTTTGGGCTTGCTGATGGGTGGGGTATGCAGGTTGCCGTTATCAAACAGGAGGATGTTTCCGTTCGGCAGGCGCTGCACGTGATGCTGATGACTGAATCCGCCATCCGGATCGTTCACATTCTGAATGTCGGAATACGTAGAGCCTTTTCCGCCCCAGTGCCAGATGATGCTGCCGTTGGATGCCTTGATCTTGACGATGCGGTCCATATTGCGGAAGCCGGCAATGATGTTGTTATCGTTATCGATAAAAATGGAATTGATGTGCCAGGGATCGTAGGTGCTGCTGCCGATGGTATTGAATATGTCCGTAGTGGCATCCGTGATGAAAAAATGCTGGTCGGAACGCCACTGGAAGGTTACGTTGTTATTGGCATCCAGCTTCTGAATCCACGACACGTTAACAATAGAGCTTGGATTGCCGCCATAAATGGATAAATCCCAGCCTGGTTGCCAATCGTAAACGGTAAACCACTTGCTTCCATCAGGCATGAACAAATGCTCATGCTGCGATGCCCGCAAACCGTTTTTGCAGGGCACATCATATAAGATGTTAAAGTTGGCATCCATAACCAGCACGGTGGTGTCCACCCCTTTATTCAAACGATACAGCGTGTACATGCCATTCTTATTCGGCTGAAAATTGGCACCATCCTTATCTGATTTGGCATGAAATACCGAATCGCCATTGGAATCAATGATGCCGTATCCCCGCTGTTCGGACGCAATAACCATGGAACCGCTGTTGCGGTTGAAAAATACATAGCCCGGCGCCGGATTGGTATTAGTAAAAATGATTACATAGGGAAGTTTCGTTCCCCGGGTGCCGGCCTCAGCCGGAGCAGGAACATAGGTGGACTGCCGGTCCGGATCATCACGCAGGTAGCCGCCATCATCGTAGCGGGACAGGTATTCGTCCAGAATCTTTTCTTCTTCCGCTGTCATTTGCCGACGCACGTGAAAGGAAAACGCCGTGTCGGGTAACAGTTCACCATATACGGTGCGGAACCCTTTGCGGATGGATACGTGTACCGTATCGTTCCAGGCAAAGGGACGGACGGGTGTAATGCACAACGTTACTCCATCGGTAGAGAGGACCACCCGGGCCGGCACTTCACCCGACTTATTGCCCTTCAACCGGACGTGCTGCGCCGAAACGGAAGCCTGCGCTATCGGATCACCATGCCGCAGGATGATGCTGGTCTGTGGCATTTCGTTGCGACTACCGTTTTTGGGATAAACGTATTCGTACTGAGCCAGAGCCGAAAGGCTTGCCAGCCAAAAGGCCACGCCGGTAAGTACCATTTGCCGCATGAGTCTGAGGTTTTCAGCAAAGTAATACCAGAACGATTGAAGGATAAAACCACCCTGCCTCCGGCTTCAGTTGCTGCACTGTTTGGCATCGGGCACACATGGAATTCTGCTACCTTTGCTGCCTTCAAAACGACTTTGTGAGATCTGTTGCATTCATCAGCAGCCTGCTGCTTTTGCTGGCTGCAACTTCCTGCAAGAAGACCGACCGTTCGCGACTGACCGGCACCTGGCGCGTGGCAGACATGCGATTTGAGTATCTGGATCGCCAAAAGGATTTTATGCAACGGCAAATTGACCTGCTTACCGACAGCCTGGCCCGCACAGCTGACTCCGTGGTTACAGCACAACTCTCGGATCAGATTCAGATTATCCGCGACCGGGCCGATGAGCTGAAAGCCAACGAAGATTCCATGTACCTCAACCGATGGATCTTTCGTGCCGACGGAACCTTTGAAGCCCAGGAAACGGGCGGTAGCCGTACCGGCATCTGGTCATATGATCCCCTGCACCAACGCCTGTTCACCGTTATTGATGAACAAACCGCATCAGTGGAGGTTCGCTTTCAGAAAGACACGCTGAAGCTGCAGTTGGATTCCGTGAATTATATGAGTTTCGTCCGGGTGGAATAGGCCTTTCGTACCTTCCATACATGGCATTATTCTCATCAGCGCTTTTTTGAAATTTCAGTAATATCACACCATGACTTATTCCCTTTCTCTGGGTCGCTGGTTTGGCATTCCTGTAAAAGTCCACTGGACGTTTTCCATTCTCATTCTGTGGATCGTGTTACGCAATGCAGCCACCGGCGGAGATGCTTCGCACCTGTTGTGGTCGCTCTTGTTTGTGTTAGCCATTTTCGGATGTGTGATCCTGCACGAACTGGGTCATGCGCTGGCTGCCCGGCGCTACCACATCCGTACGCGTGACATTACCCTGTTACCCATTGGCGGGCTGGCCCGGCTGGAAGCCATGCCGGAAAAGCCGCAGCATGAACTGTGGGTTGCCTTTGCAGGGCCATTGGTCAACTTCGCTATTGCCGTTTTGTTGCTGCCCACGATCCGGTCGGCGCCCGATTCCGCCGAACTGGAGTCGCTCATGGCGCTAAACCGGCAGAATTTTTTGTTTCACCTGCTGTTCGTCAATCTGTGGCTCGGACTGTTCAACCTGTTGCCGGCCTTTCCCATGGACGGTGGCCGCATTCTCCGGGCCCTGCTGGCATTACGCATCAGCCGCCATCGGGCCACCCGCATAGCCGCCACCATCGGTCAGGTGCTGGCCATAGCCTTTGTCATCCTTGGCTTTTTCGGTAATCCGTTTCTGATTTTCATCGGCCTGTTCATTTTCCTGGGGGCTCAGGCCGAAGCCCAATACGTGGAAGCGCAATGGCTGCTTACCGGCTTTCATGTGGCTGATGTCATGATGCGCCACTACCCCGTGTTGCAGACCACCGACACGGTTCAGGAGGCTGTCCAGCAATTGCTCAACAGCCAGTGCCGCAATTTCCTTGTGCTCAGTAACGGAACCCCAGTGGGCTCCCTGAGCCGCGACGAAATCATCCGGGCCATCAGTGAAAACAAACAAAACGCACCCGTCAGCGACGTGATGCATGCAGAACTGAACCGGCTTTCTGTAGATCAACCGCTTACGGAA
>JANWXQ010000084.1 GCA_025057275.1 Chitinophagales bacterium
CTACGGCAAACCAACAGGCAGGTTGGTGCGGGCCTGATACAGGGCATGGCCATACCACAAGAACTCCTCGAGAAAGTGCGTAACCTGTTTGCTGAAGGATTCATCAAGCAGCTGGCCGTTGTCATCAAAACGACGGTGTGCGTCAGGCACCAGCAGCATTTGCGGAACCGGAACCGCATAAATGGCCAGACACAATTGTTGCAACTGCAGGGCCGAGCGAATGCCGCCCAGCCTGCCGGTGCTCACCGTAGCAATGCCGATAGCCTTGCGAGAAAACAGGTTCGGCTCGTAGTAGTCAATCAGGTTCTTTATCGCCAGCGAATAGCTGCCGTTGTACTCCGGTGAAACCAGCAGAAAAGCATCGGAAGCAGCTAATTCGGAATGCAGCTTGCGGCAATGACGGGGTGGATCGGGATCATTTTGAAAAACTTCTTTCCAAATGGGAAATTCAAAGCTGGCCAAATCCACGTTGCTTATTTGATAGCTGTTTCGGGCAACAAGTTGCTGATGCAGGTGCAAGGCAATGCGGCGGGTTAGAGCATTGGGCCGGATGCTGCCGGAGATAATGCAGAGGGTATTCACCGCTAACGAAATTAGGTAAAACGCAAAGGGTAAAATGAGCGGGGCCGGCACTTCGTGCCGGCCCCGCCTGTGATCCCGTCAGGATTCAAACCTGAAACCTTCTGATCCGTAGTCAGATGCTCTATTCAGTTGAGCTACGGGACCCTGAGCACTGCTGCAACGGTGCAGTGCTCTGCAAAATTACGCAACACGGCAACATCGAGGCAGATCGCCAGGCACTTAGCTGCGGGTTCGCTTTGCACACCAGGGGTGTTGAAATAAATTAGCCGTATCGCATTACCGATGAGACCACCGGCAGGCAGCTTGTTGATTGCCGAACCCTTTATGGAAGATCCGAACTTCAGAGGCTCTGTGGTCCTGCTTTGCGAAAGCCGGGAGGACGGAGCCTTTGGCTTAATCCTGAACCGGCCGCTGGAGGAAAAAGTCTGTAACCTCATAGAAGATTTTCCTGCCATCGAGAATCAGGTCTTTTATGGCGGGCCTGTTCAGCCCAATACGCTGCATTACCTGCATCAGCGCGGCGATCTGCTGCCCGACAGCATAGAGATTGTGGAAGGTCTGTACTGGGGCGGCGATTTTCAGCGGCTGATCACACTGCTGGACACCGGGCAGATGATGGCCAACGACGTGCGCTTTTTTGTTGGTTATGCCGGCTGGGATGGTCAGCAAATCATGGACGAGCTGGCCGAAAAGGCCTGGTTTGTCGGCAAGGTGCGTGCCGCTTATTTGTTTGAAGAAGATCCTACCAAGTTGTGGCGTACGGTGTTGCGCCATATGGGGGAACGCTATAAGGTTATCGCCAATCTTCCGGACAATCCCCGTTTAAACTAATTACCGGTTAACCTTTGCTAATCCAGCGCCATAGCCACGCCAAAAAGGTGAGGATAACACTGAGCAGCAACATGGTCGTGATCGGAAAGTAAAACGTGAAATTTTCCTTTTTGATTACGATATCGCCGGGCAGGCGGCCGGGCCAGCCCAGCTTGTTACCCAGTAAATAGATGATGCCCCCCACCACTACCAATAACAGCCCAGCCACGATAAGCCATTTACCGAGAGTCTGGTACATAAGCGTTCAATGGAATTTTAGCTACTACAGCGGAGTGCCGTTGCATCTTAAGCCGGTTGAACTATCTTTTAACAAACAGACGGGAAAAGTTTGCCTCATCGGATGTTAGAAGGTAAACGCCTGATGGCAGGCCGCTGAGGTCTATCCGAACCAGGGCTTCTTGCTCCGTTAAAAAGACCATTATTTTTTTTCGTCCCACAATATCGCTGACCAAGGCATGGTTCGGTTGCGGGGTGCCGGGCCACTGAATAAACAAAAAATCGCAGGCCGGGTTCGGATAAAGGCCACCTCGGCCTTGAACAAGCCCATTCTCCATAGAGGATTCCAGGCAATCCTGAATGACCAGTGTAGCGGCAGAATCCTCAGCCAACCCATAAAGTGGGGCTGGCTGGAGAATGAGGTTAATAGCCTCATCGCTTTCCGGAATAGCGTCGTTTCGCGCAGCGAGAACCAGCGGCACACTTGAGCTATCAGCAGGGATAACCAGGCCCCCGGGCAACAAAGGAAAGTCGTCGCCCAGAGTAGCCGTGCCATCGGTAGTGTAGCTTATGCCAACCGGAAAGCTCGTTTGACCTGCAGAACGGTTGATGCTCACGATCGCAGGTTTTGCCGGGCATTCCGTGGCGGTGCCCAGGATCTTTTCAACAAAAGTTTGGGTAGGGGGTATAACGGAATAAGTCGTGTAGGTGAGAGACACGTTGGTTAGCGTGCCCGCATTGGTAAACAGCCATCCGTTGTTGTTGGGTTCCATGACGGAAATGTGGCCGGTCAGGTCTTTTACGCCTGCCAGGGTGGGCGCGCCAAAAACCCGCAAAAAACTGAAATCGTTTTGGTACTGAATGGTTACGTTGTCGAAATGAATGCCACCCAATTCCGGCGATGGTTGATAGTAGTTGGCTACTTCCAGAAAAATGGGCTTGTTATACGGTATTTGAAGCTTGCTTACATTTTGAAAAACGCAATTTCTGAACGTCAGAGAATAGCTGCTGGCTACTTTACGGCTGTAGAAGGCTCCGTAATTGCTTTCCTCAATGTAGCATCTGTCAATCAACACGCTGCCTTTAACCGGACTTTTGTAGTTGTCGCTGGCGTAAATTTCGCACTGCACATAGGCATTGGCTGGCGAAGCATTGTTTCTGAATACACAGTTTCGAATCACGATGCTTACCGGCAAGGACGTGCTGTCCAGCTCAAAGAGGTTAACGGCAATGCCTGCCCATCCGTTATTTTCCAGTCGGCAGTTTTCCACAAACAGGTTGGTGATCTGTTGGGTCGTCTGGTAAGGTTCTATGTCTATCCCTGCTTCGGGCAAAGTACCTGATGTGCCTGAAAACTCACTATTCCGGACGGTGAGATTTTTTACGTTCAACACACTGAGTCCCTGACGATAATGGTTCAGGCAGCGTACGTCTTCAATAAGTATGTTTTCGCAATACGCTGTGCCGTTTCCGTCAATACAAATGCCGTCACCTCCGCTTTCCAATAGGGTCAATCCTTTAATAACAATTCCCGAAGAGCTGATCAGGTTGATGCTATGGCGGTATTCGCTGTCGTTGAGAAGGGCGTACTCGCTTTTGTTCATTTTCAGTACGGCACCGTAACCTATCAGGGTAATGTTTGTGCAATGCTGAAACCGAAACAAATTGGCGTTAGGATTTGAGAACATTCCCGGCAGAGCCACCACCTGCACTCCGTTTTCAAATAGGATTGTCTTGTACATCAGATTGTAAAAATGCATGGAGCCGGTATGCCATGGGGCAGCCTGCTTGTCCACAATGATGGTATCGGCGGAGGAATGAATGGCGTTGACCAGCGCCTGCGTGGCGTCGGCCGAATCGTAG
>JANWXQ010000036.1 GCA_025057275.1 Chitinophagales bacterium
GACTCCATTGGTTAGCGAGACGTTGCTTATGGTTTTTGTGTGGTATCCGGTTTTAGAGAAAACGACGCTGTAGGTGCCGGCAGTGCCATGGCCGGTATTGTAGGTGCCGCTCAGGTTAGTGGTAGTTTCGCTGCCTGCAGCTCCACTGATGCTGACGGAAACACTGTTGAGCGCTGCCGAGGTGCTGAAATCCGTAACGGTACCACTCAGGTAGGCCGCCGGCGTATAGGTTACGCCCAAGACATACAGACCTTGCTCAATATCAGATGCCAGAATGTTTCCTGAAGGCAGATAGGGGTATGCTTCCCAGCAACCGTTAAATCCGCTGCCGCTCAGGGGGCTGGTATCGTAGCTACCTACTTTGATTAAGTTGTTCGGATTGTGCGCATCCGCAATGATGACGCCGTCGCGATAGTAAGCGATAACTAAATAATTTCCTTTAACATGTACATTATGACCAATGCTGTTTGTACCGGGATTGGCCTGAAAGCGATCCAATTCGGTGATGTTGCTCAGGTTACTGATATCAAAGGAAGTTACATAGGAATTGGTTTTTTCGTCTGTGGTGTAGAGGTACATGCCGTTGTCGCTCAGGTCGGTATTGTGAGTGAAATTTCCGGGTGTGCTTTTCTGGGCTAGTACCACCGGATTGCTTTTGTTGGAAACATCTACCACCCGAAACCAGCCTTTATAGATTTCCGCCGTGTACATGATGTTGTTGCGCACGTAACAGTCGTGCACGTAGTTTTCAGTGTAAGCCCCCAGATAGGTCGGATTCATGGGGTCAGGATTCAAATCCAGAAACACCGTGCCTCCGTTGGCAATGTTGGGTCCATTGATGTAGCAGATTCCAAATTCGTCAATGAACAGGGAGTGGCCGGTCTGCAGGTTGAGCGAGCCGCCGGTCCAGTTGACATAGGGAGCGGAGTTCGGAAGGCCGCTCAAATCAACGATGAGCAGACCACCGCCGCTTTCGTTGGTAACGTAGGCATAATGATTCCACGTTTTGATTTCATGCCATGAGGAGTTCCAGGTGGGAACAAACTGTACCTGTACGGGAGCAGTAGGATTGGTGACGTCTACAATGGACAGGCCGCTGAACACACCCACCAGAGCGTACTCTTTTCCATTGGCGGCATAGCCCCAAACGCTGGCCAGATTCTGGGTGTAGGTGAATTTGCTGAGCAGGGTCATGTTTTGCTGGGCAAACGCAAGCCGGAAGAAAGCAGAAAGCACAAGCAGAAGGAGGGTGCGTAACAGATGCTTCATACCGAATTTTTTGCTCTCAAGTAAAAATAATTGAAAAGTTAGCGTTGCGGGCGAAGAACCGGTATGATCTTCATCATGCGCAACAAACCGCCTACAGCACCCAGAATGCCGCCACCTGGCTCAACATGCCGATCAGGTAGCCGGCCAGCACTTCGGTTAAGGTATGTGCGCCGAGCCACAGTCGGGCGGAGCCGACCAGTCCGCCAGCTACGGCTACCGACATGGGCAGGTAGGGCTGAGGCCCAGGCGACATCAGGCTAGCCAGTACGGTGAGCATCAGCAATGCACCGGCGCCACCGGTATGAATACTGATTTTACTGAACAGGTTGATGAAGAAACACACAAACAGGGTAAGGGTGGCGCCCAGCATCATGATGGGCAAAACATCCGGCAGGTCTGAGCGGCGTAACACCACGTAGGTCCACAGATAAAAGATGCCGCTGGTCAGATAGGGTAGCAGTCGCTGGCGGGCCTGAGGCATGTGCAGGTGGGTTATAAACCCCAGACGCCACAAAAGCGCAATGGCTGCTGCAGGAAACAGCAGGGTATTGTTGACCAGAAGCAACAGCAGGCGCAACTGGTCGGTTCGCTCGTAGCCGGCAAACAAATCACTACTGAACCCAAAGAGCAGCAACAGGGCATAGGTGGGCAGCAGCAGCGGGTGAAGCAACCACGAAATCAACTGGGCGAACAGACGCACCGGCGGCGATTAAAGTTCTTTTCGCAGACGGGCAACGGGAATATCCAGTTGCTCCCGGTATTTGGCCACGGTGCGTCGTGCGATGTTGTAGCCCCGCTGGCGCAGCAACTTGGTGAGCTTTTCATCGCTGAGCGGCTTACGCTTGTCTTCCAGCGCAATCAGGTCAGAGAGAATTTTTTTCACTTCACGGGTAGAAACCTCTTCGCCGCTGTCGGTGGAGAGGCTTTCCGAAAAGAAGTACTTCAGGCGAAACGTGCCGAACTCCGTTTGCACGTATTTGCTGTTGGCCACACGCGAAACCGTAGAGATGTCCAGACCCGTTTTGTCGGCAATGTCTTTTAGGATCATGGGTTTCAGGCGGGTTTCATCGCCGGTCAGAAAAAATTCCTTCTGATGTTCCATGATGGCCTCCATGGTCAGCAGCAGGGTCTGCTGGCGCTGGCGGATGGCGTCAATAAACCATTTGGCACTGCTGATTTTTTGCTTAACAAACTGCAGTGCCTCGCGTCGTGCCCGGTCGGCCTTTTGGCCTTTGCTGTAGTCGCGCAACAGGTCGCGATACTGCTGACTGATGCGCAGCTCGGGAACATTCATGCTGTTGAGCGAGAGCTCGAGCCTGCCCTCATTGTTTTGAATATAAAAATCAGGAATAATAATTTTTTCAAATTCCTGAGAACCGGCAAATGCACTGCCAGGTTTGGGATTCAGATGGGTGATAAGCTGCACCACCTTTTTGAATGTTTCCTCATCCAGTTGCAGGTGGCGCTGCAGCTTGTCGTAATGCTTTTTGACGAACTCATCGAAATAGTCGGTCAGCAGACGAATGGCGTGAGTCTTCAACGGGTTGGTATCGGGCTCGCGCTGCAACTGAAGCAGCAGGCATTCGCGGAGGTCGCGGGCGCCAACGCCCGGCGGGTCCATTCGCTGGATGCGGCGCAACACGTCTTCCAGTTCCGCTTCCGTGGTTATGATATTTTGGGTGAAGGCCAGATCGTCCACGATGGCATCCAGCGGCCGGCGCAGGTAGCCGTCGTGATCAATGCTGCCGATCAGAAAGGTGCCCAGCAGATAATGGTGCTCCGAGAGCTCTTCCAGGCCGAGCTGTTCTTCCAGGTGCTCGTGAAACGATCGGCTGACGGGCACACGAAAGCCCGAGGGTAGCTCGGCTTCGCTGTCGGGTTCTTCCTGAGTCCGGTAATCAGGTACTTCATCGTCATCGAGAAAATCACTGACCAGGCTGTCCTCGCTGCTTTGGCGCTCGTATTCCATCTGTTCGGCCACCTGCTGCTCATCCTCCGTTGCATGTTCGTTTTCTGCATCTGATGTTTCAGCTTCTTTATCGGCCGACCAATCGGTATCGGCACTGCCATCCAGGGATGGATTTTCCTCTTCGGCCGTTATCTGCAAGTCGGTTTCATCTTCGCTAGGGCCTTCTTCCAGAGCCGGGTTCGCCTCCAGTTCTTCCTTAATGCGCTGTTCCAATGCATCGGTAGGAATCTGCAACAACTTGATGAGCTGTATCTGCTGGGGCGACAGCTTCATCGTCAGTTTTTGCTGCAGGCCTTGGCGAAGCATAACGCAAAAATAGCTGGTGAAGGCAGTGCAATAAAGGTGCCGGAAGTTACAGCCGGTGGCAAAGGCTGCGAATCGTTATTTTCGCCGCCTGCTCTATGGTAACGACCATCAGCCGGTTAGCCGAATATGTGGGGCAGCAGGTCATGCTTCAGGGTTGGGTGGCCAATCGCCGTAACAGCAAAGGGCTGGTGTTTCTTATTGTACGCGATGGCAGCGGCTTTTGTCAATGTGTAGTGGCTGCTGATCAGGTGGCGCCTTCCTGCTTCGCATTGGCCGAACATATCGGTCTGGAAAGTTCATGCACGTTGAGCGGTACCGTGGTGCGCGATGAGCGCCAGATCGGCGGATTCGAAGTGCAGGTCCGGGACCTGCAGCTTGTCGGTGCTTCACAGGATTATCCGATCGCCAAAAAAGAACACGGCCCGGACTTTTTGCTGGATCACCGCCACCTGTGGCTACGCTCCCAGCGTCAATGGGCCATCATGCGCATCCGCAACGCCATCATTTATGCCTTGCATCGCTTTTTTCAGCAGGAAGGGTTTGTTCAAATGGATGCGCCCATCTTCACCGCCAATGCGGTAGAGGGCACCAGCACGTTGTTTGAAACGGACTTTTACGGTTCACCGGCGTATTTATCGCAAAGCGGCCAGTTGTACGGGGAAGCCATGGCCATGGCCATGGGTAAGATTTACACCTTTGGCCCTACGTTCCGTGCAGAAAAATCCAAGACCAGACGCCACTTGTCGGAGTTCTGGATGATCGAGCCCGAAATGGCTTTTTATGATCTGGACCAGAATATGGATCTGATTGAAGCCATGCTGCATTTTGTGCTGCAGGCAGTACTCAAAGAATGCCGTTTTGAGTTTCAGTTATTGAACCGCGACACGACCGTGCTGCAGCGCAGTGCGGAGCAGCGCTTTCCTCGCCTGACCTATGAGGAAGCTGTCGCCCTGTTGACCGGCCGTCAGCATCACAACGGAACCACCACCCTAGGCCTGCTGGAAGCCGACCTGGAAGCTGTGCGCAAAAGAAAAGAAGCTGTCGTCAGGGAATTGGCGGAGCGCCAACAAAAGCTGGTTGGAGGCTCCTTGCGCAAAGGCGAAGCCAATTTCAACCAGGCGGCCATTGACCGGCTCAAGCAGGAACTGAAAGACCTGGAGGAAGACGAAGCCAACATTCCCCAATGGATGGCATCGGCCAGAGAATTTCGGTTTGGTAACGACTTTGGCGGCAGCGATGAAACGGTGCTGATGCGGCTTTTTGACGTGCCGATTATGGTTTATAACTGGCCGCATGAGGTAAAGGCATTTTACCTGAAGCGCACGGCCGATGGGCGCTGGGCTAAAGGCGTGGATGTGCTGGCTCCAGAAGGGTATGGAGAAATCATCGGTGGAGGGGAACGCGAAACGGACATCAACCTTCTGACCGAAAAAATTCACGAGCATAAGTTGCCTATGGAAGCCTTTGAATGGTATCTGGACCTTCGGCGCTATGGCAGCGTGCCGCATTCAGGCTATGGGCTTGGGCTGGAGCGGCTGGTAGCCTGGGTGTGCAGATTGCCTCATGTGCGCGAAACCATTCCCTTCCCGCGCATGTACGGAAGGCTCACACCGTAGCCCCAGGCTTCAATGGTGTGCGATAAATACCGGTAACGCGCGTTCCTGCAGTAACTGATGCGCCGTGCTGCGGGTAAAGAAGCGCGACAACGCATTTCTTCCGAAAGCCCCCATGATGACGATGGCTGGCGCCAACTCATGAGCCAATTCCACAATCTCTTTTTCCGGAATGCCGGTTCGCTCCACTACACGCACACCGGGATAATGCACACTAACGTATTCGTCCATCAGATTGCGGTCGGGTTGAGTTTCTGTTCCGGAGCGCACGTGCAATAAAGTGGCTGGCAGGTGGTGGGACAGGTTGGGACACAGCAGGCTGAACTGACGGATGGCAAATACGGAATTGGGTTTGCCATCGTAAGCAATGAGCAGGGCCTGCAGGGGCCGGTGCTGATCGGGAATAAGCAAAATGGGGCAATGTGCCTGTCCGAGTACATCGCTGAGCATGCCGGCATTGCCGGTAACGGATGAGAAAAAAGTGTTATAGGAAACGAGAATCAGATCGGCGAACAGGCTTTCTTGGACCAACTCGGCCGAAGGAACCCCTTGCCCCAGATGCACTTTGAACGACCGCTGCTGAACCTGGAAGAACTGCTGACAGTAAGCGATGTTTTGCTGCAGCCCGCGGGCAGCTTCCTGTTCGGCCTGCTGCAGCAGGGTGGCATCAAACGCAAAGTATTCTTCACCAAAAAAAGTGAGATAGCTGCGGTAGCTGAGGTCTTCCAGGAAAACGCCCACCAGCAGGTCATTTGCCGGGCAGTAGGCAGCGGCAAATTCCAGCAGGGCAGGCGCAGGAGTGGAGGCCTCCAGGGCCAAAAGCACTTTTTTCATGCCGGCAGGCGATGGTATCAAAGTTAACAAAGTGCTTCAGCCCTTGGCCGGCGCCGGGTGAACCGGCCCGCGGCTGAGGTGCAACAGCCACAGTACGATCAGCAGCAGCAGCACGCCGGTCATCTGGTGCGCTGAGGCCCACCATAACGGGATATGTCCGGTAGCATGTAGCACGGTTGCAATTCCTAAAGCCACCTGAATAATGGTTGCAACCGGCAACAGCAACACGGCCCGGCGTTGCGCAGAAGAGTTAACCTTGCCGATGAGCAGAAAGAAACCTGCAATGGCTGTAACGGCAATTAAATATCCCAGCAGGCGATGCATGAAGTGAATGGTTCCTGTATTTTCCACCAGGTTTAGCCAGAATGGCTTGAGCGACCCGATGCCGGGAGGAATCCAGTGTTCGCCCATGCGCGGAAACGTAGGATAAAGCACCCCGGCTTTGTAGCCTGCCATGAGGCCTCCAAAGAAATACTGCACGGTAAGCAGCAGCAGCAACACGACGGCAAGGCGTTGCAGGGGCCGGTTACGCTGCGCTCCTGCGGCCGGCAGATAGCGAAGGGTAAGCAGAAAAAGAAGTGACAATAGCAGCAGCGCCAGAAGCAGATGGATGCTCAGTTTTAGCGGATCCACCCAGGGCTGATCTACCAGTCCGCTGGCTACCATAATCCAACCTACAAAACCCTGCATGGCGCCCAGCACAAACAATCCCAGCAGTTGCCACAGAAGCCGGCGCGGCATTTGCCGTTTCCACAGAAACCACACCAGCGGCAGCAGAAAAACCGGCGCCAGCAGGCGACCCCACAGCCGATGAATGTACTCCCACCAGAAAATGCGTTTGAAACCACTAAGGTCCATATCGGAATTCAGGATCCGATACTGAGGAAATTGCTTGTATTGGTCGAAGGCCTGTTCCCATTGCCCGGTATTTAGCGGAGGGATAACGCCCAAGATCACGTTCCATTCGGTGATGGAAAGTCCGGAACCGGTGAGCCGCGTAATGCCGCCCAGCAGAATCTGAATCACAATCATGATGACGCCCAGCAACAGCCATTTGCCAATCAGCGGATGGGAGGAGGCACTCATCGGGGCATCAGGCTGATGTGTTCGTCGCCGGGCTGATACGGAAGAAACGTGAGAATGAACTGCAGCATTTCGTCGGTGGTGCGCATGCTGCCGTTACGGCCTTCTACCTGCCGGGGCGGGTGGTTGGGGTTGTTGGGGTTGGCCGCCGTATTGTCCATTACTGCAACCACTTCAATGAGGGAATTTTTCGGAATGTGCACCATTTTACGGAAGGTGTAAAAATACTGCCAGCGAAAGTCCCATTGCGGAATGCGAATCAGCGGCAAGGTGTCGCCATTGGGTTTGATGGCATAGGCCAGAAACGATTTTCCCAGCAAGTGCATGTGGGGATTAACGGTAAGCAGCGATATGTCGTTGAGCACGCGGGCGCGTGTAACAAAGGTCATCACCGTATCGGGCGGGATGACCAGCGGGGGAATGATGTCGCTGATGCCCAGGGTGCCCAATTGCAGTTCCATGGTGGGACGCCGGGGAGGGATGGAGTCAAAAAAGATGTTTACGTAGGAAGTATCCCAGACATCTTCTTCGGAAGGGCCATAGTGCAGGTCGTTGAAATAGATAACGTTTTTTCGCTTGACTTTAAATCCGCCGATACCGGAAGGATACATCGTAGCCACGACGCCCGGCAGGTAGTTGGTAACCGAGTGATAATATTGTTCCGGTGCGGGATCGGAGCCGTCGTCATTATATAAATTCATTTTAACAAAAACCGAATGTTTGGTTTCGTTGCGGGTGTCCAACACGTATTCGCCGGCGAAGAGGTCTTTTTTCTGATGGTCGGCATAGGTGATGAGCCGGCCATTGGCATGGTGTACCAGCTTGCTGCCGGGTACAAATTCTATGGCGCGGATAAATGTGTCGCGATCCAGTTCAAAGGGCACCTTGACGAGAAGAAACCGGTCGGTATGATCGCCGGGGATGAATATCGGTTTGAGTTTCAGGGTCAGGTCGGGCTTGCCGATCAGGGAACCGGGCACTACCTGAGGCTGGGGTAGTTTGCTGGTGTCGCCCGCAGGCATTCCGGCTTGCAGCCAGGTGGTGAATTGTGCGATCTGCTCATCGGTAAGCACGTTTTGCTCGCAGAACTCGGAATAGGAGGGATCAGCAGGCCAGGGGGGCATGATGCGCTTTTCTATAACGGCTTTGATGGTCAGCGATCGTTTGCGCACGTCAGAATAGGTCAACAGCGGGAAAGGTGCGGGCGTTCCCGGTTTATGACAGCCGCTGCAATGCCGGTGAATCATAGGTCCGATGGAATCGGCAAAAGTTACCGGTTCCGTCTTGCGGTCTCTTTGGTAAAGCAGATATACTGCCAGAGCGAAGATCAAAAGCAGGGTATAAATCAACCCCCGCCGCAATAGTTGTTCCAGCCAACTTGTCTTGCGCGTATTCATGAATAACAATGCAGCTTACTGTATGTAGCAGCCTATGGCGCGGGTGGAATCGCGCGGTTGCGGCTGGTTGTTCACAAATGCCTTAACGGCGTCCAGCAAATAAAATTCAGTGGCACGGGCACGTACCTTTCCGATTTCGTATCCCCAGTTATCCAACATGCCGTGATATAGCCTGTTGCCTTGTTGATCCAGCAGGAAAACCTGCGGGGTAATGGTAGCATTCAGCAGCCGGGTGAGTTTGAATTCCGGATCCAACAGAAACGGGAAATTCAACCGGTGCTTGCTGCGATATTCCTGAATTTGTTCGACCGGAAAATGGGTGCCGGCCACCACGCCGATCAGGCTGATGTCGTACTGGCGCAGCAGGCTATCCGTCTGACGAAACGTGCGGGCATAGGTCACACAGAACGGACATTCGGGCTGCAGAAACAGAAATACGGTGCCCCGGTGTTGCTTGAGTGAAGCGAGCGAAAAGGGATTACCCGTCACTTCATTAAGGGTGAGCTCATGAAGGGATTCCAGCTGCTGCTCCTTGCGGCAACTACCCGAAGCCACCATATACAGCAGGCCAAGGGTTATCGGTACCCAGCGATTCATGGTTCCAGCGGTTCAAAAAAGCCTATACTGCCTCCCACCCAGGTCATGTTGCGGTTGTAGTCTACGCCGATCATTTTGCCCCGGCTAAGCCGCATCAAATTGGTCACCAGCCGCGGCTGCGGCCAGTCAGGTAGCCAAAGAAACAACATCCGCAATTCAGCTTTCACGCCGCCATCCGGCGCCTGCAGAAAAGGCGTGTAATTAGCCTTACGCTGTAGTACATAATTCGCCGGATTGCTTACCGATGTAAGGGTTTCCTGAGTAACATCGAAGACGACGCCGGCTCCGCTAAACGAAAACAGCGGCTTGAACACATAGTTTTCCAGATCGGCAGGAATATGATCCAGGTCGGAAACGAAAACGCTGTCTGGCACATAAGGGCCGTCAAGAAACGGCAGGGAATACTTGCTGATGCGAAAGAACCAATTGGGATGGCTGACCCATTGTATGTCCACTTCCTCGGTGAGATGAAACTGCAGATTCAGGTCGCTTCGCTGTTGCAGTTCATCAAAGATCACGCGGTTGTACAGGCGCCGGATGGGGATAAGCTTTCCGTTCTTTCGATAATACAATTTGCGGCCTTCGCGTATGACCTCGCTGATACAGACGTAATCAATGCCCAGAAATTTTCGGGTCAGTTCAAAGTCTACCCGGGTTTTCTGTTTTGTTGGCTCGATTTCCAGCAGGATAACGGTTTGGGGGTCTTCTTCGGCAATAATCCATCGGCGCAACAGGTCCAGGTAGCTGTCGTGCTGTAATCCGCCAAAAAGATGTTGCAGTTCTTGAGGAACGAAGAAATGCCTGCGGTACAGCCCGGCCAGCCAATGCTGGTAGCAAAACAGACTGGGGAAGGATTGCAGTTCAATCAGCTGGGGGATGAGGTCGCCGTTTTCATCCGCGCAGACGGCAAAATCCAGAGCAATGGTGCTGGGATGCCGAGGTTCGTTGGCAACCCGAAGGGCAGGAGGAATGGCATCGGCGCTAAGGCGATAATACTCTTCGCTGGTAATCACCCGCAGTATCTGGTCGCAGGCTTCAAAAACTTTGGCGGCAAAGGAGCGTGAGATGAAAACCGGTGTTTCGGCAATCCGGAATTCAATAGGGTAACCGGCCTCCCGGTCGCAGTCAGCCAGAAAGGCCTGGTATTTTTCTTCGGTAAACTCCTGGTTATAGCGTTTCCGGTACGACGCAATCATAGGCGACTGCGAAGGTAATAGAGGATGGGCAGGCGGCCTCAGGCGCAGTCAGCCGTTTGCATTACGTTATCAAACGCCAATCGTAGGAAGGTGGGTAAAATGGTACGCTGGGTCTTTACGATCTTATCGGGGTCATCTAACATGTCAATCATCCGGTAGTATTTTTCTTCACCATAGTCGCGGATAATGGCAGCCCGTTTTTCGGGTTTGGTGAAGTAGCGGATCATACCCTGGGGGTCGGCTTCGGGATGAAACTGGGTGCCGAAGAATTCATCGCTGAAACGGATGGCCATCAGGGCCCGTTCCAGAGGGACGTGGGGCCGTTCTTTTTCCAGAGCCAGAACACGGAAGCCGCGGCTACGGATCAGAGGCCAGTCGGGCTGGGTTACCTGAAATTCACGCGAATCGGTGGCATAAAAAGGGTCATCCAGTTCGTCAAACAGGAGTTCACTACGACCTTCCTCGGTTTTGTGCACCGGAAAAACACCGAAGGCCGGCGACTTCCTTCGGGAAACCAGACCGACCTTCCAGTGCCTGCAGATGAGTTGAAATGAATGGCAGATAAAAAAAACAAATTTTTTCTGCTCACTCTTTTGGTTGTGTTCCCAAATGCGGTCTATGAGGTGGAAGTAGGGATCTTCCCAGGGTCCGTCGCCGGCCAGCGGACTACCCGGCCCGCCGGAGGAAATGTAAATGTGGTAACTCAGATCCGGCAATTCGTTTTTGTGCCGCACATCAAATATGTGCCAGCGCACGGGCACCTCCGCCTGCAGCGATTCCAGATACAGCAGCGTGCGAATGCCCCGCATGCCCTGGTTGGGTTCGTTGCGGTACATGTCCAGAATAGCAACACGTATGGGGGGAGGTTCCATTAAGTCGGACGGCACGGTCTGCGCCAGCAATTGGCTGGTCAAAGATAAAATTTCACGGAAAGGTAAACGAAGGGGTTATGTCTTAACATGAATACATAGGGTGGTGATTGCAGCTAAAGGGCCATGGACCTCATCCCACACCTCGTCGGCCTTATAAACCAACAAGGGTTTCCTCAGCAATGTAGTCCACAACTTTTTTCAGGTCGCCGGTCTGTTCCCAAATACGAAGCTGGCGGTCGGCACCGGTGCCGTTGCGAACGATCTGGCGCAGGTAAGCCACTTCTTCGCGGCAGTTGAGTTCGTCCACCACATCGTCCACAAAGGCAATGAGCTCTTCCAGCAGTTCGGGGAACGGCACTTCCATTTGCTTGCCGAAGTCTATGAGTTTGCCCTCAATGCCATAGCGGGCAGCCCTCCACTTGTTTTCGTTTATCAGGGCCCGCTTGTACAGCCGGAAGCTGAGGTTTTGCTGCATGAGCTTGTACTGTTTGGCCACAACGGCCTGCATGATGGCGGCCAGAGCAATGGTTTCGTCAATGCGCATGGGCACGTCGCAGATGCGGAATTCTACTGTAGGGTAAGTGGGATGAATGCGCAAATCCCACCAGATTTTTTTTCCATTGTCAATGCATCCGGTTTTAATCAGCAGGTTCACGAATTCATCAAATTCACTGGCGCTGCCAAAGCGTTCCGGAATGCCGGTGCGGGGAAACTTATCGAAAACCTTGGTGCGATAGGATTTGTAACCCGTGTTGCGACCCAGCCAGAACGGGGAGTTGGTGGACAGGGCAAAAATGTGCGGCAGCAGATAGCGGACGGCATTCAGGATCTGCACACCGGTTTCGCGGCTGTCGATGCCGATGTGGACGTGCAGGCCGAAGATGAGGTTGCTGCGGGCAGCATCCTGCATTTCGTTGACGATTTCATGATAGCGCGGATGGTCGGTGATAAGGGCATCCTGCCAGCGGCTGAACGGATGGGTGCCCGAAGCGCCAATGAGGCAGCCCTGCTTACGGGCAATGTCACAAATGATGCTGCGCAGCTTGCGCACTTCCTCGCGGGCTTCTTTCACGTCGCGGCATACCTGCGTGCCGATCTCCACTACGGCCTGGTGCATTTCAGCTTTCACCTGTTCCTGCAGCAACATTTTACTGCCCTCTATAACCTGATGCATGTGGCTGACCAGCTCGCGCGATTCCGGATCCACGATCATGAATTCCTCCTCAATACCAATGGTAAACAGCTTGGATGGCATGACGGTAACAGGTTACTGCATAAAGGTAAACGGAAATGCCCGGAGCAGAGGCACGCCTGAAGCAGAGGAGCTGTTTTGTTGGGTTGAGGTACAGGGATATTGAAGGTATGTATAAGGAAAAGGACTATACTTAGGCCAGTTAAAGGTCATCGCATCGAACAGCGGTTTGCGTCTGATGGCTTTAGTCTCTATAAGGCCACGCATTTCTCCAAAAGATATCGGCACCCATCTTCATTTCTATGAATCAGATGGGTGCCGACAATGAATGGGACCTGAGCTACAGCCCAGGGTTATCAGGTCCTACGGCGCAATGAAACCAACCGTCGGATAGCGGAATCCCTTTTCGGTGGTTATATGCAGCAGGTAGGCTCCCGCAGGCAGCCGTTCTAAAGGCAACGGGTAGGTTTCTGTACCCGGCTGCAGTTTCAGGCGCTGATGCTGCAGCATGCGGCCGGAACGGTCGGTGATGTAGCAATCGGCTGACTGCGGCACCGGGCTGCTGATTTCAAGGTTCAACCACTGATTGGCTGGATTGGGGTAAGCAGAAATCGACAAGTGGTTTGGCGATAACGCTGGGCTGTGTGACACCAGATTGGAGTAGAAGTATACTTCCCTTTGGAAATTCTTGAAAGCAGCGGCCGTATTGTCATACACTTTGAGCAAATACTCCTCTAAATTTCCTTCCATCGAATAGGTGTACAGGTATTCCGAAGCAGGCAGGAAGGCGCTGGCACCATCACCGTTGTAATTGATGCGATGAACCAGCTGGTTGGAGGCATTGTATTCGTATACAATTTTGGCTTCGCTCAGGCTGAATTTTTTGACGCTCTGGCTCCAGCCCCACCGCACGAGCATGATCAGGTTGTTGTTGGCATCGTAGGATAAGGTGTCAGACCACGAATTTTTCCATTTGTTGTTGCTGTATATCTGACCGATGCGCACGTCGTTCTGGTTTAGACCGTTGTACTGATAAGTAACGAGGTTGGTGTAACCAAAGCCGGTTCCAATCCAGGTGTAGGTGGTATCGGCAATGAGGTTGCCAAGCCCATCGTACACGAACACAAAGCGCTGGGTGCTGTCCCACGTGCCGGTGGAGAAATTGCGGTTGAGGATGGTGGTTTGGGTCAGGTTGTTGTTTGCATCATACTGGTACAAAAAATGAGTAGCGCTGTCCCAGTCGGATCCATTCCAGTTTTGGATGACCATGCCGATTAGGTTCTTTTGGGCATCGTAGGCACCCAGCAGGCGGGTTAAATTGTACCAGTATTTAAACTCATCATTCCATTGCTGGATGAGTTGCACGGTATTGTTTTTCTGCGCGTCGTAAGTATAGAACGTGGCCAGGTAGGAGATCCAAGCAGC
Source organism: Chitinophagales bacterium (assembly GCA_025057275.1). Taxonomy (GTDB): domain Bacteria; phylum Bacteroidota; class Bacteroidia; order Chitinophagales; family UBA10324; genus JANWXQ01. The sequence goes on from JANWXQ010000036.1 coordinate 13,754, forward strand.
TTCTTCTTCATCGAATTGCAGTTGTTGTTTGGTGTCCAACAGCGTATCCGAATTGTATAGATAAACAGTTGAATCGGTGGGCAGCCATTGGGTAGCGGCCACATCAAAGGTATCGGCGCGGGAATTACTGAGCAGATAGACGACCTCGTTGAGTTTAGCTAACGGCGAAGCGCCGCTACGGGCTTTGTCGGTCAGGTCGGGAGCCGGACTATGGAAAAGGCTCAGGCGTGCCGACTGCATGCGAAGCCAGTCAGCCAACAGCGGATGCTGAGCATTTGCGAACAGGGGTAACAGAAGAAGCGAGAGAAAATGAATTTTTTTTATCATGTGTTATGTTTTTTACATCAGTGTACAAAAACGGAAAAAGAGGCGCACGGCCGTGCGCCTCTTTTTCCGGCAAAACAGCTAGCTTATTGACCAACGATGAGTTGTTCAAACAAGCTGGTTACACCATCGTTCACTTCCAGCATGTACACGCCCGGAGCCACATCGCCCAGGTTGATGCGGTTAGTGGCAGAGGCATCTGCCTGGTAGCGGGCAAACACCTGCTGACCCAACGCATTGGTAACAACCAGGGATACGCGGGTGCCCGGCTCAAAGCCTTCCAGGTTGATGGTAAAGTCACCGGCAGAAGGATTCGGGTAGGCGTGAATCATCATGGTTACCGGTGCATCATCAGCCAGACGCGGGTTGGTTGAGCAGGTAAAGTTGGACGAGTTGGACGTATTTCCGCTGGTGCACTTACCGCGAAGCTGGAATTCATAGGAGGTGTTAGACAGCAGCCCCGTAACGGTGTAGGACAGCACTTTGCCGGTAGTAATCCAACTGCCCCACGAAGAAGTACCCACTTTTCGGTAGCGGAGTTCGTAGTTGTTCACAGCGCTGTGTACGTTGGCTGCCCAGTTCACGGTGATAGAGGTGGAAGTCTTGGTGCAGCTTGTGAATACCGGCTTTTCGTTAGCCACCTTGATTTTGGTCTTGGTAGCCGAGCAGAATTTGCCGGAATTGAATACGGTAACGGTATAGTTGCCGTTGGTAACGCCGGTCAGGTCTTCCGTAGTAGCTCCGTTGGACCAAACGTAAGAGTATGGCGTAGTGCCTCCGCTCACGGAAATATCAATCGCACCGCTGTTGGGGCAGATTTTCGGCGTGGTGGAAACGACCGTAATGGTGGGTGCTAAGTTGATGCCGTTGGAAGGATAGGAAGTGGTAATCGGCGAGAAGTTGGTCCAGTCGCCAGCCCAGGTATCTCCGGCAGGGTTAAAGGCGCCTACGTAGCTGACAGAGGTCCAGAAGCCACCGCTGTACAGGGAAGTATTGGCAGCCGGCAGAGGATGACCTGAGGCAGGAACAAAATCGTTAGGGCCAGCAGCCGGAAAATCAGGGTCATTGAGCACCCCACTGTAGGTGGTTGAGAATACGTTGCCGCTCGTTGTCAAAGCCGTTTCGGCAGCAGACTGGTCGGAACATCCGCTGGGGGTATATCCACGATAATTGCCCGTGCTGTTGTGGATGTAGCTGTTGCGCACGTGTGGTGAAGCAGCGCAATTGGTCATCGTCGCGCAACCATCAATGAGAATAGCAGCATGCGAGGCGGTGCCAAAGCCCAGCATGACTGAATTATACATTTTCATTTCTGTGTTGCGACGGGCGTGAATGCCGTTTCGGTAATTGGGGTTAGTGGTAACAGAGGCACCAGCCAGAGCGGTGATGTTCTGGAAGATGCAGCTGGTCTTGGGCGTGTTGCCCGAGCCGCTGGGATCGTTGTCGGATTCAAAACCCTTGGAACCGGAAACGTCGGCCACTGCAGGATCGCGCATGATCAGGCCGAACTGAACCTTGCCGCTGAAGCCGTTGTCGGTATCAAAGTCATCGTCCAGAGCGGCATAGGAAATGAGGTATTTGGCATTGACGGTGCCCCCAAACCATTCGTACGAGTCATCATTGGAGTAGCTGACCTGAATGTATTCCAGGGTGGTTCCGCTGCCTACACCGCCCAGCATCAGACCGTTGACCTCATTATTGGGGGCCAGAGCAATGCCGGCAAACTCAATGCGGACATGCTTTAAGGTTCCGGAGTTGTCGGAGTTGTTGGGGCAGATGCCGCCGCCGCAGTTGGGGTTTTTACCGCCGCCAAAAATGGTGTATTGGTTGGGGGTGATCCCTTCAATGTGCAGCGTGTCGCCGGGTGCGTTGGTTTGGGCATAACCCAGAAGAATCAGCCCGCCCCAGTCGCCGCGCTGACGGTTACCTGCAGCTTTTACCGAGGTGAACACAATCGGACGGCAGGGCGTGCCGATCGCATTGATCTTAGCGCCACGGGTGATAATGAGCGACCCTTTAGTGAGACTGTCGCCCTGAATAACGGTACCTTCTTCAATAGTTAGGGTGGCGTTGTTGATAACGTAAATGTAACCGGAGAGGATGTACACGTTGTTTTTGGTCCATGTCGTGTTGGTGGAAATGTTGGAGTTAACCACGATCGTGGCCGCAAACAACGGCACAGCGCCGAACAGCATGGCGACTGTCAACGCAGTCATTCGGAGTGTTTTTACTGTTTTCATGAGGTAAGTGGTTTTTGGTTGGCGCAAAGGTTGCCTCAACCTGTTGCCACAAGGTTCAACGCATATTAAGGATTGCTTACGCTATTGTTATAGTCTGTAAAAGCATGGGTGCCTGCAACTGCTTTAAAACGGTTTGGGTATGGCATAATCCAGAGTTAAAAGACAGCAAATGATTTTTTAACCTTGACAGAAAAACTTTGCAGCCTGTTTTTCCTGAATGGTACTTCGGTTTTACAGACTGTTTTGGATAGTGTTCGTATTGAGCCTGGTGGCTTGCGGACGTCAGCGGGAGGCCTCTTCAGCCGGCAACCAGACTTTGGCGGCACCCGCTGAGGCCCGGGCACAAGCAGCACCGGCAGCTTCGGCACCACAGACGGAAACCAGAGCTGAACCGGCATCTGCTGCAGAGCCGGCAAGCCCCGTCCCTGCGAAGCCCACCTATGACAACCGCTACATTCGCAATCATTGGCAGCAATTTCTGGAAGTGTATTCGCCTGCACCACCCGAAATCAGCCCACCGGGACTTTTCGGTTATCAGCTCAAAGTGCGAAATAAGTTTCCCTACCAGTTGGATACCCTGGTCGTTTTAGTAAGTTACTTCGTTGGCGGCGATTGTATTGCCGTTGAGCCCTTGCGCATACATCAGGTGACGTCGGGAGCATTGATTTTTGTGCCCATTCCCGATAACTCTCATGCGCGCACTTTCCGCTATCAGGTCAGAAAAGTCGTGTGCCGTAAAGCAGAATTATGCTTTGATATTGACCAGTTATATTTCGGCGATGACCCCTACCGATGCGCAGCCGGATAAGCGAGCCTGACGTCGGCTATCCTTCGAATTTGTATCCGACCCCTTTGATGGTGGTGATGCGGCGGCCGCCGATTTTCACTCGCAGGTTTCGAATGTGGACGTCAATGGTCCGGTCGCTGATTTCATTATCGCTGTTCCAGACGTTTTTCATGATTTCGTCGCGCTGGAACACCTTACCCGGCCGGCCGGCCAGCAGGGCCAGCAGATCAAACTCTTTGCGCGCCAGGGTTACCGGCATGTTATCGCTGATGACCAGGCGTTTTTCGCGGTCGATAATCAGGGAACCAAACTCCATGCGGTTTTCCAAAACTTGACTATCCATTTTGCGCCGTAGAAGAGCCTTGATGCGGCACAAGAGCAGGCGGGGCATAATAGGCTTGGTGATATAATCGTCTGCGCCGAGTTGAAAGGCTTTCAGTTGCGATTCTTCATCACTTTTGGCGGTCAGAAAAACAATTAACAGGTTCTTTTGGTCGGCCAGGCTCCGCAAATGCTCTGCTACTGCAAAGCCATCGGGATCGGGCATGATGATGTCCAGCAACAACAGGTCCGGACGCTCACTTTTGGCCAGCCGCAGTGCCTCCTCACCGTTTCGGGCCAGCAACGGGAAAAATCCTTCCCGTTCTAAGTTATAAGCAAGAAAGTCCAGCACATTGAGTTCGTCGTCAGCAATCAGAATTTTGGGCTTGGCTTGCATGGCGGGTTTCTTTCCTGTGCTTTTGGAGAGAGCAAGATCGGCACGACGTGTTAACGGGATGTGTAATTACATGAAGAAAACATTAATTCCTAAACACTGATCTTAAAAGCTTTATTTCCACGAGCTCTCATCACCTTTTGCTCATTCCAGCTCGCAGGCTTATAAGGCATTCTGGGTCTACTGAATAATCAGCGGGCTACTCCAATGCGATGTTTTGCCTGATAACAGTACGAAATAGGATCCTGAAGCCAGCTTGCGCACATCGAGGGAAACCACTGCCTGCCGGTTCACTTTCTGCCGGATCAGCAACTGGCCTTCGGAATTGAAAATGAACAGGTCGGCCTGCTCTTTAGCGTATGGACCGGTATGGAGGACAACCTGTTCAGCGGCCGGATTGGGATAGAATGCAGGTTGCTCATGGGGATTGCCCTCATGAATTCCGGTCAGGGAATCGCGTAATACCAAACGATGCAATTCGGCTTTACCTGCGTAACACCAGGTGACGTACATCGCCAATCGCGATGAGTCGGGGGTGATCAGCGCTGTTTCGTTCAGCATTTGGATGTCCGAACGCCCCTTGATATAAATTGAGTCGCTTTTACTCCAGTCCAGCAGGCTGATTTTTCCGTTGTCATCGTTATTCGGAACCCAGGTAGTAGAAAGCAGGAAGGTTTTTTGCTGGCTGAAGGCGGCTGCATCCACAAAATGCCTGATGCTGTTGTACCATCCGGTTACAAAGTTGCCGGCTGTGCCGTATTTCCATGCTCCGGAGCCTCCTGAAACCAGGACCTCGCCACTGGACGGATCCACCAACAGTTTGCTGAAATCGTTGGGATATCCCTTGCGTACCCGCTTGAGGCGATACGACCATTCCATAAGTCCTGAAGGGTTGAACTTGTATACCATAATGTTAGTCCATGCACTGTCCTGAAAGGGAAATGCCTTTACCCAGCCCAAGGCGTAAAAGTTGCCGCTATGATCCAACCCCGATGTACGGCCTACACCCCCGGTTTCTATGGCGTGAGAATATTGACCCCCGGCCTGCGTGAATGAGCTGTTAACCTGACCCTGTCCGTTCAACTGCAAGTAGCACCATCGTTGATCCTGTTGCGACGGACCGAGAAAATAGGTGGTTACCAGATGCAGGCGATCGTAAGGGTCCAGTTGTAAATCGCCGGATCGGTAGTTGAGAAAGCTTTGCTGCCACAACAGGCTGCCCTGAGGGGAGTAACGGGCAACGAAGCAGGTGTTCACGGAACTGTAGGTACTCAGTGTGGCAATGACGTCACCATTAACTGGAGAAAGAGCTATTTGATCGGGCTGCTCTTCAGCATTAATATCCGGGTCCATAATCAACGACCACAACAACTGCCCGTTTGAACTGTATTTGCGAAGAAAAGCTGCTGCTGTTCCGTTACCGGCAGCTTTGAGGGCTGTTCCGAACAGGTAGGTGTTGCCGTCCGGATCGCAGGTCAGGTCAGAAAAAAAGGCTCCATGGAAGGCATCGTAATACTGCGACCATTGGTGAGCGCCGGATGAATCGTATTTAACCAGCCAGATATATTTTAAGGAAGAGGACAAATCCTGGCAATTCACGGCCCAATAGGCGCTGCCGGCCTGGTCAACAGCAACTCGGGCGTAAGAGACTTCTGCCGGAGCATACAACGGAAGATCCTTGTGCCAATCGCGGCGAATGGCCTGTGCGCTGATTTCGCTACCTAATAGCAGGAGTCCCAGAGCGCTGAGCAAGACCGATTGAGCAGGGTGTGTGATCATAAAATGAAAAAAAGTGTGACCAGGTCACAAAGCAACAGAGGACATGTTAGCGAAAAGCGGATTTGATGTAACCAAATTGTAATACAAAAATCATATAAGTATGAAGCGAGGCGGTTTTGTCGTATTATCCTACCGGTATGGTGCCATTTCGTAACCTGTGGTTAACAAAAAGGTTACGTTGTAAAAGGTTCTTTGCTGTACCAAACTCCTAAACCTGAATCCAGTGAGGCGATTTCTCCTTAATTGTTTGCTGCTCTTTGGGCCATTCCAGGGGCTGCTCGCTCAATCGTCAGGACTTTCGGGAAGTGTAACCGATGCCAGCTCAGGTGAACCTCTTATCGGAGCAACCGTCGCTGTGGTGAACACGTCCCTGGGGGCTGTAACCGACATGGATGGTCATTATCTGATTACTGGCATACCGGCGGGCGAAATCCGGGTCCGGGTTTCCTACATCGGCTACGAAAGCAAGGAACTGACCGGTGTACAGGTGCAGCAAGGACAAGTGACCACGCTGAATGTTACGCTGCAGGTTTCTTCCGCCACCACTTTAGGTGAGGTGGTCGTAACGGCCGATATGAAGCGCGAAAATATCCAGGCTTTGCTCATAGCTCGCAAAAACAGCGCGGTAGTTAGCGATGCCATCGGAGCAGACATGATCAAGCGCTCACCTGACAAGAATACCAGCGAGGTTTTGCGGCGGGTCAGTGGTATTTCGGTGCAGGAAAACAAATTCGTAGTGGTGCGCGGAATGAACGACCGCTACAATTCGGCCATGCTCAACGGCGCCCTGCTGCCCAGCTCTGAGCCGGATCGCAAGACTTTTGCTTTTGATATTTTTCCTGCAGCCATCGTTGACAACATCACGGTGGTAAAAAGTCCCACGCCGGATCTTCCCGGTGATTTTGCCGGAGGTTTGGTTCAGATCCAAACCAAAGAAATTCCGGATAAAAATTTTCTGGCCGTAAAAGCCGGGGCATCCTATAATTCCACATCCACTTTTCTTCCTTACTACACCTATCCGGGTGGGAAGTTGGACTGGCTGGGATTGGATGACGGCACGCGCGCCTTACCCAAGGATTTTCCCACTCAGGAGGAATACCTGACCATGAGCGCTGCCGATAAAATCAACGCTGCGCGGACGTTGCCCAACAATTGGGGCTATTTCATGAACGATCGTACACCGCTCAATCCCTCGTTTCAGATATCCGGGGGTGTACGTGCCAGCGAATCGGCGCAGTCTCCTTTTGGCGCTATATTCGGCTTGACTTATAACGATTCCAGAAGGTTTTACCCTTTTGAACGCTACGATTTCTACGGCCTGCGGGAAGCCACGTCGGATACGATCTACAATTACCGCGACAGCAGTTTTCAGCGAAACATTCTAACCAGCGCATTGGCTGATTTTGCTTTTCGGCTGAATTCCAATAATAAAATTTATCTGAATAACATCTTTTCCGTTAATTCCACCGATCTGACCATCCTGCGCAGCGGATACAGTTTTAATGCCGGCAACTACGTGCGCGCCAATTCGTTTTATTTCGTCAGCAACCGGATTCTGAGCAGCCAACTGAACGGAGAGCATTACATCCCCGGCGTTCAGTTTCGCATTAACTGGAACAGCTACGTCTCGCACCTGTTGCGCGATGAGCCCGGGTACCGCAGAAACACGTACGCGGCTGATACCAAAGAAGGACCTTATTATTGCAGGCTGTCGCCCAGTCCGAGCACCAACATTGGGGCCGGCCTCATGTATTACGGGCTTACCCGTGACCTGACCTACGGAGCCAAGGCAGACTTAAGCAAAACGTTCCGTTTGCTGGAGCGCCAGCAAACCTTCCGGTTCGGAGGTGGTTATCACTTTAACGATCGGGATCGCGATGTCCGTGTCTTTTCCAATTACATAGCCTCGCCGTCCACCTTTAACAACAATCTGTATTATGCTACACAGGATACCATATTTGACCCCAGCCATTACGATCTGGTCACCGGATTCGCACTCGGTGAAGACCTGACGACCACCAACAACTACGATGGCGAGATCCGGAACACTTCGGTTTATGCCATGCTGGACAATAAGTTGCTGGAGAAGCTGCGTTTGGTATGGGGTGTTCGGCTGGAGAACTATCGGTACATCCTCAATACGTTCGATGCCAACCTGAATCCATTTACTGTTGACACGGTTTACCGGAACCTGTTGCCTTCGGTCAATCTGATTTTTTCGCCGCTATCGTCGGCAAATCTGCGCCTGATTTACAACCAGGCTGTAGCCCGGCCTTCGTATCGCGAAATGGCCAATGCGCCGTTTTATGATTTCCTGCAAAACATTACGTTTTATGGTAATGTCAATCTGGTGCAAACGCAAACCACGAGCTACGAAGCCCGCTGGGAGCAGTTCTTCAGCAATGCCCAGTTTTATTCGTTTGGCGTGTTTTTTAAGGAATTTACTGCTCCCATTGAGCAGAACCTGCTGGTCACCAATACCGACACGCGGGCCGTGTATTACGTGAACGTGCCTCGGGCTACCAACACCGGCATTGAGGTAGAAGCCCGCAAGGGTTTAGGTTTTCTGGGTAACGGAGGCGAAAACTTTTACTTGTACGGAAACGTGGCTTATATCCAGTCGAAGGTTTTTGTAAAAGGGGCTACATCTGATACCTCCGAGTTCCGGCCCATGGAAGGCCAGTCGCCATTGGTGATCAATGCTTCGGTTCAATACAGCGGTCAGGAAAACGGCCTCAATGCTACCCTAATGTTCAATTACATTTCCTCGCGGTTGTTTTTGGTAGGCAACGTCCAGGATCCCAGTGTGATGCAGCAGATCCATCCCAGTCTGGATTTCAAGCTGAGCAAGTCCTTTGGACGGAACTGGCAGGTAGAAATTACGCTTTCGGATCTGCTCAACGGCGATGATGTGCAGTATGAAGACCGCAACGGCAACGGTCGTTTTGACCCCAAGCCCACCGGCGACTACTATTCCTCTGACCGAATGATCTTACGGCAGTCCTTCGGGTTCAATGCAGGCATGTCGGTTTCTTATCAGTTTTAATGCCCGCATTCAATTACCAAAGAAGCTGATTGCAGGCTGAGCCTGAAGCCCCCTGCCGGAAACGGTAATTGCTTTTGTTAGCCGGGCTTGAATACAACCCGCTGCTGGATTTCAGAAGCTGCGATCTCAAGAGAGGCAATCACCACGCCGCACGTAGGGCGGCATGGGATGCAGTGGCCTGGCGGATGAAATTGCCCCAGGTCAGATTGTCAGCACCTTCCCGTTGTTGCAGTGCGCGCTCAATAAGGTAGTTGGCCATGGTTTCCACGATCCACTCAAAATTGTCGTCGCCCACGCTATGCCGGTCGGCATCGGGAACGGGATTGCAAAAGTCAATAGCATAAGGGATGTTATCGCGCACGGCAAATTCCACGGTGTTCAGGTCGTAGCCAAGAGCCTGGTTGAGGCGCAGCACATAGTCGTGGATGCGCTGAAGTAACTCCTCACTGACATCATGGTGAGCGGCGTAACGCAGGTGATGCGGATTGCGTGGTTCGTAATGCATGATGCGCACCTGACGGCCACCCACACAGTAACAACGGAAATAGGACTGGAATTCTATGGCTTCCTGCAGCAACATAACCAGCTTACCGGTTTCGGCATGGCGGGCAAACAATTCTTCCGAATTATTCACTTTATACACGTGCTTCCAGCCCCCGCCGGAGAAAGGTTTCAGAAAAGCCGGAAAGCCAATATAGCCCAGCATGCCATCCCAATCTAATGGCGACACCAGGTTGGTGAAGGATTCCGAAGTAGTATCGTCGGGGTGTTCAAACGAAGGCAAAATGACTGTCTTGGGAACCGGTACACCCAATTGAATGGCCAGACAGTTATTAAAAAATTTATCATCAGCGCTCCACCAAAACGGATTGTTGACCACTGCGGTTCCGGTGAGTGCAGCGTTTTTCAGATAGGCGCGGTAAAAAGGGACTTCGTGGGAGATGCGGTCCAGGATCACAGCGTAGCCGGTGGGATAAGCCTGCGGCGCTTTATCAATTTTTACCGGCTCGGCCGTAACGCCGTCCACATTTTTGGCATTGATGCGCTCCATGAGGGCAGTGGGAAAGGAGCGCTCCATGCCGTAGAGTAATCCGATTTTTTTCATGGGCTACAGGTTTCCAGACTGAAGAGCTGCAAAGATAACAGCGGCATCGGCAGTACACCTTTCGGCATGGAAATAGCTTGGGGCGTGTGATCCAGTCCGCCAGTGCAGTCCTTGTTTCTGTTGGCAAGCTGTGAGGAGGCTTAGCTTTGCAGGAAAGAAACCCGGACAGGGAGCTGTTGCGAGAGCTGCACATGCTGCTCGCTGCCTTGATAGGAGTGGTTGAAGAAAAACTTTAATGATTTTGCGCAAGATCAGCTGGCTACGGATAAAGGGCTCTTGCCTCGTTACTGCTTTTTTCTTACTTGCCGCCGCCCGGACTTTGTATGTGCTGAAGGTTTCTGCCCAGCAACTAACCGTTACTCCGTTAATGCACAGTGCAGGTTACACGATCACCCTTCCGGCCGGTTACGATCCGGACTCAACGGCTTACACCCTGGTGCGTTACCGCCCCAATGGACAAACCTGGCAACCGGCCTTTCCGGCTTCCCGGCTGAGCCTGACGGAATTTCGTGGCAGCCTGGTGCAGCTTACTCCCGACACAGAGTATGAACTGGAAATCGTCATCGCTGACACGGTGCCGTTTTTTACCACTGACACAGTCAGCACCGTCCTTCACACACGGGCTGTCCCCGACATTCAACCCTCAGGCACCATGCTTTGGGTAAGTTCAAACGGCAGCGGCAGCAGCTACACGGAAAGCAATCCCGGCAACCTGCAAACGCTGATCAGCACCGGGTTATCGTGCGGCACCACTGTTTTGCTGAAAGGAGGAACCTATCCCTTGGGCGACCTCATTTTAAACCTGACCCAGGATTGTCCGGAAAACAGCCCCATCATCCTTATGGCGGCTCCGGGGGAAACGCCTGTTCTGGATGGCGGATCTTATGACACATACACCTGGTATCCGGGCACCGGCGACACCACCATCTGGTGGACCAATCTGCCTGCCGATCTGGAGTTCAACGCCCTTTGCCTGGTCAACGGACAACGCATGTATCCGTATGCCTGGCTCACGCCCAGCAGCATGGATCCCACCTATCCCAGTTTGTGGACGCTGGGCTATGGCCTTTCCGGTTTCTACCGAAATAAGTGGAATCAGGTGTTCATCAAAACCCTGGACGGCATCAACATCAACGATGCCCAGGTCATCTTCTCCAAAAAATATTCCTGCCTGACCGTTTACGGAAACAACAAAAACATCCGTCTGCGCATCAAAGGCATTCAGTTTCAGTACTACGGAAAGGGCCGATGCGATAAGGACTTTTTCGGCAACCCGACCGTTTGCTATCCTTCCACCACCCTTCGCTTCATAGATGCCAGCGATGTGCAGGTGGATTCCTGCACGTTTACCTATTGCAATTTTCCTGTTTTGTTTGAAGGCAATTGCAACCAGACGTCGGTTACCCGTTGTCAGATTGCGGATGGCACCGGCTACTGGTCGCATGCTGCCTTCAAGCGTACGGCTGATGTTTTTTTTCCGCTTTTTGACCCTAACTACGGATCCTACGGCCGCTATCTGGAAAATGTGGGCATTCACTACCGTCCCTACGACGGACAAACGACGCAGGGAAATATCGTCTGGCGCAACTCGGTGCAGGGAGTGGTTACCGGTATCGGACTGGGCTCGCTGAATACAGCGATCCTGTCAGAAAACGACATCGGCCAGAACACCATAAGCTGGTGTTTTGACGGCATTGATGCCATAGGCCAACACCGCAACGTCCGCATCTGGGGCAATCAGGTGGGTTATTGCCCTGTAGGCATTTCCCTCATTGCCGATGAGCAAAAGCCGGCGTATATCTACCGGAATGTGCTGCATCATCTGGATCAGCGGCAGAACTATCTCAACGATCCGTCTTTTGTGGATTGCAACAATGTGCAAACCCAACAGTCCTGGGGTACGGCACTAAAGCTGAATGCCGGAGGCGAACCGAAGGGAGGTGATCTGATTTACTTTATTCACAATACCGTGCATGGCACAGAGCCCTATGCATTCAATCTGTACCTATGGACGGCAGCATGGAAAGTTTTGGATTTGCGTAATAACATTTTTTATGCTGAAGGCGATGCCAACCTGTTTTTTGACGGCATCAGTAGTCAGCCTCAATACCCTTTCGCGTCGGTGCGGAATAATTTTTTTAATGCTTCCGGCGGGGCAACCGGTATCGTGCGGCTGCCGTCGGGTGGGCCGCTCAACTGCGGGTTTGCGCCTGATCCCGACTCGTTGTTTCACCTGCTCACCGATGTAACGGGCAGCGCCGGCATTTCGTTTTCTAATGACCTGCAAGCGCCGCCTCAGTTCCTTGATCCGCAAAACCTCGACTTTAACTTGCAGGCTACCAGTCCGTTGATTGATCAGGCAGTGGCCGTTGCCGGATTCAACAATGCGTTCAGCGGTCAGGCTCCGGATCTGGGCGCGCTGGAATCGGACTGGACCACATCGCTACCGGCGCTTCATGCCGATCAATCCATTTCAGTTTTCCCTAACCCTGCATCGGAAACCGTGCTCATCCGCTGGAGTGGTTGCAGCTCTCCGCTGCATCTGACGGTGTGGAATGCGCAGGGTCAATTGATGACAGCGCAGGCTTTTGTGCACCCGGCTGATCCATGTAATTCGTTGCAGCTGCATACGGCAAACTGGTCGCCGGGATGGTATCTGATTCGATTGACCTCAGCCGCCCGAACGGCTCAGACGCAGTTCGTGAAAGGACAATAAGCTTTTTCGCTAGTGCTTAATTTACCGCTTCAGAACGGATCCGCAAACGGGGCTTCCGTGAAAACGGGCTTTACGTGGGAAAAGCCTTACGATTTCTGACTGCGGGTCATGTACTGAGGTTGCCCGCTGCGGCGCACGCTGACGGTAACTGCTGGCCGGCCAAAAAAGATCCCCTTGATTTCCTTGCCGATGTTGATGAAGGTGAGGTGGTTGAGCGGAAATTCCAGCAGCACATGAGTGAAGCTGAGGAAAAATAACCATTTCAATCCCAAGGCATAGTCATAAACATAAATGCCAATGGAAGCAAGCCAGATGACGATGATGCCGATAAAACGCGATTTGGGAATCTGATGCCATTGGATGACGGAGGTTTTGCTGAACCAGTTCAGGTAGTGATAGAAATAAGCAAAGGCAATAAAGGCCATTACGGCAAATGCCGAATGGCTGGAATAGAGCACATTATTGACAAAATGGATGTATTCACTGATATTGGCCGGCTGGTTGAAATCGTGCTTGCTGAATGGCGTCATCAGGTAATAGTTCAACATCTGGAAGTCGCGGTAGTTATTTCGTACCTGATCGGAAACGGCATAAACGTTGTTGCCCGGATAGAGGTAGAAAAAGCTGAAACTGAGCAGTACAAAAACCACCAGTGAGGCGATGCCGGAAAAGCTACGCCCCCGCAGAGCACCTACCAGGATGAACATGCCGGTGAAAATGAATACGTGAATAATGGTGGGCAGAAAAACGCTGAACACGCTGGAAACCCAGTTCAGTCGTGCAGCCAGTAACGAAAGGGGTACCATCAGGAAAAACAGGACGGCCCGGGCATATCCGTTTTTGACCAACACAAAAATGAGGGCTGCGCCAAAAGCCAACACGGTGAGTGCGGTGCCCAGATGCTGGGGCATGTCCGGAATCAGCCGCAGCGAGCCTATCGTTATGATGGCTCCGATGACCACCAAAATGGCCGCATCGGTTTTCTTTCCGGTGAAATAGTCCCGATCGTGCAGCCAGGATATTTCTGTCAGGTAATGCAGGGGACCGAGTAAAGCATAGACGATCAGAAACGTTTCAAACGGTCGCCAGAACGCCGCTGCCGCAGCAACGAACATGAGAATAATGTTCAGGTAGTTTACCTGATCAACGGATAGCTTGCGGCCGATCACAAAACAAAACTAACACATTCGCCTGTTGTTCCGGTGCTGATTGTTATCAGCTTTTTTCAAGGGCCGCGCCTGGTTGAGGGCTATATTTGGGGTCTTTAACTTCAATGAAGCGATAAAAGTTATGCCTGCTTTTCGTTTGACGCTCTTGGTAGTCTGTTTCGTTTTTGCAGGGCTGGATGCTTCATCCCAACGCTGGTGGAGTCTTCAGGAGGACCAATCGGTAAATCCCCCTTATGTAGCTGGCACGTATTTCCGCGCTGACCTGGCTGCTTTGCGTTCCTTGTTACACGATGCACCTGCAGAGGGCAGCGGGAAGACCTTGGTTTTTTCTGTTCCCATGCCCGACGGCAGCGAAGCGTTATTTACCCTCACCGAAGTGCCCGTTATGCATCCCGACCTGGCGCGCCGGTTTCCGCTGATCCGAACCTTTGCCGGCAAGGGCCTCACCGACCGCTTTGCCTATGCGCGCTTTGACGTCACCGAGCTGGGATTTCACGGCATGATCCGCTCGCCCAAAGGCATGGTGTTTATGGAGCCGGTACACATGGAACCAGAGGCTGAAGAATACATCAGTTATTTCCGGGGCAACAGAGCCAGAGAGGCCGATTTCCGCTGCCTGCTTGACGGTGAGCCTTCCTGGCAGGAAAAGCCATTCGACGGGCAGCAGGAAATGATGGGCGAAATAGGTAAAGAATTGCGCACTTACCGGTTGGCTGTGGCCTGCACGGGTGAGTATGCCGCCGTGTTTGGCGGCACGGTAAATGGTGCGCTTTCGGCCATTGTAACCACGATAAACCGCGTCAACGGCATTTACGAACAGGAGCTGTGCATTCGTATGGAACTGATTCCAGACAATACCCTCATCCTGTTTACCAACGCCGCAACAGATCCCTACACCAACAGCAACAACTATCTGATGTTGGATCAGAATCAGGAAACCCTGGATTCCCTGATCGGGTCATCCCATTACGACATCGGCCATGTGTTCGGTACCAGCGGCGGGGGTATTGCCAGTCTGGCTTCCGTTTGCAAGAACGATAAAAAAGGGCAGGGTGTGACCAGCTCTTCTGCGCCTTATGGAGATGCTTTTGATGTGGACTATGTCTGTCATGAAATGGGTCATCAGTTCGGGGCCAATCATACCTTCAACAGTACCACAGATGGTTGCCAGGGCAATCGGTACGGGCCAACGGCTTATGAGCCGGGCAGCGGTTCTACCATTATGTCCTATGCCGGATTGTGCGGCATCAACAACCTGCAGTGGCACAGCGATCCGTTTTTTCATACCGGAAGCTTTGATGAAATGGTCAATTACGTCACTCTGAAAGAGGGAAAAAACTGTGCAGTGGTCAGCCCGCTGGCCAACAATCCGCCTAAGCCCGCTGCAGGGTTAACCTATTACATTCCCATCAGCACGCCGTTTCGTTTGGAAAGTTCGGCCACCGATGCCGATGGCGATGCGCTCACCTATATGTGGGATGAAATTGATAAAGGCAGCGCTTGCGACTGGAATGCCATTACCGGCAATGCTCCTGCCTTCCGGTCGTTCAAAGCAGACACCGTGCCGTTTCGTTTCTTCCCCAAGCTGGCTACCGTCATTCTCAATTATCCTTCCTCCAACAAAGGAGAAGTGCTGGCCAATTACGGGCGGGTATACAAGTTTCGCATGGTGGTGCGCGATCATCACATCGGTGGCGGTGGAGTTGCCTATCACGCTACCCCTACGACGGTAAATGTGGTCAATACGGGAGTGCCGTTTAAGGTCATCTTTCCCAACACGCCGCTGACCTGGGCCTACAACACCCCCTGGACGGTGCTGTGGGATGTGGCCAACACTACGGCTTCGCCGATCAATTGCCAGCAGGTCAATATCCTGCTGTCGCTGGACGGAGGCTTTACCTGGCCTATTGTGCTGGCCGCCAACACACCAAACGACGGAGCCGAACTGGTTTGGATGCCCAACGACCCTTCCCTGGTGGGCGTTAACAAGGCGCGTATTATCGTGCAATCAGTAAATAACGTTTTTTACGATATGTCTGATGCCAACTTTACCATCAGCGGCAATGTGGGTTTTAACGATCTGTTGATTCCAACGGATGTGCAGGTTTATCCCAATCCGGCGGCAGAATTCCTTGAAGTGGCCCTGCCATCTTCCGGAGGAGCGGGGTGGGATTGCCGCATTCTGGATGCTGGTGGGCGGGTCATTCGACAGGAAACCGTAAGACCTGATGGTCCGCTGTTGCGCTTGATGATCGGTGACCTGCCCTCCGGTTTTTATTTGCTGGAAGTTCGCAGCCCGCAGGGGCGTAGCCTGGCCCGATGGGTGAAGCAGTAACTCCTGCTTGACTCACCGGCTAACCACAAGCCGGCCGCTCAAACATTGAGCCGGTGAACAAACCTGAACCAGATAGATTCCTTCAGGAAGCGCTTCGGTTTCCGATAGTACAATCGGATGGCCGTCGGATGCATATTGACGCCGCCAGACCTTGCCAAACAGATCGTAAACCGTAAGCGTTACCGGCGTTACAGGCTGTTGTGCAAATTGGCATACGACCGTAAAGCTGCCGGTGGTAGGGTTGGGGTACAACCACAGCTCACCGGAAGCAGGGCCGGAATGCGCCGAATCATCATCCGCATGGCGGGAATACTTGCAGTTTTTCACTAATGTAACCTCTACGGTGTTGGTTCGGCCGGGAGCACAACTACCGTTTTTTCTGGAAACGGCGCAGTACACCTTTACCTGCCTGATCGTTTCGGTGGCTCCCAACGAAGGCGTGTACGTAGCACCCGTGGCGCCAGCTATGGCAACCCCGTTTTCGTACCATTGGTAGTCGTTCAGGGTGTTGTCGTAGGGGGTTACCTGAATGGTTTTTGAGGGACAGCCATAGCAATACGTACTGCCATCGCAGGAGGCCTGATAGGTTTCCACATTCACCGTCACCTGCTTACTG
>JANWXQ010000080.1 GCA_025057275.1 Chitinophagales bacterium
AAAGCCGTGAACGGCTGCCGCCGTGCGGGTTTCGTAGTAACGGAGGCTGCTGTCCAGCAGTGCCTTGGAAGGGATGCACCCCACATTCGAACAGGTGCCCCCCAGCGCAGGGTAGCGCTCGGCAAGGGCCGTTTTGAAGCCCAGCTGGGCGCAGCGGATGGCAGCTACATAGCCACCGGGTCCGGAGCCGATGACGGCAACATCGTATTTCATGGAAAAAATGAAGCGCAAAGGTAAAGGCGCATCGGATGCAGCAAGTGGTGAGCGCTGCGGTCATAGCTTAGCGTTGTGATTCGCTGGCTGCTGTTCCTGTTGGTTATCGGCATTGAGTCAAGGGCGGCAACGGTGCGCGGCACGGTGCGCAATGAAGAAGGCATCCCCCTGCCCCATGTAACCATTTTTGTTAAAGGCACCGGTATAGGGACGACCAGTAACGAAGAAGGCCGCTATCAGTTGAAGCTGGCTGCCGGCTCCTATGAAATCGTGTTTCAGCATGTGGGTTACCAGCGCCAGGTTATTCCCCTTCAGGTGCCTGCCGACGGGGCAGAGCTGGATGTGGTGATGAAAAAAGAGGCCATAGAACTGGAAGAGCTTACCATCAGCGAAGGAGGCGAGGATCCGGCTTATGCCATCATCCGAAAGGCGCAGGAGCGGCGCCGTTACTACCGGGACCAGGTGAAAGCCTACTCCTGTCATGTGTACATCAAAGGCGTGCAGCGACTGAAGGAAATCCCGCCGCGCATTATGGGCTTCAGCACGGCGCGGCAGGGGCTGGATTCGTCGCGGCTGGGCACCATTTACCAGAGTGAATCGGAATCGCAGTTTTTCTTTCAGGCACCCGGCCGAACCAAAGAGGTGGTTTATTCTTCCAAAGTCAGCGGCAACAATCAGGCCTTCACCTGGAATACAGCTACGGCCTTTACCAGCAATTTTTACGATAACCTCATCAGCCTGGGTGGCATTTCGCCACGCGGACTGGTGTCGCCAATAGCAGAAGGAGCCCTTTTGTTTTATCGTTACCGGTTGCTGGGCACGTTTTATGAAGACGGGCTAATGATCAATAAGATTGAAGTGTTGCCCCGGCGAAGCGGTGATCCGGTGTTCCGCGGTCTGATTTACATCGTTGAAGACCGTTGGAACATCCACTCGCTGGACCTGACGGCCACGCGCGAGGCCAAGCTGGAGTTTGTGGACACCTTGCGGTTTGTAGAAACCTACAAAGCCGTGAACGACACGGCCTGGATGCCCGCCACCCAGCGGGTGCAGTTTTCCTTTTCCGTACTGGGCGTTAAAGGAAACGGCTATTTCCTGGGCATTTTTTCCAAATACGATCTGAGTCCCAAGTTCCACGATCGCTTCTTTGAAGGCGAACTGATCCGCGTAAAGGACGACGCCAATCGCAAGGATGCTGATTATTGGGAGCAGTACCGTCCCGTACCGTTAACAGAAACCGAGCGACGGGAATACCACAAGCAGGACAGCCTGCACCGGGTGCGCAGCTCAAAAAAGTATCTGGATTCGCTGGATCGCCAACGCAACCGGTTTAAGACGGAGGACCTGATCATGGGCTATACCCATCGCAACAGCTTTAAGCGCCGCGAGCTGACCTGGTCGTCGCCGTTGCTGGGGTTATCGTTCAATGCAGTGGAGGGGTTTAACCTGACCCTGGAAGGTTCGTATGTTCATGACCGGGAAGACCGCACCGGCTGGCAGGTGGACCTGGCAGGTCGCTACGGAGTTGCCTCGCAGCGTGCCGGTGTTAAAGTGGGTTTGGAGCGGCGCGATGATCCGTTTCATCAGCAGCGATGGCGGGCCGGCGCCGGCTGGTTTCCTACGCAGGTCAATGAAGAAGAACCCATTACGGAATGGATCAATGCATTGTATTCATTAACCCTCCACGAGCATCTGATCCGGCTCTACGACAAGCGATTCGTTGCACTGGCGCACCGGCGCGAATGGCTGCGCGGTCTGGTGCTGGAGCCTTTGCTTGAGCTTGCCCACCGCCGTCCGCTATTTAACAACACGGAATTTTCTTTTGCTTCATCCGAAACGTTGCGCTATGCCGACAATCTGGATTTTTCCAATCCCGCTGCCGACACGCTGGTGAGCAGTACTATGTTCTCATTTCGGATCCTTGCAGAATTCACTCCGGGCCAGATCTACATTGTCCGGCCGCAGCGCCGCATTGCCGTGGGAGGCCGATGGCCTACCCTGCGTTTGCAATATCGTCATGCGCTGGTTCGCAACGGCGGGCAGCAGCATTTCGGCATGCTGGAATTTTCCACGGACCGGAGCTGGTCCATGGGCCTTGCCGGAAAAGGACTGGCCGCACTGAATGCCGGAACCTTCCTGATTGATCAACCGTTATCTATTCTGGACTTCAAACATTTTCCGGGCAATCAAACGCTGGCTGGCATCAACTGGTCACAGGGGTATCAGTTGTTGCCGTACTACGCCTATAGCAGTAACAGTTGGTGGGCGCAGGCCCATTACGAACAGCATTGGGGTGGATTTTTCATGAACAAAATTCCGTTTATACGAAAGCTAAAGCTGCAGGAGGTGACGGGTCTTCATTTTCTGGCCACCGATGCGCTGCGGTACGGTGAACTGGCCGTGGGGCTGGAAAACGTATTCAAAATTGTTCGTATGGATTATGTGATGGGGTACGACCACCTCGGGCAGTACAGCCACGGCTTGCGCATCGGTCTGTTGCTTACGGCGGCCATCGGCGGCGATTAGCAGCTAAATTCGGCGGTTCATGGAGCACATCGTCCGCTTGGAGCAGGTGCGCAAAACCTTTGGCCGCATCGTTGCCGTTGACGGGCTCAGCTTTTCCGTGATGAAAGGCGACATTTTCGGCTTTCTCGGTCCTAACGGATCGGGAAAAAGTACCACACTGCGTATGCTGCTGGGGCTGGTAAGGCCCGACAGCGGGCGTATCCTGCTTTTTGGCAACCCGTGGAATCCGGGGCAGCGTCAGGTGCTGGGCCGTATTGGTAGCCTGATTGAAGGCCCAGACTTTTATCCCTACCTGAGCGGATACAAAAACCTGGAATTGCTGGGAAAACTGGCCGGATTGCGCCGGCCCCACGCACGCATCTCCGAAGTGCTGGAGCTGGTGGGTCTGAAGGGCAGGGAAAACGATTTCGTAAAAACCTATTCGCACGGCATGAAGCAACGGCTGGGCATAGCGCAGGCGCTGCTGCACCAACCGGAATTGCTGGTGCTCGATGAGCCTACCGAAGGGCTGGATCCGCAGGGCCTGCGTGACATCCGCGAGCTGTTGCTGCGCCTGCAGCGGCAGGGCATAACGGTGTTGCTTTCCTCGCATTTGCTGGCAGAGGTGGAGCAGGTGGCCACCCGCATGGCCATCGTTCACCGGGGGAAATTGCTGGCCGAAGGAATGGTGGCCGAGCTGTTGTCGGAAAACGACCTGATCGTTACCGTGGAAAGCGATGAACGCGCCGTGGAGCACATCAGGCAAAGCCGCTGGCTCGATCAGTTACTCGAGGCGAAGGGAACTGCCCTGCGGTTGCGCATGATGCGCAGGCAAATTCCTGAACTGGCGGCATTTCTGCATCAGAAGGGATGTCCACTTTACCGACTCAGCGACCAGCGGCCGCTGGAGGAGTATTTTCTGCAGCTGACCGGAAACCATGCTGAATCATGATCTTGCTGTCCGTGGAGTTGTATAAAGTGTTTGCCCGCCCGCGGAGCTACATCGGTTTTGTGGTCATCACGCTGATTGCGGCGGTGTTACTGGCTGGCATCGCTGTTGACGGCAAGCAGTACCTGAATCTGCTGCTTCAACAGGTAGAGCAGTATGTGGTCATTGAGGGAAAGGTCATTAACGGTCATCTGGCAGCATGGATCATCCTGCAGACCCTGCTGGTGCACATGCCCCTGCTGACGGCCCTGGTGGCCGGCGACCTGATCAGCGGCGAAGCGGCTACAGGCACGCTACGGCTTTTGGCTACGCGGCCGCCTTCGCGCCCGGCCATTGTTGGGGCAAAGTTTGTGGCCGGCGCCTGCTACAGCGCAGCGCTGGTGGCCTGGCTGGGTCTGGTGGCACTGGCCGGTGGCCGCTTGTTGCTGGGTAACGGTGACCTGCTGGTGCTCAGCACCAGTCAGCTTATCGTCTTTCCTTCTGCCGACCTGTGGTGGCGTTTTGCCTGGGCATTGGTGCTGGCCACCCTGGCGCTCACCACAGTAACCGCATTGGGATTGTTGTTTTCGGTAATGGCCGAAAACTCTTCAGGGCCCATTGTCGCTACCATGTCCGTCGTAGTATTATTTACTATTGTTGGTACGATGGAATTTCCCCTGTTTCAACGCATCAGCCCGGCATTGTTCACCACCCATATGGCCGTGTGGAGAGAGCTTTTCTATCCGGAATTAGAGTTAAAGCGGATAGTTAGCTCTGTTGCTGTACTTGTAGGACACATCGCTGTATTTATTGCTTTAGCTACCTACCTTTTTTCGCGAAAAGACATTTTAACATAGATGAAGCGAATTGGGGTCTGGGTTTGTTCGCTGCTAGCGACGGGAGCGGTGCAGGCGCAATCAAGCGGGCAAGTGGTGCAGGCCTTGGCCCAGCGCTATGCCGGCATCAAAACCCTGCGTGCTGATGTGGTTGTGACTACAGAAATTCCTTCAGTACAGATCAGTCCGGTCCAGGCAAAACTCGTGTACAAGCGACCGGGACGCCTGAGCCTGAAATCTTCCGGTATTGCCATCTTGCCCCGATTACCTTCCGGCTTTTCATGGGAAACGTTAGCTGACACAACTCGGTTTACCGCCTTGTTGCTGCCACCTACCAGTGAAGGCCATAACCGACTCCAGCAACTCCAGCTCATTCCGGTTGCAGATACTGGAGAGCTGATGGTGGCCCGCATCTGGCTCAACGAAAACCTTCTGCCCATTAAGAGCCAGCTGACCACTCGCAGCCAAGGCACGATCATGATTGAAAATCGTTATGGAAAAGCCGAACACCTGGGCTTGCCCGACCAAATGATTTTTGTTGTGGACCTTCAGCAATTCAAATTGCCCAAAGCATTAACGTTGGAAATGAACCGCAGGACAAAGACCGTGGCTTCAACTTTAACCTCTGGCCGCATCATTCTGGATTTCTCTAACTATCAAATAAACAGGCCTGTGCGCGATGATGAACTG
>JANWXQ010000089.1 GCA_025057275.1 Chitinophagales bacterium
GGTGGACGAGCTGTTGCCCAGTTGCAGGCCGCCCTTCAAAAAACCTTCGCCGTCGAAGTTGACCGAGAAGGTGCGGGTGGCAAACGTATCGCGGAACTCAAAGCGCTTGTTGTCTTTGTCGTAATACATGCCGCCCTTGGAGCCTACGGCCAGCTTGAAGCAGTACTTGTTGGCCTGGATGCGCAGGGCGCCATCGCCGGTGAAGAAGAAATTGCCGGTGGAATCGATCTTACAATAGCCGGTGGCCCCGCCGGCCTTGAAGGTGCCGATCAGGTCAAAGGTGGTGGTGGGGGCCGTGGTGCCGAAGCCGATTTTGCCGGCCGCCGTAATGCGCATGCGCTCCACGTTGTTGGTGCGCAGCACCAGGGGCTTGTTGTCGGTGGTGCCCAGGAAATCGGTGGAGGCATTGGTGCCGCTGTTACCGGTGAGGTACCAGGGGGTCTGCGCGGCAGCGGAAGCGGCCAGCAGCAGGGCTGTGAGCACAGCAAAGCAGGAATTGGTTTTCATGATGATTTGGGGTTTATGAGTGAAATAAAGAGGAGGAAAAGCAGACGAAAAGCCTTTAGCCAGAAAGCCGGTGGTACAACAAGGCCCCAGAGCAGATAAACACGCTGACGTACAAGCATATAAGCTTCATGCAGCACCTTCGTTCACTGAACTGCAAGCATGAAAGCAACTGCCGTCAGCCTGTAGGTACAGGAAAAGAAAATGCTGGTATTAAAGATAAAAACAAATAATTCAGCAATCCAAGTGTCAATAAATTTTTTAAAGTTCTGGCCGGGAACAGGAAAGGGCAGCGGAGCTCTGTTTCATAGGCAACAAAAGAAACATTACGAAGAAAGATGGGGCGGGCCGCAGGCCCGCCCCCTGACTTCACCCAACAGGTTCAACAAAGCCTATTTCTGCAGCAACATGGTTTTGGTATCCACCACGGAACCATTGACCAGCAGACTGTAGCGATAAGCGCCTGAGGGCAGATCCTGAGCCTTAACGGTCACGGTTCCTTTACCGGCAGCCACATCAAGAGTGCGCAGCACTTCGCCGGTGGCGCTGGTAAACTGCAGTTGCACGCGGGCCGACGCATCGGGAACAAAGTAGCCGATTACGGTGCTGCCGTCAAACGGGTTGGGTACGTTTTGCTCCAGGCGGGCGCTGCCGCTGAGGGTGACGGTTTCGTGAGATAGCTGTTTTTCCGCTGTGCCTTCACCGGTTAGGGAGAGCAGGGATTCCAGCTTAGCAAGGCGGGATTGCATATCCAACATGCCAGCTTTCAGTTCGGCATTTTCAGCTTTCAGCTTCTGGTTATCTTCATTGAGCTCCTGAACAGCCTTCACCAGGGGCACCACAAACTCCGCATAGCGCAGCCCGTAGAGCGAGTGTTCGTTTTGCGGCTTATCAATGCCGGAAAAGTCAAAACCCGCCTCCTGAGCAGCTTTTTCCACTTCCTGGGCGATAAAGCCGGTGTAGAGGATTTTTTCCTTTTCTGCGCGGGCCTTGCGGTCAAGCTCTAAGGTGGTGGCATCGGGTTCCGGTTGTTCACGGCCCTCAACTTTGGGGCGGAACTCGCCCTCACCCAAAAAGCGGGCAAGGCCTGTAACATCCAGGTAATAGGTAACGGGGCGCAGCTTGGTGATAAACTCCAGGCCGGGCACGTTTTCCTGTACATCTTTTTTGTAGCGGGCATCGCTGAGGTTGGTCCACCCCGCATAGCCGCCGATACTCGTTACCGAACTGTTGCCGATGCGCACCTGGTTGCTGGCCGTAATTCGGCTGGTGTTGCCCAGCGCCATGCTGTTGCTGAAATCGGTGGTAACGCTTTGATCGGCATCGTAGCCGAAGAAGCTGCAAGCAGTATTGGCATCATTTAAAGAGCCGGCAGAATAACCTGTTGCTGTGTTTTGGTTACCGGTAGTATTCAAACCCAATGCATTGAACCCAATTGCAATGTTTTCGCTGCCAGTTGTATTAAATTCCATTGCGCCCGCTCCCACTGCCGTGTTGCCGGAGCCGTTGGTGTTGGAATAAAGGGCATCTACTCCAAAAGCAATGTTATTAGTGCCGGTGGTGTTGGCATACATTGCTTGGTATCCTATTGCTGTGTTTTGGAAGCCAGTGGTGTTAGAATAAAGTGCCTTTGAACCAATTGCAGTTAGTTGGTCTCCTGTAGTATTAGAATATAGAGATGAATCACCAACAGCTACGAGGAAAGATGCAGTCGCGCTATTATATAATGCCCGAACGCCGATTCCCACATTAGCTGATCCGGTCGTGTTTAAGTACAAGGCAGATCGCCCCATAGCCACATTGTTGTTGCCGGTAGTATTATTAAATAGTGCTGTATTTCCTGAAGCTGTGTTGTTGCTACCGGTAGTATTACTTCCTAAAACGGAATATCCAACTCCTGTATTATTGGTCCCAGTAGTATTGGCATCCAGCGATTCAGATCCTAATGCCGTATTGTTAGCGCCGGTGGTATTAGCGAAGAGAGATTTATAACCTGTTGCCGTATTGTCAAAAGCGGTGGTATTGGAGTAAAGAGCCAATTGACCTGTTGCAGTATTTCTGCCTCCGGTGGTGTTGGAATAGAGCGCTTCAGCACCACTGGCGGTGTTACCTGAACCGGTAGTGTTGGAGAAAAGCGTTCCATAACCAGTTGCTGTGTTGTTGCTTGAAGAGGAATTGTTACGGAGGGCATTGTGGCCGAAGGCAGAATTGTTGCTACCTGTGGTGTTGGCATACAAGGCAGAAGACCCGGCTGCAGTGTTGGATGCGCCGGTGCTGTTACTGTAAAGAGCATTTGCCCCGATAGCAGAGTTGTTCCATGCTGTCGTGTTAGAGTATAAGGCATTGGTTCCCATACCCGTATTGTACCAGCCGGTGTTGCTGTTACCTGCCGTTGTTCCCGTAAACAGGCAACCTATGCCTGCAACCGAAAGAATTCGGTTGCTTCCGTTAAACATGCTGCCGCTCATGTAAATGTCCTTCCAGCCCAGCGAGCTGCTGCCCAGGTCGCGGGTATTGGTCGCTGAGGGCAGCAGGTTCTGGTTGATGGAAGTGGTGCCCAGATTGGAAAGCGTAGTGTTGGCGCCGGCAGTAGTCTGCGTGGTGCCATCGGCAAACTTCAGGTTATGCAGGTTCAGATCCCGCCAGCGCAGCGAACTGCTGCCCAGATCGCGGGTATTGGTCGCCGAAGGCAGCAGGTTCTGGTTGATGGAAGTGGTGCCCAGATTGGAAAGCGTAGTGTTGGCGCCGGCAGTAGTCTGCGTGGTGCCATCGGCAAACTTCAGGTTATGCAGGTTCAGATCCCGCCAGCGCAGCGAACTGCTGCCCAGGTCGCGGGTGTTGGTCGCCGAAGGCAGCAGGTTTTGGTTGATGGAAGTGGTGCCCAAATTGGACAGTGTGGTGTTGGCATCGTCGGCGGCATTCACATCGCCGGTATTGGTAATAACGCCACTGGCAATACTGATGCCGGAGCCTGCCGTGTAGGCAATGGCTGCAGTCGTCTGCGTGGTGCCATCAGCAAACTTCAGGTTGTGCAGGTGGAGGTCTTTCCAGCGCAGCGAGCTGCTACCCAGATTGCGGGTATTGGTTGCCGAGGGCAGCAGGTCCTGATTGATGGAGGTGGTGGTCAGGTTGGACAGCGAGGTGTTGGCCCCTCCTCCTCCGCCACCGGCAGTCAGCGACACCCAGCCGGAGGC
>JANWXQ010000062.1:2500-4075 GCA_025057275.1 Chitinophagales bacterium
TGGAAAACAGGGCATAGTTTCCCGCTGCCGTGTTCCAGGTGCCCGTGGTGTTGTAATACAGGGCAGAAGTACCCGCCGCCGTGTTGTCTTTGCCGGTGGTGTTGGAATACAGGGCTTGGTATCCTGTCGCCGTGTTATAGAGGCCGGCGGTGTTGGAATACAGGGCTCGGTATCCGGCCGCCGTGTTCCAGTGGCCGGTGGTGTTGGAATAAAGGACTTGATAACCCGTCGCTGTGTTGGAGTAGCCGGTGGTATTGGCATACAGGGCTTTAGAACCAAAGGCTGAGTTTGCTGTTGCATGAAAACTGCTGGTAGCTCCAATACCATTATTAAACAATGCCGAATCCCCTACGGCCACCAGATTGGAGCGGGTCGTGTTGGAATACAGGGCATAGCTTCCAGCAGCTGTGTTGTAATTGCCGGTGGTGTTGGAAGACAGGGCATAAGAACCCACCACCGTGTTCGAGGTGCCGGTGGTGTTGGCATACAAGGCAAATACTCCCGCCGCTGTGTTGGCGTAGCCGGTGGTGTTGGCATACA
Source organism: Chitinophagales bacterium (assembly GCA_025057275.1). Taxonomy (GTDB): domain Bacteria; phylum Bacteroidota; class Bacteroidia; order Chitinophagales; family UBA10324; genus JANWXQ01. Next base: position 3,041 of record JANWXQ010000062.1, read on the forward strand.
AGGCATATATTCCAGCCGCCGTGTTGCTGTAGCCGGTGGTGTTGGCATACAAGGCATATACTCCTGCCGCCGTGTTGGCGTAGCCGGTGGTGTTGGCATACAGGGCTTGGTATCCGGCCGCCATGTTTTGGAAGCCGGTAGTGTTGGCCTGTCCGGCCTGAGTACCGACAAAAAGATTTTCGGTGCCGGCGATGGAAAAAATGCGATTGCTGCCGCTAAAAATACTGCCGGCCAGGTAGAGGTCTTTCCAACCCAGCGAGCTGCTACCCAGATTGCGGGTGTTGTTGGCTGAGGGCAGCAGGTTCTGGTTGATGGAAGTGGTGGTCAGGTTTGATAGTGAAGTGTTGGCCCCTCCGCCGCCGCCACCGGCAGTCAGCGACACCCAGCCTGAGGCTGTACGGCCTTCAAAGTCGGTGCCGGTCCAGCGGATGGTACCGGCCGTGGTGGACGAGCTATTGCCCAGTTGCAGGCCGCCCTTCAAAAAACCTTCGCCGTCGAAGTTGACCGAGAAGGTGCGGGTGGCAAACGTATCGCGGAACTCAAAGCGCTTGTTGTCTTTGTCGTAATACATGCCGCCCTTGGAGCCTACAGCCAGCTTGAAGCAGTACTTGTTGGCCTGGATGCGCAGGGCGCCATCGCCGGTGAAGAAGAAGTTTCCGGTGGAATCAATCTTGCAATAGCCGGTGGCCCCGCCGGCCTTGAAGGTGCCAATCAGGTCAAAAGTGGTAGTAGGGGCCGTGGTGCCGAAGCCGATTTTGCCGGCCGCCGTAATGCGCATGCGCTCCACATTGTTGGTGCGCAGCACCAGGGGCTTGTTGTCGGTGGTGCCCAGGAAGTTGGTGGAGGAACTGGTGCCGCTGTTACCGGTGAGGTACCAGGGGGTCTGTGCGGCAGCGGAAGCGGCCAGCAGCAGGGCTGTGAGCACAGCAAAACAGGAATTGGTTTTCATAAGCATTTAGGTTTTATGGGTGAAAAAGGAAAAGCGGACAGAAAAATCTGGCAGCAGAAAAGCTGAACGGCAACAATGCCAATGAG
>JANWXQ010000063.1 GCA_025057275.1 Chitinophagales bacterium
TCCAAGGGCGGCATGTATTACGACAAAGACAACAAGCGCTTTGAGTTCCGCGATACGTTTGCCACCCGCACCTTCTCGGTCAACTTCGACGGCGAAGGTTTTTTGAAGGGCGGCCTGCAACTGGGCAACAGCTCGTCCACCACGGCCGGCACCATCCGCTGGACCGGCACCGACTTTGAAGGCCGTACGGCCTCAGGCTGGGTGTCGCTGACCGCTGGCGGCGGAGGGGCCAATACCTCGCTGTCCAACCTGACCACCACTTCCATCAACCAAAACCTGCTGCCCTCGGCGACCAACACCCGTGATCTGGGCAGCAGCACCCTGCGCTGGAAAGACCTCCACCTGCACAACCTGAAGTTTGCCGATGGCTCCACACAGACGACTGCCGGCGCAAACACCACGCTATCCAACCTGGGCACCACTTCCATCAACCAAAATCTGCTGCCTTCGGCCAACAACACCCGCGACCTGGGCAGCAGCTCTTCAGGTTGGAAAGACCTCTACCTGAGCGGCAGCATGTTTAACGGAGGCAACCGCGTCTTTTCTGTCGCTGGCAACGGAAACGTCTTTGCCGGCTCACAGGCTGGTCAATCTAATTCCACTGGCTACTACAACGCTGCTTTAGGATTGAGTGCCCTCAATTTCACGACGACTGGCTATAAAAACACGGCGGTTGGAACATCTGCCCTTTATAACAACACAACTGGTTATCACAATACGGCCGTGGGATACTATGCGGGTCAATTTAATGACGCCAATACGAACTGCAGCTTTTTCGGTTTTAATGCTAATCAAACCGTAAATAATGATTTCAGCAACAGTACAGCGCTAGGCAGTGAAAGTACCATCACGGCCAGCAACCAGGTGCGCGTGGGCAACGGCTCGGTAACCAGCATCGGCGGCTTTGCCAACTGGACCAACGTCAGCGATGCCCGCTACAAAAAAGAGGTGCAGGAAAACGTGCCCGGACTGGAGTTTATCAGCAAGCTGCGCCCCGTTACCTATCACCTGGATGTTAACGGCCTTGCCCGCTTTTTGGGTGAAGGCGAGTTCCGCCCCAAAGTTGAAGGCCGCGAACAACCGGAAACCGATGTCACAACCTTAGAGCTCGACCGCAAGGCCCGCGGAGAAAAGGAAAAAATCCTGTACACCGGCTTCATCGCCCAGGAAGTGGAGAAAGCTGCTCAGGAAGTGGGCTACGATTTCAGCGGTGTGGACAAGCCGCAGAATGAACACTCGCTTTACGGCCTGCGCTATGCTGAGTTTGTCGTGCCCTTAGTCAAAGCCGTGCAGGAGCTGAATGCAAATCAACAATCTTCTTTTGAAGAACTTAAGGCCGAAAATGAAAAGCTAAAAGCGGAAAATACCGAATTGAAGGCTGGCATGGTGGATATGCAATCCCGCCTTGCTAAGCTGGAATCCCTGCTCTCCCTAACCGGTGAAGGCGCAGCGGAAAAACAGCTATCTCACGAAACCGTCACCCTCAGCGGTGGCGCCCGCTTAGAGCAAAACGTGCCCAATCCGTTTGATGGCAGCACCACCATCGGCTATTTCGTGCCCGATGAGTCGGCCCGCGTGCAACTGCAATTCACCAGCGCCACCGGCGAAGTGCTGAGCACCGTTGATGTGTCTGCCGGCAAAGGCACCGTGACCGTTAAGGCTCAGGATATGCCCTCAGGCGCCTATCGCTACAGTCTGCTGGTCAATGGTTCCGTGGTGGATACCAAAACCATGCTGCTGCAGAAATAGGCTTTTCTGAACCTGCTGGGTGAAGTCAGGGGCGGGCCTTCGGCCCGCCCCCTGACTTTTTTCTTCACTTTCTGCTCACCCCATACCACCCCGCTGCCTGTTCCTTATCCTGGCCTTTATTCTTAAAAAAATTTTATTGACACTTGGATTTCTATATTATTTGTTCTTATCTTTCAAGCCAACATTTTCTCTTTCTGTTCTTAAGGGCTGACGGCAGTTCCCTTTAGCCTGGCAGTTCAGCTTGCGAAGGTGTGGGAATAGCCTTTTATGATTGTCCGTCAGCATGCTTTTGTGCTCATTGGCATTGTTGCCGTTCAGCTTTTCTGCTGCCAGATTTTTCTGTCCGCTTTTCCTTTTTCACCCATAAAACCTAAATGCTTATGAAAACCAATTCCTGTTTTGCTGTGCTCACAGCCCTGCTGCTGGCCGCTTCCG
>JANWXQ010000064.1 GCA_025057275.1 Chitinophagales bacterium
AGCAAACCACCCCAGGCTGCCGGGTCGGCCCTGAAAGCTGATGTTGCGGACCACGATGCCATCGCCGACCAGTAAACGATTGACCAACAGTTCAGCCGACAGGCTGGTATCGATGGCAATCTGAGCCGTAGCCGGAAGAAACGCCAGCATCACCACGGTCCCGATGGCGAAACGATATATCCGTTGCAACCCTTTTGGGCAACCGTTCCACATGATCAGGCAAATTAACTGCGAAAGGCAGTTCCGGATGGTTCGGCAGTGAAAATCAACCCATGGCGTGTTATTCTTTTTTCCAACTTTGCAGCCGCACCGGCCGCCCATGCCTCGCCAAGCGGCGCTTCGGTATGAAACTTTTTAACTTCTTCACGCAGGAAATTGCCATTGACCTGGGTACGGCCAACACGGTCATCATCCACAACGACAAGGTGGTGGTGGACGAGCCTTCCATTGTGGCCATCAACCGGTTGACCAATAAGGTGGTGGCCGTGGGCAAGAAGGCCATGCAGATGCACGAAAAGACGCACGACAACCTGAAAACCATCCGGCCGCTGAAGGATGGGGTGATCGCCGACTTTGCCGCTGCAGAAAGTATGATCCGGGAAATGATCAAGATGATCAATCCCAAAGGCTTCTTGTTTGCCCCTACCTGGCGCATGGTCATTTGCATTCCCAGCTCCATTACCGAAGTGGAAAAGCGGGCGGTGCGCGATTCGGCCGAGCAGGCGGGTGCCCGAGAAGTGTACCTGATTCATGAGCCTATGGCCGCCGCTCTGGGTATCGGCATTGATGTGGAAGAACCGGTCGGCCACATGATTATCGATATCGGCGGCGGCACCACCGGTATTTCTGTTATTGCCCTGGCAGGCATCGTTTGCGACCAGAGCATCCGCGTGGCCGGTGATGAATTCACTGCCGACATCATGGACTACATCCGTCGGCAGCACAACATGCTGGTGGGCGAGCGCACAGCCGAAGCCATCAAGATTCATGTGGGCGCAGCGACTCCCGATTTAGAAGACCCCCCCGAAGACTATGCCGTTCATGGCCGGGATCTGATGACCGGTATTCCCAAGCAAATTATCGTGAACTATCAGGAAATTGCTCATGCCCTGGACAAGTCCATTTCCAAGGTGGAAGAGGCTGTGCTGCGGGCTCTGGAAACCACTCCGCCCGAGCTGGCTTCCGACATTCACCGGCACGGTCTTCACCTGACCGGTGGCGGCGCTTTGCTGCGGGGGCTGGATAAGCGACTGACCCAGAAAACCAAGCTTCCGGTAACGGTGGCCGATGATCCGCTGCGGGCCGTCGTGCGCGGCACCGGCATTGCGCTGAAAAACATCAAGCGATTTCCTTTCCTGATGACCTGAGCGTGCATGCGTCTGCTGATCGTCTTGCTTTTTCCCATGATGGCTTCCGGGCAACGATTTGTATACTACTTCCACGGCGCCATCGTGGAGGGAAAAGCATCAGGTGTGGAAAGCCCGGTCTGGGGTCGCTATGAGGTGGATCAGATCGTGGATCGCTTCCGTAGGGAAGGCTTTACCGTAATCAGTGAAATCCGACCAGCCGGCACGGACGTGCCGACGTATGCTGCCCGCATCGCTGAACAGATTCGCAACCAATTGGCTGAGGGTGTCGCTGCCAGCCGCATCACGCTTCTCGGAGGCTCCAAGGGAGCTGTTATTGCCATGCATGTTGCAGCCCGTCTCCAGCAATCCGATTTGAATGTGGTGCTGCTGGGCGGCTGCCATGAAGGCACGTTTGCTGCCTATCCCGATCTTCAGCTGTATGGACGTGTGTTGTCGGTTTTTGAAGCTTCCGATCCGGTAGCCAAGTCCTGCGAAACCCTGCGGCGTCGTTCAGGAATCGGCCTGAGCCGGTACAAAGAGCTGGAAATACACACCGGCGCCGAACATGGCTTTCAGTTCCGGCCTTATGAAGATTGGGTGCAGCCTGCCCTGCGCTGGGCCAGGGAGCAATACGATTAGGCCTGTAAATAGTCGGCCCTTTCTACTTTTGAACGCTTCGCCTGTACATGCACCATCTGCTGCTGTTTGTCCGTCAGCATGCCAACTGGTTTCTGTTTCTGTTGTTGCAATCGATATGTGTGCTGCTCATTGCGTATGAATCGGCATATCACCAAACGGCTTTGCTCAACACCGGCATGGAACTATCCGGCCGCGGCCTCACCGTATATCGCCGAGCAATAGGTTACCTGAGGCTGGGCGAAGAAAATCGCAGGCTTGCTGCCGAAAACAGCCAGCTGCTGAACCGGCTGGCCCAAACGGCAGCGCAAAGCGATTCGGTGCGCAGCGACACGACGCAGAAGCAGATTTACTTTTATTCCGCTGCCCGGGTGATCCAATCCATGACGGCATCAGGCAATAACTATCTGATGCTGGATCAGGGCTCGCTGGCCGGCATAGAACCGCGTATGGGCGTTATCGGCCCCGACGGGGTGGTTGGTATTGTGCGTAATGTTTCGCCGCACTTTGCTGCAGTGTATTCGTTGCTGCACAGCAAGGTCACTGTGAGTGCGCGCATCGGTCATTCAGGCGCCCGTGGCACCGTTCGATGGGACGGGCTCAGTCCGCAGTACGTGCAACTGGACGAAATTCCCAGACAGCAGCGGGTGCTGCGCGGCGATACGGTATTCACCAGTGGCTTGTCGCGCATTTTTCCTGACCGAATTCCGGTTGGCATCGTGGAATCGTATCAGCTGCCGGAAGGCAGCAACCACTACCGCATCCGCGTTCGGCTGACTACGCAATACAACCGACTGGATCACGTGTACGTCATCCGCAACCTGCTGCGCCGGGAAATGGACACCCTCATGCATCAGCTAATCCATGATCAGTAGTCTGTTTAACCATTTCATCCGATTTGTGCTGTTGTTGCTGTTGCAGGTTTGGGTGATCAACAACATACGGCTTTACGGATTGTTTCATCCACAGGTGTATCCCTTGTTTCTTCTGTTGCTTCCCATAGAATCCCCTGCTCTCGTGCTGCTGCTGATTGGTTTTGCAGCAGGGTTTACCGTAGATTTTTTCACTCATACCGGAGCCCTTCATGCATCGGCCCTGCTGGTTACCGCTTTGCTGCGGCCTTATGTGCTGCGCTTGTTGCGGCCCGCCGGGGGGTATCAGCCCGAAGACCGCCCCACCGTGGCTGGCATGGGCTTCATGTGGTTTTTTACCTATGCCGCTTTGCTGCTGTTCGTACACCATACCTGGCTGTTCATCATGGAAACTTTCAGCCTGTATCAGCTTCTGTTTGTCATAGGTAAAATCGTACTGAGTACGGCGGCGGCCCTGGCCATTGCCCTGATCATGCAGTATCTGTTCTTCAGCAAAAGCAAGCCACGGCTGGCTTAACTGGTGCAGCCCCGTAGCGACCGGGGCGCAAATTTTCTGAAAAACTATAATTTCTTCATCTGGCACACTGTGCTCAGACGGCCTCTGGCACGAAGCAGGTTAATTTTTGACGATGCGATGGATATCGCGGTGCCCGTCACTGAACGTAAGCATTACCACGTAAATGCCTGGCTGTCCTTCCAGCAACGCATCAAACCGGTTGGCTCCGGGCTGAAGGGTCTGGGAAAATTCATGGACCGTACGGCCCACGGCATCGGTAATGCGCACGTTAACATCCTGGCCTTCGGGCATTTGGATGAGCAGTTGCAGCGCACCGGAGGTGGGGTTAGGCTGCACAACCACATGAGGTGTCACGTAGCTGCTGTTGTCAAGCACCACCACCGATGAATAGGCAAAGCTGCCGTCAGTATCCACCTGTTTCAGGCGGTAATAATTCAGGCCGGAGATCGGGTTGCGATGGGTAAAGGAATAAAACTGAGGCTGATTGGAAATGCCGGCCCCATTCAGCAGGGCAATAGGCCGGAAACTATGACCGTCTATGGCATGTTCCAGAACGAAA
>JANWXQ010000072.1 GCA_025057275.1 Chitinophagales bacterium
CAGGCCCTGCATGAAGACGGCAGGGTGTTTGTTTCCTCCACCCGACTGGGCGGCCATATCTTCCTGCGCGCCGCCATCCTGGCTTTCCGAACGCATCTGAAAACCGTTGATCTGTTGCTGGAATTGCTTGCGCAGAAAAAAGAAAAACTGCTGGCCGACCTGGCCACGCAGCAGGGCGGCTGAATCTCCTGCATGCCCCTGCGCACCACAGCGGGGTGCGGCAAATCCGAAGACGTGACTCCCGCAGGGGAATATCCTTTACCTTGGCTGTCCAATTCCTCCATATGAAGCTCTTCCTTCGCTTGGTTTTAGCAGTTGCCTTAACCCCCTGGTGGTCGGCAGGACAGATGCAGCAGCGCGAGTGGTTTCTGCTCGACCCCCAGCGCGACGGCGTTTACGGCGCCGCCGTTACCCGTGCCTACGACGAATTGCTGAAGGGAAAAACCGGACAGCCGGTGATCGTGGCTGTACTGGATGGCGGCACCGACGTCAGACATGAAGATTTGCGCAATGTGTTGTGGCGCAATACCGGCGAAATGGAAGGCAACGGGCAGGACGATGAAGGCAACGGCTATGTGGACGATGTGCATGGCTGGAATTTTATCGGAGGCAAAAACGGAACCGTGCAGTACGACCAGATGGAGCTGACGCGCCTGTACAAGCAGATGCTGGATCAGTACGGACAACAGGGACCTCCGCCTTCCAGCCCGCAGTATGCGCAATTTCAGCGACTGCGCACTGCCTTTGAAGAAAAGGTGGCGGAAAACGAAAAGGAATACACGCTGTACTCGGGTCTATACCGCAACATGAACCGCTTGCAGGAACTCACCGGCATGGATGATCCTCCGATCAACGAACTGGTGAATGCCGACACCCTGCCGGACTCGCTGCTGGCCACCGTGTTTCTGCTCAGCGGCATTCTGGATGAAGAAACTTCCTTTCTGACCCTGTACGAAGCGCTGGGCGACTACGTTAAGCACCTGCGGACCGGCCGCGATTATCACTACAACCTGAATTACGATCCCCGATCCATAGTGGGCGACAATTACACCAATGCTTCGGAACGCTACTACGGTAATGCCGACGTGGCCGGTCCCGACGCTACCCATGGCACGCATGTGGCCGGCATCATCGGTGCCGACCGCACCAACCAAACCGGCACCATGGGCGTGGCCGACAACGTGCGCATCATGGTGTTGCGCTGCGTTCCCGATGGCGATGAGCGCGATAAGGACGTGGCCAACAGCATACGCTATGCCGTAGATCATGGCGCCCGCATCATCAACATGAGTTTCGGAAAGGGATACTCCTTTAACAAGAACGTGGTGGACGAAGCCGTGCGCTATGCCATGGAAAAAGATGTACTGATCGTGCATGGTGCCGGCAACGACAACCTGAACACCGATAAGACGGCGGTTTATCCCAATCCGTTTTTTGCTTCCGGCGGGCGGGCTACCAATTTTGTCAATGTAGGGGCCAGCACGCTCGACGGCCAGGCGGCGGATTTTTCCAATTACGGCAAAAAGACGGTGGACCTGTTTGCTCCCGGAGTGGCTATTTATTCCACCGTACCCGATAATCAGTACCGCAACCTGCAGGGCACCAGCATGGCCTCGCCCGTAGTGGCCGGAGTGGCAGCACTCATCCGATCCCACTATCCGGAACTGAAAGCCGAACAGGTGAGAAAAATTTTAATGCAATCTGTCACGCGGGTCAAAGGAAAGACGCTGCTGCCGGGCGGTGAAAAAGCGGTACGCTGGAAAAAAATCTGCACCTCCGGCGGCATCGTCAATGCCTATCAGGCCCTGCAGCGGGCAGAGCGGGTCAGTCAGAAAGGCCGCTGAGCGGCAGGGAATCAGGCAGCAGCCGGCAGCCCTGCTCCTGCCTGATGAACCAGCCGATGATGCGTAGCGTGTCGGCCCGGTTGGCTACGGGCTGTAGATACGTGCATACGTCAGCGAAGGTCAATTCGCAGTGCCGGGGCACAAAACCAAAACCCAGGCAATAACCGCGACACATGGCCACCACGCCATGCTCCTGGTCGGTACGACCATCGGTGATGATCAGGCCCGAGAACAGTTGCCGGTCAAGGGCGGCTACAGCGCGGAGCACCCTGAGGTTGTACGTTGCCGGCGCAAGGGCATCCGCACAGGCCCCGTCGCAACGGCCTGCAGCATAGTCGCTACATGGCGCCGATGCCCGCTGCAGACCGGCAAGCCGGGGGCAGAGATGGTATTCTTCCACGATCCGGCTCAGGTCACGGCGGGCATCTTCCTGCGCAGGCCATGCAGCGAGCGGTCGGTCGCCGGCCTTCACGTGAGAAAGCGCCAGACGCAGGTATCCTTTGGCATCGGCATAGCTCACCAGGCCAATCGCCTGGTCTGCCCGCTTCAGGGCTTTATTGAAGGGAGGATAATGCCTTCTGATCTCCGAAGCCTCCAGAAGCAAAGCCAGCAACTCGCTGCCGCAGGGCCATACCTGCAGGCCGGCGATGCGTGTCATCAGAGCCGTCTGCAGCCTGGTGCTGGAGCCACTGATAAAATGTTGCCAGATGCGCTGCCGCAGGTTACGCGCCTTGCCGATGTACAGAATACGCTGGCGATGGTCCAGCAGGTAATAGATTCCCGGGCTGTCGGGCAGATGGTGCAACTGCTCGGCAGGCAGATGAGGCGGCAGCAGGAGGTGAGGCCGCCGGCGGTTCAGCCAATGCTGCAGCCAGCCCTGGTCGTGTTCGGATAATTTCCGAAACAAATGGACCACTGCCATGGCATCGGACAAGGCCCGATGCGGTGTGCCGGTGTCGATGCCGTAGCGGCGGCACAAGGCAGGCAAGGTGCAGGAAGCCACCCGCGGAAACAGGCGGCGGTGCCACTGCAGGGTGCACAGCACGCGCCGCTCAAAGGTCCGGCCCTGCTGAAGAAACGCCTCACGCAAAAAGGTGTAGTCAAAGTGGGCATTGTGGGCCACCAGAACCCGTCCGGCGGTCAGCTCTTCGATGGCATCCATTACGGCAGGCCAGGCGGGGGCGCCGGCAAGCATCCGTTCCGTTATGCCGTTGTAGCGGACTACCTGCAGGGGGATGCGCTGCTCGGGATCAATCAACGTATGAAAACATTCGCTAATGTTTTTTCCGTCAAAGTTGACCACGGCCATTTCGGTAATGGCATGCCTGCCGGCATGCAGACCGGTGGTTTCCACATCTATGGCCGAATACACCCATTAAAATTATGTTTGCCGAAACCGCCATGGATTCCCGACGGTTAGCGGATGTCATACAGCTTCTTCTTCAACAGGCAGGCGTTGATGCCGGAGTGCAGGCCCTGGAGCCGCAAGGCGGGGGCTGCATCAACGACTGCTATGGCGTGCGCACGGCTTCGGGGAATTTTTTTCTTAAGGTCAATCAGGCCAAAACCTATCCCGGCATGTTTCAGGCAGAAGCCCGGGGATTGGAGCTGATCCATCGTAACGTTCCGGGTTTTGCTCCTGCCGTAATCGGTTTGCACGAAACGGATACGTATCAGTTTCTGCTGCTGGAGGATGCCGGTGGCGGCAGACCGTCGGCTGATTTCTGGGAAACTTTTGCCCGGCACCTGGTGCGCCTGCATCGGTGCACGCAGCAGTCATTTGGTCTGGACCATGACAATTACATCGGCAGCTTACGGCAGATCAATCAGCCGCAGGCATCGTGGCCGGATTTTTATGTTGCCTGCCGGCTGATGCCGCAGGTGCGGCTAGGCATGGAAAAAGGGTTGTTTTCGCCGCAGGCAGCAACAGCGGTGGAGCAGCTGCACCGGCGCCTGCCCGACCTGTTTCCTGACGAACCACCGGCGCTTTTGCACGGCGACCTTTGGTCAGGCAACTATCTGGTTCATGTGCAAGGACTGCCGGTGGTCATTGACCCGGCCGTGTATTTCGGTTTCCGGGAAATGGATCTGGCCATGATGGATCTGTTCGGCGGCTTTGACCGCAGATTGCGGCAGCACTACGAGGAATGGTTTCCGTTGGAGCCGGGCTACGACCAGCGCAGGCCGCTGTTGCAGTTGTATCCCCTTCTCGTGCATGCCAATCTTTTTGGCGGGCATAATACCAGCGCGGCCTGGGAAATCCTCAGGGACTTTCGTTAAGGTGCCGTATGCCGTGCGGCTGGCTGTTAACTTAATGCCAGTAAAACGAGACGTTGGACAACGTTTTTTACCAAGGCGCATTGCTGGGGCTGATTGCCGCCTTTTCATTGGGGCCGGTGTTCTTTGGAATTCTGGACACAGGCATCCGGCGCGGAGCGCGCTTTGCGCTGGCTTTTTCCTTCGGGGTGATGCTCAGTGATGTATCGGTGATTGTTTTTTCCTTCTTCAGCCTGAGCAAATGGATCAAGGATGCTGAAGTGCGCAACATCGTCGGAGCGCTGGGTGGCCTCATCCTGGTGTTGTACGGATTGTATCAACTGATTAAGCCCATATCCCTGCAGGTAAAGGAAGTGGAGCTCCGCTCGCGCGACCTGCTGCTCTATGTAGGCAAAGGATTTCTGATCAATGCCATTAATCCTTTTGTTTATCTGTTCTGGATCGGCGCCATGAGCATTGTGGCGGTGGATCCGGCCTACGAGCAGCAGCATGTCCTGCAGTTTTTCCTGGGCACCTTTGGCACCATTCTGGCGCTGGATCTGGTTAAAAGCTATTTCTCTTCCCGGCTGAAGCAGGTACTTACGCCACGCCTGGTGCGCGTTTTGACGCGTGGCGTGGGGATCGGCATTATCCTTTTCGGCATGCGGCTGCTGTACAAAACGCTCAACCCCTGAAGCGGGCCAGGCGATGCAGCAGGCGAATCTGACCGAGGTGATAAGCTTCGTGCTGCAGCAGGCCAAGCAACAGCTCGTAACGGGTAAAGGGGGGGTGCGTGGACATACGGCTTAGCGAGGCAGCGTTTTCTTTGCCGATCAGGTTGAGCAGGTCCTGTGTGCTTTGACGAAACCGCTGTAGCAACTGCTGCCAGGCCTGATCGCTGCGGTTGCTGACGGAGGAAAAGTAATTATCCTCCGGCACTTCCACCGTTTCGCCCTGAAGCCGGCGCAGAACGGTCTGCCGCCAGTGCAGCAGGTGACTGACGGTTTCCCAAATGGAATTAAAACCGGGAAACGGTCTGCTGGCCGCTTCTTTTGCCGAAATCTGGTTCAACGTTTCCAAAAGGGAAAAACCCAGCCACGACTGGCCCTCGCTTTGGTCAGCAAACAGCTTGCTGATGCGGGAAACTTCTTTCATGAACTGACTTAATGCACGTTTCTGAACTCCTGAACAATGGGACGAACGGTAAAGTTCATCCGTTCACTTGAACTCTGTTGGGTTTTGGCCCGCTGCTGCCATCGCTATTCCAGTTCCATCAGTACCTGATTCTTTTCCACGGCATCTCCTTTTTTTACCTGCACCGATTTTACCGTTGCGGCCTCATGGGCTTTGATGCTGTTTTCCATTTTCATGGCTTCCAGAATGAGCAGGGAAGTGCCGGGTTCAACAGCCTGACCGGCCTGCACCAATACATCAAGCACCAGACCGGGCATTGGAGCTCTGATAAAAGGTTCGCGACGCGTGGTGCCGGCTTGCATTCCCATTTGCTCCAATAGCTCATCCAGCGGACTCCGGATGGTGGCCTGAACGGGTTTGTTGTTTACCAGCAGTTCCATTCTTTTTCCGGCAGCATCGTAGCGCAACAGTTCGCAGGTGAGCGAGCGGCCGTCCAGCAGCAGATGTAAACGGCGGTTTCCCAGCGTGATCACATCGCATGCCGCCGGCTGGCCGTTCAGCCAAACCGAGCTGCCCTCCAAGATCACCTCATGCTGTTGCTTTCCGACGACAACCTTCAGTTTTTGCATTAGATATTTTTTTTATCCGAATAATCATAAAACCCTTTGGCTGCTTTTCGGCCAAGCCGGCCCTGCAGCACCATCTGCTCCTGTAGGGCGGAGGGGCGAAATCGCTCTTCGCCCAGTTGCTGAAACAACGACCGTGTAACATTCAGGTTGGCGTCCACTCCGATGAGGTCAATCAGGCGGAAGGGACCCATGCGAAAGCCGGCCGCTTCCAGCAGGTCATCCACATCAGCAACTTCGGCCACCTGATTTTCCAGCAGATACAAAGGCTCGGTGTGGTACATTTTGCCGATCCGGTTGACGACAAAGCCGGGAACGTCTTTGACCCGGATGGGCACCTTGCCCATGCGCTGCGCCAGTTCAACCACCCGATCCACGGTCCGGGGGTCTGCCATGGACGTGGCCACGACTTCCACCAGCGTAATCCGGTCGGCAGGGTTGAAAAAGTGCATTCCCACTACCCGTTGAGGATGCGGCACGCCTTCGGCAATGCGCATCACCGGGATGCTGCTGGTATTGGTGCAAAAAATTACCGAAGGATCACAGTGGGCTGCCAGCCGCTGAAACAGCTGCTGCTTGGCAGCCAGATCTTCCACGATCGCTTCAATAACAAACTGCCCCTTAAGGTGTTCCAGGCTGTCTACGACATGAAGGGCCTGTACGACCTGCAGCACATGTTCTGAAGCAAGCTGCCGGCGTTGCGCCCATGTATTAATTTTTTCTTTAATATATCTTGAAGCCTCTTCTGTGGCTTCGGGCCGGTTGTCGTACAGCCAGACTTCCAGGCCGGCTGTCAGGGCGGCCAGCGCAATGCCGCGCCCCATGGTGCCGCTTCCGGCTATGCCCACTACAGTACAGGAAGCTTCCGGTTTCAAACAGAAAAATTTAATCCCGCCTAAAAATAGCAGCTCAAAGAAGAAAAAGACTATTTTTCTGGGTTTGCTTGCCGTTGATTGATGGATGCCTTGCCAGCGTTGCAAGAATGGGAAGCAGCGCTTAGCCATTTGAAGCCGGCCCGGTTGCGCAAACTCCTCAGGGACGCTGCTGCCGGCAACAAGGGCCTGCTTTCGAGCTGGCTGCTGGAGCTTTCCCGCGAGCCCGCTCTGAAGTCGGCACAACGCCTCCGGTTGCAATGGGCAGGTCTGGCGCTTCAACCGAATGCCGACCCAGGCCGCCTGCAAAATGCGTTGGATGCCCTGCACCGGGAGGCCGACGAGCTGATGCAGGGCGGCAACTACGCCGATGCCTGGGAACTGATTGAGCAGGTCTGGCGCTACGAATGGCCGGCTTCGGTGCAGCCTGCCCTGGCATCACGTTTGATCAGCCAACTGAACAACTGGCTACCTGCTTTTGCCGAAAGGGTTCACCCGGATATGCGGCAGCGCATTTATGATTTTTTTTATGAATTGCTTCAGCGACGTTACGGTTTTGCCCCATCGCTGTTGGAGCCTGTTCTTAACCTGCTTATTGGTTTGAGTGACTCACTGGGTCAGTTTGATGCCACCCGCTCGCTTCTGCTGAAGTTGCAGCAACGAAATCAGACAACTTCCGGCCAGCCCTTAGACCACAACGAAGCCAGGGTACTGTATACAGCATGGTACCGCCTGTTGATCAGCACAGGCAGGCAGCAGGAAGCCGATCAACTGCTGGACGAACAGATTTGGATTCCGGACTTTGCCCGCATCGTGTTCGGACGGCTGATCGCTGCAGGAAACGACAAGGCTGCAGAGCAGGTGCTCCATCGGGCCGTTTCCGTCAGCGGACCTCAACCGGAATTAGAATTGTTGATGTTGCAACTGGCCTCATACCGCAACGACCAACCGGCTATCCGGCGGCATGCGCTGCGTCTGTTTCTTCAGGGAGGCTACGATCTGCAGTACTTCCGTCTGCTGAAGCAGAGCTATTCGCCCTCCCGCTGGCCTCAACAACTGGAGCGAATCATGCGAAAGCTGCGCGAGCAGCCTGACTTTGCCGTGCGCGGCATTCGTATTGCAGCCCAGATCTGGCTGGAAGAAGAGCATCGGCCTGATCAGCTGGCGGAATTGCTTCGCAAGAACTGCTCACTGGAACTGGTTCGCCAATACGCCGGCGGCCTGGAGCATACGATGCCCGGCGTCGTGCTGGAATTGTACGCCAAGGCCCTGCGGCGCTATGCAGAAAAAAACAGCGGCCCGGAAGCCTACGCGGTTATAGCGCAAACCATACAGGCCATGATGCGGTTGCCCGACAGCGCCGCTGCCGTGCGTGCGCTACTGATCGAACTCAAAGTGTCGTACCGCCACCGGCGAGCGCTGGTTCAACTGCTCAACAAAGTGGTTATTTGAGGATTCAGGCGGAAGCAAACTGCCTGAGGAAGCGCACATCGTTTTCGTAGAGCAAACGGATGTCGCTGATGCCGTATTTGAGCATGGCCGGCCGTTCAATACCCATGCCGAAGGCAAAGCCGCTGTAACGGTCGGGATCAATGGAACAGTTGCGCAGCACTTCAGGATGCACCATGCCGCACCCCATGATTTCCAGCCATTGATCAGAGCCCGGGCGGCGAATGTCCACTTCGGCAGAAATTTCGGTAAAAGGAAAATAGGAAGGGCGAATGCGGCATGCGTAGTCGGCGCCGAAGAATTCGCGGACGAAATAAAGAATGGTTTGTTTCAGGTCAGCAAAGGACACCTGTTCATCTACGTACAGCCCTTCTATCTGATGAAAGAAAACATGGCTTTTGTAGGTGATGGTTTCGTTGCGATACACCCGGCCGGGAGCGATGATGCGTATGGGTGGCTTTTGCCGCTGCATGATACGGATCTGCACGTTGCTGGTTTGCGAGCGGAGCATGAGGTCGGGGTTGCGCCGCAGATAGAATGTGTCGGTCATGTCGCGGGCCGGATGGTCTTCGGGCATGTTCAGGGCAGTGAAGTTGTGCCAGTCGTCTTCAATTTCGGGCCCGGTGGCAATGGCAAAGCCCAACCGGAGGAAGATATCCGTCATCTGCTCGCGTACAACGGAAACCGGATGACGCGAACCCAGGGCATGAGGCCATCCGGGGCGCGTCAGGTCGGCAGGCAGCGGCGTTTCCTCCAATGCCCGCAATTGCTGCATGGCCTGACGGTATTTTTCTTCTGCCTGCTGCTTGATGGTATTGACCCATTGACCCAGCTTCTTTTTGTCTTCGCCGGAAAGCGTCTTGATCAAAGCCATGAGCTCTTTGAGCTCGTTCTTACTACCCAGAAAGCGCAGACGAAAGGCCTCTGCCTCTGCAGCCGAGGCCAGCTTGGCCTGCTCCACTTCGCTGAGTAATGCACGGGCGCGATCCAGGGCGTCCATAACAGGGAAACGGTTCAGGGAGAGTAGTTGGGGGCTTCCTTGATGATGACCACATCGTGGACATGGCTTTCGCGCATGCCGGCATTCGTGATTTGCACGAATTGTTTGGTTTTCAGTTCAGCAATGGTGCGGGAGCCGGTGTAACCCATTCCGGCCCGCAGGCCGCCCACCAACTGCACCATCACTTCAGCCACCGTTCCCTTGTAGGGAACCCGCCCGACAATGCCTTCGGGTACCAGTTTTTTCAGATCGTCTTCGGCATCCTGAAAGTAGCGGTCTTTGGAGCCCTCGGCCATAGCTTCCAGGCTGCCCATGCCGCGATATGACTTGAACTTGCGCCCTTCGTAGAGGATGGTTTCTCCGGGAGCTTCTTCTGTGCCGGCAAAGAGCGAGCCGGTCATAATGCAATCGGCGCCGGCAGCAATAGCTTTGACCATATCGCCGGAGTAGCGGATGCCTCCGTCGGCAATAACAGGAATGTCAGCGAGTTTTTTGTTCTTCTGCAGGCCGGCTGCTGCTTGCATAATGGCGCTGATCTGAGGCACGCCGGCTCCGGTCACCACGCGGGTGGTGCAGATGGATCCCGGTCCGATACCCACTTTAACGGCATCGGCGCCGGCTTCAGCCAAGGCAGCAGCGCCTTCGGCAGTGCCTACATTTCCGGCAATGAGCTGCAGGTGGCGGAACTGCCGCCGGGTTTTTTTCACTGCATCCATTACACCTTTGGAATGGCCGTGGGCGGTATCAATGCAAATCACGTCGGCACCGTTGGCCAGCAGGGCTTCAATGCGGTCAAACAGATCGGTGGTGATACCGACGGCGGCGCCGACCAGCAGGCGGCCGTAGCGGTCCTTGCAGGCCAGCGGATGGCTTTTGAGTTTGATGATGTCGCGATAGGTTATGAGGCCTCGGAGACGGCCCTGTCGGTCCACGACGGGCAGCTTTTCCACCTTGTTGCGCTGCAGGATTTCCTCGGCCTTGCGCAGATCAGTGCCTTCCGGCGCCGTGATGAGGTGGTTTCGGGTCATCACTTCGCTGACGGGGCGTCGCAGGTTTTTTTCAAAACGCAGGTCGCGATTGGTCAGAATGCCCAGCAACCGGCCGCTGTCGTCCACTATGGGGATGCCGCCGATCTTGTTCTCCTTCATGATCTGAAGCGCCTCGCCAAGGGTCTGGTCCGGACGCATGGTGATCGGGTCAATGATCAGACCGCTTTCGCTGCGTTTGACCTTTCGAACTGCTTCAGCCTGCCGTTCAATGGTCATGTTCTTATGCAGTATGCCGATGCCGCCCTGCTGGGCCATTGCGATGGCCAGCTGCCAGTCGGTAACGGTATCCATAGCGGCAGATACTACCGGAACGTTGAGCTGGATCTGGCGGGTGAGCCTGGTGGTGATGTCGGTTTCACGGGGCAACACTTCCGAATACGCCGGAACGAGCAGTACATCGTCAAACGTAAGGCCGAAGTAGGCGATTTTGTTGCGTGGCACGGCTGATGGGGGTCAAAAGTAAGATGCAAGCCGGCAAGGAAGGGAGCGCAGCAACAGGCATTTTTCCGCTCTATTTTTGTTTACATGAGAACTTTTCTGTTGCTGGGTGCGTGGATCGCGGGAACGTTGCAGCTGGCCGCGCAGCAATTGGTGGCTTTTGAGGAACAGGGTCGGTTTGGCATTCGTGATGCCGGCAGTGGTCAGGTGATTGTGCCCGCCCGCTACGATGAAATCTATCCGTTTTCTGACGGTCTGGCTATGGTCGCCGTTCAGGGACAGTACGGTTTTATTGACCGCAACGGGAAGGAAGTGATCAAACCGCAGTATGAGGAAGCCATGCCGTTTCAGGAAGGACTGGCTGCCGTGCTCGGCGATCAGGGATGGGGCTTTATTGACCGCACCGGCAAAACCTTCATTGACTTTCAGTATGATGAAGTCATGTCGTTCAGCGAAGGATTGGCGGTCGTCATGCTCTCCGAGCAATACGGCTACATTGACCGTAAAGGTCAGTTGGTCATTCCCATGCAGTACGACTTTGCCGCTCCATTTCAGCAAGGGCTTGCCATTGTGGAACGCGGTGGTTATGCCGGCATCATTGATCAGAAGGGGCAGTTGGTGGTTCCCATGCGGTATTTCGAAATTGATGATTTCAGCGAAGGTTTTGCTGCCGTTAACCGCGAAG
The DNA here is from genome assembly GCA_025057275.1 of Chitinophagales bacterium. Classification (GTDB taxonomy): domain Bacteria; phylum Bacteroidota; class Bacteroidia; order Chitinophagales; family UBA10324; genus JANWXQ01. The sequence continues at coordinate 11,354 of JANWXQ010000072.1, forward strand.
GCCGCTGGGGGTTTATCAACCGACAGGGCTTTGAGGTGATTGCGCCGGAATACGACTACGTCTATGCCTTCAGCGAGGGTATGGCCGGCGTGATGATAGGCGGAAAAGGCGGATATATTGATTTCACCGGAACCATTGTCATTCCCCTCATTTATGACCGTTTGGGACCGTTTCAGCTGGGAATGGCTCAGGTGGAAAAAGACGGCATCCGGTTTTACATTGACCGCAAGGGCCGCTGTGTGCCTCATGGAGGCCTACCCTGCCCGTAAAGCACCTGCATGAAATAAGAATAATGCCGGCCTTCCCTTCAAGGAAGGGGTTGTATGTTCCCATGCACATACAGGCCGAGTGGCGATGAACTCCCTGTCGCCGGTCAGGTCGGCAGCAATGCACAATAAGGTTGAAGGCATCAATTGCGACAACAGATCGTTCAACAGGGCCTCATTGCGGTAGGGCGTTTCCATAATGATTTGCGTGCATTGGCGCTGGCGGCTTTCCTTTTCCAGTTCGTGAATGCGACGACGGCGGATTTCCCGTTTTACCGGCAGATAGCCGTGAAAGAAAAAGCACTGACCGTTCAGACCGCTGGCCATGAGTGCCAGCAGAATAGCGGAAGGACCCGGCAAAGGAATAACGCGCCAACCCTGTTGATGTGCCCACAACACCAGAGCAGCACCGGGGTCGGCTACGGCAGGACTTCCTGCTTCCGACAACAATCCAACTTTTGGCGCAGGTCTGTCAGCCGGAAACTGCAGCGCCGAGGGATTCCATTCGTCATCGGAGTTCAGGGGAAACATGGATACGGTATTGAAGTCTTTTTGGTAACCGATTCGTCGGAGAAAGCGTCTGGCGCTACGCAGGTTTTCCACGAAAAAAAAATCCAGTTCGTGTACGATAGCCAGGGTGGCTGCGCTCAGGCCGCAATCGCCTGTAAGACTCAATGCAGAAGGGATGAGGTAAAGTATGCCCCGGGGGCTCATGGGTAATTTGCGTTGGTGCTGTAAAATAGCGATCGCTCCGGCCATGCCCCAAGGCAAGAAACTGCCCCGCAGATTTTATCTCCACGATGAGGTAACGGAACTGGCCCGTCAGTTACTGGGAAAGGTGCTGGTGACCCGTTTGAATGGCCAACGCACAGCCGGCATCATTACCGAAACAGAGGCTTATGCCGGGATTGATGACAGCGCCTCTCATGCCTATTGCGGCCACCGCACCCCACGCAACGAGGTCATGTATTGGATTGGAGGCACAGCCTATGTGTACATCAATTACGGATTGCATCATCTGTTCAACGTAGTCACCAACAGGGAAGGCATTCCTCATGCTGTTCTGATTCGCAGCATTGAACCGGTGGAAGGCCTGGAACGGATGCTGGAACGACGCGGCAAGAAGGAAGTCAGCTACAGCCTGACAACCGGCCCCGGCAATGCAGCCCGTGCCCTGGGCATTACCAAAGACCTCAACGGTATGGACCTGCTCGGATCCATCCTCTGGATTGAAGACCGCGGCCTTGTTGTACCTGCAGAAGCCATTGCGGTTACCCCCCGCATAGGCATTGACGGCTGCGGCAAAGACCGGTTAAAACCTTACCGCTTTTTTATCCGGAACAGCCGCTGGGTGAGCGGTCAGAAGCTGGGGCAGAAGATGCGTTTGTAGTGTTTGGGCGGCGTGATGTTGCCGATGTAGGCCACAGCCAGTTCAAAACCGCCCTTGCCCCCCGTTGCCGGTCGCAAATCCGGCGAAATGTTCACGTCGTAACTGATGCCGGCCTGAAAGCCTTTCATCATGATGCCTACGGTAGGAATGATGTCGTAACGCACGCGGTTGAAAACACCAACGTAAAAAATCTGCTGCGGGCCGCGGAGCGATTCGCTCATGTTGTATCCGATGTTGGCGCCCACAACCGCTTCGTTGTCGTTGTTCTGAAACTGATACTGGGCAAAAGGAAAGAAATACATGCGGCGTCCGGCCCGCATGCCGGCACTGCCATGGGCCACAAAACGCATGTCGAGCTGATTGGTGCTGGATTCAAAAAACGATTCGCGTGGGGTAGTCAGGTGAAAAATGGAACCGCCCAGCTGAAAGCGGAAGCGGTTGCTGGGGATTCCGTAGAGCAAAACCCCGCCGGCAAAATCGGCATAAGCAATCTGATAATATTTGAAAAACTCATTGGTGACACCTCCAAATCCCAATCCGTCAAACTCATCGCCGAAGTTGAGCTTTTCAAAGTCTATGCTTTTCTGAACAAAACCTCCCTGCAGACCTGCAGCCAGATGATAGTTGCCTTCGCGATCCAACGACTGATGATAAGCCAGCGACAACATGCCGGTGATGTTGGTCAGGTTGCCGTCACCGCTGCGATCGTTGAGCAACAAGATGCCTGCTCCCAGATAATTGGCCGTAAATCCTCCGCTGAACAACTTGGCATCAAAAGCAATGGAGGGCGTGGAATACACAAATGGAGAAGTAATGCTCGACCATTGATTGCGGTAAATGCCGCCAATGCGGAAGGTACCGTCAATGGCACCGGTAAGCGCCGGATTGACGGTCAGCGGCGAGAAATAAAACTGACTGAAGTGAATGTCCTGAGCGGCAGCGCTTCCTGCCGCAGTTAAGAGCATGAAGATGAAGCGTAGCGGTTTGCTCATGTCAGCGCGGTTGAATCCAAGGTTCCCGAAAAGGGCTTCTAAATTAAGTTTTTTCCACACGTAACGAAAAAAAGGTCTAAAACCCATTTAGTGTTGGGCTTTGGGGCCGTAGCTCAGGTCGCCGGCATCACCCAGACCGGGAACAATGTACCCTTGCGCATTCAGTTCTTCATCTACGGCACAGGCCCAGATGGTCATGTCGGGAAAATGACGTTCCACCCACTCTACTCCCGCCCTTGCCGCAATCACACAGGCCAGATGAACGATGCGCGGTTTCCCCAGGGAAAACAACTGCTGCAAAGTAGCTACCATGCTGCGGCCGGTGGCCAGCATGGGATCGGCAAGAATAAAAATCCGGTCGTTCAGTGGCGGGGATGACACATGCTCTATGGCTATGTCAAAGCTGCCGTCAGGGCGGTGCTTGCGGTAAGCGGAAACAAAGGCATTGTCGGCCTGATCAAAAAAGCGGATCATGCCCTGATGTAGAATCAATCCAGCCCGCAGAATGGCCCCCACCACCGGCTGTTCGGCCGGTACCGGAATCACTGCAGTCCCCAGAGGCGTGTTAACATTCACCTGCACATAAGGCAACTGCCTGCTGATTTCATAAGCCAGCACTTCACCGCATCGCTCCATGTTGTAACGAAAGCGGAGCCGGTTGCGCTGTACCTGAACATCGCGGATTTCCGCAACAAAGGCATTCAGGAGGGAATGCTGCTGACTTAAATTAATGAGCGGCATGGCAAGGATTTGCTGCGGGCAAGATAGGCAGCCCGTCAGCCAAAGGCAACCGCAAGGGCATCCCACAGCTTTCGCACCAGATGCCAGAACACCGGAACGGCCATCACCAGCGCAAGCAGAATTTTCAGTGCCATGGCGGTCAGTGTGCCGAATAAAGTGCCTACACCGGATCGCATAGCTTCGAACGGTTTGCGGCCGGCTGCCATGTCGCCCAGAATGGCACCCAACAATATGCCGAAAATCATACCTACGGGAGTAAAAAACAGGCCGACAATCATGCCCAGAATACTTCCACGCACTCCCTGCGGCGTGGCACCAAACCATTTGGCGCTCCATGCCGGAATCAGGTAGTCCAGAACCAATACCACTGCCGTCAGCACGGCCATAACGATCAGAAAGGTGACGCTGTACACCTTCCATTGCCATTGCACCAGCAGCAGGGCAGCATAGTTCAACGGCAGGCCGGGTAAGCCGGGCAGCACACAGCCCAGCAAACCGATGGCCGTCAGCACCAGCGCCAATATGCCGTTGATCACTTCCATACTAAGTCAGTGCCTTTTGCAGCAGCAAAGAAAGCGTTTGCGGCCACGTCTTCCATCGGTTGTGACCGGACAACAGATCATTGTGCAACAGCAATTGCAATTCGCCACCGGTTTGCTTTATGGTTTTTACTAAATCCATACTGTGGTGCAATACTTCCTGCTCATTGCATTGCAGATGGTAATACAGGGTGGCATCCATCAGGGCCATAGGATGAATGATCAATGCCGTATGGCTTTCGTTTTCCACATCATACCAGGTAAAGGGCTGAGCCATACCGGCGCGGAAGCCTGTCCGCGTGGTAAATCCCAGGCTGTAATCCTCCGAAAAGCCCTGCTGCAGCAAAAGCCGGTAACTCTCCGGTAATTTCATGCGCAGAAAATGAAAACGGTTTGCCATTGGCGGCTCATCGAGAATGTATTGCAGCCGCTGGCGTTCCTTATGCAAAACCGAACCGTCAAAGCCCGCAGAATAGCCGGCATGCAGCCCTACTTCTGCATCGGCCCGCAGCTTGCGGATGAGTTGCTGCAATGCAACGTTTGTCCAACTCACGTTTTTGTGATAGCGGCCATAATCGGCAAGCAGAAAAAAGTAAACTGCTGGCAACCCATACTGCTGATGCAGGCTACGTTGAAAAGCAAACGTATCAAAGGGATCAGGGGCTTTTCCTGACAACACTTTTGATCGCAGGGCTACGTCAGCCAGATCGCCCTGGAGCAACGAGCGGGCATACGCTGCCGCCGTACGCCACCACGGCCGGTGCAGGTAGGCAAATGCCAGATCCACGTCGTAAGTGAGCAGCAACCGGAACGGCGGTACGGTGAGCGGAACGTGGCGATACCGTTGCGCCAACCGATGCAGCACATCGCCCACATAATCCTGAACCACCGGCCGGTGGGCAGCCTTCAGCTTGACCAGCGTGTTGGCCTCATCAGGAAAGCGGCCGTGGCGGTCTTTTTCATGAGGCAGATATTCTTCATACCGCGTAACAAGAAAAAAGGTAGCGGCAAAGGGATCGTATCCGCCGGCAGCATCGGTGAAAAGCCTGCAGGTGCCGTTGGAGAAGGCTGCTTCGGGCTGCAGCGGCCTCACACCCGTTTCCTGCAGCAAGCCGTGAGGCAACACCGTCAGGCCCTGATCTATCGGCTGCCGGCTGTAGTTGATCTTGATGGCATCGGCATGAATGAATTCCTGAACATCGGTCGTGCAGCGATAAGGCTGATGCAGCAGCTCGCCAAACCACAGGTGCAATACGTACTCCAGGCGCGGGGTAAGCTGATCGGCATAGATGAGAAACATAACGATCAGCGAAGGGGTTGCAGAGAATGCCGGTAGCGCTCTTCCAGCAGAGGACAGATGCGGTACCGAAGCGGATTGTCGCTGCGGTGAAGCGCATCAAGCACTTCATAAACATTATGCAGGCCAATGCGGTTGCACCATTCAAAGGGGCCGTAAGGATAGGCCGTGCCCAGCTTCATGGCCTGATCGATTTCCTCTTCCGTAGCCACTCCTTCATACAAGGAAAAAAATGCTTCGTTGATGATCATGGCTAGCACGCGCGGCCGTACCATGCCCGGGCTGTCGCTCACCAGGCGAAACGATATGCCCACAGACTGCAGGGTTTCCGTTGCCAGCTGTCGCGAGTTTTTGTCAGGAGCCGAAAGCTCCCACAAGGGAGAATCCAGAAAGGCAGGCAGGGCATTGATTCCGAACAACACCGCGTCGGGTGTTGCCTGCCTGCGCATTTCGCTGACCGTTCGTTTGACGGCACATCCGCCCAGGCGAGTGATCCCCTGCTGCATATACTGCTGCAGCCGCCGCGGTTCATCGTCCAGGTTCAAGTCCAGCACCAACGAATCGGCTGGAAGAGAAGGCATTTCCCGTTGTCCCGGCTCGATCCGAACAACCTGCCAACGAAAATGTTTTCCGTGACGGGATGCAGCAATTGCCTTTTGTGCTTCGCTGATCCTGATGCTTTCGCCCACCAATACCCCCTGCACCGTCGCTATCTTTCGCTTATTTCAAACCAAAGTTAGCCGTATGGCCAGAGCCCTGTTTCCTTTGATTGCCGTGCTGTTCTTTTCAAACTGTCGTCAACCGGATCAATCAGCCAGTCGTCATGGAGAAAAAGCTCCTACCTTGGCCGGAAACCATGATGAGGTGAAAACAATCGTTACCACGCCTTCAGCCCCGGCGCCCATAGGTCCCTACAGCCAGGCCACCGTTGCCGGAAACCTGATCTTTGTTTCCGGTCAGGTGGCTAAGGAAGCTGCAACCGGACGACTGGTTACGGACGACATCAAAAGCGAAACGCGCCAGGTGATGGAAAATCTGAAGGCCATTCTGCAGGCTGCCGGAGCCGGTTTTGAACACGTGGTGAAGACCACCATTTTTCTTACCGACATGAATCATTTTTCTCAGGTTAATGAAGTTTATGGCTCCTACTTTACCGGCCATTTCCCCGCCCGGGAAACGGTAGCCGTAAAAGGGCTGCCGCTCGGTGTGAACGTCGAGATCAGTATGATTGCCGTGAAGGCCGCCGACTAAGCAGATAGATACCTCCCAGGATGAGCGCCATTCCTGCCAAATCAGTGAATGAAAGCGTTTCGCCGCTTAGCCATCCCCACAGCAAAGCCACTACGGGCATCAGGTAGGTAACCGACATGGCAAACAGGGTGTTGGTGCGTTGCAACAACCGGTAAAACAACGTGCTGGCCACGGCCGAACCCATAACGGCAAGCAGAGCAATATAACCCAGCGACTGCCAGGCCTGCGGATCTTTCAGTAAAGGAACAAAGCCTGCCGTGCCAAACAAAATGATCAAGGCCGGAAAGCTCAGGATCACAAAACCGGTAGAAGAAATAGACAGCGCATCGATATGCCGTAAATGTCGGTTCACCAGATTGGAACTGAGGCCATAGCAAAGCGTAGCCAAGATGAGCAGCGTACCGTAAGCAGTTGCGCCGACCTTGGCCGGCTGAAACAGCAGCATAACGGCTCCGGCAAAAGCCACGGCTATTCCGGCAAGTTGCATCCAACGGAACGAAGCCCCGAAAAACAACAGGCCCAGCAGAAATGCCCATGCCGGCGAAAGGGAGTTCATGATGCCTGCCGTAGCGCTGTTGACGTGCACCTGAGCTGCCGGAAACAGAAAGGCAGGAACGAAGTTGCCAAACAGGCTTTGTACCGTGATGTGCCGGGTTTGCCGAAAGTCAAGCGTGTGTCGCCGTTGAAGAAAAAACGGCAGCAGCACCACGGCCGAAAGGACAATACGCAGACAAGCTACCTGCGTGGGCGCAAAGGCATGCAGGCTTCGGTCAATCAGAATAAAGGAACTGCCCCAGATCAGCGAGATAGCGAATAACAACAGCCAGTCACCGGCGGTAACAGAGCCTTTCATCTAAAAACGGATCACCAATTGCTTGTCGGTTGCCGACACCGGAAAAGTAGTCAGCGACTGCCGGGCAGGGCCTTTGAGCAATTCCCCCGTAGCCGAAAACTGCGATCCATGGCAGGGGCATACCAACTTATCTTCCCGCTGCACCACCGTACAACCCTTGTGTGGGCAATGCAGGCGTATGGCCACCCAATCACCGGAGGAGTTGCGGGTCAGCAAAAGCGGTTCATCAAAACGCCGGCTGCGCACCGTCAGGGTGGATTTGCCCTCTACAGCCGCCAGCGGCACGTATAACCCCTGATCGTCTTCCGTGAACGTTGCTGCTGCCGGCCGGGCCGTTCCGCAGGAAGCAAACACGGCCAGCTTACCTGCACAACAGACTGCTGATATCATGGCAGCCTGACGAACAAACGTGCGCCGCGAGCTTTTTACCATACCTGGGCATTTGGCTTCAAAGTAAGAGCTTTCTTTGCATCTGGCTCCCTGCGGCATGCGTTACGCCATAATGGATCTGGGCACAAATACCTTCCACCTGCTGGTTGTGGAAGGATATGAAGATCGTTCGTTCCGGGTGTTGCACAAAGCCGAGGAATTCGTTCGGTTGGGGGAAGAAGGCCTGGACCGCATTGGCGTCAATGCTTACCGGCGTGGCCTGGAACAGCTGCGCCGTTTTGCTGCCGTCATTCAGGAGCTGCAGGCCGACCGGATCATTGGCTTTGGCACCGCTGCCGTGCGAACCGCAGCAAACGGGCAGGAGTTTATTGACGATGCCATAAAAGTCTGTCCCATGGAATTTCATCGCATTGGCGGGGAGGAAGAGGCTGAGCTTATCTATCTGGGTGTGCGCCAGGCAGTGCCCTTGGATCAGCAGCCTGTTTTGATCATGGACATCGGCGGTGGCAGCGTGGAATTCATTGTGGCCAACCGTTCGCAGATTTTGTGGAAAAAGAGTCTGCCTCTGGGCAGCAGTGTGTTGCGGCAGCAGTTTCACCAGTACGAACCTATTCGCGCCAACGAACAGGTTCGAATGATCAACCATCTGATGGATGTGTTTGGGAAATGCTGCAATGAGGTGCGCGCTCTGCATCCCTCCCGTCTGGTGGGCGCCAGCGGTTCGTTTGATACTCTGGCTGCGCTTTATACCGAAAACCTGCTGGGCCGGCCGTTTAACAGCTTTGAACTGAGCACCGAAATACCGATGCGGGCCTTTTACGTCCTCAGCGAGCGGATCCTTTCCGCCCCCCTGGAAGAGCGTCTCAAAATGAAGGGAATGCCCTGGTTTCGCGCCGAAACCATGCCCGTGTCGGTTATCCTGATGGGCTATGTTATAGAAATGTTGCGATTGCATCGCATCACGCGCTCGGCTTTTGCGCTCAAGGAAGGAGCGCTGTGGCGTCTGCTCAATGAGACGCAGCCCCAGGCGGAACAGGCCGGAGCCTGAATCGGGCTGCCGCTTCAGCCGCGCAGATAAGCGCGCAGCCTTCGGGCGGCCTCTTCCAACGTTTCCTGTTTTTTGGCAAAACAAAAACGGATCAGCCGGTGATCGGTGCCGCTGCGGTAAAAAGCAGAAACCGGGATTACGGCCACGCCGGCCTCACGGGTGAGCCGGATGGCAAAATCGCGGTCTGCCTCGTTACTGATTTGCTCGTAGCCGGCACATTGAAAGTAGCTGCCTTCGGCCGGACGAACGCTAAAGGGCAAATCGCTGATCAGCTGCAAAAACATATTTCTTTTTTCCTCATAAAAAGAGGAAAGCTGTTCGTAATGCGCCGGATCTTCCATCATGTCGGCATAAGCATATTGCAGGGGGGTATTGACGGAAAAAACCATAAACTGGTGCACCTTGCGGAACTCGGCCATCAGAGCGGCCGGAGCCAGGCAATAGCCCATTTTCCATCCGGTGTTGTGATACGTCTTGCCGAAACTGAAGACTACAAAGCTGCGGGCGGCCAGCTCCGGATAGCGCATGACGCTTTCATGGCGGCGCCCGTCAAACACCAAGTGCTCATACACTTCATCGCTGAGCACCAGTATGTCGGTGTCGGCAATGAGGCGCTGCAGCTCCTGCAGGTCGCCGGCGCCGATCATGGCTCCTGTGGGATTGTGCGGAGAATTGATGATGATCAGGCGCGTCCGCCGGTTCAGGCAGCGGCGCACCTTGTCCCAGTCGATGCGGAAATCCGGAGGCGAAAGCTCCACATAGACGGGCACACCCCGGTGCAACTCCACGGCAGGCGCATAGCTGTCGTAAGCAGGTTCAAACAACAACACCTCATCGCCTTCGTGAACAGTGGCCGCAATGGCTGCATACAATGCCTGCGTGCCTCCGGCAGTAATGGTGATCTCTGACTCCGGATCGTAATCGGCATCATACAGGCGCCGAACCTTTTCCGCAATGCGCTGGCGCAGCGGTAATATGCCTGGCATGGGTGCATACTGATTCAAGCCCTGGTGCATGTAATACGCCGCCCGCTCCAGCAAAAACTCGGAACATAAAAAATCCGGAAAGCCCTGCGACAGGTTGATGGCCCGGTGCTCGGCAGCCAGGGCGGACATAACGGTGAAGATGGTTGTTCCCGTGGCCGGAAGTTTGGAGCGCAGCGCTTGAGCTGAAGGAGGCATAGAACCGGTGCAGGCTTATACAGGTGCAAGTTGCAAACATTTCCACGTTTTTAATTAGGACCTGCCGGGCGACTGCTGCCTGGAATTTGTTTTTAACTATGCAAAAACGCTTCCTGTGTCAGCAAGCATAGGTTTTGAGGTTCGGTATTGCTTTCCACTGCGGCTGCATCCAACGTCCGGATCAGACGCACTTGAAGCGATTCCTCTTTTTTTTATTCATCAGATGCCGTAATCAGCCAAAACGTAGCCTGCAGGTTTTGCCATGAAGCCAAAGAATAAGGAACTGCTGATCGTCTTTGTCCGCAATGCCATAGCGGGCAAAGTGAAAACCCGGCTGGCCCGTGCCATTGGCGCTGAACGTGCGCTTGACGTATATCGCCAGTTGCTGGAACATACCTATGCCGTAACCCACGGTTTGTGCTGCGATAAGGCGGTTTATTATTCGGATTATGTGGAACAGGATGATCTGTGGAACCATCAGGCCTTCATCAAACATCAGCAAAGAGGGGGCGACCTGGGTAAGCGGATGCTCAATGCTTTTCGCGATGCCTTTGGCTGCGGCTACCAAAAAGTGGTGCTCATCGGAAGCGACACGTTCCAGCTCAGCTCCGACCTGTTGCAGGCTGCATTTGACCACCTCAACCGCTGCGATGTGGTCCTGGGCCCTGCCCACGACGGCGGCTATTATCTCATTGGGATGAAGCAGATGCATGCCCTGCTGTTCAAAAACAAACAGTGGAGCTCGGAGCATGTGTTGCATGCCACTCTGGAAGATCTACGCAACCTGAACGGCTCCTACCACCTGCTCGATGAGTTGGTGGATATTGACACGGAAGAAGACCTTCGGCTCAGCGGTCGTCTGTAGGGGTGCTCCGTTATCGGCTCGTTAGTACCTGATGCTTTTTTCTGTTGCAACTACGATGCGCCTTATTTTGGCGCAGACTTGCCGTCCGGCTGGTTGTCTATGAGCACTGCATTGCTTGGTGAAGCCGTTCGCTACCTGCAGGAAAGCAGGATCCGAAACCCGGAAGGGGGCATCATTCTGGGTACAGGCCTGGGTAATCTGGCTGCCGAAATCCAGACCGAACAGGTTCTGGAGTATGCCTCCATCCCCGGTTTTGCCGTTTCCACCGTAGAACACCATCAGGGACGATTGCTGTATGGCATGCTGAGCGGCAAGCGGGTGGTGGCCATGCAGGGACGGTTTCATTTCTACGAAGGCTATACCATGCAGCAAATCACCTTTCCGGTACGGGTGATGAAACTGCTGGGCGTGCGCTGGCTACTGATCAGCAATGCTGCCGGCTCGCTCAATCCGCAGATGCCCAAAGGCTCGCTCATGCTGCTGGACGACCACATCAATCTGCAAAGCAGCAATCCGCTTTTCGGTCCCAATGACGATGCCCTGGGTCCGCGTTTCCCTGACATGAGCCGCCCCTATCACCCCGAATTGAACCGCAGGTTGCTGCAGGCGGCTCAGTTGCTGAACATCACACTGCATCAGGGCATTTACGTAGCTGTTAACGGGCCAAATCTGGAAACACGGGCCGAATACCGTTTCCTGCGCCGAATAGGTGCCGACGCCGTTGGCATGTCCACCGTGCCCGAAGTGATTGTGGCCAACCACATGAGTCTGCCCGTGGCCGCGGTTTCCGTTATCACCGACGAATGCGATCCCGACCATCTGCAACCGGTAAATCTGGAAGAAATCATTGCCGTGGCCGGCCGCACCGAACCCATGCTGACCGCTTTGTTTAAAAAAGCCATAGAACTTTTCTCATAAAAAAATAAATGATGAAAACCTATTACAACCCTGACGATCTGGCCCGATTCGCCGACATCAGCCAGTATGACAAAGCGCTGGCTGATAAGTTTTTCAATTGGTACAACGAAGTCTTTGCCGAAGGTGCACTTTCGGCACGGGAAAAATCGCTCATTGCCCTGGCCGTAGCCCATGCCCTGCAATGCCCGTACTGCATTCATGCCTACACCGAAGATGCCCTGGCCAAAGGATACAGCGAAGAGCAAATGATGGAAGCTGTACATGTGGCAGCCGCCATCCGGGGCGGTGCCTCGCTGGTGCATGCCACCCAAATGATGAACCGCATTAACCAGCTCAGCATTTCCTGACTTTTACGCCGGTTGGGAAACCTCATGGCCACGTTAGCCCGTCAACAGCATCCGCTGGCCGACAGTGCCTCGCAGCTTCGTCACTACGACGAGGTAACCGGCATCATTCCGCCGTTCAGCAGCACCCTGCAAAAAGCAGGATACGATGGCTTGTTTGCCGGCAGGCCAGAAATCTTGCAGATCAATGTGGGCAAACTATGCAACCAGACCTGTCGCCATTGTCATGTAGATGCCGGCCCCGACCGTCGCGAGGTCATGAGCCGCGAAACCATGGAACAGTGCCTGCAGTTTCTGGATCGCAGCGGCATGAAAACGGTGGACATCACCGGTGGCGCCCCGGAACTCAATCCCCATTATCGTTGGCTGGTTTCCGAATGCCGGCAGCGCGGGTGCAGGGTGATGACCCGCTGTAACCTGACCATCATTACCGCTCACGAGCGCTTCAACGACCTGCCCCGGTTTTTTGCCCAACATCAGGTGGAAGTCATCAGCTCCCTGCCTTTTTACGAAGCTTCCCGAACCGACCGGCAGCGCGGCACAGGCGTTTTTGATGCATCCATTGAAGCCCTGCTGCTGCTGAACGCCGAAGGCTACGGAAAACCCGACAGCGGTCTGCAGCTTCATTTGGTGTACAATCCCGTCGGCGCTTTTTTAAGTGCCCCCCAGCAGATGCTGGAACAGCAGTTCAAGAAAGAACTGAGCAACCGATATGGAATTGTCTTCAACAATCTCTACGTCATCAACAACCTGCCCATCAGCCGGTTTCTGCATTTTTTGCTGCAAAGCGGCCAGTACGAAGAATACATGAAAAAGCTGGTGATGGCATTCAACCCGGCAACCGTGCCTGCTCTGATGTGCCGATACACCCTCTCGGTCAGCTGGGAGGGGTTTTTGTACGACTGCGATTTCAACCAGATGCTGGATCTGAAAATCACCGACCAGGCCGGAAATGCCCGCCACATCAGCACGGTACCTGCGGAAGCGTTGCAGGAACGACGCATCATGGTTTCGCAGCATTGCTACGGATGCACAGCCGGCTCGGGTTCCAGTTGTGGCGGGCAACTGGTACCTTAATGCATGCGTGTTCACTGCTTATTAATTTTCTTTTATTCTTGCAGCCGCAATAATGAAGACCGTCATTTCGGCAAAGCAGCGGGGCCTGGGGCTTAATCTGCCCGAACTGTTCCGCTACCGCGATCTGCTGTTTCTGCTGGCTTATCGCGACTACCGCGTGCGCTATGCCCAGACGCTGCTCGGTTTTGCCTGGGCCTTCGTTCAGCCGCTGCTGACCCTGATCGTTTTTATTCTGGTCTTCAACAAAGCTGCCCGCGTGGAAACCGGCGATATTCCTTATCCGGTGTTTGTTATGACCGGCATGTGGGCCTGGAGCTACCTGAGCTTTGTACTCACGCAGGCAGGCCAGAGTCTGGTGACATCATCGCACCTGATCACCAAGGTTTATTTTCCGCGCCTGCTCATCCCTTTGGGAAAAAGCCTGGTGGCTTTTATTGATTTTTCCGTAACGTTTTTGTTTCTGGTTTTTCTGATGATCCTGTACCGCTATGTTCCTTCGGGAAACATCATCACCCTTCCCTTCTGGATCATAGCCCTGGTAGCCCTGTCGCTGGCTGCCGGCATCTGGCTGAGTGCGCTGACCATCCGGTTCCGCGATGTTCAGCTGGTCATCCCGTTTCTGGTGCAAATGGGTTTGTATTTTTCCCCGGTAGCCTATCCGTCCAGCCGTATTCCCGAACAATACCACGGTCTGTTTTATCTCAACCCCATGGCTTCCGTCATTGACGGATTCCGCTGGGCACTGCTGGGTACACCTCTGCCCGATACCGGCTACCTGGTTTACAGTTTTGGCTTCATTTTGATATTAGTGATTTCCTCCATATACTTTTTTAAGCGTACCGAGCGAATTGTAGCCGATATCATCTGACGAATGTCCTACGCAATAGAAGTCAACGGCATTTCCAAGCGGTTTCGCATCGGCAAGCGGCGCAGCACCACCTTCCGGGATTCGCTGGTTGAACAGGTGCGCACGCTTTTTCTCGGGCAAACAGCCCCTGAGGTAGATTTCTGGGCCCTTCGCGACATCAGCTTTTCCGTTCGCCAGGGCGATGTGGTGGCCATCATCGGCAAAAACGGTGCGGGCAAAACGGCTTTGCTCAAAATCCTGTCGCGCATTACGCAGCCCACCAGCGGATCAGCCGTTATCTACGGTCGTGTGGCCTCGCTGCTGGAAGTGGGCACCGGATTTCATCCCGAACTCACCGGCCGGGAAAATATCTTTCTCAATGGCGCCATTTTGGGCATGCGCCGCTCCGAAATCAAAAAGCGCTTCGACGATATTGTCGCCTTCAGCGGCATTGAGGAATTTATTGACACACCGGTAAAGCGCTACAGCTCGGGTATGTACGTACGGCTGGCCTTTGCCGTGGCTGCCTATCTGGAGCCCGAAATTTTGATGGTGGATGAAGTGCTGGCCGTAGGCGATGCGGAATTCCAGAAAAAGTGTCTGGATAAAATGAAAACCGCCAGTTCACGTGAGGGCCGCACGGTATTGTTTGTCAGCCACAACATGGAAGCGGTTCAGAATCTGTGCCAGCGGGCCATTCTCATTCAGGAAGGCCGATTGGTGGCCGATGGCGATGTAGCCACCGTGGTTAGTCAATACCTGCACAGTTTTACCCACAACAAATACGAGCAGGCGTGGGATCCTGCCCAGGCTCCCGGCAACGAACACATTCGCCTGCTTTATGCATCCGTTCAGCCAGTCCATCGCCGCAACCGCACCCTCTATACCCACGACGATCTGGAACTTACCTTTCGTTTTGAACTGCTTCGGGCCGTACCTACGCAGCTGGATGTTACCTTTCATCTGATGGACGAACGGGGCATACTGGTGCTGGTGGCTTCTACTGCTTTTTCCCTGAACGCCGTTCATACACAAACTACCTTGCAGGCCCGTGCCGTCATTCCCGGCAACATCCTCAATCAGGGAACCTATACGGTAAACCGCCTGCTGTTCGTGGAACGCAAGTCGTATATCCTTTTTGAACACAACGACACCCTTTCATTTGATATCCTGCCGCAACCTACCGGCCGGCTGGGCTGGACGCCCGGACGCAAAGAGGGAATCCTGCATCTGCCCAACCTGTCCTGGACGTTAGAACCCTGCTGATGCCGCTGAACGTTACCAAAACCTTTTTGCCCCCTCTGGAAGCCTATGCGGATTACGTGCGCCGCATCTGGGAAAACGGTTGGATCACCAACGGAGGCCCTTTTTCCGTTGAGTTGGAAGATACCTTGCGCACCCGGCTTGGGCTCTCCAACGTGGTCTTATGCGCAAACGGCACCATGGCCCTTCAGTTGGCCATCAAAGCCCTGAACCTGAAAGGTGAAATCATCACGACGCCGTTTAGCTATGCGGCCTCGGTCAATGCAATCGTTTGGGAAGGATGTGCTCCGGTGTTTGCCGATATAGACCCTGGCGACTTTTGTATTGATCCCCAACGGGTGGAAGCGGTCATCACGCCGCGCACCAGCGCTATTCTGGCCGTTCATGTATATGGCCTGCCCTGTAATCTGACGGCGCTGGATGACATTGCCCGGCGACATCGAATTAAGATTATCTACGATGCAGCCCATGCTTTTGGCGTACAGGTCAACAACCGCTCTCTGCTCACCTATGGTGATATAACGGCCTGCAGTTTCCATGCGACCAAGTTGTTTCACACGGCCGAAGGCGGTATGGTAACATGCGCCGATGCCGGGCTGGCCCGCCAGTTGCTTCTGTTGCGCCAGTTCGGACATATCGGAGAAGATTATTATGGCTTGGGCATCAACGGTAAATGTTCGGAACTGCACGCTGCGCTCGGCCTGTGCATACTTCCCTACCTGGAGGAAATCTGCAGGAAAAGAAAACAGGCCTTTGGGCATTACCAGCAGATGCTCTCCGGCCTGCCGGTAAACGTGCTGACTATACCCGAACACATATCCTACAACTACGCCTATTTTCCCGTTCTGTTTTCTTCAGAGGAGGAACAGCAACGCGTCCGGCAGCGGTTGAACGAACGGGATATTTTTCCGCGCCGCTATTTTTATCCGCCGCTCAACCGGTTGCCTCACATCAACGGCAGCGCTTGCCCCGTAGCCGAAGACATCAGCTCCCGCATTTTGGCCATGCCCTTGTCGCATGAACTTTCCGATGCACAGGTAGAGGAAATCTGCTCCATCATCCGAAAAGAAATCGCCTCCTGAAAGCAGCGATGCATCTGGCAGCAACGTAACTTTAACATCAGAACAGGGCCTCGGTGGGGACCGCCGGGCCGAATCCTGTTGCTCCAATCGCGCGTCCATGCATCCGCCTCCAGAGCAGTTTAATCTTGATGCACTGGTGCATACGTATGACATAGATCACGACTACGAACAGTTTAAACGTCTGGAATTTCTTCATAAGCTGCAGTCCTACATTCCATTGGAAAAAGCGGCCGTTCTGGAGCTGGGACCTGCCAGCGGTCAACTGACCCGTTTGCTCAGCCAGCGGGCCAGGCGGGTAGTGGCCGTAGAAGGTTCATCGGCTTTTTTAGAACAAGCCCGCCGGTGCGTAGGCGACTGCGCTCATGTGCAATTTGAATTATCGTATTTTGAAGATTTTCATACCACTGAGCGGTTTGATTGTATCGTGCTGCAACATGTGCTGGAACACATTCGGGAGCCGGAGCCTGTATTGCGTCGTCTTGCTTCCTTTTTGCTTCCCGATGGTCTGCTTGCCGTTTCTGTTCCCAATGCTTATGCCTTGTCGCGCCAGCTGGCTGTGGCCATGGGTTTGCTGCCTTCGGTTTTTGCGCTTTCCGAAAACGACCGAAACCACGGACATTACCGCATTTACGATTGGTCGGCTCTGGAGCATCAGCTTGCCGCGGCCGGTTACGTCATCATCGGGCGCCACGGATTGTACCTCAAGCTGCTGTCTGACCGGCAACAGGAGCAAATGTTGCAGGCCAAAATCATGGGCGAGCAGCAGATCAAGGGTTTATGGACGCTGGCCGATCAATACCGCGACATAGCAGGCGGCATTATGGTTATTGCAAAACCCGGCCCTCTGCCCTGATGACTGAACCTGTTCCGGCTTTAACTCCGTTTCCGGCTTCAACCAGCCAGACGGAAAACCCCGTTATTTCCGTCTGCCTCACAACCTACAATCATGCTCCTTTCATTGCTCAGGCCATTGAAAGCGTCCTGGCCCAGCAGCTGAATGTTTCATGGGAACTCCTTATTGCCGACGACTGCTCCACTGACGGCACCGCTGCCGTTGCTGCTTCGTATGCCAGCCGCTTTCCGGAGCGCATCCGTTACCGGACCAACGAGCATAACCGCGGTGGTGTCAGCAACTGGCTGCATGCTCTGGATTCGGCCCACGGCAGCTTTATCGCCCATCTGGACGGTGATGATTACTGGACTGACCCGCTCAAATTGCAAAAGCAGCTTGATCTGCTGCAGCAGCATGCCGAATGCAGCCTGTGTTATACCAATGCGGTGCTGTTGTCGGACCTGCCGCACAAGCAGGGCTTATACCTGAACGGTTCCATTCGTCCCGTTCATCATTACGACCAGATCTTGCGCCAGTGGCGGGTGCCGCTGTTAAGCAGCAGCATGTGGCGGCGCCAGGCCATGCCCAAACCCTGGCCGGAATGGCTGTGGCAATCCCTGTTTCCCGATGTGGGCTTTTTTGCCCTGCTCAGCCTGAAGGGCCCTTTTTGTTTTCTGAACGAACCCACCGTAGCCTACCGCATTCACTCCGCAAGCTGGTTGCATGCCAAAGGAACTCATGTGGAAAAATGCCTGAATGTATTGGACCTTTTGGACCGTTTGGATAAACTCTTTGCCTATCGCTATCGCCACCTGTTCAACGCGCACCGGGCCGATCAGTACGAGTTGCTTGCCTGCCATTATCTGGAGAAAGGAAATCCGCTTCGTTTTGCGCGATACCTGGCCCGATCGCTTTGGTATCATCCCCTGCGCAGCCCCTCTGCCTTGCGCAGAGGCTACTTCCGATTCAAGCATGCGGCGAAAATGCTGCTGATGCCTTCTCAATAAGAAAACTGTTACCGGAAACGGCTGTTTGATCTTTCGGATGCAACTACTATCCCGTTCACGGAGGAGCAAAGGGGTTCCGTTCGTACCTTGCCCGGGCAATTCAGGCAAGTGCTTTGCCAACCGTTTCTGTACCGATTCAGGTGCTTCATACAGCCTGATCTGTAAGGTCACCCGCTAAAATCACCACCATGCAGTTGAAAAAATATATTAAGAGAAAATTAATGGAAACCAGAACGTTCCTCTGGTGGGTGGAAGATCGCAGGAACTTTGACTTCTTCCAGTCCCGGCATATTCATGTGGTTCCAAACCATTTTTACCAGCCGGTACCCGATACCCGCCTGCTGGATGATGATTTCTTCACCAAAAAAGATGACCTCACCGGCATAGCCATGCACGATGAGGCCCAGCGCACCTTGCTGGAGGAACTTATCCGAACGTACAAGGCAGAATACCGCGCTTTCCCCTTCCATGCTGCAGAGCGACTTGAAGATTTTTACTGGGACAATGCATCCTTTCAGTGCCTGGATGCCGTGATGTTATATGGAATGGTTCGTCATCTGAAGCCCTCCCGCATGGTAGAAATCGGCTGCGGCCTCTCCACGCGCCTCACTCTTGCTGCCCTGGCCAAAAACCGGCAAGAAGGTTATGCCGGAAGTCTGCGGTGTATTGAACCCTACCCTAACCCGGTGGTTCGCGATTTATTGTCCCGCCACATGGAGCTTTGTGCCCAGCCCGTTCAAAAGGCTCCCTTTCACTGGTTCACCGAATTGCATGACGGGGATATCCTCTTTATTGACACCTCTCATGTGCTGAAATACAACAGCGACGTGCAGTTTTATTTTGAGCGTTTGCTGCCCCATGTTCCTGCAGGCGTATATGTTCATTTTCATGATATTTTCTTGCCGGAAGAATATCCCCGCGAATGGGTGATGGATGAGCTGCGGTTTTACAATGAACAGTACATCTTACGGGCCTTTCTTACGTTCAACGAAGTCTTTCGCGTCATACTGGCCGGACGATACCTGGAGCTGAAATATCCTGAACTGGTCCGGCAGGCGCTGGATTTCTATCCTGCTCCGCTGGTAAAGGCCAGCAGTTTCTGGATACGGCGAATGCGCTGAGTCAGGTAAAAACGGCCGGGGCAACCCCGGAGCGGTTGATGCCCGGATGCGGTCCTTTCCAAAAATGCACAACAAAACGCTAGCAGCGACGGATGAAATCCAATAGCGATTTGAATTTATATTTTTTTTAATCAAACACAGCTACTACAATTCCTTCCGATGCCGATTTGCGGTTGCGCACGGCCAGCTTACGTCCGTTCAGCGAAAGTTGTATGCTGGCCGGCGTTACCGTCTGAAAGTACATATCCCTGGCTGTCAAAAACTGGGTCATGAAAAGAAAGGCCAGGGGTTTGGTCAGATCGGTCTTCTGGTTGTTATTGTCGTCGTACAGAAATGTGGCAATTACTGTGGCCGATGCAGGCATGATGTCGTTGGTGGAGAGGGTGGTGTTATCCACGGTGAGCACATCGCGGCCGGCCACCGTAGCCTGACTGGAAGTAAATACGGCGAGAACCGTCTGGTTGTCGTTTTTCGGCAATGCCGAAAGCAGCAATCCTGCCAGCGAACCTGCAGGTGGCACCGTACGCAGGTACACCAAAGGATTGTGATGCCGAAAACCTTCCCGGTAATAATAGATGACCCGGTCTCCCGGTTTGCCGCTGATGATTTCGAATTCATAGGTAATGCCGGCATCCAGCGATAGCGGCCCCCAGTAGCCTGCACTGTTGGTTTGAAGAGTGGCTACGGGTGCAGCTTGCACACGATCGCCGGTAGCCGGATCCACCCGGTAGATATTCACTGTGGCCTGGTCGTGAGGGGCATTGTCTCCCAACGTAAGCGCCCGCCCGCCGATACGTACCAAACCTGACAGGGTGACCACATCGGTAGTGGCAGGTTCTTTTCCTTCATTAAAAAATTTATACATCTCACGGAACGTTTCCGCACAGGTGGCAATCTGGTAATGGTCTTTACCCGCAATGCTGACGTTTGTAGCACCGGTAATCGTACTGGCACCTGTGGTTTTGTCATCAGGTGAAGAAATACATAGCGTGGGCACTTCATCGTTTGGGCCGGCCGGGCTACTCTGCGAGCTGCTGCCGATGTGCACGTAATGCGCCACCTTGGCGGCCCGTTCGGCATTTTCGCAGTAAGTATAGCCGTAGCCACCTCCCGCCGAATGGCCAACGAGGTTAACCTTTTTACCCGCATGCAGGGCACGGATGCTGTCAATAAAGCGATCCAATGCATTTACGTCCGATCCGAAGTTTAGGGTATTCCAGTCGTAGACATAAAGCAGGTTTTCACAATAGTTATTTGACGTAAAACGCATCACCTGAGGCGCCCAGGTGTCGCCTGAGGCAAGAAATCCATGAAGGAAGATGATGGGTTCATGCTCACTTTCGCAAGGTGGCGGCAAGGTATCACCATTGCCGTTGCCGTTTTGGTTGTTATCGGGAGGAGCCGGCGGATCTTCCTTTTTGCAGCCGAAAGCAATCAGACACCCTGCCATGATCAGAATGGCCGCTACAAAAACCTTTCGTTCACCTGAAAAAAAGAGTCGAAGCGAAAGCATCATGGAATGAAATTTTTTGGTAATTCGAAAACGGCTCAGCCAATATAGTCCGAACTATTTAAAGAGGTAAGGCTAATGGTGCTTTTGTTCTGCAAATTGTCAGCATTCGGGCTTCAGGGTTAAACGCCGGATAAGCCTTAAGCGCTTTGCGAAGAAGAAAACAAACTAACCCAGCTTTTGCAGAACTTCCTCCAGAGTAGCTGCAGGCAAAAGCAAATGGTTGTACCGATGATCCAGATTTCGTCCGGCCAGTTCAGCAGTCCAGCCGCCAAAGGAAGTCAAACAAATCACCCGCTTTCCGTGTTGCCAGGCCATGGCCAGCTCCGACAACGTGCCGGCGCCGCCGCCGGCGGCTATCAGCACTTGTGCTGCACGCACTATCAGCACATTGCGCATGACACCCATGCCTGTCGGCAGCGGCACATCCACGTACGGATTGGCCTGCGCGGCATCCAGAGCGGGCAGCAGGCCAATGGTTTGTCCAAAAAACGATTGGCTGCTTTCTTTTACTCCGCGACAAACGGCCTCCATGAATCCGCCCTCACCGCCGCAAACAATCAGATGCCCCGCCTCGGCAAGAGCCTTCCCCAGATCAACGCCAAAAGCGTACAGTTCAGGCGAACACAACTCCGTATTGGGACCAATGGTGCCTACCAACATGCAAACCGTAAGGTACCCAAAGATCCTTATTCATTACAAAGTGCCGGTCGGCAAACGACGTTCAACCGGATGGAGCGCGCCGCGAACGCCAACTCACAATCAGCAATACGATGCCCGCTGCCAGCATCAGGAACTTACCCCACAGATATCCCCGGCCGTATGGTGTCAGTTGCATATAGTGCGCGCTATGCATCAGCAGGGGAATGCCACCGGCAAATAGCAGAAGCACCCCTGCAACATTAACCAACCGTTTCATTTGGCCGAGATCCTGTGTCAGGAAGCAAGGCAACAATTCCGCACTTATTTCTTTACTATGGTGGTGGTAGGAGTGTAAAGTCCGAGGGTAATGGCAGATATCAGGCCATCCACAAACGTATGCTGAATGACGATTTGGTAATTCTCAGCATCGCCCACCATTTCTTTGACATTGGATGTGCCAACCGGAGCAAGTCCATATAATAAATAATGATTCATTTTGCGTAACTCTACACCTGTTTGCGGTCCTTTTCCGATGGTTATACTGTAAGTGTAACAGGAGCTAAGGAAAAAACTGATGAACACCAAAACCGTCAAAACAGTTGCTTTTCTTTTCATGGGCGTAAGTTTTAGTTGTTTACGAAAATGAACGATAGCCACAAAGTAACATTTTTTTACAACCAGTTGAATTTCCGGAAATCCAAACCGACTTATCACGTTCGGGATTGCGTAGCAAAATATTGTTGTTAATCTCATCGTCCTGAATTGACAACATTTGCCGTTTTATTTAGAACAGCTTTTGATGTTTTTAAGTCTTTGTTAACAACCTGGCCCTACCCGTCGGGCTACATTTGCACGGAACATTAAACAAATCGGATGAGAAATCTACTTCGTCTTTTCATTGCTACAGCTTGGTGCAATTGGGGCTTTACCTTACTTGCCCAAATGCCTACCGATATGCAGTTTGTGCCCAAAGGCAACATCTGCATAGGAGTTACCGGGAGCTACAGCGCCTGGGATCACTACTGGGAAGGTGACTCCCTTCGCATCAACGGAAATGTGGGCACCGTTTCCCGCACTCAGCTAACGGGTGGCTTCAATCTGGGGCTGCACGATCGGATCAATCTGATTGTTATGCTTCCCTATGTACGCACCAACGCCAGTCAGGGCACGCTAAACGGTCAGTCTGGTTTTTCCGACCTGAGTCTGAATCTTAAAGGCAATTACGCCAACATACCTATTGGTTCTGCCACTCTGTTGCTGGGCGGCAACCTGGGCTTCAGCACGCCGGTTAGCTCATACCTGATAGATTATATGCCCCTGAGCATCGGTTGGGGCACCACCAACCTGTCGTACCGTCAAATGGCCAAATTCCGGCTGAACGCTGGCTGGTATGTCGACGGCAAGGTAAACTACACCTGGCGCAGCAACATCAAGGATATTCATCGGGGTAGTTTCTATTACGACAACGGAAACGCCTATTTCACCGATGAGGTCTATGTGCCCAATACCATGGATTATGCTGCAGCTTTCGGTTATCAGTCAAACCGGTTGTTGGCTGAAGTGGGATTAACCGTTTACAGCACCCTGGGCGGCTCCAACATCCGTACCTGGGATGTGCCCTTCGTTACCGTCAACAGCGACTACACCACAGCGTATGGACGAATTGACTACTACTTCAGAAATCCCGGTGGTTTGAATTTATCACTTGTAGCCGGCCAAACACTGGCCGGGCTTAATGCAGGAAAACCTTACTATGCTTCCCTGAGCATCAATTATCTGTTTACTCTTTGGGCCGAACCAAAACCTGTTCAGTAATCAGTTAAAAAATTTTGAAAAAATGAAAAAACTTCATACCCTCTTCCCCCTGAGCTGCCTTTTGTTAATGGTATTGAGCAGCTGTAAAAAAGAAATTGAACCCGGCATGCGCCTGAGCATCTATGAATACGCCTCCGTAGATGCCGATGGCGGAACCTGGGATCCCATTCTGCTCACCAGCGCTACGCAGGTAGCTGTTCCGGCCCCGTCCGATCCGGCTTCTGCCGAATATCTTGCCGAACTGGCTGCCGTGAAAGCGGCCAGCGCTTCACCTACGGCAGAACAGAAAAAGCTAATTGATTACTGGGGAAATAACGGCGTCTTGCGTTGGAGCGAAATCGCTCAGATGCTGGTGGCCAAATATTTTCTTTTGCCAGCGCCGGCAGCACAGCCGGTTCAAACCAAGTACACCCACTATTACTTGTGGCCGGACCCCGCTAACCCAGGAGCCTATCCCCAATTCCCCTTCAGCTCGCCGCCCTATTCCAGCCGTGCTTATGCCTACCTCACCGCCGGCACCTACGACGCACTGATCGCCTGCTGGCATTACAAATACCTCTACAACAGGCAGGCTCCATCGCGTTACGATGCCGGCATTTCCGTGCTGCTCCCCCTTTCTGATTTGCCCGCTTACCCTTCGGAAGATGCGGTTATTGCAGGTTATTCCCGCACGATGCTGAGCTGGCTGTTTCCTCTGGAGGCTGCCTTTCTGGCCCAGAAAGCTCAGGAGCACATCAACAGCCGCTTGTGGGCAGGCACCAATACATCCAGCGACCTGGCCGCCGGCGATTCGCTGGGTACAGCCATAGCAAAAATTTTTATCAATCGGGGTAAAGGTGATGGCATGAAAAATACCCTGGGCACCTTTGCCCAGTACGACTCTATTTATGACGCCTGGGCGGGAAAAAACCATATCTGGAAAAGCCTGGAAATACCGCCGCGTCAGCCTCTGGCCATCAATTTCGGACATGTGCTTCCCTGGACAATATCCAAGGAAGAAGTGAAAACAACGTTCCGCCTGCCACCACCCCCGGAACCCGGTTCCCCCGAATACGAAGCTGCATTGGAAGAACTTCGTTCCATGACGAAAAAAGCCACGAAGGAAGAAAAACAGATTGCTCATAAATGGGACGACGGCCCCAGCACCTACGGCCCTCCGGGTCACTGGAATGCCATTGCCTGCCAGTACATTCACGATGCCACCATGAATCCCCTGCGCGCCGCCCGCGTGCTGGCTTATATGAACATGGCTATTCAGGATGCCGGTATTTGTGTGTGGGATAATAAATACTTCTACTATTACCCCCGTCCCACCAATGTGGATCCCGACATTAAAACCATTTTGGGTATCCCTAATTTCCCGGCCTATCCTTCAGGCCACAGCGGATTTTCCGGCGCTGCTGCAACGGTTCTGAGTTATTTCTTTCCGCAACACGCTGCAACCTTCACGGACCTGGCCAAGGAAGCCTCCTTGTCCCGCGTTTACGGTTGTATTCACTGGCGTTTCGATTGCGAAACAGGCGTAAGCCTGGGCGAGCAGGTAGCCCAGCGCGCCATTGCCATGGCTCAGGCAGACGGTGCAGACAATTAAGCCTGCAATCAAGAACGAAAAAAGGCGGCATAATGCCGCCTTTTTTATTCGCCTTTTCTTAATACTGAACCGCAAAACGGCTGATCAGCGGCACAGCCTGATCCCTTCTGACCACCAGAAAAAAAATTCCCGACGGAAGATTAAGGTCTTTTTGCCACAAACCTTCAGCGGCATCGGCCGAATACCAAAGTCTTCCCGCCGCATCGATGACTTCCACGGCCCGGGTGCCGACTGGCAAAAACACAGTCAGGGTTCCCGCCTGATACCGGGTGAAAGGCAGTTCCTCCCCCGCACCCAAACGCCACAGCGAAAACGGCTGGTCGGCTACCCATTCCGGACCAGCCGGACTGCCCCCGTAGTGCAGCGTACCGTGAGAAGCGCCCGGCGCTGCATCGCCAACAAAGGTGCCACTACCCTCATCAAAATGATACAGCGCTGCTGTCTTGGAGTCAACCGTAAACGGACCCGCGGGCACAGTGAAATTGCTGGTGTAGCGCACCGATTTGGATATGCGCAATTCATCTAAATAACCGTTATACGACGGATAGCTTGATCCGGCATCGTGCTTTTCCGCACCCAAAACGATAAACGGATCGCTGTTAGGATAGGACGTTGCCCTTTTGTTGCGGTAGCTCACATCACCGACCGGACCGGTGCCCTGGGCGTCCTGAACCCCATCTACATAAATGCGGATCTGGCCATTGGAACTTTTGCGCGTAATGGCTATGTGATGCCAGGCTCCGTCAGCAATATGGGTATTTCCAATGATCGTTGCACCGCTGCCTTGCCGGTCGATACCAAAAGCCACCACTCTCGTTCCCGATGGACAACCTGAACAGGAACCTATGGAAATGCCGAAATCCCCGTAGTCGCCGCTACCGAAAATGTCGCGGTCGAAGATGACGTTACCGGTTATCCATCCATCGCCGTTGCCGGCAGCTGAAACGGTTCCGTTGTTATCGGAGGCCGTGCACTTTATCCAGAATTCAATGGTAAAGTTGCTTTTAACATCCGCCGCTTTGTTGGGGTTGTCAATGGGAATTTTCACCCGGTCCAGCCCCGGCGCATTGACGCCATTGCCATAAAAGCGCAGCGAATATTGTCCAAAAGCGAATCTACAGGTCAGCAACAATGCCAGCAGGATCACAAGGCGGTTGATGGAGCGATGCATGGAAACAGGTTTTGAAGGATTAAAGAAAAAACAGGATTGGTTGCAAACGTATCGGGAACCATCAGGTCAGGAGCAGGCTGGTCATGGTCACCGAACCCATTACGGCCTCATCATTGAAAAACTGCACCTCCTCATTGTCCTGCTGCAGGCCTAACACATACAGCAGGGGGTAGTAATGGTCAGGCGTCGGTACTGCCCTGCGCACTGCGGGTCCCAGTTGTTCATACGACAGCAAAGCTTTATGGTTGCGCGAAGCAATATGCTTTTTAAAAATTTCATTGGCTTCCAGGGCCCAGTCGTAGCCAAAGGCTTCACCGGCATCGGCCTTCCAGCTTACCAGGCGCAGGTTATGCACCATATTTCCGCTACCGATAAGCAACACGCCCCGGTTGCGTAAGCCGGCCAGCTGTTGACCCAGCTCGTAATGATCCTGTGGCGGACGGTCGTAATCGATGCTGAGTTGTAGCACCGGAATGTCAGCATCGGGATACATGCGGCGCACCACCGTCCAGGCGCCATGATCCAAACCCCAATCGTGGTTTAGCCCCACCTGCGTCTTGGTTACCAGGGTTGTTATGTTGCGGGCCAGTGCCTCATCACCCCGCGCCGGATAGCGTACCTGATACAATTCATCCGGAAAGCCGAAAAAATCATGGATGGTGCGCGGTTGGTTCATGGCTGTAACCCAGGTGCCCTCAGTAAGCCAGTGTGCGGAAATGCAGACCACTGCCTCAGGCCGGGGGATCTGCCTGCCCAATTCCATCCACTGGCGGGCAAAAGGCGTCAACGCTATGCCGTTCATCGGCGAACCGTGTCCGATGAACAATGCGGGCATTCGCTTTTGCTGCCGGGGAAGCAATCCGGCAAATGCCTTCAGGGATGAAAGGGAAGAAGCGGCAGCCATCCAGGTTAGGTTTTGGAGAAAAGCCCGTCGCTGCATAAGGAAGAGCCAGTTTCCAAAGTTGAAAAAAGTTTCTGTGGCATCATCGGTCCATACAGCCCGTTACCTTTGAAAAGCCATGCTGGCTCATACGCGCGGCATTGTGTTGCGAAACATACGGTTTTCCGAAACCAGCATTATCAGTCGCATTTATACCGAGCAGTTTGGCATGCGCTCCTATCTTATCGGCGGGGTGCGCAGCGAAAAAAGCCGAATGCGCGCTGCCTATTTTCTGACCCTTAACCTGCTTTCACTGCACGTTTATCACCGCCCCCAGAAAGCATTAAACCGTATTCGCGAAGCAAACCTGTATTATCCGATGCAGCAACTTCATGCACAACCGCTACGAAGTTCTATGGGCCTGCTGATGGCTGAAGTGTTCGCATCAGCCGTCAGAGAAGAAGAACCCAATCCCGCCTTATTTGCTTTCCTGGAACGACAGCTCATCGATTTGGATCAGACCCCAGTGCTCAGTCCAAACCTGTTGCTCCGGTTTTTCATTCAATTTTCTGCACACCTGGGCTTTTATCCCTCCGGACGGTACACCGAAGACACGCCGGTATTCAATCTGCAGGAGGGACGGTTTGAATCATCTGGCAATCCGCGCCACCCCGTACTGGAGCCTCCATTCTCGTTGCATTTGTCGTCGTTGCTGGACATGGGCGATCCGCAACTGACGGCAGCGGAGCGTTCGGCTTTGCTGCATGCTTTGCTGCAGTACTACCAATTGCATTTACCGGAGTTTCGTCCGCCGCGTTCCCTTGACGTGTTGCGGGCGGTGTTCAAGTTGCCTACCCCCTGATGCGTTGGATGACCCGAACCGTTCTACTGCTGGCCTTAGTCAGCCTGTTGACCGACATCAGCAGCGAACTGTTGTACCCGGTGCTGCCGCTGTATCTGAGCGCCATCGGATTTAGCGGATTGCTCATCGGGTTGCTTGAAGGAATGGCCGATGTGGTTTCCGGACTGGCCAAAATGTATTTCGGCAACCTCAGTGATGCACAGGGCCGGCGTACGCCTTATGTCAGGGTCGGCTATCTGCTC
Source organism: Chitinophagales bacterium (assembly GCA_025057275.1). GTDB lineage: Bacteria > Bacteroidota > Bacteroidia > Chitinophagales > UBA10324 > JANWXQ01. Next base: position 39,371 of record JANWXQ010000072.1, read on the forward strand.
AGCGCATTGGGCAAGCCGTTGTTTGTTGCCGGAGGTCATGCCTTATGGGTTTTTTCTGCCCGCTTGCTGGATCGTTTGGGCAAAGGTATGCGCACCGGCCCGCGCGATGCATTACTCAACCAGCAGGCAGCAGCACATAACCGGGGCAGCGTCTTTGGCTTTCACCGGGCCATGGACACGGCAGGAGCCGTAATCGGACCGGTAGTGGCGCTGATTTATCTGCACTTCTTTCCCCAACAGTACCGGCCGTTGTTTCTGCTGGCGCTTATTCCGGCCATGATGGCTGTTGGCCTTACCTTATTTATCAGGGAAAAAACCATGGCCCCGGCACAGCCGCGGCCATGGTGGCAACGCTTCACGTATTGGAAGCAGGCCCCGGCAGCATATCGTTGCCTGCTGCGTCCCTTGCTGCTGTTTGCCGCAGTGCGCACAACCGATTTCTTTTTACTGTTGCGGGTACAGCACATTACCGGGTCCGATGATATGGTACTTTTTTCCTATATCTTATACAACTTTTCCTATGCCGTTTTTGCCTATCCGCTGGGACGCATTGCCGACCAATGGGGTCTTAAGAAAATGCTTGCCAGCGGGCTGCTGGTTTATGCCCTGGTGTTTGCCCTCATGGCTATTACCTCCAGCCCGACAGGGTCGTTGCTGCTCATGGGTTTTTATGGCCTGTACGCCGGGGCTACTGAAAGCACCGCCCGGGCTCTTATTGGTCAGATCGTTCCTCCAGGCGAAGGGGGGGCTGCTATGGGCTTTTACGCCGGTATGCAATCGCTGGGCTTTTTATTGGCCGGAGCCATTACAGGTCTGTTGTGGACGGTCTGGAGCCCTCAGGGAGCCCTGGGGTGGAGTGCGGCAGTAGCCCTGCTTTGTGCCGGCTGGACAGCATCCTTGCGCCTGAACAATGCAGGCCGGTAGTCAGTGCTTGCATCGGCCGGAACAGCCGCAAAAAGAAAATTCTTACACTTTCATGACACTACAAGCAGGATTTTATAAAAAACATATTGCATAAGTAAAAAATGGTTGTGCATATTTGACCCGTTATTTTCCATTTTACGGCTGTTTCCGTAAACCACTCCACTTCCCCGTTTTCAGGAATCGGCCCGCCGCAACTTGGCACATGCGACAGGAGGGCTCTTCTTTTTTCCAACAGATGCATTTAAAACAGCAAATGTCATATTAGTGCAATTTTAAATTTCACTGTTTTCCAAAAGAAACTTATCAACATACCTTGCATTCAACAAAATCCATAAGCCATGAGAACTTTTTTTTCCCTTCTGGCGCTAATGGTCTTTCTCTTCGCAAGGGAAAGCATAGCGCAATCCCCAACCGTCACGCAGGATCCGTCCTATGCCTGTCTGGGACCAGGCGGCGCTACAGGCGGCCAGCAATGCCAGTTTGTCGTCTGTAGTGGCGATACAGCTACCTACACCGTATCGCTGCAAGCCGACACGTACTTCTGGACTATCCTTACCCTCTCAGGGCCATCGCCCATTATTATAGGAGGAAATACGTCCGCTGAGTTTGTTGTTTACTATCCCGCAGCAGGATTGTATTACCTGCAGGTAGAATTGACCGTAGGCGGTGGATCGGCCCAGGGCGGAGGCACCGTCTATTTTGCCGGAGGAAAGGTATGCGCTGTGGAAGGTGTTATCGCAGATTTCACCACCAGCTATCCGGTCAACAACGGATGCATTGACATCTGCAAAAACACCACGGTAACCTTTTACAACAATTCTTCGGCCAACACCGAAACCAGCATCTGGAATTTCGGTGACGGCAGTGTGCTGGTTACCAATGGCGCCGGACCGGTAACCCATACCTACACCACACCCGGCTCCTACACCGTTACGCTCACAGCCAAAACCGAATGTTGCAGCGATGAAGCGACACTGTGTGTCAATGTGGATTCCCGCGAAGGCCCCGACATCTACTGCGTTTCGCAAATCTGCGGTGACGATGCCGGCGTGCAATACTGCACCAATGCCACCTGCACCAGTTACGACTGGAACATCATTCCCGCTTCTGCAGGATCGATCGTCTCTGGAGCAGGCACTTCCTGCATTACGGTTAA
>JANWXQ010000005.1 GCA_025057275.1 Chitinophagales bacterium
CGGTAGGCTGAAGCATACGGCGCAAAGTCATTCGGCAAAGTTTTGCTAACGAAAGTACGCAGCCCGTGTTATGCGCATGTCAAGCAGAACAGGAAATGCTTTTCGGGCTTCAAGCCCTTCATGGATACAGGTTTCGGGCTGTTTCGGAACAATTACAGGCCGAGCTCTTTTTTCAGTTCCGGATCAATGTCGGAGGGCGCATCCAGCATTACATCGCGGCCCATGTTGTTTTTAGGAAAAGCAATAAAGTCACGGATACCTTCCTGGTTGGCGATGATCATAGAGCAGAAGCGATCGAAGCCAAAGGCGATGCCGCCGTGAGGAGGGGCTCCGTATTCAAAAGCGTTAAGGATAAAGCCAAACTTTTGCTCGGCCTCTTGTTCCGACAAGCCGAGGCGCCGGAACATGCGCATCTGATCGGTACGGTTATGGATGCGAACCGAGCCACCACCGATTTCCACCCCATTCAGCACCAGGTCGTAGGCATTGGCGCGCACGCGGGCAGGGTCGGATTCCAGCAAAGCATCGTCGTCAGGATGCCATGAGGTAAACGGATGGTGCATGGCTGCCCAGCGCTGCTGCTCAGCATCGTATTCCAGCAAAGGGAAATCCACTACCCATAAGGGGCGAAAGTCATCAGCGGAGCGAAGGCCCAGACGGCGGCCCAGTTCCAGCCGCAGTTCACTGAGTGCACGCCGTGTGTTGGACGCAGGGCCGGCGATCAGGAGCATCAGGTCGCCGGGTCTGGCCCGTAAAACTTCTGCGTAGCGCAAAAGGGTATCGGCAGCAATGTATTTGTCTATTGATGACTTTAGGGAACCATCCTCCTGCCAGCGAATGGTGATCAAGCCTCCTGCACCGATCTGGGGTCGGCGTACGAATTCGGTAAGCTCATCCAGCTGCTTTCGGGTAAAGGAAGCAGCGCCGGGCACGGAAATTCCGGCCACCACTTCTGCCTGATCCAGAACGGAGAAATGGTGTTCCCCCAGCAAATTGGCATATTCGTCTTTGAGGTAATGCAGCGTCATGCCGAACCGCAGGTCGGGTTTGTCGGTGCCGTAGGTGCGAATGGCTTCCGCATAACTCATGCGGGGAAATTCGGTCAATTCCAGGTTGCGGATGCGGCGAAACACATGGCGCACCATGTGTTCAAACATTTGAAGCACATCTTCTCTTCCCACAAAAGCCATTTCGCAGTCAATCTGCGTGAACTCGGGCTGGCGGTCTTGACGCAGGTCTTCATCGCGGAAGCAACGCACAATCTGATAATAACGGTCAAAGCCGCTGACCATGAGCAGTTGCTTGAAGGTTTGTGGCGACTGGGGCAGCGCATAGAACTGACCGGGGTTGAGGCGGGAGGGAACGACGAAATCGCGGGCACCTTCCGGAGTGGATTTGATCAGGTGAGGGGTTTCTATGTCCACAAAGCCCTGGCCATCCAGATACTCCCGAACGGCGCGGGCCACCTGATGACGCTGGAGCAGATGCTGCTGCAATGGCCGGCGGCGCAGGTCCAGATACCGGAATTTCATGCGCAGTTCCTCGCCACCGTCGGTCTGGTCTTCCAGAGTAAAGGGAGGGGTGCGTGAGGCATTGAGTACCTGCATACGGGTTACAAGCACTTCAACGTCGCCGGTGGGCAGGGCGGGATTTTTGTTGGAGCGTTCTACCACCTGTCCGGTTACCTGAATAATGTATTCCCGGCCGAGGCGTTCAGCCTGCTCGGCAAGTGTGGCGTCGGTTTGGGGGTTGAATACCAGTTGGGTGATGCCGTAGCGGTCGCGCAGGTCTATAAAGGTCATGCCGCCGAAGGGCCGAATACGAAACACCCAGCCGCACAGGGTTACGGTTGTTGCGGCATGGCTGAGTCGCAGTTCGCCACAGGTATGTGTGCGATAGGTTGTGGAATGCACCTTGGGGGGCAAAAGTAGTTTTTGGCACAGGTTTGATTAAAGAATACGGAGAAGGGAGGCTGTAATTTTGGAACATGCATAGTTGTGCTGCCTTTTGTTTGGTTCTTCTGGCGTTTACAGCTTCTGCACAATCCTACACCTTGTACAGTAGCCGCTGGGTGGATCTGGGCAGCAAGGCCGTGCGGCGGATGCCGACGATTATTTATTTAGACACGCACCGGGTAACCATTGAACAGAATTCGCGCATGTATCTGGATGTAATTGCACGCAGCAGACAAGGCAACAGCCTGGTTTATGAAGTGCTGGATCTGAACGATCAGAAGGCCACGGCGGTTTTCAGCTGGGAGCAGATGGTTTTTGACTACTATGCGGGGAATTACCGCATCCGGTACATTCTGGACTCCATTCGGCGTGAGCAGGAAGCAGTGGAGGCGGAAGAGCCTGAAAACAGCGAGCAGCCGGCGGATACGGTTGATCAGGCGGACAACCGCATTTACCTTACTGCTGACGTCATGCCGGAGTTTCCCGGCGGCACGCAGGCCATGAAGGCATGGCTGTCGCGCAACGCCAGGTATCCAGCTGCAGCCAGAAAAGAACAGATTAAAGGTTTGGTGGAAGTAACGGCTGTGGTGGAAAAAGACGGCAGTCTCAGCGATGTACGGGTGCTGCGCGACATCGGAGGGGGCTGCGGCGAAGAAGCCGTTCGCGTGGTGAAGGCCATGCCTCATTGGGTGCCCGGAAGTATTGGCGGAGAAGACAAAAGGGTCAGGGTTACTATACGGATATTTTTCCCGCCCTAATAAGTCAACAGGGCAGTTGCAAAAGCTTTTTCTTCCCGTTTCGTTTGGCAAACGGAGTCGCTGGTTTCAAACATAAAGTAGGAGGCAAGGGGTAGCTTTGCTGTAAATTTTCCTGTAATGAATAAGGTGTTCTTAATTTGGAATTTATTGCTAACCGTTGGTGTTGTTTTCCTGCTGTTTCGCGATCCGCCTCCGCCTAAAATGAGCCCTTTGGCCACGGATACCACCCGTGTCAGCGCCTACGAACTTCCGATTGTCTACATCAATATTGACAGCCTGGAAAAGCATTACAAGCTGTTTGCCGACAAAAGGAATGAATTAGAAAAAAAGCAGAAGTCCATGGAGGCGTTGCTGGAGCGCAAATTCACTGATATGCAAAACGATTATCAGGCTGTGCAGCAGGCCGCTCCTACCATGACGCAGGCCCAGCTGGAGGAAGCCCAGCGGCGGCTGGAAAACAAGCAGCTGGAGATCCAACGGCTGCAGCAGCAGTTAGAAACTGATTTTCAAAGGCAGATTGATGCGTTCAACCGGCAGCTGGAAGATTCGCTAAGCAGCTTTCTGGCTTACCTGAATGCCGACAAGCAGTTTCGCTACGTGCTCAGCTACACGCGCGGAGGAACCATCTTGTATTCCGATCCGGAGCTGGAAATCACTGATCAGGTGATAGCGGGCATGAACAACCGCCTGGGTAAGTAGCACTTCCGGTGGCGGATCATTCCAAATGCAGACGCTGCTTTTTTTCCAGCAGTTGCTCCTTGGTTTCCACGTGATTGGGGTCGGGCACACAGCAGTCTACCGGACAAACGGCAGCGCATTGCGGCTCTTCATGAAAACCGACGCATTCGGTGCATTTGTGAGGCACAATGTAATAAACGTCGTCGCTGATGGCCGGAAAGCGTTCTTCCGCATCCACTTCCGTGCCGTCCATCAACGTGACTTTTCCTTTCAGCGAGGTACCATCGGCCATGGCCCACATGGCTCCGCCTTCGTAAATGGCATTGTTCGGACATTCCGGCTCGCAGGCTCCGCAATTGATGCACTCGCTGGTGATGTGAATTGCCATGGTCGTTGATGTTCTGTCACCAAAGTTATTAAAGGACAACGGAACCCCGATACAGGCTTTAACTCGCTGCGGGCAGGGTCCACTTACTTTTGTGTAGTGGTCACTACCGATCAGCGCATCAGTGCCCTGGCAGAACTTGGCGAGCGTTTACAGCCTGGTTATGCTCCTTTCGCTCAGGCCATGGAGCAGGCAGAAGCCGCCAATCCCTGGTTTACCCGGGACAACATTCAGTTGGCTGCTGAAGCGATCCGGAGCCTGCTCCGGCCAGAGGCGTTGCGCTCGTGGCTTGCCGCATACCCCCGGTTACCTGTACTCCGGCCACGGCGGCTGGGGTTGGTGCTGGCCGGCAACATTCCGCTCGTCGGCTTCCATGATTTTTTATGCGCCTTTTTATCGGGACATCACCTATTCCTCAAACTGTCATCCAAAGACAGCGTATTGTTTTCGTTTGTCCTGCAAGAGCTTGATGAGCTTATCCCCGGATTGAACCAGACCGTGCACGTCGTGGAGCGACTTGCCGATGCCGAGGCGGTGATTGCTACCGGTTCCAACACCACGTCAGCCTACTTTCGCCGCTATTTCGGAAAGGTGCCGCATATTCTGCGTGGCCACCGCAATGCGGCAGCCATTCTTTCCGGTGAGGAAACGCCCGATGAACTGGCAGCCCTGGGCCGTGATGTGTTTTCCTACTTCGGTCTGGGATGTCGCAATGTGTCTAAGTTGTTGTTGCCGAAAGGTTACCCGGTGGCAATACTTTCGGACTACTGGCAGGATTATCAGCATGTCATTTTTCATAATAAATACAGGAATAATTACGATTATTACCGGGCTGTTTTTCTGATCAATCGCGTGGAACATACTGCCGGGCCGCTGGTGCTGCTGCGCAACGAACCAACGCTGGCATCGCCGGTAGCGGTTTTGCATTATGAATTTTATGAAGATGAACAGGCATTGACGGCTATTCTGCAGCGCGATGCGCCGCAGTTGCAGTGTCTGGTTGGCCGCCGGCATATTCCCTTTGGCCGGGCGCAGTTTCCGACGCTGACCGACTATGCCGATGGCGTGGATACCCTGCAGTTTCTGTCGCAGCTCTAAAGGGAGGGGGCCTTAGAACACCAGCAGGCGCTCGGTGCCCAACAGTAGGCCGTCGTTGTTGCGTACCTGAATGATCAGCCAGCCGCGGTAGTGGTTGCAGTGCAGGCCATAAGGGGTGCCGGCATGCCACAGGGTTCGTTCATGGCGGGCCATCAGGCGGCCGGCAGGATCACGCAGTTCCACGGCGCCGCTGAAGTCGGTGGCAGGTACGAACAAAAACTGCTGCAAACAGGGGTTGGGATAGGCGCCGAATAGCTGTGCCGTTGCATAATCAGGCATCCCGGTTTCGCAATCATAGGGAAGCGGATTTTTTTCAATAGGCGCTCCGGGCGACAATGTTTGGCCGGAAAAGGCAGGATAATCGGGAGGATACCAGGTGCATCGGAAGACCATGTTACCGATGGGGTTGCTGCCCTGTGTGGTAATGCCGTTGAGGCCAACAGGGTTAATGTATTTCCAAACCGGTTGTTCGTTGCTGTCAATTTCCAGAAAGGTTCCCGGCTGACCTACGCAGATCAGCGTATTGCCGTTGACCAGGCGCTGTGCGCCGCTGATGGCCGGCGAATACAAAGAGGACGGAGGGTTTGCCTTGTAAATCCAATCCTGTGCAGGCGGATCCCAGGCAGAACCGGCAGCAATCGGATAGGTGAAATTGACCATTTCAGGAAGGGTGAAGGTTTCCACCGTGGAATAGTTGCCGTCCGGACGTCCTTCGCCGTTGTTGAACAACAGGATTTTTCCTGCACCGGGATAGCCGTCAGGGATCCAGTGCGGATGATGCTGGCCGTACAGCTTTTTGTCGGCACTGGTGCCGCGGTTGTAGTTTTTCGGATTTCCCCAGCGATACAACAGGTCACCGCCGCGTCCGGAGTTACCTCCTGATGAGGAAGCGGCTTCTGCCGTTGTGGTGCTGTGGTCGATGATCCAGATTTCACTGAAGTTGCGTACGCTGAGCATGACCTGATCCCGTTGTGCATGGTAGGCCACCGAGTTGACGTGCGTCCAGTCGGCGTTTTGGTTGCTTAACATTCCCAAATTGATGTTGATCCGTTCGGGATAATCGGCAATGGTGCCATAGTTGGGTTTGGAGGCATCGTAGTCCTGCACCAGATGATCCCAGACCCGCCATTGCCACACCACTACTCCGCTGTCGTTGCCCACAGGCTTTATTTCCATGAGCATATCCGACCAGATTTCAGCGCCCACGGTGGCGGGATTGCGACCCAGGGCAATAGCCTCCTGTTGGGAAATACTTTCCCAGACGACAGCAAGAACATTTCCGTTGGGCAGCAGGATGGCATCGTGATGCTGGCATTTCGTATTGTCGGAAATTTTATACGACCACAGCAAATTGCCGTCAAAGGAATACAGTTCCAAGATGCCGCCGTTACCGCCGGCAGTGAATTTGGTATTGCCAGCCCGGCCGGTGCGCAGCAGCCGGCCGTCTTCCAGCAGATAAACGGCCTGACCGGGTTTATAGGCACTTTTCCAGGTGTGCACCTTACGGCCGCATTTGTCAATCAGGTAGGTAGTGTCGGAATTGATGGGAGCAAAGAGCACGTAGCCTTCGGCATGTCCGGGCCAGGCAAAAAACCAGCCCACCGTCTGGGCCGAAAGCCACGGCGAAAACAATAATCCGGCCGCACAAAACGAACAAAACAACAGGCTGCGCATGAACGATAATTTCATGCAATTTTAATGAGTAAAGTGGCTCTTTATTTCAACCTCACGTTTTCCTGGTATCCAGTTTGGTCATATAAGAGGTGGCGGATGCCAATCGCGAATCAAATCGCCAATTTTACTTTTTCCACAGGGCAAGAGCATAATGCTTTCACCGGACTACTTTTACGAAGTGAGTTTTTTAGATGCCCTAAATGCCGCTCAACGTCAGGCGGTGGAGGCTACGGAAGGGCCGGTGATGATCGTTGCCGGGCCGGGGTCCGGCAAGACGCGGGTGCTTACCTACCGGATTGCCTATTTGCTTCATCAGGGCGTTGATGCCTTTCGCATCCTTGCACTGACGTTTACCAACAAGGCAGCCCGTGAAATGCGCGAGCGGGTGGAACAACTCTGCGGCAGTGAAGCGCGGAACCTGTATATCGGTACGTTTCATTCCGTTTTTGCACGACTGTTGCGCGCCCATGCCCAGCGGCTGGGCTTTCCGCCCGAGTTCGTTATTTACGATACCGACGACAGCCGGTCGTTGCTGAAAAGCATCATCAAACAGATGGCCTTGTCCGACACCCTGTACAAGCCCGCTACCGTGCACAACCGGATTTCGGCAGCCAAGAACAGCCTGATTGGCCCTGAAGATTACCTGCGCGATGTCAACCTCATGGCCGATGATGCCGCCGCCGGCCGCCCGCGGATGGGCGACCTGTACGCCGAATACGTCATGCGCTGCTTTAAGGCCGGTGCCATGGATTTTGACGACCTGTTGTACCGCATGCATCAGTTACTTACAAAATTTCCTGATGTATTAAGCCGCTATCAGTATCACTTCCGCTATATACTCATTGATGAATTTCAGGATACCAATCCGGCGCAGTACGTGATTGTGCGCAAACTGGCTGACGTGCATCAAAACATCTGTGTGGTAGGCGATGATGCACAGAGCATTTACAGCTTTCGCGGCGCCACGCTGGAAAACATGCTGCACTTCGAGCGCGATTATCCGGAGCGCAGGCTGTTCAAGCTGGAGCAGAATTACCGGAGCACGCGGCACATCGTAAGGGCTGCCAACCGGCTGATCAGCCACAACAAGCTGCAATTGACCAAAGAGATCTGGACGGAAAACGCGGAGGGAGAACCCATCCGATTGCTGAGCGCCTTAAGCGATAACGATGAAGGAAAAATGGTGGTGGATGCATTGTTCGAAGAAAAGATGCACGCTCACCGGCGTAACCGTGACTTTGCTATCCTCTACCGGACGCATGCGCAGTCCCGAGCTTTTGAAGAGCATCTGCGGCGGGTTAATCTGCCCTATGTGGTTTACGGCGGGGTGGCGTTTTATCAGCGAAAAGAAGTCAAAGATTTGCTGGCTTATCTGCGGCTGGCCGTCAATCCCTACGATGAAGAAAGCCTGCGGCGGGTGATCAACTATCCGGCGCGGGGCATCGGGGAAACATCTCTGGAAAAAGCGTTGGTGGCTGCCCAGGAGCATCAGCTGCGGCTGTGGGAAGTGCTGGAGCGATGCAACACGTATCTGCCCGGCAACCGAAGCAATGCAGCCATCAACGAGTTCATCAGCAAGATCAAAGGGTTTCGCCTCATTGCTCAGCAGCAAAACGCTTTCGAGGCCGCCACGCATATTGCCCGTTCGTCGGGATTATTGCAGGAATTGTATGCAGATAAAAGCGTGGAAGGCGTGCATCGCTACGAAAACGTTCAGGAACTGCTCAACGGCATCAAAGAATACACCGATTTGCAGCTGGCGCCGGGAGCAGAAGCAGCCCCGCACGTTACTGCCGATGGCGAGGTGCTTGAACTCACCTCGCCGGCCGGAACGCTGGCTGCCTATTTGCAGGAAATTACCCTGCTGACCGATCAGGATCGTGACGACGAGCAAAGCGATCGGGTTTTGCTGATGACCATTCATTCGGCTAAAGGCCTGGAATTTCCCTGCGTGTTTGTCGTGGGTTTGGAAGAAAATCTTTTTCCCAGCCTGTTGAGTCAGAACAGCCGGGAAGAGCTGGAAGAAGAACGTCGGTTGTTTTACGTGGCGGTGACCCGTGCGCAACAAAAGCTTTTTCTTTCGCATGCAGCAGCGCGATATCGCTACGGCGAGTTGCAGTACAACGAACCCAGCCGGTTCCTCCGTGAAGTGGATGACAGTTTGCTGCAGCGTTTACATCAGCGTATGCCCCGGGCGCGGCCCCAACCGGAAGCGTTTACACCGGCCAGTCAACCCTTGACCGGAAAACCGTATGTCCATCAGCCGTCGCCGGATTTTGTACCTGATGATTACGAACACATCACTGAAGGCATGGCCGTGGAGCATCCGCGTTTCGGCTTCGGTAAAGTAGAGCGGATAGAAGGCAAAAGCCGCGATCGCATTGCCACCATTGCCTTTCAGGCACCCGTTGGGGCAAAACGCATCATGTTGCGCTATGCCCGACTACGCATAGTGCGGGAAGAGTCGTTGGGAAAATCAACGGGGTAAGGCAAAGAGGCCGAACGGCGCATGCGACGTACGACCGGAGCAGCTCAAAGCTGCTCGGCGCAGGTCATCATCTTGGCGACCTTGGGATAGTTGACCCGATAAAGCACGCGTTTGCCGTCGCGGCGGTATTTCACCAGATCAGCATCCCGCAGAATTTTCAGGTGCTGTGAGGTTACGGATTGTTCCAGACGCAGGGTGCGGTGTATGGCGTTCACACTGCATTCCTTTCGCGAATCAATAAATTTTAAAAACTTAATTCGCAAGGGATGCGCCAGAGCCCGCAACTTCAGGTAGCCACTGCGTGCGGTTTTATAATCCAATTTCATTGCCATGATGCTTGATTGAATGCGGCAAAGCTAATAACGGCCGTTTTCATAAAAAAATGTTTTGATAAAAATTATTTTTTCCACTAACAGATTTTCTAATAATGCAATTTTTACTGATTACGAAATGCAGCTGCCTTTCCCGTTAAATAGACCGGCTGCAGGTAATCGGGTTCAAAAGTTGCCACATGGGCATACTGCCCCGATTGGAAAAAGGATTCTGCCAGCGGCACCATATATCGGGCCAGCGGAATCTGTGTGGCGTCTGTAGCTGCATCGTGCAGGCCCCATGCTTCGGCGCATTGGTCTGCCGCCGAACCGACTATGGCAAGCGTTCGGGTAGCATGAGACAAGGGATTTTCGGCCAAGGGCTGGCGGCGCGGGCCAATCAGGGGAACAAGGGAATAATCATATAAAGCAAAATAACATTCATCGTTTCGGGCCGTCATGGCTGCAGCATAGGCTGATTGGCCGGGGAAACGTTCCCGTCCGGCAGCAGCGAGGATGGCCAGTGTTCCTACGGCAATCAACGGAAGTCCGGTAGCCAGGCACAGGCCTTTGGCGGTGGCTGCGCCGATGCGCAGGCCACTGAACGATCCGGGGCCTGCACTGACGGCCACGGCATCCAACCGGATATCGCGCAGGAAGTGCGGATGCAGCACCTGCTGGATGAGCACAGCAAGTACAGCCATATGCTGAAACGGCTGTTGTTCTTCGGCCGCGGCCACCACCCTCCCGTCTTCACTGAGGCAAACGGAGCAAACGGCTCCGGAAGTTTCCAAGTGAAGGATGCGGGCCAAGGATCAGAAATTGATGAGCACCTCTATGGTTTCTCCGTTGCGCAGGATCCGTGCCGGCACCTGATCTCCTTTCTTAAACGCTGCCAGTGCTTTCATGTAGCTGGTGATGTCGGAAATAGCAAAATCGCCCAGACGGATCACCACGTCGCCTTTCATCAGACCTGCGCGGGCAGCAGGCAATCCTTCGCTGACTCCATCCAGTCGCATACCCGGCCCCTCAAATGCATAGTCGGGAATTACTCCCAGCCGCACCCTGAAGGTTGACGCAGCGCCCAAATCGGTTTCCTGCGTTTTGGAAAACGGCAACTTGCCGTCGTCATCCAATTGCAGGATAATGGTATAGATGAGTTTAACGATGGAAGCGTGCGCACCGTAGTTCAGCAGATGGGCATCGTCAGAGGGCTTGTGGTAATCGGCATGGGTGCCGGTGAAAAAGCTCAGCACGGGAATGCCGGCGTGGTAAAATGAAGTATGGTCGGTGGGTCCGGTTCCGGATTTTGCGGTGCGCAGCACGAGCGAGTCGGCCTGCAGTGAATCCAGAAATGCAAAAGCAGCGGGAGATGTTCCCGTGCCGCTGATCTGCACACCTTTTTCTGATCGATATCTCCCCACCATATCCATATTGACCATGTAATTGATGGATTCCGTTTTGACGCTTGGGTTGGAAACGAAATGCTTGGATCCGATGAGTCCTTCTTCTTCCCCGGAAAATGCGATAAACAGGAAGTTGTTGTTTTCGCGGATGCCGTTTGCCTTCAGCATGCGGGCCAGTTCCAAAAGCGCTGCTGTGCCGCTGGCATTGTCATCGGCTCCGTTGTGAATGGCCGGTGGACCCTGATAGGCGGAACCGCCGCGTTCATTGTAACCCAGGTGATCGTAATGGGCGCCGATAACTACATTATAGGGCGCACCATTGTCCAGATAAGCCAGCACGTTGCGGCCGGTAACGCTGATGCGTTCCAGATCCACACGCAGGTCAGCCGTGTTGATCTGACTTCGCTTCAGTTGGTTCCACCGCTCGCTACGAACAAAAATGGCGGGAATAGGCGCATCGGTTACGTTGCGGTTCAAGCGGAATTCCGGATCCTCGGCATCGGTGCGGGTGTTGGTGAACACTACGGCTATCGCTCCGCGGGCATGGGCTGTATTGACACGTTGCAGCAGATCGGCATGCGGGGCAAAGGGCGAATGGGGATTGTCGCCATCGGGCGTGCTGATTTCCATGAGAAAAATTTTTCCCTTCAGGTCGCTCATACCTTTGTAGCTGTCGTAATTCATGGCCGGTATCACCAGTCCATAACCTACATCCACCACGGGACCACGGGCGCGCCCGTTGCCGCTGAAAGTCAAAGGGAAATAATCTTTTTCGTACTGCAGGGCCACGCCATTCAGCAGGCAGTGATTTTTTGCTTTAGCTTTCTTTCCGGCCTGATAAGTGAAGGGTTGCAGGTAGGACGATCCAGAAGGCTGTAGCCCGTTCTTCCGAAAATCTTTAATCAGATACCTGTAAGCCAGGCGTTCCCCCCGCGAGCCGGTGAGCCGGCCTTCCAGCTTGTCGCTTGACAGGTAGGCCACATGCTTGCGTAAGCGGGCAATCAGCAAGCTGTCGGCAGGATTGGCGGCCTGCAGATGAACAGCCAGCAACATGAACAGGAATACCACGGAATTTTTCATAACTCAAAAGTACGGCTGCAGGGCACGCAGCAGGACGGCGCGCACCGAATCGGGCTGATTCCAGGGAAGAAAATGGTTGCCATTCGGAAAGCGGACAATGTGCAACGGAGCCTGCAGGTTTTTCTGCGCAAAGTCAACATTAACCGGCGGCACCAGCTGATCGCGATTTCCATACATATAAAAAGTTGGCACCTGAATGCGGTTCCAGTCGCCGGTTATCAGGCGCAATTCGCTTTCGTGCGTCATTTTTTCGCGATAGGCGCTGAACATGCTGCAGGGCAGCAGCCGTTGCAGGGCAGGTATTGCCGTCAATACCCGATTGACGAAAAACTGTTTTTCGTTGTCCGGATCAATGGCCGGAGCAATGAGCACCAACGACAGCAGACCGGAAGGCTGCCGCATAGCCAGCCTGGCTGCAATCGGACCGCCGTAGGAATGACCTACGGCAACGAAGGGTCTGTGGGGTGCTTCACGCTGCAACACCGCCTGGGCAACAGAAGCCTGCTCATCTAACGAAGTTACCGGCTGGCCGCATCCGGAAAGTCCGTAACCCGGCCGATCGTAGGCGATCAAACGGGCCTGTTGAAGCAATGTGCTATCGGCAAAGTATCGGATGTAGTCGGTCCATCCGCCCGGAGCGCCATGGATAAACAAAATGACCGGCAGGGAATCCGCACCGGCTGTCATGTATTCCACGCTCATTCCGTTGTACACCAGCCGGCGGGCAACAGGAACGTGCGTTTTGCCCTTAAAGTAGCGGTGAATTTCCTGCTGGCTCCATAAAAAAGTATCGGCCATGGTGTATCCGTAATATACCGGAACAGCTACAATCAACAGAGCCAGCCCCAGCCAGGCGTGCCGGTAGCGGCGAAATGAGTTCATGAACAAGAGGATGGCGGCTTCGGATCAAATTTAAGCCGGCCACTGCATCAGCGGCGATTGCCGCAAAACCGCTACTTTGCGATTTCGGGCTGTATGGCAAGCGTGTTCAAGGATATTCTGGAGCTGACCCGCGACTGGCGGCGTATGCTGCAGCAGGCGCAGACCGATCGCAACAAAAAAAGAGGAGTCAGAAATGTGCTGCTGACCGAAACCGAATTCAACACCGATCTGATTCTGGAACACTATCTGGGGCAGGGAGTGGCAGCTGAAAAGATTATTGAAAAGCTCAGGATGGAACATCTGGGCAAGGCGCTGGAAAGCGGTTTTGATTTCAGCGAGCTCAAAAAAGGCAGGATCTCGGAACGGCATTGCGGCGACCATCCGATGCTGAAAAAATACATCGGTTACGATGCCGAAGCCCTGATGCGCAAAATCTATCACCACCTCGGTCAGCTGAAACTGCTGCCGGAATTGTACGATCTGAAAGATGAAAAAAAAGTGAATGTTCGGTTGCGGCTGGAAAATCTGGGCCGCCGGTATCTGCTGTTGCTGCGATTTTTGAGTGACCGTTAAATATTCTGCACGATGAAGGAGGATCTGCTCATTACGCCGGTACAGTGCGAGCTGGTTTGGGAAAATCCTCAGGCCAACCTTGAGCGATTAACGAAGTTACTCAATACGATTACCGGCCGTACAGCGGTAATTGTGCTTCCGGAACTGTTTACCACCGGCTTCAGCATGCGTGCAGCGGATCTGGCCGAACCCATGGAAGGGCCCGGCATGCAGTGGATGCGGAATCAGGCTGCCGGCCGCCAGGCTGTGGTCTGCGGCAGTCTCATGATAGCTGAACAAGACCGCTATTACAACCGCCTCATCTGGATGGAGCCATCCGGATCGTACCGCTGGTACGATAAGCGGCATCTGTTCCGAATGGGTTCGGAAGACCAGTACTATACGGCGGGCCGGCAACGGCTAACGGTAACCTGGCAACAGTGGCGGCTTCGGCTGGCCATTTGCTACGACCTTCGTTTTCCTGTATGGAACCGCAACGACGATGATTACGACGTACTCATTTTTGTCGCCAACTGGCCACAGCGCCGCATCGCAGCCTGGAATGCTTTGCTCGCAGCTCGGGCCATAGAAAACCAATGCTTTGTGGTGGGAGTAAACCGGGTGGGCTACGACGGAAACGAGGTGTATCACAATGGCTCCAGCTGTGTAATTGATCCGGAAGGCACCATCGTGTGGCAATGTACCGACCGGGAGGAAATGCCAACCATTCCCCTTTCGGCACAACGGCTGCAGCAGGTGAGGCAGATGCTTCCTTTTTTACAGGACCGCGACCGTTTTGAACTTATGCCCTGATGAACACCGAAGAAACCACACTGGAGCAGCGGTGGTTGGCGCTGCAGCGATGGCTCGGCCAGCGTTTCGGCAGAGAACCGGACCTGAATGCCGTACTCTTTCTGATCGGCATTCAGGAAACAGGATTCCGGAGAAGCAGTTTTTCGAAAGAAGAAAAACAGGACCTGATGCATGTAGGAGTATGCACGGTGCTCAGTGCGCCGGGATACTACCGCCTCAGGCACATGGATGAAGAAGGCTGGCCGCATTTTGAACTGGTTAAACCCCTGCCGCCACTCCAACTGGAACAGCAGGAGCAGCTGCTCAAGCAGCATGTGCTGCACTATTTCGACCAAAAGGGCTGGTCCGGCAGCTAACTGCAATCAGTACAGCCGCTGATCATGATCATGTCTGTAGCACGGGGCGGCACCCATTTTTGCTCTTGTGAACCCGCATGCTACTGCAGCGCCTCCGCTATGCTACCACTGCGGAGCTCCATGTGAAGAGGCCTGTTTGCGGGAAGGAGAAAAATCCTTTTGCTGTGAAGGATGCAAGCTTGTCCATGATTTGCTTCAGGAGCATCAGCTATGCACTTATTACCAGCTGACCGAAAAGCCCGGCAAACGACCCGAAGCCCCGGATCGGCAGTACCGGGAGCTGGATCTTCCCGCAATAGCCGGACGTTACATAAGCTACCGCAGCGACCGTCAGGCCATTGCTTCATTTTTTCTTCCTCAGGCGCATTGTGCTTCTTGCATCTGGCTGCTGGAACGGCTGCATCAGTTGATGCCGGGGATCTACAGCAGCCGCCTTTCGCTTCTGGAGCGTCGCCTTTCCATTACCTATAATCCTAAGCAGGTAGCACTCAGCGGAATTGCTTCGTTGCTGGCCAGGCTGGGTTATCCTCCTGATCTGCCTCATGACGATAACGAACTGCAGGGCCAACGCCGACAGAACCGTAGACTCATCACGCAGATCGGTGTAGCCGGTTTTTGCTTCGGCAACATCATGATGCTGAGTTTTCCGGATTATCTGGTGGGCAGCGACCCTGTTGAGCCCTCGCTCCAGCAATTTTTCGGGTGGCTAAGCCTGGCTCTTGCCCTGCCGGTTTTCTTTTATTCCGCTGTCAATTATTTTAAAAACACCTGGCAGGCAGCTCAGGCCCGATACTTCAGCATCGACATGCCCATTGCACTGGGTTTGACAGCCATGATGCTGCGCAGCGGATACGAAATCGTAACCGCTACCGGAACCGGCTATCTGGATTCGCTGGCCGGCCTGGTGTTTTTTCTGCTGATCGGTCGTTACGCACAGGCACGAACGTACCAGGCATTAACTTTTGATCGCAAGTACACTTCTTTTTTGCCTCTGGCCGTTTTGCGCATCAAAGAGGAGGGGGAAGTCATTACGCCGATTGCCGATCTGCGCCCGGGCGATGTGTTGTGGTTGCGAAACGGCGAGCTGATTGTTGCTGAAGCCGAACTGCTCAGTTCGGTAGCGCAGGTCGATTACAGCTTCATTACCGGAGAAGAGTTGCCGGTGGTTGCCAGGAAAGGTGACCTGTTGCATGCTGGAGGCCGCATTGTAGGTGATGCGGTGCGCATCCGGTTGCGGCAGTCCGTTCAACCCGGCCATCTGGCCGATCTCTGGAATCACCGGCGTGGCCGCGATCAAGCCGTCAGCCTGTCGCGCCTGGCTGACCGGCTGGCTAAGTACTTTACCGTTGTCGTGCTGGCCATTGCTTTATTGACCTTTTTGTATTGGATGCTTGCAGGCAACACAGGCAAGGCCGTGCTGAGTATGACATCGGTACTGATTATTGCCTGTCCCTGTGCTCTGGCCATTACGGTGCCTTTTACTCTGGGCAACATGATGCGAAGAGCGGCGCGTCAGCAGATTTACCTGCGGCAGTCGCTGGTGCTGGAAGATGTGGCAGCCGCCGACACATTGGTCTTTGACAAAACCGGCACCCTGACGCAGGCCATGGCGGCACGGGTGAGTTGGCAGGGCCGACAACTTACGGCGCAGCAATGGCAGGCGGTGCGAAGCGTTGCCTTGCAGTCGCTGCATCCGTTAAGCCGTGCCGTGGTGGCGGCACTTCCTCCGCAACCCCTATTGCCTGTGTCGGCTTTCTCGGAACAGGCAGGTCTTGGCCTTACTGCAGAAGCAGGAGGTTACCGGGTGCAACTGGGTTCAGCGGCATTTACCGGAGCGGTTGCTGAGGGGCTTCAGGTGCCTGAAGCAGAAGGATCGCAGGTGTATGTACGCATAGACGATGAGCTTATGGGATTTTTTCTTATAAGAAAAAATGTTCGGGAAGGGGTGGAGGCTGTTATACGGTCGCTTTCCCGAAGGCTGCGGTTGTATTTGCTGAGCGGTGATGCCCCGCAGGACCGTTCCTGGCTGCAATCCTGGTTTCGGCAGGACGACAGCATGCATTTTCACATGCTTCCGGAGCAAAAAGCGGCCTTCATCCGGGAGCAGCAGCGCCAGGGTCATGACGTGATCATGGTAGGTGACGGCCTGAACGATGCGGCTGCCCTGCAAGCCAGTCGGGTGGGCATTGCTGTGGCCGATAACCTGCATCAGTTTACTCCGGGCTGTGATGTGCTGGTGCATGCTTCGGCGTTGAAGCATCTGCCGGCATTTATTGAACTGAGCCATGCAGCCCGTCGTATTATTCTGTACACGTTTCTGTTTTCGCTGGTGTACAATGTAGCAGGCATGCTGCTGGCCGTGCAGGGCGCCTTGTCGCCGCTGGCGGCAGCCGTGCTCATGCCGATCAGCTCCCTGTCGGTTATGTCTCTGTCGGCCGTAGCCTGCTGGATGGTGTCGCGGCGCAAGGGATGGTAAAAGCTGCGATGCCTGATGCGCTGCCTGCAGCCTGTTTGCTGACGAAAATCAGGATGGAAACTGATCTTGCTGCTGAAGGGCGGCTCAGGCCTCCGATACTTTTGACGACCCTATGAGCGCCCTGATGGTTCTGATTGGTTGCAGCATATGTGTAGCCATAGTCTTTTTGTTCTTGTTCCTTCAGGAAGCCAGGCGCGGCGCTTTTGATGATGTTCAGGAGCCTGCCTGGCGCATGTTGCTGGATGATGATGCAAGCCTGCGGCAGCAGGGACCTTCAACCAATGCCTCCGCTCCGATCGTCAACGAACAAAGCCTTAGCGAAAAACCCTGCCACAATGGAGACGTTCAAATACGATAACCGGACCGTTTACCTCTTTCTGATGGCCACTGTCTTTTGGGGGGCCATCGGCATGCTGGTGGGTCTGCTCATTGCCTTGCAATTGGTTTGGCCGGAACTCAACTTCGGCATTCCGTGGCTGACCTACAGCCACCTGCGGGCCCTGCATACCAATGCCGTGATTTTCGCTTTCGTCGGCAACGGCATGTTTATGGGCGTGTATTATTCCCTGCAGCGGCTGCTGAAGACGCGCATGTACAGCGATGTGCTGAGCCGCCTGCATTTCTGGGGGTGGCAGGCCATCATTGTCGGAGCAGCGCTGACCATTCCCCTGGGATTCATTACCGGAAAAGAGTACGCCGAGCTGGAGTGGCCGCTGGATATTCTGGTGGCAGTGGTATGGGTGATTTTCGGCATCAACCTGTTTGGCACCATCCTGATCAGGAGGGAGCGCCACATGTATGTGGCCATCTGGTTTTACATCGCCACGGTGGTTACGGTGGCCATGCTGCATATTGTCAATTCCTTGTCTGTTCCGGTTCATTTCTTAAAAAGTTATCCCATTTATGCCGGTGTTCAGGATGCGCTGGTGCAGTGGTGGTATGGTCATAATGCCGTGGCCTTTTTTCTGACCACGCCTTATCTGGGGCTCATGTATTATTTCCTGCCCAAAGCCGCCAACCGGCCGGTGTATTCCTACCGGCTCTCTATCATTCATTTCTGGACGCTGGTGTTTTTGTACATCTGGGCAGGGCCGCATCATCTGCTGTACACGGCTTTGCCCGACTGGGCACAGTCGCTGGGTACGGTGTTTTCCGTTATGCTGATTATGCCTTCGTGGGGAGGCATGGTCAACGGGTTGCTTACGCTGCGCGGAGCCTGGGATCGGGTTCGGGAAGATCCCGTACTCAAGTTTCTGGTAGTGGCCGTAACGGCTTACGGTATGGCTACGCTAGAAGGGCCGATGCTTTCCCTGAAAAACGTCAATGCCATTTCTCACTATACCAACTGGACCATTGCCCATGCCCATGTGGGTGCTTTGGGGTGGAACGGCTTTCTCACTTTTGGCATTCTGTATTGGCTGATCCCCCGCCTCTGGGGCACCAGCTTGTATTCCAAAAAACTGGCCAACAGCCATTTCTGGATCGGTACGCTGGGCATCATTTTTTATGCAGTGCCGCTGTACTGGGCGGCCTGGCAGGAGGCCTCTATGGCCAAGCAGTTTGATGCCGATGGTTTTCTCCGCTACAGCAACTGGCAGGAAATTGTCAACAGCATTCTGCCCTTCTTTTATCTGCGTGCTTTTGGCGGCGCACTGTATCTGATCGGCATGGGGCTGATGGTTTATAACCTGGTAAAAACGGCCTACATGGGGAAATACATTGGTGATGAGACGGCACAGGCTGCTCCGTTGCATCCCGACTACAAGCCCGCTCCGGGCATGCACTGGCATCGCCGCATTGAACGCCGTCCGTTGTTGTTTGGAGTGCTGGCTCTTGTTGTGGCCATGATCGGCGGCATTCTGGAGCTGGTGCCTGCGTTTATGGTTAAGTCCAACGTGCCCACCATAGCCAGCGTGCAGCCCTATACACCGCTGGAACTGGAAGGGCGCGACATTTATGTGCGCGAGGCCTGCAACACTTGCCATTCGCAAATGATTCGTCCGTTTCGAAGTGAAACGGAGCGATACGGCGAGTATTCCAAAGCCGGCGAGTTTGTCTATGATCATCCGTTCCTGTGGGGATCGCGGCGGGTAGGTCCCGATCTGCATCGCGTGGGAGGAAAGTATTCGCATGCCTGGCATTACCACCACCTGGTGGATCCGCAAAGCATGGCCCCGGGCAGCATCATGCCACCGTATCCCTGGCTGGCAGAAAACCGGCTGGACACTACCTACACCAGAAAAAAGATCAGCGTCCTGCGAAGCCTGGGAACACCCTATGCAGAGGGCTACGAACAGCAGGCGGTTGCTGACCTGCAACAGCAGGCCAAAAGCATTGCAGCCGAGCTGCAGCAAAACGGCATACCGGTAAACGGCGATGAGGAGATCATTGCGTTGATAGCCTATCTGCAACGGTTGGGAACCGATATTCAAAAAGGAAAAACCGCACAAACCGCTAAACCATGATCCGAAACGTCTTGTCTTCGATTG
Organism: Chitinophagales bacterium; assembly: GCA_025057275.1. Taxonomy (GTDB): domain Bacteria; phylum Bacteroidota; class Bacteroidia; order Chitinophagales; family UBA10324; genus JANWXQ01. The sequence continues at coordinate 19,402 of JANWXQ010000005.1, forward strand.
AAGGTGTTGCCTTCTGGCCGGTGGTTGCGCTGCTCTTACTGATGGGCTTTTTTATGGTGGTGGTGTGGCGGGTATGGCGGCTTCCCTCGTCACAGGTAAAAAAAATGAAAGAGATTCCACTGCATAACGATGAAAAGGGTGAATCACCTAAAGATTTTTAAGTTATGAAAAAAAGCATCTTTCTTTTTCTGATCTTCCCAATGGCGGCTCATGCTGCAGAGGGCAGCGCTTCTGCCGGCATTTCAAGTACGGCCTTGCTCGTACTGATCAGCATGTTGCTGATTGTTCTCTTTTTCCAGTCGCTGCTGATCGGGCGCTTGATTGATCTGGTAATTGAGTTGCAGCGGCGGCTGCGGCAGGGCGATCATGCAGCGCCGGTGGCTAAAGCGGAGGTTGAGCCTGCCGGGGTAGAAAGCAACTGGTGGCAACGCATTTATCAGCGGCTGACGCAGCCGGTGCCGGCAGGAAAGCAAAAAGACGTGATGCTGGAACACAGCTACGACGGCATCCGCGAATTGGACAACCATGCCCCGCCCTGGCTGCAGGCCATTTTTTACGGAACCATACTGTTTTCGGTGGCCTATCTGATGTATTACCATGTGTTTCGCATAGGTCCCACTTCGGCACAGGAATATCAGGCAGAAATGAACCGGGCCCAGCGCCTCAAGGAGGCCCGGCTCAGCGAAATGGGAGGAGAGATAACGGAACAGAATGTAATGCTGCTCACCGATGCCCAGGCCCTGCAGGCAGGTAAAGAGATATTTACTACCCGGTGCGCATCCTGTCACGGTATGCGGGGCGAAGGCACAACCGTTGCGCCCAACCTGACGGATGAATACTGGCTCCACGGCGGCAGTATTGCCGACGTGTTTCGAACCATTAAATATGGCGTTCCGGCCAAGGGCATGATAGCTTGGCAAGGTATGCTCAAGCCAAAAGAGATGCAGCAAACGGCCAGCTATGTGCTGTCGCTGCAGGGCAGCAATCCTCCCAACGCCCAGCCTCCGCAGGGAGAACGCTATGTGCCGCCCGCAACGGACACCACAGTTGCTGCAGTAGCCTCAGCGCCCTAAGTCAGCAAGTGCCATGGCTTATTTGCAGACCGCCACGGTTGAAATTGATCACGAGTCGTTCCGCGACCACCTGACCATTCTGGATGAGCAGGGGCGGCGCAAGTGGATTTATCCGCGCTTTCAGGACGGCCCTTGGTATCGCAGGCGCGCTGTGCTGGCCTACGTGCTGCTGGCCGCGCTGGTGGCGGCCCCCTTGATCCGCATTCATGGTCAGCCGCTGTTTCTGTTTAACATTCTGGAGCGCACGTTTATCGTCTGGGGTATTCCGTTTTTTCCTCAGGATTTTTTTCTGTTTGCCTTTGCCATGATCACCTTCATGGTGTTTGTCATCTTTTTTACGTCGGTTTGGGGCCGCTGGTGGTGTGGCTGGGCTTGTCCGCAGACGGTTTTTATGGAGTTTGTATTCCGCAAACTGGAATATGCGATTGAGGGATCGGCGCAACAGCAAAGGCGGCTGGATGCACAGCCCTGGAACTCATATAAGATATGGCGAAAAACCGTAAAGCATGTGCTGTTCCTGCTGATATCGGTTTTTATTTCCAGTATTTTCCTTTCCTACATCATCGGTTCGGATGCCGTGATGCAGGCATGGAGCCATCCGGCAGACTCAGCACCCCTGCTGCTTGCATTGGTTGCGTTTTCCCTGGTGTTCTACGGGGTGTTTGCCTGGCTGCGTGAACAGGTATGCATTGGGGTTTGTCCTTACGGCCGCCTGCAGGGGGTATTGCTGGATCGGAATTCCCGGGCGGTGATGTATGACTTTAAAAGAGGGGAACCACGCGGCAAAGCAGGCACCACCACCGGCGACTGTGTGGATTGCCATTTATGCGTTGCCGTATGCCCCACAGGAATTGACATCCGCAACGGCACCCAGCTGGAATGCATTAACTGCACAGCCTGCATGGATGGTTGCGATTCCATCATGGCCAAACTGGGGCGTGCGCCCGGCCTGATCCGGCATGCCACTCTGGAACAAATTGAAACCGGCCGGCCTTTTCGTATTACTCCACGCATGGTAGCGTACGGCATTTTATGGACAGCCATGATCGGCCTGCTTGCCTTTCTGCTGGTGGTGCGGCCGGAAGTAAAGACCAGCCTGTTGCGGGCCCGGGGACAGCTCTACCAACAGCTTGAAGACGGCACCATTTCCAACCTGTACAACCTGAGGCTGATCAATAAAACCTTTCGCAACCAGATGGTGGAGCTTGAGGTAGTGGCTCCCCGGGAGGCGCGCTTGCAGGTCATCGGCGCTCCGCTGAGGCTGGAACCCGGTCAGACCACTGAAGGGGCGCTGCTGGTGTTTTTGCCAGCCGGCAGCATCCGGCACAACCATACGCCGCTGCACATTGCTGTTCGGGCCAATGGCAAAATAGTAGATCAAGTACGCACTTCGTTTATGGCACCGATGCCGCCAACTTCAACGCTCACTTTGCCTCGCCAAACCTCTCCATAATTTTTTTCCTATGACTCGGTTTCATTTTGGTCATGGCATTCTCCTGGCCTTGCTGCTTTGGACGGCCGGATTGGTTGTGCTGGCTGCCCTGTCGTTTCAGTCGCCGGTGGAATTAACCGAACGCGATTACTACAGCAAAGAACTAAGGCATCAGGAACAGATTGACCGGGAGCTGAACACGGCAGCCTTAACAGCGCCGGTAGCGTTGCACTATTCCGGCGATTCAGCCCTCGTCACCCTGCGCTTTCCTGAGGAAATACAGAACAGTCCGGTCAGAGGGACGTTAACCTTTTTCCGTCCGGATTTTGCTGCGCTGGATACTACGGTTTCGTTTGCTGCCACGGCATCGGCAGCAGTGGCCGTGCCGGTGAACAAGTTGCATCCGGGAAACTGGAAGGTGAAAATGAACTGGCAAAGCAACGGAAAGGCATTTTATCAGGAACAAAGCCTGATTGTTCCCAGGAAGCACGCAAAAGGTGCTTAATGGTTGAATCATGATAGCATTAACTGCTGCAGCCCTGATCGGTTTGGCCGGCAGTCTGCACTGTGCCGGTATGTGCGGTCCCCTCATGTTATTGCTGGGGCGCATGAGCCGCGGGGTGGCTATGGGCTGGACAATGGCGCTCTATCACGCAGGACGCTTGCTGAGTTATACGTTGCTGGGCCTTTTGGCTGGCGGACTTCCGGCATGGGTGGGGTTAGCCAGCCATCAGCAATGGCTAAGCATTGCCAGTGGTCTGTTACTTGTCGCTGTTGCGTTGGCCGGAAGCCGGTGGCGAGGCAGAAAATGGATTGCCGTGCACCGACTGGTGAACCGGCTGTCGGCATGGGCTCTGCGCTGTTCCGGCTGGCAACGCCTGATTGGGATGGGAATGGTTAACGGACTGTTGCCCTGCGGTCTGGTATATGCTGCACTGGCTGTAGCGGCTGCCGGTGGTAATGCCTTGACAGGTGCTGCCGTAATGCTACTGTTTGGTATCGGCACGCTTCCCGTTTTGCTGGCCATGACGCTGACTTCGGGTATGTTGCCGGTGCGGCGCTGGTGGCGTCCCTCAACCCTGCGGTTGCTGACGTTGGCAGCCGGATTGCTGCTGGTGCTTCGAGGCATGAACCTGAACATTCCTCTGCTCAGTCCTTCCGTTCAGGAAGCGGTAGTCCGCTGTGAACACTGCACGGTGAAGTGACCGCAGCGCGCGCTGTTTTCTGCGTATTTTTCTCCAATCAACTCCGTCATCCATGCGACGCATCATGCTTTTGCTTCCGGCGCTGCTGCTCGTTTCCTTTAAGCCTAAGGAACGCAGGCCCACCATTGAAATATGGACCAACTACGGCACCATGCGACTTATGTTGTACAATGAAACGCCACTGCATCGCGACAATATGCTCAAGCTGGTGCGGCAGGGATTTTACGACTCGTTGCTGTTTCATCGGGTTATTAAGGATTTTATGATACAAGGAGGCGATCCCGAGTCGCGGCATGCGCAACCGGGCGCCATGCTGGGACGTGGGGAAATTCAGGGTGCCGGCCGCATACCGGCAGAGTTCCGCAGCACCCTGATTCATCAGAAAGGAGCATTGGCCGCCGCGCGCGACAACAACCCGGAAAAAGCTTCCAGCAACTGTCAGTTTTACATTGTTCAGGGAAAGAAAATCAGCACTGCCGAGCTGGATGCCTTCCAGCAACGCAATGGCATGACCTACACAGCGGAACAGCGCAGGTTGTACGAAACCGTTGGCGGCACCCCTCACCTGGATAACAACTACACGGTTTTCGGTCAGCTCATTGAAGGCATGGACGTTCTGGATGCCATAGCCGCTGTAGCTACCGACCGCAACGACCGGCCGCTTCAGGATGTGCGCATGGTCATTCGCGAGGGAAAGCCGATAAAAGTAAAATAGGACATTTCCTTTTGGCCCGAAGCATCAGCCTGCATGCTGTCTTACGTGCTGCGTCGTTTGTTGTGGTTTATTCCCACCCTGCTGATAATTTCATTATTGGGATTTTATGCATCGGTGCTGGCACCCGGCGACCCGCTGCAACGCCTTATCGGCGAGGAGCCGGATGAATACCCTACGGCCGGACTTCGTCTGCTGCGCGATCAAGAGCGCCGGCAGTGGATTCAGCGCATGGGACTGGACCTGCCGGTGTTTTACCTGGAACTGGTTCCCCTGGCCTTTCCCGACACCTTGCACCGCATCTATGACCGCAACGAACGACGTGCTGCGCGTTACTGGCTGCTGCAATCGGGAAGCGGCGACCGTGTTTACCGGTATCGCCAGGCGCTGCATCAGGCCTTGCTTCAGGCTGAGATGCCTCCTGCGGAGCCGGATACCTCAGGTGCCGCAGGGCAAAAAATGGAGCTGCGCACTGGACTGCGCCGGCTGCTGACCAGCCACAGCAAGACAGAAACCGACATCCTGCTGAATCAACTTTATGGGCAAAGCCGTTCCGACACAGCTATTGGTCAACGGGTTCAGGCCGTTCGGGATGCCTATGCCGCACTGCTGAATTCCTCCGAACACTGGAAAGCCTACGTGCCCGTTGTGCGTTTTCATATGCCCAACCAGTATCACCGTTGGTTGTTCGGCGACGGACACTGGCTCAGCGGGTCCGGTGCGACGGAAACGCGTGGCGTCCTGCGCGGCGATTTTGGCATTTCTTACGCCAGCCATCGGCCGGTAAGCGAATTGCTTAGCGGACGCATCGGCTGGTCGGTGCTGTTTGCCCTGTTGTCCACACTGCTGGCCTATCTGATCAGCGTGCCCGTGGGCGTGCATGCTGCCGTTCGCCACGGAAAACGATTTGATCATTTGTCCTCGCTTATATTGTTTGTACTGAATTCCATGCCATCCTTCTGGGTGGGCAGCCTGCTCATTTTGTTGCTGGCCAATCCTGCCGTGCTGGCGTTATTTCCGGCTTCAGGGATTATGCCGGCAGGAGGATATCCACCCGATGCGGGGCTCCTGAAGCGTATGCTGATCAGTTTGCCCTATGTGGTGTTGCCGCTCATTGCTTACACCTATGGATCGCTGGCCTTTCTCAGCCGCATGACCCGCCAGGCCATGCTGGAGGCGCTGCATCAGGATTACGTTCGGACGGCCCGGGCCAAAGGTTTGCCCGAGCGGCTGGTGATCTGGCGGCATGCGTTCCGGAATTCCCTGCTTCCGTTAATTACGGTTTTTTCTCATGTGTTTCCTGCAGCCATAGGCGGATCGGTAGTGCTGGAAACGGTGTTTTCTATTCCGGGCATGGGGCTGGAAGCGGTTCGGGCCGTAACGACGCAGGATTTTCCCGTGGTGGTGGCCGTGTTCACGCTGGCCGGTTTGTTTTCGGTTACCGGCTTTCTGGTTGCTGACCTGCTGTATGCCGTTGCCGATCCGCGCATCAAATACCGGAGCTGATGGCCGCTGCCGACCGTTCTTCATCACGGCTAAGTCAGCGGCTGAAACAAAACCGACTGTTCCGTTTTGCCCTTAGCGTGCTGACGGTTGCTGCCCTAGTGGCCTTGCTGGCACCACTTCTGGCCAATCACAAGCCGCTGTACGTGCAGTACCACGGCCATCATTTGTTTCCCGCATTGAGCTGGCAAAAAGTTTATCGGCTGGAACACGAGGGCCGGCATGAAGTGCTGATCGTACAAACCACGGACTGGAAGCAACTGAAGGCCAGCCGAATCCTCTGGCCGCCGGTGCCGTATGGCCCGGTGCAGAGTGATTTCCGCAGCGCCGGCTATCGGCCGCCGTTGTATTGTCCCGAAGTACAGACCGGAGCATCGTCGTTTTTTTTCTGCCATTGGCTGGGAACCGGCAAACGCGGCAACGATGTGCTGGCCGGCATCATTTACGGCATGCGCACTTCATTGCTGGTAGGCATCGGCAGCGTAGCCCTGGCCCTGCTGCTGGGAGTTCTCATTGGGGCGGTGTCAGGATTTTTCGGTGATCGCCAGTTGCGCATTTCAATAGGCCGCCTGCTGGTTTGGATTATAGCCTGGGTGCTGGCATGGTTTTATGTGTTTCAGGCTGATGTCCTGCGTTTACTGTGGCCGGACGGTACTGGTGTCTGGTTGCGCCTGATCGGGCTGCTGGTAGTGGCTGCGCTGTTGTTGTTTCTGCTCCACCCATTAACCCTTTTGCCGGTTCTCAAACAGAGGGTAAGACTGCCGGCAGATACGCTGTTATCGCGGTTCACGGAAATTGTGCTTGCCTTGCCGTTGCTCTACCTGCTGGTCATGCTGGCAGCAGTGAGCAAACCATCGCTGTGGAATGTGATCTGGATCATCGGACTGACGGGTTGGACGGGCATAGCACGGTTGGTAAGGGCCGAAGTCATGCGGGTGCGGGAGCTGGATTTCATCCGGGCGGCACGGCTGCTGGGGCTGTCGCCATGGCGGATCTTGTGGCGACATGTACTGCCCAATGCCTGGTCGCCGGTGTTGGTATCGGCAGCTTTTGGCATCGGCAATGTGATCCTGGCTGAGTCGGCATTGTCGTTTTTGGGCATAGGCATGCCGGCAGAAGTGCCCAGTTGGGGCGCACTGATCAGTTCGGGCAGAGAGAACATGCAGGCCTGGTGGCTGATTGTTTTTCCCGGGTTGTGCATTGTGGCAGTCGTGCTGTGCTTTAACCTGGTGGGCGAAGCGCTGCGCGATGCCATGGATCCGCGACATGCTGCGCGCTGATCTCTTTCCTTTTTGGCTGCTGAGGTAATACGCCTCGTTACCCGTAATTTGGGCACATGCGTATTGGCATCGTCTGTTATCCTACCTATGGGGGTAGTGGGGTGGTGGCTACCGAATTGGGGAAGGCGCTGGCAGAAAAAGGCCATGCCGTTCACATCATTTCCTACCGCACGCCGGCGCGGCTGGATGCTCTGGTAGAAAATGTGTTTTATCATGAAGTGACCTTTGCCGATTATCCCCTGTTTGAGCGGGCGCCGTACGAAACGGCATTGACCAGCAAAATCGTGGATGTGGCCCGCTTTGCCCATCTGGATCTGTTGCATGTGCACTATGCCATTCCCCATGCGGCCACGGCGTTTATGGCACAACAGATGCTGCAGGATGAGGGTATTTTTTTACCCTATATCACCACGCTGCACGGCACCGACATAACCCTCGTGGGCCGTGATGCCACCTATGCCCGCGTGGTTTCTTTCTCTTTAAACCGCTCCAACGGCGTTACGGCCGTTTCCGAATGGCTGCGCCAGGAAACCATAAACAATTTTTCTATTAGCCGAACCATAGCCGTTATTCCCAATTTCGTGGATCTGAAACGCTTCCGTAAGTCGCCCAAGGAGCACTATAAGAAAGCCATAGCCCCGCGGGGCGAAAAAATTTTGCTGCATACATCAAACTTCCGTCAGGTCAAGCGCATTGCTGATGTGATCCAGGTATTTTACCGGGTAGCGCGGCGGTTGCCGGCGCGCCTGTTACTGGTGGGGGACGGCCCCGACCGGCAGTTGGCCGAGCAGCTGTGCCGCGATCTGGACGTCAGCGATCAGGTGGTTTTTCTGGGCAAGCTGGATCCGGTGGAAGATGTGCTGGCCATCAGCGATCTGTTCCTGTTGCCTTCGCAGACTGAGAGCTTTGGTTTGGCGGCACTGGAAGCCATGGCTTGTCAGGTGCCGGTGATTGCCACCCGGGTCGGAGGGCTGCCCGAGCTGGTGGTTGACGGCGTTACCGGTTTTTTATGCGCCGTCGGTGATGTGGACGATATGGCAGAAAAGGCGCTGCTGCTGCTGCGTGATGAGAATCAGCTGCAGCAATTCAAGGAGCAGGCTGTGCAGCAGGCTGCACGTTTTGACCGGCAGGCCGTGCTGCCCCGCTACGAAGCCTTTTACGAACAGGTGCTGGAAACGGCAGGACGCCCGGTGCCCTAAAAGGGCAGATCATCGTCGGCAGCCGGCGCTTCTTCACGGGCTGCAACGGCAGTGGCAGGAGCGGATTCGGCCGAAACGATGCGCCAGGCGCGGGCATCGGTGTACCAGCGGCCATTGTATTCACGTGATTCCAGATCAAACGAAACGGTAACCAACATGCCTTCTTTGAGGCGGCTGACTTCGTCAGTGCGCTCGTTCCAGGTTTGAAAACAGATTTTTTTCGGATATGGGCTGTTCAGCGTTTCAATGACAAACGGCTGCTTGGCCCAGCGGCCGTTGACTGATTCGCCTTCCTGGCGCGGCAAAACGGCCACCACTTTTCCGGTAACTTCCAATGCCATGGTTTGCAGTTGCGGTAAAAATAGCATGTGCGGGCAACGCCTCAGGCCACAGAGGCCAATTACTTTTGCTCATCTTTTCCACCGTGATTGTCCGATTGGTTAAACTGACTGTGCAGCCGCAAAAGGTGGGTGACTTTATGCAGTTGTTTCATGAAGTGCGCAACACCATTGCCGGTTTTGACGGCTGCCATCGCGTGGAATTGCTGCAGGACCTGGAAAAACCCCATGTGTTTTTTACCTACAGCATCTGGGAAAACGAGCACTACCTGAATCAATACCGGTTTTCGGAATTTTTTAAGCAGACCTGGGCACGCACCAAACCCTTGTTTGCGGAAAAGGCAGAGGCCTGGAGCGTTCTGCTTGTAGACCGTGCTGCAGCATCGGGATTTTAGGTTTATTTCGTTTTTTATATATTCAGGAAATTGTTCATCGCATGCCGCCACGCTGCAGGCCTGCTTACGGATGGCGGAATGTTTGCTATTTTTGCCCTTACCGATACAATGGAATACAATACGCAGCGGCCCAGACTGCAGATTCGTGAGTATGGCCGCATCATTCAGAAAATGGTTCAGGCAGTTGCGCGCGAGGAAGATGAGGAAAAGCGCAACCGCATGGCGCGCGCCCTGGTGGAACTAATGGCCCAAACCAATCCGCAGGCCAAACAGAGCGAAGAGTTCCGGCACAAGCTGTGGGATCACCTGATCATGATGAGTGATTTCAAACTGGTGGTGGACTCTCCCTATCCGTTTCCCGAACGGCGTTCGGTGGTAACCGGCGGGGCTGCGCCGTTACCCTATCCGCGGCGAACCATGCGCTACCGGCATTATGGACGCAACCTGGAAACCCTGGTGGGTCTGGCCAAAACCATGGATGAAGACAAGCGGCGAGGCCTGGCTGTTATCGCCGCCAATTACATGAAGCTCTGTTATGCCAACTGGAGTAAGGAAACGGTCAGCGATGAAATGATCAAGCAGGACCTGCGTCAGATGTCGGGCGGCCTGCTCACTCTGGATGAAGACTTCCGATTTGATCCGAATTTTTTCAATATGAAGCTGGCCCCCCAACAGCAGGGCAAAACCGGAAAGCGCAAGAAAAAAATATTTGCCGCCAAATTCCGGCGCAACCGCTGATCCGTTCGGCCTGACATCCAGCATTCCCTTATTCGGTTGACCCTGAACGGGGAGAGTAAGCCGCTTTGAACGGATCATGCACAAACATTCCGGGATTGCTGTTTCGCATTTTTTCCGATAATACTGCAGTTCCGTTGCGAGGGGAAAAACCGGGTTGCACCCTGCTGCGCACTTTTGTTTCTATCTTGCCCTTCCCACCATCGTATTGCAACGCATGAGCCGGGGTAGCAGATTTCGCGTAGAAGGCGGGCATCAGCTTAAGGGCTCCATCATACCCCAGGGTGCCAAGAATGAAGCCCTGCAGGTGCTGTGCGCCTGTTTGCTCACCGATGAAGCGGTAACCATTCACAACGTGCCCGACATTGCCGATGTGCAGACCCTACTGTCGTTGCTGGCTGATCTGGGGGTGGAAGTAAAACGGATCAAGCAGGGCAGCTATCATCTGCGGGCCGGAACCATCAACACCGGTCATCTGTTCACGGAAGCATTTGCCCGGAAGGCTTCCCGGCTGCGCGGTTCGGTCATGCTGCTGGGGCCGTTGCTGGCCCGCTATGGAGAGGCCTTTATTCCCCGGCCCGGCGGCGACAAAATCGGCAGGCGCCGCCTGGATACGCACCTGCGCGGTCTGGAACAGCTCGGCGCATGTTTTACCTACGACGTGCGCACCAACAGTTTTACCGCCAGGGCCAAGCGGCTGCGCGGCACTTACCTGCTGCTGGAAGAAGCGTCGGTTACCGGCACTGCCAATGTGCTGATGGCTGCAACTTTAGCCCGGGGCAGCACCACCATCTTCAATGCTGCCTGCGAACCGTATGTGCAGCAGCTCTGCCATATGCTCGTACGTATGGGTGCACGCATCAGCGGTATCGGAAGTAACCTGCTGCGGGTTCGCGGCGTCACCCAACTGGGAGGTTGTGAACACACCCTGCTCAGCGATATGATTGAAGTGGGCAGCTTCATTGGCCTGGCAGCCCTGACCCGCTCGGAACTGCGTATCCGCAACGCCCAACCCGAACACCTCGGCCTCATTCCCGACTCGTTCCGTAAGCTGGGTATTGACGTGCAAATAGACGCCGATGACCTGGTCATCCCGAGGCACGACCATTATACCATCCAGTCTTTTCTGGATGGAAGCATCCTGACGTTGTCCGACCACACCTGGCCGGGACTGACCCCCGACCTGCTCAGCGTGCTTTTGGTAGTAGCCACGCAGGCGCGCGGCACGGTGCTCATCCATCAGAAAATGTTTGAAAGCCGCCTGTTCTTTGTGGACAAGCTCATAGATATGGGAGCGCAAATCATCCTGTGCGATCCGCACCGGGCGGCCGTCATTGGCATTGACCGCCAGTATCCGCTGCGCGGCGTGGAGATGACGTCGCCCGACATCCGGGCTGGCGTGGCCATGCTCCTGGCGGCCATGAGCGCCGAAGGGGTCAGCATCATCCACAACATCCATCAGATTGACCGGGGCTACGAGCGTATTGACGAGCGCCTCAATGCACTGGGTGCACGCATCACGCGACTGTAGCAATCCATAGCTTTGCCATTCCATGCCACGACGTCTGCTCATTGGAATGGTGGTGGTCATCTGTGCGGCCTTTGTCGGTTATTACCTCTATGATTACTACCGCATTCCCGATGCGCCGGAAGGCGACCGCATCACCGAGCTCGTATTGCCCGACCTGCAGGGCCAGCCGCTGGCCTTGTCGTCACTGCGCGGCAGGGAAGTGCTGGTCAGTTTCTGGGCCAGCTGGTGCCCGCCCTGTCGTCAGGAAAATCCCGAATGGGCAAAGCTGTATAACGAATTTTACCCGAGCGGCTTTACCATCTACAGCATTTCATTGGACCGCCATAGAGAGCAATGGCAGGCCGCTATCGAAAAGGATGGATTATCGTGGCCGTATCACGTCAGCGAGCTCAAAGGGTGGAAGGGAGCCGTGGTGCAGCAGTTCGGCATTCGCTCCATACCGGCCAATTTTCTTTTGGACGAACAGGGAACCATTTTGGGAAGAAACCTGAGCCCCATTCAGGTCCGGCGCCTGCTGGAACAGCGACGCAGGGGCTGATGCATAAGTCTAATCCAGATATTTTTCCAGCCATTCTTTACGGCGTTCATAGATATCGCGCACGTACGAGGGTGCCTCCATCCAGTGATGCTGGTCGGGATAGATGATCAGCTCCGTTTCCACGCCCAGCACACGCAACGCCTGGTACATCTGTTCGGAGTTGAGCAAAGGCACATTAAAATCTTTTTCCCCGCACATAAACAGTGTTGGGGTTTTGATTTTATGTGCATTCAGAAAGGGATAAGAATTTTCCAGATAGTTTTTCAGGTTATGCCAGGGCGTGCCCAGCTCGGCCAGGTATTCGCGGATGTATTGATCGGTACCGAAGCCGGCCAGAGCATTGCCGATGCCGGCCCCGCTGATGGCGCACCGGAATCGTTGGTCGCGGGCAATCAGGGCATTGGTGGCGATGCTGCCGTAGCTCCAGCCTTCCACGGCCAGCCGCCCGGGGTCGGCAATGCCGCGGCGCACCAGTTCGTTTACGCCGGCCAGGTCATCATCCAGGTCCACGCTGGCCCAACGGCCAAAGATGCCCAGGGCATATTTTTCCCCGAAACCGGTGCTGCCCCGCGGATTCATGCTCACCAGCACATAGCCCCAGTTGCCGTACAGCTGCCATTCCTCATACCATTCGTTCTGGTTCTGCGC
>JANWXQ010000015.1 GCA_025057275.1 Chitinophagales bacterium
CAGAATGCCAAGTTGTTTGCCGGCTGCAGCGAGCGCGTGTGGCGAAAGCTGGGTTATGCCGGTTATGCTTTTGCCGACAACGGCATCATCAACGGGTACGACCACACGCACATGCAGAACGACAACCGGGGCACCGGTGGCTATACGATCTTTTTAGGCGGACATGCAGGATTACATTGCAATGAACCTACGTTGGAAGAACTCAGCGCGCATTATATACCTGCTCTGGATGCCATGTTTCCCGGCTTTCAGGCCCATTATAATGGAGTGTTTCAACGTTGGCATTGGCCAAGTTATCGCTTTGCCCAAGCCAGTTATGTGTGCTTCAGACCGGGTCAGTACACCACGTTGAGCGGGGCGGTGGAAAAGCCGGTAGGCAACCTGTATTTTGCCGGCGAGCACTGCAACTATGTGTTTCAGGGGTTTATGAACGGAGCGGCACAAAGTGCCCGGCAGGTGGTCAATCAGATCGTCGCCAAATTGGGGCGGTAATCAGATCATGCACGATTAGCATGGAGATAGAAGGGCTTTATCGGTTGTACCGTTCGTCGAAAGGGGTGAGCACCGACAGCCGCACCCTTCAGCCCGGGCAAATGTTTTTTGCATTGAGAGGTCAGTTTCATGATGGGAATGCTTATGCCTATGATGCTTTAAGTCGGGGTGCAGTAGCGGCAGTAGTGGACGATGCAACGTTAAAAGGAGAAAAAATCATATATGTTTCTGATGCACTAATAGCCTTGCAGCAACTGGCGGCACATCATCGTCGTCAGCTTCGCACGACATTCATGGCCATCGGCGGCAGCAACGGCAAGACGACGACCAAGGAGCTTGCCTCCGCTGTTTTGCAGAAAAAGTTTCATGTCTATGCCACGCACGGCAATCGCAACAACCACATTGGCGTGCCGCTTTCCTTGCTGGAGGTACGTGACGCTACCGAGGTAGCGGTCCTGGAAATTGGAGCCAACCACATTGGAGAAACGGCTTTTTTGAGTGAGCTGATTGCTCCTCAGTATGGTTTGATCACCAACAACGGAAAAGATCATCTGGAAGGCTATGGCAGTGTGGAGGGGGTTAAGCGCGGCAACGCAGAACTGTATGAGTACCTGCATGCGCATGACGGCCTGGCCTTTGTACATGCAGACGATGCCGAACTCATGCAGATGAGTACAGGGCTCAGACAGTTTACTTATGGCAGCCAGTCAGGCGCTGACGTGCGCGGTGAATTGATAACGGCCTATCCGCTGGTAACCGTTTGCGTGGAGCAGGTTGTGATTCACACGCGGTTGAC
>JANWXQ010000016.1 GCA_025057275.1 Chitinophagales bacterium
GTCAACCGCGTGTGAATCACAACCTGCTCCACGCAAACGGTTACCAGCGGATAGGCCGTTATCAATTCACCGCGCACGTCAGCGCCTGACTGGCTGCCATAAGTAAACTGTCTGAGCCCTGTACTCATCTGCATGAGTTCGACATCGTCTGCATGTACAAAGGCCAGGCCGTCATGCGCAAGCAGGTACTCATACAGTTCTGCGTTGCCGCGCTTAACCCCCTCCACACTGCCATAGCCTTCCAGATGATCTTTTCCGTTGTTGGTGATCAAACCATACTGAGGAGCAATCAGCTCACTCAAAAAAGCCGTTTCCCCTATGTGGTTGGCTCCAATTTCCAGGACCGCCACCTCGGTAGCGTCACGTACCTCCAGCAAGGAAAGCGGCACGCCAATGTGGTTGTTGCGATTGCCTTGCGTTGCATATACGTTAAATTTTTTGTGCAATACTGCCGCCGTAAGCTCCTTGGTCGTCGTCTTGCCGTTGCTGCCGCCGATGGCAATGAATGTCGTACGAAGCTGACGACGATGATGTGCCGCCAGTTGCTGCAGCGTTTTCAGAACATCTTCTACACAAATAATTTTTTCTCCTTTCATCGCGGGGTCGTCTGCCACTGCGGCTATGGCGCCCTGCGCCAAAGCCTGGTGCACATAGGCATTGCCGTTGTGCTGTGGGCCTCTCAATGCAAAAAACATTTGACCGGGCTGCAGCGTCCTGCTGTCTGTGCTCACCCCTTTCGACGAACGGTACAACCTGTAAAGCCCTTCTATCTCCATGCTAATCGTGCATGATCTGATTACTGCCCCAATTTGGCGACGATATGATTGACCACCTGCCGGGCACTCAACGCCGCACCGTTCATAAAACCTTGAAACGTGTAGTTGCAGTGCTCACCGGCAAAATACAGGTTGCCCACCGGCTTTTCCACCGCCCCGCTCAACGTGGTGTACTGACCCGGTCTGAAGCACACATAACTGGCTTGGGCAAAGCGATAACTTGGCCAATGCCAACGTTGAAACACTCCATTAAAATGGGCCTGAAAGCCGGGAAACATGGCATCCAGAGCAGGAACATAACGCGCGCTGAGTTCTTCCAGCGTAGGTTCATTGCAATGTAACCCCGCATGTCCCCCTAAAAAGATCGTATAACCACCGGTGCCCCGGTTGTCGTTCTGCATGTGCGTGTGGTCGTACCCGTTGATGATGCCGTTGTCGGCAAAAGCATAACCGGCATAACCCAGCTTTCGCCACACGCGCTCGCTGCAGCCGGCAAACAACTTGGCATTCTGCCCATAGCCCAACTCTGCAATAGCGCGTCGCTTCCAATCGGGCAACGGCAACTGCAGGTCCACCTCGCGCAGGCAGGTGAATGGCAACGTCAAAATCACCAGGTCCGCTTCCGCATCGAACAGGGCCCCGGAAGGCTTACGAAACGTCAACCGGTAGCGATGCTGACGCTGGCTTAAAGCCACCAGCAAGTGCTCAAAATAAATCTGCCCCTCCAGCCTTTGGGCCAGCGCTTCGGTAAGCCGGCTGTTGCCGCCCTCTATGGTAAAACGCTCATCGCTGCTGCCATAGAGTTCATAGCCCCCCGCCCCGTCTTCGGCAAACAGCGTAAGCAGATTGATGGCCGACTGTTCCTCTGCTTCCAAGCCGTATTCTGCTACATAACACAGCCGGAACAACGCCTCAAGCCAGCCCTTCATGCCCAGACGTCTCAGATAATCACTCAGGCTCATTTCATCCATCTGGCGGTCGAAGGCTGTATGCCGCTCAAAGGTCACCTCCGGACTCAATGCTTCTGCATCATCCAAAATCTGACGAGCAAAAGGCCGCAGAGCCCGCGCCAACTCCTCCTTACTGATATATCGGTTATTCAGATAATAGCAAAACTCCTTCATCCCCTTGTCGTAGTCAGGCTGCCGGTCCAGCAGCGGCAGGTTCAGCTCCCGGCATAAAAACAGCATATCGTTGTGGTGGGTATCGATAAACTCGCCACCCATTTCCGTGTACAGCCCCTCGCCCATCATGTCGTACGCCGTGAGGATGCGGCCGCCGGCCCGCGGCGTAGCCTCATACACCCGCGCCCTCAGCCCCTGCTGTTGCAGCAGCCAGGCCGCATACAAACCCGCAATGCCTGCTCCTACAATCGCGATGACCGGCTGCACCTCTTCGCTGCGTTGCCGGCAGGCCCAAGCCCCTCCCACCAGCAAGGCGGCCGACGCCATACCGGCCTGCTTCAGAAAGCGCCGCCGGCTGCGTAGCACCGGCTGCCGCAGTTCCTTCCGCAACTCCCGCACGCTGTCCTGCAACAGCCCCATGAGCGGAAACCGGTATCCTCGCCGCACAACACAAAGCTAACAGCCGGCCGAAAACGCAGTCCGTATTCTGTTACCGGCAAAAACACAAAACATATTAGCATTTTTTATATACATCAGGGCGTGCCCCCGGCCCGCTGCCGCGGGCCGGGGTCGGGCTGCTCCGGGCTTCGGAGCGCTCCGGCACAGCCGGCTTCGCCGCCCTCCGCATCCCTCACGCAAGTGTAATCAAGCCCTATTGTCGGCAGCCACATCAGGACATCGGTTCAGCGCTGCTGCTGGCCGGCAATAAAAGGGGGCGGGCCTGCGGCCCGCCCTTCATATTTTTCAGGCTTCCTCACAAATACTTACCACTCTTCCCCCTTTTTCCCATATACCTCATTTTGGCTAACTTTTTTTATTAGCGAGATTTCGCTATTGACAAAGCCCTGTTTGTGCTTATACTTTCGTGTATACATTGATGTTTTCGAGCCGGCCCTGAAGTTGAACCAACAGAGGGCAGTTTACCCGATGTCCAATCGTCGTTCACCCGTGGGGCGGCCTCATCATCAATGTAAAAAAGTTAATTAGTGCAGCTGGTATGTTACTGATTATTTTGAAAAAAGTTATTGTGCGGATTCAAAAGCCCCCTCCTCCACGGCGGAAGGCAAGGTGATCTACACGCATTTTTGCCTGCTGTGCTTCATCTTACATTTTTAATCCATAATCAAAAAATTTAAAAACAAATTAAAACTATTTAACCACTAATAAAACCTTCAAGCCATGAAAACACATTCTTTATTTTTCTATGCCTGGGCGGCTGTGTTGTTGGTTACCTCGGCCCATGCCCAAACACCCTGGTACATCACCGGCAACAGCGGCACCAGTGCTTCCACCAACTTCCTGGGCACTACCGACAATAAGCCCTTGGTGCTGCGCACCAACAATGTGGAGCGCATGCGCATTACGGCGGCCGGCAAAATCGGCTTCGGCACCACGGCCCCTACTACCACCTTTGACCTGATCGGCACCTTCAAGGCCGGCGGGGCCACCGGCTATTGCAAGATTGATTCCACCGGTAACTTTTTCTTTACCGGCGATGGCGCTCTGCGCATCCAGGCCAACAAGTACTGCTTCAAGCTGGCTGTAGGCTCCAAGGGCGGCATGTATTACGACAAAGACAACAAGCGCTTTGAGTTCCGTGATACGTTTGCCACCCGCACCTTCTCGGTCAATTTCGACGGCGAAGGCTATCTAAAGGGCGGCCTGCAACTGGGCAACAGCACGTCCACCACGGCTGGCACCATCCGCTGGACCGGCACCGACTTCGAAGGCCGTACAACCACAGGATGGGTCTCGCTGACTGCCGGTGGCGGCGGCGGAGGGGCCAACACTTCACTATCAAACCTGACCACCACCTCCATTAATCAGGATCTGCTGCCTTCGGCCACCAATACCCGCAACCTGGGCAGCAGCTCGCTGCGCTGGAAAGACCTCCATCTGCACAACCTGATTTTTTCTAATGGCACTACCCAAACCACTGCTTTTGTGCCCTATACGGCCGGATCAGGCATTAGCATCTCCGGTACCACCATCACCAACACCGGCGATGTCAATGCCGCCGATGATGCCAACACTACCCTTTCCAACCTGGGCACCACTTCTATTAACCAGAACCTGTTGCCTTCGGCCAACAACACCCGCAACCTGGGCAGCAGCTCGCTAAACTGGAA
>JANWXQ010000059.1 GCA_025057275.1 Chitinophagales bacterium
TCGCGAAACCTTTTCTGTGGTGAACCAACTGGTCCACACCGAACTGGAGGTGGTTCCTGACTGGCAGCGCCAGGAGTTGGATGGAAAAGCCTGGCTGACCCTGCATCCGCATTTTTATCCCACCGATTCGCTGACGCTGGATGCCAAAGGCTTTTTGATTCATCGCATTGCCCTGGTCAAACCCTCCGGCCTTTACGACCTTACTTACCGGTACGATTCTTCGCAACTGTTTATTCAACTGGACCGCACCTACCGGCGTACAGACACTTTTACGGTTTTTGTACAGTACACGGCCCGTCCCAATCGCCTGCCGCAGGGGGGTGGAGGCGCCATTCAGGCGGAAAAAGGACTTTATTTCATCAATGCCGATGGAAGCGATCCCTATTTGCCGCGTCAGTTATGGACGCAGGGAGAAACCGAATTCAGCTCGGCATGGTTTCCCACCATAGACAAACCCAATATGAAAACCACGTTGAAGCTTTCGGTAACCTACGACAGTACCCTCATCAGCCTGAGCAACGGTCTGCTCATCAGCCGGCGGAATCTGGGCAACGGCACTCGGACCGACACCTGGCAACTGTTGCAGCCCTTTGCTCCCTATCTGGTTACGCTGGTTATCGGACCGTATGCCGTGGTAACCGATACATGGCGGGGCATAGAGGTTAGTTATTATGTAGAAAAAGATTATGCACCGTATGCCCGCGACATCTTTGGCCGCACCACCCGCATGCTGGATTTTTATTCCGAACTGCTGGGCGTGCCGTATCCGTGGCCCAAATACGCACAGGTGGTGGTGCGCAACTTCGTGTCGGGGGCTATGGAAAATGTGACCGCCACTACTCACGGCAGCTTTTTGCATCAGACCCGCCGCGAAATGATTGATGGCAACAACGACGACATTATTGCCCATGAGCTGTTTCACCACTGGTTTGGCAACCTGATCACCACAGAGTCCTGGTCGCACCTGACCCTGAACGAGTCGTTTGCCACCTACGGCGAGTATTTATGGAACGAATACCACCTGGGAGCCGATGAGGCCGATTTCCGGCTGCACGGCGACCTGCGTCGGTACCTGTCGCGGAAAGAAAACTACCGCAAGCCCCTGGTGCGCTACCACTACGGAAATCCCAACGACATGTTTGATGCCGTCAGTTATGCCAAAGGCGGATGCATCCTGCACCTGTTGCGTTATGAAGTGGGCGATGAAGCGTTTTTTGCGGCATTGAAGTTGTTTCTGGAGCGCCATGCTTACGGCGCTGCCGAGGCCGATGACTTGCGTCTGGCTTTTGAAGCAGTAACCGGTCGCGACCTGAACGTGTTTTTCAATCAGTGGTTCTTTTCCGCAGGTCATCCCAACCTGCTGATCACCCCGCAATGGGATGCCGACAGCGGAAGGGTGATGGTGGAAATACGTCAGCTTCAGGAAGACGATACCGGACTGCCCGTTTACCGGCTGCCGCTAACTGTGGATGTTTATCTGGCCGACACCGTGTTGCGGTTTTTTGCCCTGGTGCAGGAGCGAAATCAGGTGCTGAAGTTTCCGTGCCGGCAACGTCCGCAACTGATTAACGCAGATGCCGACAAGGTTTGGGTGGCCACCAAAACGGTGGTCATGCCGGATTCCGCTTATGCCGTGCTTTATCGCCGCGGACTCAAATACCGCGACCGCTTTGAAGCTGTGGAATACTTTTCCAAAAACCGAAACAGCATGCTGAGCCGGTTGATTCTTTCGGAAGCGCTGCGCGACCGGTTCTGGTACATCCGCCAAATGGCTGTTTCCGCTCTTGCTGCCGAGGCAGCTACCGACAGCGCGCTGGCCACAGCGTTCAGGACACTGGCCGCTACCGATCCGCATCCGGAGGTGCGCCAATCGGCCCTTCAGGCCGTTGCCTCCTGGCAGCAGGGAGGCGACAAGGCATTGCTGGAATTTGCCCTGGGCGACAGTTCCTATGCTGTAGTGGCTGCTGCGCTAGGGGAAATAGCCCGAAACGATCCGGCCCGCGCCTTGCAGGAAGCCTACAAACTGGAATCGGAACGTTCTGACGTGTTGCGTGCTGTGCTTTTTGACCTCTATGCCACCCATGGCGGAACCGAAAAGATGAGCTGGCTCACGGCCCGGTTGCTGGCGGCTGACCGTTATCAGAAATATTCGCTTATTTCTTTATACGAACAGTACCTGTTACGCCACGCAGCCGACAGCGCCCTGTTGTTGAACGGCGTGCAGGCGCTGGCCCGGCTCACCGGCCAGCAGGAACTGTGGTTTATCCGTTATGCTGCAGTGGCTGCCCTGCTCAAACTGCAAAAGGAAACGGAAGAATCGTCTGCCGTGGCAGCGGCTATTTCGCAACAACTACGTGCGGTTTCTGAGCAGGAAAAAGATTTGCGTATCTTAATGTTGCTGTCGCAATAACATTCTATGCCCATTATCCGAACCGTTCGGGGTAAAACTCCGGTATTTGGGAAAAATGTATTTCTGGCCGACAATGCCGTGGTAGTCGGTGATGTGGTCATGGGCGACGACTGCACCGTATGGTTCCATGCCGTGGTGCGCGGCGATGTGCATTACATCCGCATCGGCAACCGGGTGAACATTCAGGATCATGCCGTCATTCACTGCACCTTTGAAAAGGCCTTTACCATAATTGGCAACAATGTATCCATCGGGCACAGTGCCATTGTGCACGGCTGCACCCTGGAGGATAATGTGGTGGTGGGCATGGGGGCCATCGTCATGGATCATGCTGTGGTGGAAAAAAACGCACTGGTAGCGGCCGGTGCCGTGGTGCTGGAAAACACGCGGGTGGAGTCGGGCAGCATTTATGCCGGTGTGCCGGCCCGGAAAGTGAAAATGCTCAGCCCGGAAGATTTTGAACAAATCAATATGCGCATAGCCGCCAACTATGTGCGCTATGCTTCCTGGTTTCGTGAAGAGCACCAGCGGTCGTCGGCCGGGGGCGGAAACGTAGAGCTATAAACGGGAATAGACATAACCGCTCAGCAGGGCCAGCGTGACCAGCAGCGATACATGCAGGCGGCTGTATTGCAACAGCAGAAAGGTGGCCACCACCACAAAAATGTTGACCGTTCGGAACTCCATGCTGGTGTACAGAACCAATGCCGCTGACAGGATCAGCCCGGCGGCAGCGGCATTGATGCCTTCCAGCGACCGGCGTGCTACTGCTGAATGCTTAACCAACTGCCAGATGGGATACACCAAAAAGGCAATCAGCGTTCCCGGCAGAAAAATACCCATGGTAGCCAGCAGGCCGCCAGCCACCATGGCGGGCAGTCCATCATCCTTCATGATCATTCCTCCGGCGAAGGTGGCAAAGGAAAAGGTGGGACCCGGCAGGGCCTGACTGATGGCCAGCCCGCTGAGGAAATCGCCGGCATCCAGATAGTTGCGGTGCTGTACAAACTGTTCAAACATTTGGGGCACCAGCACACTGCCTCCGCCGAAGGTGAGCATGCCGAAGCGGAAAAAATTTTCAAACAACACCAGATAGCGGGCTTTGGTAAACAGCGCCAGAAGACCTATGACGGCAAAAACGGCAAGCAGAATCAGCAAACTCACGTAAGACGATCGCCAGTTGATGGCAGCGGGCGGCGATGCTTCCGGCGTGGCCGTGCTGGTCAGGTTGGTGACACAGGCAGCTCCCAGAATGATCAGGGGAAACGTCCACGGCGTGGGGAAAGTGGCAGCAATCAGCAACGATAGCAGCATCAGCATCATGGCCGTATTGTTGCGCACAAAGCGAAGGGCCAGCTGATAGCCGGAATGGGCTATGATGCCGATGGCCATGGGTTGGATGAGCAGCAGAAAATCCGTTGCCACTGCACGCATCTGCCAGCGGGCAAACAGCAGCGCCAGCAACAGCATGAACACGGTGGCCGGAAGGATCCATACCAACAGAGCCAGGAGCGCCACCAACGTGTTCCAGCGCTTCTGGCTGAGCACGATCAGCATCTGGGTGGAGGAAGGCCCGGGCAGCAACTGGCACAAGGCCTGACTTTCCATCAATTCCTCTTCACTGAAGTAGCGGCGGCGACGCACCAGCACCTGGTGCATGACGGCTAAATGAGCCTGAGGTCCGCCAAAGCTCGTAAGAGCCAGCCAGAAAATATCGCGCAGGTAAACGATGACCCGCGGACTCATGTCAGGCCTTGGCTGGCTTCAGACCGATCTCTACCAGACGCTCATTGAGGTATTCGCCGGCGGTGATGGGTTCGTAGCGCCTCGGGTTTTCCAAGGAAATGCAGGAGCCCAGACAATCCAGCCGCATGTCGCTGCGCGGATGCAGGAAGAACGGAATACTGTAGCGTGAGGTATGCCACAATTCGCGAGGCGGATTCACCACGCGGTGTGTCGTAGAGCGCAACCGGTTGTTGGTCAGCCGCTGCAACATGTCCCCCACATTAACGACAATCTGCCCGGGCAGGGCGGTTACCGGCACCCAGTTGCCTTCCACGGTCAGAATTTCCAGCCCCTCAGCAGAAGCGCCCACCAACAAGGTAATCAGGTTAATGTCTTCATGCTGTTCGGCGCGCAAGGCAGAGCCGGGCTCGGCGGTGATGGGCGGGTAGTGTATGGCACGTAGAATGCTGTTGCCGTTGTGCACCTTTTTTTCAAAATAATTTTCGGGCAATTCCAGATACAGCGCAATGGCCCGTAGCAGGTGATTGCCTGCAATTTCAAAACTCCGGTAGGCATTCACCATTACTTCATTGAAGCCGGGCAGTTCTTCAACCCATACGTTGTCAGGATATTCGGCTTTGATGGGGTCGCCATCGGTAACCGTCTGACCGAACTGAAAGAATTCCTTCAGATCGGGAACGGTGCTGTGCTTGGCATGCTCACGGCCAAAGGAAACATAGCCGCGTTGGCCGGCCAGCTCCTTTTTCTCGTACTTGAGTTTGATTTCAAGGGGAAGGGAAAAGAAGGACTTGACTTCGCGATACAGGTCTTCGATCAGCCGTTCGCTGATGCCGTGATTGCGGACGGTCACAAAACCCACGTCATGGTAGGCATCGCCAAGTTCTTTAACGAAGCGACGTTTTTTTTCTGCATGGCCGGAAAGAAAATCGGCAAGGTCAATCAGAGGGACATAGCTCATGGAAGGGCGTTTTGCAAAGGATTAAAAATAAAAACTAGCTACTAATGCGGCGCCGATTCGCTGACCCAGAGAATGGTATCACAGATGCCGTCCGCAACGTTGTAGCGGCTGAGGCGAACATGGCTATTGCCCGTAACGCTGTCGGCTTCCAGCTTATCCCAACCAATGCCGTAGAGGTAGTAGTCGCCGTAGTACAGGCTGTCAAAAGAGCAAAAACCGGCGCCGTTACTCACGGTACTGTCGTCGTACCGGCGGGGGTCAGGCCCGGGCCAATGGGTGGTGTTGCGTTTCAGATACACCTTGCAATTCGGAACAGGCCAGCTGTGGTGGATGACGTGAATCCGCAATTCAAAATTGGGCACAATGATTTCGCCTGCCTGATGGGTGCAGGCTACCAGAAGCAACAGCGCCACCGTGCCGGCAAGATACTTCATGACTATGCAAAGGTAGCCTGCTTCTGCATGCATACGAGGGTCAGGAACAGTGCAGGATGACCGTCAGCGCGGCTTATAGGATGCGCCGTCCAGGATTTTCTGGGCATCGGTTTCGTGCATCAGCTGGCTAAGCGTTACGGAAGCGTTTTTTTTCATGTACTCGGTAACGATCCGCCAGCCCACCCAGGTGCCCACATTACCCGGCGCTTCAGGTGGCATGCCCGAAGTGTTGGGACCGTCGGTAACGTATTTGAAGTATTCCAATATATCCTGTTCGTAAAGCAGATCGCGGTCTAAAAAAAACTTCCAGATCAGCGGTTCGTTGCGCCGGCACCAGTCCAGGTCGGCCTGACGAAAACCGGTGATCAGCGAATCGGGCAGTTGGGGCAGCACTTTGGATTTGAGATACAAAATCTTACCGTTTGCGATCATGGCATCCAACAAACGGCGCCCATAAGGGCTGTACGGGAACAGTTGGGTGGCCCAGACGTGGGCGGCATTCGGCAACACGTATTCGGGCCGGAAACGGCGCAACAGGTAGTTGGGTATGTCTTGATGACGATAGAAACGGGACGCGGGCCCCAGATAATCGTCCAGGTTAATGCACAACAACGTATCGCCGTAGGTGAACGCTGCGCGGCCTGGACCGTTGATGAGGGTGACGATGGCCGGAGTTAGCGATTCAGGAAAATAATAACGGAAATATTGCATCATGCGGCGCAGGTCATGCTGATAGGCACTGAAGTCGGCAAAGCGGAGCTGAACGGAATCGAAAAGGCTTTGCAGCAGCGTATCGGTAGCATAACGCAGCACGCTGTCAGACCAGCCGGGAGTGGTTGGATGTATGCCGAATTCTTCGAAATAAAACCAGAAAAAATCACCATAGCGGGCGGCAAGCTTTTCCACCTCATTGCCTGACGTGGTTTTTTCTAAGGAAAAAAGTTCCTGTTCCATCCGATAGACAGGAAGCTCCAGGCGGATGTGCGACACCTTCGGCGGCCGGTCGCATTTGCAGGATCCGTAAAGAACCAGCAGGGGAATCAGAAGCAGGACAAGGGCCTGCTTGATCATTGCCCCTGAAACTGCGGACGTCGTTTTTCCAGAAAGGCCTGAACGCCTTCGCGGTGGTCGGCCGTGCGGCTGGCAATTTCCTGACACCATGTTTCGTATTGCATCATGCTTTCCAGATCGGACTGAAAGGAACGGTTCAGCATGCGCTTGATAAGGCCGATGGCTTTGGTCGGGGCATTGACGTAATAGGCTACCTGCTTTTGCACGGCTTCATCCAACTGATCCAACGGCACAACTTCATTGACCATGCCTAATTGCTGCGCTTCCCGTGCCGATACTCTACGGCCGGTAGCCGCCAGCTCAAAAGCACGTTGCAAGCCTGTCATGCGTGGCAGAAGAAAAGAAGAGCCGGAATCGGGGGTCAGGGCGATGTTGATGAACACCTGAGTCAGTGAGGCCTCTTCAGCAGCTACGATGACGTCGCAGGCTAAAGCCAATGAACAACCGGCACCTGCCGCAATACCGTTTAACCTGCACAACACCGGTTTTTCCATCTGACGCACCTGCCGGATCAGCGGGATGTACCCCTCGGTCAGCACTCGACGATAGATGTCGGACGGCTGATTGCGCACCTCCTGCAGGTCCTGACCGCTGCTAAACGCTTTTCCTTCCCCGGTCAGAACCACCACACGTACCTGCGGGTCTGCTTCGGCCTGCTGCAAGGCTTGGAGCAGCTCTCTGCGCATCTGCTGGTTGAAGGCATTGTACACCTGCGGCCGGTTCAGGCGGAGGGTGCACGCGCCGGCATGCTGTTGAATGAGAAGCGTTTCGTACATAACTGGCGCAAAAACGACAAAGCTATGCAATTCACCTCCTGTGCCTCTGGAGGCGGTTGCTTCAGGTTGAGGATGCTGCTTTTTTACGGGCCAGCAAAGAAAAGTCGCTGTCTTCGCGCTCTATGGTATTGACCAGCGTACCCAGTCCGGTTATTTCCAGTTCCACCACATCACCTTCCTGCAACCATTGTTCCTGGTAGTTGGGGTTGTTGCGCCTGCCTGTGCCATTCAGTTCCAGAAAACAACCGGTGCCTACCGTGCCGCTGCCCACAATGTCGCCGGGATGGATGTCGGAACCGTAGGCACAGCGTTCCAGAATTTCGGCGAAGGTCCAGTCCATATCGCTGAGGTTGCCTGATGACACCTGTTGGCCGTTGACGCGGCAGCTCATCTGCAGATTGTAGGCATGGCCCACATGACCCGGCTTGCAGGGCACCAGAAAATCGGCCAGTTCATCGGTAGTGACCAGCATGGGCCCAAAAGCTGTGGCAAAGTCTTTTCCTTTAGCCGGTCCCAGGTTGAGTTTCATTTCTTCCATCTGCAGGCGGCGCGCGCTGAAATCATTCATGATCATCAGCCCGCCGATGTAGTGGTCGGCTTCTTCCGCACGGATGTTGCGGCCGCGCCGGCAAACAACAATGGCGGCTTCCAGCTCAAAGTCCAACTGCTCAAAATGGTCGGGCATGCAGCGAATGGGTCCAGGGCCGTAAACGGCATTGTGGTTGGTGAAGTAGAAAACGGGATATTGGTCAAATTCCGGAATCATATCCAGCCCGCGGTTGCGGCGGGCAGCGGCCACATGCTGGCGGAAGGCATAACCGTCGCGGCAGGAAGTGGGTTGAGGCACGGGGGCCAGCAAATGCAGTTGATCTACCGGCTTGGGCTTCAGATGGGTTACCTTGCCTTCGCCGATCAACCGGTTGTATTCCAAGGCGAGGTCAATAACATCCTCCCAGGCATACAGAAACAGCTGCATGTTGCCGGGCAGGCGCCAATCCAGTGCATGCATATCGTAGGCCATGCCCTCATGAACAATGGCCAGATGATCCTGGCCGTCCTGCTCTTCCTGATAGCTGATCAGTTTCATGGCTCAAAGATGCTTTTCGTTTTGCATTTGCAGCAGCTACACGATTTGTTCATGTGTCGTCGGTAACCTTTTCAAAAGCCGTTATCGTAAAACGAAAAAAAAGTGATGAAAAACTGGCTTTTCCTTCTGCCCATTCACCTGACGGTGGCGCAGGGTGCGCCGTCGGCCATCAGTCGGTTTATTCTGGTAGATCAGTTTGGCTATCGCTGTTCGGCAGAAAAAATTGCCGTGATCCGCGATCCACAAAGCGGATTTAATGCGGCGGAATCTTTTAGCCCAACCACCGGCAGCAATCAATACGAAGTGCGCCGCTGGAGCGATGATGTGGTGGTTTTTTCCGGTAACGTGAAAAAGTGGAGCAGCGGCGCCACGCACAGCCAGTCCGGCGACAAGGTTTGGTGGTTTACGTTTACTGCCGTTTCCACGCCCGGAGAATACTACATCTGGGATAAAGGCCAGCAGGTGGGATCGGTGAAATTCCGGATCGGCGACGAGGTGTACAACGAAGTCATGCGCCATGCCCTGCGGGTGTTTTATTACCAGCGGTGCGGGCATCCGAAAAGTGCACCGTATGCCGGTACCGGCTGGACGGATGCGGCCTGCCATACAGGCAGCCTGCAGGATCTGGACTGCAGGCTGGTAACCAATCCGGTGCCATCCACTTCGCGCGACCTGCATGGCGGCTGGCACGATGCAGGCGATTACAACAAATATGTAAATTTTATATGGACCGGATTAACCCAGTTGCTGCTGGCTTATCTGGAAAATCCCGGCATCTGGACCGATGACCTCAATATTCCCGAGAGCGGCAACGGCATTCCCGATCTGTTGGATGAGGTGCGCTACGAGCTGCAGTGGTTGTTGCGCATGCAGGAAGATGACGGTTCGGTGCTTAGCCTGGTAGGCGTTCAGAATTATGCTTCCGCTTCGCCGCCCTCCGCTGATGGCGCCCAACGATTCTACGGTCCGGCCACCACTTCGGCCACTTACACCGGCGCTGCGCTGTTTGCATGGGGTGCAGTAGCGTTTTATCAGATTGGCCTGACGGCTTTTGCCGACAGCCTGTACACGGCTGCCGTTGCTGCCTGGAATTGGGCCGAAGCCCATCCCGGTGTGGTATTCTACAATTCCGGCGTGCTGGCCGCCGGCGAGCAGGAAGTGGATGACTACGGCCGCATGGTGCGCCGAACGGCCGCAGCCATTGCTTTGTATCAGCTTTCCGGCAACACCACGTACCGAAGCATCGTGGATGCCAACTACAGCCAGTTTCACATGATGCAGTGGGGCTATGTTTATCCCTTTGAGGGCACCGAGCAGGATGTGCTGCTGTACTACACGAAGGTGCCGGGGGCAACCGCTTCGGTGGTCAATGCTATAAAGAATACCTATACCAATTCCGTGAAAACCACCAACCCCGACAATTTCCCTGCCTATAAAAACAAAACCGATGCCTACCGGGCCTATCTGGCCACAGGCAACTACACCTGGGGCAGCAACAGCACCAAGTGTACCCAGGGGCTGATTTTCACCAACATGCTGGAATACAATTACAACCCTTCCAATGCCACCAAATACCGGCATGCTGCGGCGGCGTTTTTGCATTATCTGCATGGCGTCAATCCACTGGCAACGGTCTATCTGACCCGTCTGTACGATGCCGGAGCCGACAGCGGCATCAGGGAAATCTATCATGCATGGTTTCGGGATGGCAGTTCGCTGTGGGATCGTACCGGTGTTTCCACCTATGGACCGGCTCCGGGGTATCTGGCCGGCGGCCCCAATCCTTACTATGCTCTGGATGGTTGCTGCCCCAGCGGCTGCTGGAGCTACAACTATCTGTGCAATACCGCATCCGTTACACCCCCGCTGGGGCAGCCGGCACAGAAGTCGTATAAGGATTGGAACACCGACTGGCCACAGAACTCCTGGGAAGTCACCGAGCCTTCCATGGGGTATCAGGCCAACTATGTAAAACTGTTGTCATGGTTTGTAGGAGGCTCCTGCACCCAACCGCCCATGCGGCCCGGGATAACCACAGACGACATTCGTTTGGTGGTTTATCCCAATCCGGCCACGCAGCAGATCACATTACTGATCAAGGGAATGAGTGAAGAAGCTACGGCTGTGCGTATAGTAGATGCCAGCGGCCGCATCATCCTGGAAGAAGAGTCGGTGCAATTGCCAGCAATACGAGATGTCAAGCACTGGCAGCCGGGGCTCTATCTGGTGCAGGTGAGAACCCCCAAGCGCCTGGTCGCAACTCATTTTCTGAAGCAGTAGTCAGACGTCTTTCCAGCGGGAGGGATCCTGTCGGGAGATGACATCCGCTTTTTGCCGGTAGCGCAGTGCCATCAACGTGGCTATTTCAACAGCGGCCTGGTTGCCGGGCAGGCGCAGGGCCTGACGCACCTGTTGCTCATCAACATCCATTCGGTACAATACCTGCATCAGCCTTTTCCGGTCGTTGCGCATCAGGTGAAGAACATGCGGTTGCAGCAGGCGGGCAAGCTCTTCCACGCTCACGGTGGTTTTGGGCAAGGCTAAGGCCAGTTCACCGAAGGGGTCGGTGTTTTCTTTTTTTTTCTGCACGGCAGCAGATAATCTTCAAGTTTACGGCATACGTTCCACTACTCCCATGCCAAACAAGGCAAAATCAAAGCGCACCGGATCATCCGGATCCAGTTCCCGAAGGCGGGCAGTAAGGGTCAGCGCCGTTTTCCAGTTTGCGGCGCCGCAGGCAAGGCCCAGGCGACTGGCTACGCGCATGACGTGTACATCGCAAGGGCATACCAGCTGACGTGGACTGATTCGGGTCCAGATGCCGAAATCAATACCCTGGTCGTCACGCCGTACCATCCAACGCAGAAACAGGTTGAGTCGTTTGCAGGCGGAGCCCCGTTCGGGGGTCGGAAGATGTTTGCGGGTTCGCTGGGGATATTGAGCGGCAAAAAACAGGCGGTGAAATCCGATCAGTCCGTTTTCAATCGTTTCATCGTGTGGGGAAACAAACCGGGCGAAAGCATCTTCCAGCGAAGGGTATTTGCGGTAATATCGTTTTAGAAAGTGTAGAAAATAGTAGAGGTCGGTGTCCTTAAACGTACGATGACAGAAACCGGTCAGCCGGCGCAGATCGGCAGCAGTATGATGCAGCACAAAATCGTGAGGGGCAAAATCCATATGCTGCAGCAACCTGTTGCAGCTCTTCAGAATGGAGGTACGTCGTCCCCACGACAACACAGCAGCAAAAAGGCCGGCAATTTCGCGATCTGCTTTGCGGGTAAACTGATGCGGAACGGATAAAGGATCTTCGGCAATAAATCGGGGATGGTGGTAATAGCGGTAGCGTTCTTCCAGCAATTGTCTGATGGACCTGTCCGGATTTTGGCTCATGGACCGGAACTACAGGCACACCGGCCGGTCAGCCCGCAACAGCAGGCCGCAGGCGGATGATGCCCATCCAATGAAACAACCGAATGAACGGATAGACCATATCGATTTGATACCAACGCACGCCGAAGTTGGGTCGCGACGGAAACCGATGGTGGTTGTTATGATAGCTTTCTCCCATCATCAGCAGGTCAACGGGAAGGAGATTGCGCGAGGTATCGTTCACTTCAAAATCAGCCGTTCCGAACTTATGCGCAAACCAGTTGATGATGGCGCCGTGCACCGGCCCCATGAAATAATGAACGGGTAGCAACAGAAACATCCACCAGGAGGTGGCAAAGGCGATATAGAATCCGGTGTAGGCGGCTATCCAGGCCAGGCGGGTTACCCAACTTTCGGCAAAGCGTTCAAAAGCCATCCACGTGGGCAGGTTTTTCCTGAAGCGTTCTTCCACCGGACGGCTGCCATCAAATATATCGCTGTAGTACTGGCGGGTCCGCCACATCATACGCCAGAAATTGCCGTCGTATTTCGGAGAGTGCGGGTCATTTTCCGTGTCGGCATAAGCATGGTGCAGTCGGTGCAAAATACCGTAGGCATAGCAACTCAGATAAGAACTGCCCTGGGCCAGCCAGGCCAGCACCATGAAGATGCGCTCGGTAATACGCGACATGGTAAACTGCTGATGAGCGGCATAGCGGTGTTGAAGGAAACTCTGGAAAAACAACGAGGCATACCAGTGTGCCACAAAAAAGGTCAAGATGATCATCGGTTCCTTGGGATTTTGCCGCATCCGATCAACCAGCACGCATGAAAAGAAGCGGCATCGGGGGCGCAAGGTACAACACGAATAGATGCGTTCCCTTAGAGTGTGGGATTATGCCGGCGAAAAGAGCGAAGAAAGCGAACCGCATTGTTTAGGTCGTTATGCAGTTCACGGTCTGCAACGTTAAACGGAACGAGTTGTCGGAAATCAGAAACAAACTGTTCCACCAGACTGCTGCTGCGCGCAGGTCGCCGGAATTCCAGTGCCTGAGCAGCGCAGAGCAACTCCACCGCCAGAATTTTTTCCAGATTCTGCCAAACGCGATAGCATTGGGTGGCGGCATTGGCGCCCATGCTTACGTGATCTTCCTGGCCGTTGCTGGAGGTAATGCTATCTACCGATGCGGGTGTACAGAGCTGTTTGTTTTCGCTGACCAGGGCAGCAGCCGTGTATTGCGCAATCATCAGGCCGGAGTTCAGGCCGGGTTGGGCAACCAGATAAGCAGGCAGCCCGCGTTGCCCGCTGAGTAAAAGAAAGGTGCGTCGTTCCGATATACTGCCCAGCTCGGCCAGGGCCATGGCCAGAAAATCCAAAGCGAGTGCCAGGGGCTGTCCGTGAAAGTTGCCGCCACTGAGGATGCGACCGTTGTCCGGCAAGACTATCGGATTGTCGCTTACGGAGTTGATCTCCGTGGTAAACACCCGCTCACAATAAGCAAAGACATCTTTGGAAGCACCGTGTACCTGAGGAATGCAGCGGAACGAATACGGATCCTGAATATCTGTTTTGGGCTGGGCAAACAGAGGGCTGTCGCAAAGCACCTGCTGAATAAAGGCTGCCGTAGCCAGCTGGCCGTGGTGGGGCCGCAGTTGGTGAAGCTCCAGTAAAAAGGGATCTGCGCTGCAGGCAAAGGCATCCAGCGAAACGGCAGCGATCAGGTCAGCCAGCACGGAGCAGCGCCGGGCCTGCAGCAGAAGAAAAACGCCGTAGGCGCTCATGAACTGCGTGCCGTTGAGCAGGGCCAATCCTTCTTTGCTGCGCAGGGTAAGTGGCT
The DNA here is from genome assembly GCA_025057275.1 of Chitinophagales bacterium. Lineage (GTDB taxonomy): Bacteria > Bacteroidota > Bacteroidia > Chitinophagales > UBA10324 > JANWXQ01. The sequence continues at coordinate 13,690 of JANWXQ010000059.1, forward strand.
GCCAGCCCGCCTGTTTGAGGGCTTCGGCAGCCGGCATGCGGCTTCCCCGCCAGTACACCTCGCCTTTACCCAACAAGGGCAATGTCAGGTGAGCCAGCGGTGCCAGGTCGCCCGAGGCGCCCAGCGACCCCTGCTGATAGACCACAGGCAAAATGCCGGCATTAAAAAAATCAATCAACCGTTGTACCGTTTCGGGCAGAACACCGGAATGCCCATAGGCCAGGTTCTGAATTTTTAGCAGCAGCATCAGGCGGACTATGTCGGCCGGCACTTCTTCTCCCGTGCCGCAGGCATGGCTCATAACCAGGTTGAGCTGCAACTGTTCCAGATCGGTATCGGAAATGCGCACATTGCGAAGCGAACCGAAGCCGGTGTTGACGCCATAAAAAATGGCATCTTCTTTTCGCAGCATGTCCTCCAGAAAACTGCGGCAGCGGGCCAAACGATGATACGCTTCATCCGAGAGCGCAAGCGGCAGGTTCTTGTCCAGAATGTTTTGAAGGTCATCCAGCCGAAGCGGGGCAGGGCTGATGCGATGGGTCATGGACAGGGTGAAGATACACCCGGCCGATTACTTGCCGCAAAGGGGAAGTGTGACTGGCGGATCAAGCGAACAAGTCGCGGATTTTTTCAAAAAAAGTTTTTTCGTTTTTAGGAGGCCGTGGCCGGAAATTGGGGGAATGCCGCAGCCGTTCCAGCAATGCAGTTTCCTCCCGGGTCAGTTCTTTGGGCACCCAAACATTAACGTGGACGAGCTGATCACCGGTGGTATGACTGTTGAGATCGGGAAGGCCCTTGCCGCGCAGGCGGAAAATTTCGCCTGCTTGTGTTCCGGGCTTGATCCGGATGCGGGCATGACCGTCAACGGTGGGCACTTCCACACTGGTGCCCAGCGCAGCATCAATAAAGGAAATATGCAATTCGTAGAGCAGATTATTACCCTGCCGGCGCAGTTTTTCATGGGGCTGTTCCTCAATGAGGATATAGAGGTCTCCGGGAGGGCCACCCCGTTCACCGGCATTGCCTTTTCCGCTGAGGGAGAGCTGCATGCCATCGGCCACGCCGGCAGGAATGTCCACCGTAATGGTTTCTTCTCCCTGTATGCGTCCGGATCCTTTACAGGAAGTGCAGGCATCGGTGAGCACTCGTCCCTCGCCATGACAATGCGGGCAGGTGGTGGTGGTGGACATTTGACCGAGAATGGTCTGCGTCACGCGCCGAATGGCACCGGTGCCGCCGCAGGCTGAACAGGTTTGATAGGCATTCTTGTTTTTGGCGCCGCTGCCCCCACACGTCGGGCAGGAAACCTGCTTGTTTACTTTCAGCGTCTTGCGTGTTCCTTTGGCGATGTCGGCCAGTGTGAGAGGCAGGGTAATGCGCAGATTGCTGCCGCGGGAACCGGTGCGCCGCTGGCTGCGGCCGCTGCTGCGCCCAAAGACAAACGATTCAAACGGGCTTTCACCCAGGTTAGAGAAAATGTCGCTGAAATGGGAGAAGATGTCTTCCATGCGCATGTTGCCGCTGGTGAAGCCGCCATTGCCGGCCACTCCCTGATGACCATAGCGGTCGTACCGGCTTTTCTTCTCCGGATCACTGAGCACATCGTAAGCTTCGGCCGCTTCCTTGAACTTTTCTTCAGCAGCCTTATTGCCGGGATTACGGTCGGGGTGATACTGCATGGCCACCTTGCGGTAGGCCTTTTTTATTTCCTCCGCTGTGGCATTGCGGCTTACGCCCAACACTTCATAGTAATCGCGCTTAGAAGCCATGACTCCCACCTATTTGCCCACAATCACTTTGGCGTGTCGTATAATTTTATCGTTGAAGTAATAGCCGCACTCCACCTCATCCACCACTTTGCCGCGTTGCTTCTCGCCGGCCTCAATTTCGCTGATGGCTTCGTGCAGGTCAGGCGAGTAGGGCTCGCCAACGGACTGCATGGCTTTGAGTCCACGGTTTTCCAGTGCCGTCTTCAGCTTGTGATAAATGAGCCGAACGCCTTCGGTCGTCGGGTCCTGTTTGGCCTCCATCTGCTTGAGTGCGCGGGTGAAGTCATCCAGTACGGGCAGTAACGAGAGGATGACATCGGAACCGGCCAGGCGCATGATTTCCATTCGTTCGCGCTGCATACGCTTCTTATAGTTTTCGAATTCGGCATGAACGCGCAGGTATTTGTCCTCCAGGTCGGCCAGCTTCTGCTTCAGGCCGGCATTTTGCTCTTCCAGGTCGGCCAGTTGCTTTTTGTATTTATCCTTTTTGCTCAATCCCAGTTGGGAAAGCAAGGAGGCACCGGAGGTTCCGGAATCTTCCGGTTCTTCCTCTGCGGAGGCGTTACTGCCGTCAGCGGTTGGTACGGATTCCTCGGTCTGACGTGCATCAGTATCCTGCTCATTCAGCAGCTCGTCCGACAATTTTTCCTTCTGATCCATGGTATGCCTGTAAAATTGGTGCCTGATAAGGCGTGCTCAAATGCTTTGCCATGCTGCTTAATCCGACATTGTGTCAGAATTTTTTGGTTTCAGCCGCAGTAAAAGTACAATGTGGTCGCGCACCAGCAGCAAGTCCGGAGGGTTGCGCTGGTGGTGATTTCGGGGGCGCATTCCGACTCAAAGCCCGGGCTTGGTTGAATGCATGTTTCTGCCTGATATCCGGATTTGGATTTTGCCGTTTGCTCCGGAAGGTATCCAAGTTCATCAGTTCAAACAGGTCAAACATTAACTTCTGTTGTATCTTGCCGCCCGTTTCTCCGGCAAGCGCTTCGCAGGCTGGCGAGCTCAGGCGGAGAAACACTAGCGGAAAGAATTGTTGTTTTCAATAGAAAGAATAGTTTAGCAGCCCTTTACAAAACAGCAAATTACGTTACAGCAATAAATCGAACCATTGACATGAGGGAATATCGTGTGCTTGGCATCATGACCGGCAGTTCACTGGATGGTGTGGATCTGGCGTATTGCATCCTGCGGGAAGACCAACAGCGATGGAGCTATGAAATTGTTACTGCCGAATGCGTCCCGTTTCCTCCGCTATGGAAGCAGCGTTTGCTCAATCTGGTTTTGCAAAATGCAGTCAACTACCTGAAAGCCGACGCGCATTTCGGTCATTACCTGGGAGAAACAGCGCGGCGCTTCATCCTGCAAAATCAGCTGGAAGATAAAATAGACTTCATTGCCTCCCACGGGCAGACCATTTTTCATCAGCCGGAAAATCAGATGACCAGCCAGATCGGCGACGGTGCTGCCATTGTAGCCGAAACCGGTTATCCGGTGATCTGTAATTTCCGCACGTTGGACGTGGCCTTGGGGGGCCAGGGAACGCCCATGGCTCCCATTATTGATAAAATGTTTTTTCCTGAATACAAATTCTGTCTCAATCTCGGCGGCATTGCCAATATCTCTTTGAAAAAGAATGGCCGCATGATCGGTTACGACATCTGCGGCGCCAACATGGTACTCAACATGCTGTGTGCTTCGGTTGGCCTGGACCTGGACAAAGACGGCGAAATCGCACGATCCGGCTCGGTGAACCTGCAGGTGATGGAGGAGCTTAACGCACAATGGTATTACGACAAGCCCTATCCCAAATCCATTGGCGGCGGCTGGGTGACCAAGGTCTTTTTGCCCGTGTTTCGCAAATACCGCCTGAAGCTGGAGGATGCGCTGTGTACTGCCACCGAACACATAGCTGCCCAGATTGGAAAGGATATAAAAAAGATTTATATTACAGAAGGCATGGAACTGCGTGATGATGATTCCATGCTGATCACGGGAGGAGGTGTTTTCAACAAGTTTTTGCTGGAACGCATCAACCAGCATGTCCCTGTCAGCGTGGTGGTGGCCGACGCACAGACCAGCAAGTTTAAGGAAGCCTTGCTGGTGGCCCTGATGGGTGTGCTGCGGTTGCGCGGTGAACCCAACATGCTGGCTTCGGTGACCGGTGCCCGTGAAGATTCCTGCGGCGGCGAAATCTATCAGTCGCTGCATCGGCCCTTGCGCGGGGCCTGAGCGCTATGCGCATCTTGGTCACTGGTGCTGCAGGATTTCTGGGACTGCATCTGGTGCGCCGGTTGGTAGCTTTAGCTCCGGTACGGGCGCTTTATCATCGCCATCTCCCCACATTCAGGTCAGATGATCCGGCGGCTCAGGCCGAATGGTTACCCTGTAACATAGCAAATCCCGATGCCGTGCTGGAAGTGATGCGGCCATGCACCCATTGTTATCATGTGGCTGCACGGGTCAGCTTTGATCCAAGGCACCGCAACCAGCTGTATGCAGTGAACTATCGGGGAACGGCGCATGTGGTAAATGCGGCCTTATCGGCGGGTATCAGCAAACTGGTGCATGTAAGTTCAGTGGCAGCCATCGGCCGCGGCCGCAATGATCAGGTGCTGAATGAAGAAGCGCCCTGGCAGGAAGATGCCTGGACCACGCATTATGCCCGCAGCAAACGCCTGGCCGAACTGGAAGTGTTCCGCGGAATGGCCGAAGGACTCACTGCAGTGATCGGCAATCCATCGCTGATTCTGGGTCCCGGTGACTGGAGCAAAGGGCCTCCTCATTTCTTCCGTCGGGTGCGGCAAGGCCTATGGTTTTATCCTCCGGGCGGAACGGCCATGGTGGATGTGGACGATGTGGTGGAGGTGCTTATCGGCCTGATGCATGGCCCCTATGCCGGCGAGCGGTTTATCATCAGTTCCGAGGATAAGAGTTTTTATGATTTGTTTTCTGCTATTGCCCGCTTGATCGGTGCCCGGCCTCCGCGCTTCCGGATGGCCCCCTTTGCCATGGAGTTGTTGTGGCGCCTGGAAGGGCTTCGCAGCCGCCTGGTTGGCACCAAACCGCTCCTCACCCGTGAATCCGCCCGGCTCAGTTGCTCGTGGTCGCGGTTTGACAGCAGCAAGGTGCAGCGTACACTGGGGTTTCGTTTCCGCTCTGTCGATGAATGCCTGGAACGGACTGCGGCCGTTTTTCTGAAAGAAGAGCAGGATACAATTCACCGATCTGCACGATGAGTACTGTGCTGGATTCCTTGCTGGTGGAAACGTTTGCCAATGAAGGCCGTTGTATTGCTCATCACCAAGGTCAGGTGGTACTGGTTTCCGGAGCCGTACCCGGAGAGCGTGTGCGGGCCCGAATCACGCGAAGCCGAAAAGATTACCTGGAAGCAGAAGTACTGGAAGTGCTGGAACGTTCGCCCGAACGCATTGAGCCTTTTTGCCAGCATTACGGCGTTTGCGGCGGCTGCCGCTGGCAGCACCTGGCTTACGAAGCACAGGTGAAGTACAAACAGCAGATGGTTATCGACACCCTTTGCCGCATTGGCAAAGTGGTTCCCAAAGTGGTGCTGCCCATCATTGCCGCACAGGAAACACGCGCCTACCGCAACAAGCTGGAGTTCACATTTAGCCACCGCGAATGGCTGACTTCTCAGGCCTGGCAGGCGCATGTTAGCAAACAGGCTGTTCCAGCTCTGGGATTTCATTGGCCAGGCAAATTTGACCGCGTGTTCAATGTATACACCTGCCATTTGCAGGAATCATTATCCGATGCCATCCGTAATTCCGTGCGCGACTACGCCCTGCAGCAGGGCTTAACGTTTTTTCATCTGAAAAAACAAACCGGCTTGCTTCGTAACCTGATGATCCGCATCGCTGCCACCGGTCAGGTGATGGTGGTTGTCGTATTCGGTGAATGGAAGCCGGAGCTTGCCATTCCCCTACTGGAGCATCTGAACAAACAGTTTCCCCGGATCACTTCCCTGATGTACGTCGTCAACAACAAGCGCAACGACAGCATCTACGACCTGGAGGCGGTAACCTTCTCGGGTCCGGATTACATCGAAGAGCGGTTAGCGGGGCTGACGTTTCGCATCAGTGCCAAATCGTTTTTTCAGACCAACACCCGTCAGGCGGAACAACTGGTGGCCTGCGTGCGGGAATTCTGTTGTTTGGGTGGCAACGAACAAGTGTACGATCTGTACTGCGGCACCGGGACGCTTGCGCTGACGCTTGCTCCTTTTTGCCACCACGTTACCGGAGTGGAGAGTGTAGCCCAGGCCATAGCTGATGCACGGATGAATGCCCGCATCAACGGTATTGGCAACGTACACTTTGTAACGGGCACCGTTGAGGAGGCCCTGACGGATGACCTGTTGCTGCAAACCGGCCGTCCCGATGTAATGGTTCTGGATCCGCCGCGGGCAGGGCTGCACACTGCGGTGGTGCGCCGCCTGTTGGAATTGGCCATTCCCCGAATGGTGTATGTAAGCTGCAACGTGGCCACGCAGGCACGCGACCTGATGGGGTTATCGGCAAAGTATGCGGTGGAGCGGATTCGCCCTGTGGATCTTTTTCCCCATACCCATCACATAGAAAATGTGGCCGAGCTGCGGCTGAAGGGTTGACTTACTGCAGATCGGTGCTGAGCTTGTAACGGCAGATGCGGTTGTTGCCGCGATCGGCAACATATACGGTTTTATTTAAATAACATACCCCGCTGGGCTGACAGAACTGATACGGCCCGCTGCCCGTGCCACCAAAAGAAGCCAGAATCTGTTTGGTTTGTGTGCTGTTGGGCGGTGGATTGACTCCCTCATAACCTTTGCGGGTGAACTGATAAAGCGAATCTCTGGCAGCATCCACCAGAAAAATGTATCCGGCAGCATCGGGCGCCACGTAAATGTCGGCCGGCAGGGTAAAGCGATTAGGGGTGTACAGAAATCGATCGGCGCGGGAAAGGTCAAATTGCAGTAAGGCATCGTTCTGCTTCCACGTGATTCCGGCATCGGGGTCCACCGCCTGCACGATCCACAGCGCTTTGTATTGCGCTGCCTCCGCTTGCTGCACCAGCAAAAAGTCGGGAGACGTGCTGATGCCAAATACCTGCTGCGGTGGAGCGGCAAAACCCGCCAGGGCTCCCACATTCAGGCAGCTTTTCAGACTGGATACCGTTGGGCTCAGGCCATTAGTATAGCCTATGTTTTTTCCTTCCGCATCGAACAACAAAATGGTATTATCCGGACGGGCTGCCGAGGCCAGATTGTTGGTAGGTCCCGAACGGGAAACATAGAGCGTGTTGTCATGCAGGGTGGCCAGGCCGGTAAAGGAAACAGCCTCGTCATCGGCACCGCGAAAGGCGGTGTTGTTGCGCGACACATCGCAGAACGGATGAATGAGGGTGTCTGCAAACACCGGTTCACCGCTTCCGGCTGCTCCGATGATGTGGAAAACAGCAGCCAGCCGGTAGGGGGTTCCGTCTATAATCCGGGTGACCCGCCCGCATACGTAAGTGTGCAGCCGGCGGTCCTGCACCACGTCGGTGGCATCGGGGATGGCAATGAGCCGGTGCAGGGTGCCCTTCAGGTCGCGCACCTCCAGACCGGCCGGCGTTACGATGTATACCATCTGGTCGTAGCCGGCATACACGTCTATGGGTTCGGAAACATTCCAGAAAGGCAGAATGGGCACATAGCCGACTTGATTGGGCACCAGCTGAGGATCAATGCTGCCCTGTTCAAAAATTTCCTGAACGGTTTCATCTTCGGTAGTGCCCCAAAGAAAGGTGCATGCTTGCAAACACGGCGTCAGGACAGCAGCAAAAAACAGCAGAGAAGAAAGTATATGTTTTTTCATAAACTTAACGTCAGACTGATGCGGTGCAGGCTGCCGAGGGTTTTCCGATGTTCAAAGCCGTAATCCAGTTGCAGGTCGGCCGGACGCTGAGCCCAGCGCAGGCCGAAACCGAAGGTGGGAGAGGCCGGTTCATCCAGACCGAACAGGTAACCGGAGCGTACAGCCACCAGGCGGCGGAACCGGTATTCAGCCCCCAGACCATACGTTTCGTTGTTGTCGGTGGGATGGTTCAGCTGGGCGCAAAGCGTCAGGCGGTGCAGTGCCGATCGAACCGGATCCCAGGCCACCCCGATGCGAAACACAGCCGGCACCACCACCCGGTCAAAATCGGATACGGTATCCATACCGTTCAGCGTAAGCCGCTCAATGGCGCCGCGGGGCTCGGTGCTGAAACCAAAATTGGACATTCCCACGGCAAAGCGGGTGTTGGCTTTGCCCACGTCGTATTGAAATCCGAAGTCGGTAACCACCGTTCCCAGGCGCACGTCCGCATAGGATTCACCGACATACTTCAGGCTGACACCGAAGCGGAAATTGTCAGTCAGAATGCGTGCCAGCGAAAGGCCGGCAGCCCAATGGTTTGCCCGGAAATACTGGCCTGTGCCGAAAGGCATGAATTCAGTGGTAACCGGCATGTTGCCGGTGGCAAGCAGGAGAAAGGAAGCGCCTACAAAGGTTTCTTTGCTGACCGGATAAGCAACGGCTGCAGCGCTTAAACTCAGGTCGGCAAAATACAGTGCCTGCGATACGTTCAGGTTCAGCGATGCCGAATCTATTCCGGCCATGCCGGCCGGATTCCAATACACCGCGCTGGCATCGTTAACAAAAGCCAGATGACTACGCGCCATGCCCGTAGACCAGGCATCCGGGCCGATGTGAAGAAACTGAAATCCGGCAGTCGCCGTCCGGCTGTTACCGAACGATGGCAACAACTGGCCCTCAACAGCAAACGGACACAGGCAGAAAAAAACGGCCAGCAGGCGCATGGGTGGGGAAAGTTAGCATGAGGGGGAGAATGTGCCAATATTTAGTCATTGCCTGACGGCTATGTGCATTCCCCTGCACGCCCTGCTGTAGCTCAGGCTCCGCTCCGCAGTTTCTTTGTCAGATGCACTTTCTGGAACCTGCTCTGGAGGCTTTTGTGGAGCAGTACACTTCTGATCCGGATCCGGTGCTGGAGCAGATCAGCCGCGATACGTATGCCCGCCAGCACATGCCGCAAATGCTTTCCGGAAAGGTGGTAGGGCGCCTGCTCAGTCTGATCAGCAAAATGCTGCAGCCCCGATGTGTCGTGGATATCGGGACCTTTACCGGCTATTCCGCGATCTGCCTCTGTGAAGGCCTTCATCCCGACGGCATCTTGTACACCATAGATATCAACGACGAATTGCAGAGCACTGTAAACGCCAATTTGCAGCGTGCCGGTGTGGCTCATCGCATAAAATATCTGGTGGGAAATGCCGTTGACCTGATTCCAATGCTCCATGCACCTTTTGACCTGGTTTTTATTGATGCCGACAAGGAGCAGTACCCGGTCTATTATCAGTTGGTCCGGAAACGCATGCGGCCGGGAGGCATCATCCTGGCCGATAATGTGCTGTGGAGCGGCAAGGTGGTGCAGCCTGACCCAGATGCCGATACACGCGGATTGCTGGCCTTCTGCCAGTTGGTGCAATCCGACCACCAGGTGGATCATGTTCTGCTCAGCGTTCGTGATGGACTGATGCTCATTCGCATGAAAACGCCCGCGCTATGAACCGTTTTTTTTCAGGCCTTGCCCTGACCCTGATCCATACGCTGATTATCGTGATCAGCCCCGCCACTCATGCGCAGTTGTACGACATGAATGATGTGGAAGCCTACATCAAGACGTACAGGCAACTGGCCATTGAGGAAATGGAACGCACCGGCATTCCGGCCAGCATCAAGCTGGCACAGGCCATCATCGAATCCGGTGCAGGTAAAAGCACCTTGGCCCGTGAAGCCAACAACCACTTCGGTATCAAATGCCATAAAGAATGGGATGGAAAGCGGTATTACTACGATGACGATCAGCAAAACGAATGCTTTCGCCGGTATGCCTCCGTTCGCGAATCCTACAGGGATCACTCCGAATTTTTACGCACCCGTTCGCGCTATGCGGTTCTGTTCAGTTACGATCCCCGCGATTACGCATCCTGGGCCAAAGGGCTGAAGGCCTGCGGCTATGCCACCAACCCGCGCTATGCCGAAGTGCTCATCAAATGCATAGAAGATTACGATTTGCATCAGTGGGATTTATCGGAAAAAGAGCGCGACCGCTGGTTTGCCTCCGTAAACCAGATGCAGCACAACGGAACGTCAGAAGCAAATGGCGCCGGAAATCCCGGCCCCGCTGCGGCGCTGAGCCTGGAAGAGCGCATCGGTGAGCATAATGAGGTGAAATATATTGAGTTGCGGCAAGGCGAAAGCCTCAGCGAGCTGGCCACGGCTTTGCGGATCAGTGTTCATCGTTTGCTGCGCTACAACGATGTGGCCGACCCGGATCAGTTGCCGGCCGGCAGTCGCGTATACATTCAGCCAAAACGCAATCAGGGACCGGTCCGCGAGCATGTGGTGCAAGCCGGAGAAACCATGTTCTCCATAGCCCAGCAGCATGCCATGCAATTGGAAAAACTCTATGAGAAAAACAAGATGATTCTTGGCACCCAGCCTGCTGCCGGCGAAGTGCTGTATCTGCGGGAACACCGGCCTAAGCCCCCTGCACTCAGCGAACCGGACGGGATTTCGGCCGGCAAGGGTCCGCTTGTTCCCTCTGCTGTTGTTTACACTGTGCAACCGGGCGATACCCTGTACAGCATTGCCCGCCGCCATCAGGTTACCGTGGATGAACTGATGCAGTACAATCAGCTCCGTTCGGCTCACCTGCGGCCGGGCATGGTTTTGCGTATTCCAGGCCGGCAACCCCAGCCGTAATCTTCCGCTTTCCCTCAGGAAACGAGCTGGGGCAAAAAGGTTATTTTTGCCGCTCACAAAAAATCTGCCTTTCACATGCGCAAGCTGTTGATTTTATGCCTGTTGCCGGCCTCTGTAGCCTTGCTTGCCCAAAAGCCTTCCTACAATCCCCAGAGTATTTTGTTTACCATAGGCAATGAACCGGTAACCGCCGGTGAATTTGTTAAAGTGTATCAGAAAACCAGCATCAGCGGCGAAGCCGATTTTTCCGAAAGTTCACTTAGGGAATATCTGGATCTGTACGTCAACTTCCGGCTCAAGGTCAAGGAAGCCCGCGAGCTGGGCATGGATACCACGGCAGCAGTGGTAAACGAGTTCCGAACCTACCGAAGCAAACTGACACCTTCTTACATGTTCGATACCTCACTGCTCCGCGAAGCCTACCAGCGCATGCAAAAAGAGCTGCGCGTGGAGCATGTGCTCGTCAAGCTGGACCCTTCGGCTACCCCGGCTGACACCCTGAAGGCCTACCGGCGTGCCCAGAACTGGCGTAAGCTGCTCACCAGCGGTAAGATGAGTTTTCAGACCCTCGCTGCAGACTCTTCACAAGATCCATCGGCCAAGGACAACAACGGCGATTTGGGCTGGATCACTCCCATGCAGCTCATCTACCCCTTTGAGGCTGCCGCCTACAGCTTGAAACCCGGCACCATCAGTCAGCCCGTGCGCACTGCTTTTGGGTATCACCTCATTCGCGTTACCGACAGCCGACCTTCACAAGGCACGGTTACGGTAGCGCACATCTTCATCAAGCTGCAGCAAAAGGCTACGGAAGAAGATGCCCAAAGGGCCAAGCAGACCATAGACTCTGTCTATCAGGCCCTGAAGGCCGGAGCCGACTGGGATGAACTGGTGCGCAAATACTCGCAGGATCGCACGACCGTTTCCAGCGGCGGCCAACTCAAGCCGTTCGGCACCGGTCAGATGGTCACCGAATTCGAACAGGCTGCCTTCGCACTGAAAAATCCCGGCGATTATTCCCAGCCCGTCCGCACCAAATTCGGTTGGCACATCATCAAGCTGATCAACAAAAAGCCGCTGGGCGACTTTAACTCCGTAAAGGATGACATCAGGAAGCGCATTGAAAACGGCCCCTGGAAGGATTACGCCAAAGAGCGGTTCATTACACGGCTGCGCGAACAGTATACCGTGAAGGAGTTTCCCGCCAACCGCCAGGCCTTGTTTGCCCGCCTGGATTCTTCCCTGCTCAAGGGGATGTGGAGCGATTCCGTTGCTGCCGCCATGAAGGCACCGGTGTTCACCATCACCGACACGCGCTGGGTGCCCGAAACCAAAACCTTTACCCAGGCCGATCTGGCGGATTTCATAGAGAAAAACCAGCGCAAGTTCATGAACAAAGGATCGCTTCAGGCCATGTACAACGCCCTGTACGATCAGTTCCTCAACAACAGCCTTACCCTTTTTGAAGATGCCCGCCTGGAGGCCAAGAATCCCCCCTTCCGTGACCTCATGGAGGAATACATGAACGGCATTCTGCTTTTTGATCTGGCCAGCGATAAAGTCTGGACCCGTGCAGTGGAAGACACCGCCGGCCTGCGTCAGTTTTACGAACAGAACAAAATGAATTACATGGGTCAGGAAAAGGCTCAGGTAACCGTATTTACTGCCCGTAATGCTGATGTGGCCAGCCAGTTTCAGGCCCTGAAGGCCAAAGGATTGACTGACGAGAAAGCATTGGCCAAAATCAATAAAAAAGACAAGAACAACCTGACCGTATCCCGCGAAACCGTTGAGCGGGGCAAAAACAGCGAACTGGAAAAACTCGGCTGGGGGACTGCCGGCCAAACCTACACCGTTCCCACCGATTCCGTGGTGCGCATCCTGCGCATCGACAACATATTGCCACCGGCGCCCCGGCCGCTGAATGAGATCAAAGGTTATGTTGTCGCCGATTATCAGGAAATGCTGGAAAAGGAATGGGTCACTGAGCTGAAGCGAAAATATCCCGTGGCGATCAACGAACAGGTGTTTCGCAGTCTGATTGTTGCGCAGTGAGCACGGTTAGGGGCCAAGGCTCCCGTAGGTTCCGGGCGATCGTCGCTTTTAGCCTTTGGCTTGGGGTTTTGGGGTCTTGGGCAGGATGCTCCGGTTGGAAAAAAACAGACCGCAACGAGAAACCTCTTGCCCGTGTGTACGACGAATACCTCTATCCATCCGACGTGGCTGGTGTAGGTAGCGGAGCCCTGCGACCCGAAGACAGCCTGCTGGCCGTTCGCAAATACATTGAAAGTTGGGTCCGTCATAAGCTCATGCTGCGAATGGCCGAAGAATACCTGCCCCAGGAACAGCAGCAGATGCAACAACGCCTGCGCGACTATCAGGAATCGTTGCTTATTTACCTGTATGAGCACAGCCTGTTGCAGCAGAAGCTGGACACTACCATTGCTCCGCAAGAACTGGAGGCCTATTACGAGGAACATAAAAATTCCTTCCAATTGAAGCAGCCTATCGTCCAGCTCCGGTATCTGGTGTTGGACGTACAGCAGACGGCCGAGTTGGATAGCATACGCCAATGGTTGCGGCGCCCCAATGCTTACAATCAACCCAAACTGGAGGGGATAGCTGCCGATCTGGCCATTCGCTATGATGTGGGCGAAAGCCGTTGGTACAACAAAGAAGACCTGTGGGCGTTTTTGCCGGTGGACCTCTTTGATCTGGAACAGGCCTACCTCAACCGAAGCCTTGTAGAAGTGTCGGACTCTGCCTTTCGCTATCTGATCCGTTTTCTGGATTACCGGAATAAAGGCATGACCCCTCCTCTGGAATTTGTTCGTGATGAGATCAGTCTGATTCTGGTCAACAAGCGCAAAACCGCTTTCTTGCAACAACTTCATAGAGACATGCTGCAGCAGGCGCAACGCAACAACCACTTTCAGATTTATCTCACCGATACCATCGCCCCTTTTCCCGTACCCTGAAATGCATTTCGGTCAGCATTCGTCTGTTGCTCAGGTCGTTGCTATGCAACTGTTCAAGCCTTTGGTGCTAGCGGTGGGGCTTGCATCCGGCCTGAAGGCCCAGCCCCTGTTGGTGGATAAAGTGGTGGCCATCGTGGACAACCGCATCATTCTGCTGTCCGATGTGGAACAGGCCTATCTGCAAATGACCCAGCAACCCAGCACCCGGCTTACAGAATCGTTGAAGTGTCAGTTGCTGGATCAGATGATGACCGAAAAGCTTCTTGTCCGTCAGGCCGAGCTGGATAGCATTGTGGTGTCTGCCGATCAGGTAGAGCAGGAACTGGATCAGCGCATCCGTTACTTCAGCGCCATGATCGGTTCGCAGGAAAAGCTGGAGACGTATTATGGAAAAAGTATATTGGAGATCAAGGAAGATTTCCGCGAGCAGATCCGCGAACGGCAGTTAGCCGACCGCATGCGCAGCACCATTGTGGAGGGCATCAAAATCACCCCTTCCGAAGTGGCTGCCTATTTTCAATCCCTGCCGCCTGACAGCCTTCCTTATTTCAACACGGAAGTCGAGGTCATGCAACTGGTCGTTTATCCCAGGGTGAACGACATGGTCCGGCAATACACCCGCCAGCGCATGGAAGAGCTGCTGGCCCGGGTAAAAAAGGGAGAAGATTTTGGCGCCCTGGCCCGCACCTATTCCAAGGATCCCGGTTCTGCCGAGCAGGGAGGCGATCTGGGTTTTATTAGCCGCGGCGAGTTGGACCCTGCAGTAGAGGCTGCGGCTTTTTCCCTCAAAACCCCTAATGAGGTTTCCGATATCGTGGAGTCGCGCTATGGTTTTCACATCATCCAGTTGCTGGAACGTCGCGGCGGCCGCATCCGCATCCGCCACATTTTGCTTAAACCGGAAATCACCACGTACGACATAACACGAGCCAGCCGAAGGGCCGACAGCATTTATCAGTTGCTGCGGAACGGAGCCTACAGCTTTGAGCGGGCCGTAGGAATGTTCAGCGAAGACGACCAAAGTCGTTCGGGTGGCGGTTTGCTCATCAATCCGTCCACGCAGAATTCCACGTTTGAGCTTGCCGATCTGGCGGCATTGGATGCAGCGTTGGTACCGGCCTTGGATACATTGCAGCCCGGGCAGTTTACCGCACCCCTGTTGTTTCGCAACCGGCAGGGTGAAAGCGGCTTCCGCATTCTTTATTTGAAATCCCGCAAACCTCCGCATCAGGCCAATCTGCGCGATGACTTTGAACGCATCCAGCAAATGGCCCTGACCGGCAAGCAGCTGGAAGCGGTGAATCGCTGGCTCGCTGAACGCATGGCCACAACGTACATTTACCTCAGTCCTGAGTTTAAATCCTGTCCCGAACTAAAAAAATGGAACCGACGCGATCCGCAATAACCTTCGACAGCGATGCTGCGGCTGTGGACGGCCTGGCCGCCGTGTACGAAAAACTGCAACAGCAAATCGGCCGCATCATTATCGGTCAGCACGATGTGGTAGAGCAGGTGCTGACCAGCATATTGTGCGACAGCCACAGCCTTCTGGTGGGTGTGCCCGGTTTGGCAAAAACCCTGTTGGTTAAAACCGTTGCCAATGCGTTGGACCTGTCGTTCAAGCGCATTCAGTTTACCCCTGACCTGATGCCATCCGACATCATTGGTTCGGAGGTCATGGATGAATCGCGGCATTTTTATTTCAGCCAGGGCCCTGTGTTTGCCAACATTGTACTTGCCGATGAAATCAACCGGACTCCGCCCAAAACGCAGGCCGCATTACTGGAAAGCATGCAGGAAAAATCCGTTACCGTGGCCGGCCAGGTGCATCCCTTGCCCGACCCGTTTTTTGTGTTGGCTACGCAAAATCCCATTGAACAGGAGGGCACGTATCCGCTTCCTGAAGCACAATTGGATCGCTTCATGTTTGAAATCCGGCTCAGCTATCTGTCCATGGATGATGAACTGCGCATGGTCAAAGAAACTACCTCACTGCAAAGGCCTGCTTTGGAAAAGGTGCTTGGCGCCGATGACATCCGCTATTTCCAAAAACTGATTCGCAAGATTCCGGTTGCCGATAACGTGATGCAGTATGCCGTAATGCTGGCCCGTCGAACACGTCCCCAGCAACCGGAAGCCCCTTCTCTGGTTAACGAGTATGTGGCATGGGGAGCCGGCCCCCGCGCCTCCCAGTTTCTGGTGCTGGGCGCCAAATGCCATGCTGCGCTTCACGGCAAGTACTCTCCGGATATAGAAGATGTACAGGCTGTTGCTTTGCCTGTGTTGCGCCATCGCATGGTGCGCAACTACAAGGCCGAAGCAGAAGGCATGTCCATAGAACAGATTGTAGGCCGCCTGTTATAAACGCTTGCCTCGTTACCCGTATTTTCACTTTTCGCTGTTCCATGGATTCCCTGCTGCAGTGGGTGCTCGTCTTTTCCCTTTCAATGGGAGGTCGCCTTTTGGAGGTGGACCCACTGGGCAATCTTTATGTAGTAGGCAACAACCAGCAGTTATCCAAACTGGACTCCACGGGAACACTGTTGTTCACTTATCCGCAAAACCGGTACGGCACCCTGGCTCAGGTGGATGTTTCCAATCCGATGAAGGTTTTGCTGAGCTACCCCGATTTCGCCCAGGCGGTTGTGCTGGACAATACCCTGTCCGAACTCGGCCTGCTGGCGTTAAAACGCTCCGGAATCAATGCGTTTTCGGCTATGGCTTACTCCCGCCGCGATAATACCATCTGGCTTTTTGATCGGGAAAACTGGAACCTGAAAAAAGTGGATTTCCATGGCACGATTGTGCTCAATGCGCCTGACCTGCTCCAGCAAACGGGTCAAACACTGGAACCTGCCGTGATGCGCGAACACGAAAACCGGATTTATGTTGCTGATGCCCGGCAGGGAGTCTGGGTGTTTGATGCCTTCGGTTTGTTTCTCGAACAGTTGCCAGTGCCTCCCGTTACTGATTTTCAGATAGTGGATGAATATTTTATCGGCATTTCTGATGCGGAAACCTTTGTGTACCACTTACGCAACGGGCAACGTAAAAGCATCAGTCTGCCGGGAAATTCCACAAACGCCTGCGTTCGCTATCGGGCCGGCCGTTGGTACGTGCTCAGCCCTGATGGGCTATGGGTGTATCAACATACACCTCGCTGACACTTTTCTGACGATTCTTTTAGTAATCAGCATATACTGCATCTGAAAAACTTTTCGTGCTTATTACGAAACATTTTGTTTGCATTACAGTAAAAACCCCTGTTCGCACCTGTGCTGCAAGCCCAACTGCCCTCTTCATGACCTCTTCTACCCTCATCAAAGCTTCTTTTGGCTTTTTTCGGAAAGCTTGGCATAGCCTTTTTCTGATCCTTGTTACGTTGGCGTGCATACAGTCTAATGAGCCGGCTATTGCCCAATGTTCTCTTCCTAAGGTTCCCTATGCTACCGTTAGCACGTGGACGGCTTGTACAGCCACACTTACCTGGGGCCGGGTAAACGGCGCTTCACATTATAGCGTAAAATACAAGTTTAAAGATGCCACCGGCTGGATAAAGCTATCCAACGTCATTACCGACACGTTTTTTGTTTTTACCAATTTATTGCCCGACACCACCTATAAGTTTGCCGTAGCCGTTGTGTGCAGCAACGGCAGCAACTCTGGATACAAGAATGTCCAGAAAAAAACATCCAAAGCCACCAACCCTGTCAATTTTACTGCTACCGACCCGATGGGCGTTTCCATCCGATTGACCTGGACCCCGGTATGCCCTGTCTTGCAATACAATATCCGCTACAGGAAAACCGGAACAAACACCTGGACCACCATCAATGCGGCCACAGCCGGTATTCAATATACGGTTAACGGATTGACCCCTCAAACCGATTACGAGTTTCAGATTCAGGCGCAAACAGCTAAAGGCACCGATGGCTGGTCTGCGAGCATTTTCAAAAATTCCGAGGTGGTACCGCCGCCGCCACCGATGCCGCCGCCCAAGCCCAACTTCATAATTTACATGCTGGACGACGGTCGCTACGATAACTATGCCCCAAACGGGGGTCCCAGCTGGTTTCAGTCACCTACCATCAACCGAATTGCACAGGAAGGAATCAACTTTCTGTATTCCTTCCCCACCACTTCGCTGTGTGCGCCCAGCCGGGTGTCCATTTACACAGGGCTCTATGCGCATAAACATGGAACTATTGATAATAATACCCGCCGTTTTTACGGACTTTATCACATTCAGCAAATTCTGAAAGACAACGGTTACTACACGGGTTTCATTGGCAAGTTTGGCCAGTTTCAGGGCGACCCGGAAGGTTTTGACTGGTGGGCAACGTCCAGTGGAAACATCTTTATGAATCCACAATATGAAATAAACAATAAGGATACCCTCATTACCGGTCATATCTCAGATGCTTATCAGGATCTGTCCATCCGCTTCCTGAACAGCGTGCCGCCTGGCAAAAAGTTTTTGCTCATGTTTTTCACTCGGATACCTCACCTGCCCACCACCCCCAGGCCGGAAGACACCAATCTGTATGTAGGCCAGCAGATGCCGCTGCCCACCAATATGTCCAACTACGCATATAATTTTCCTTCCTTCTTTTACAACGGAGGAGGGCACAAATGGAATAAAAACGCGCAACAGACCGATTCGATCAAGCGCAGGGATTTTCAGTGCCTCAATGGCGCCGAACGCAACATGGCCGCCTTGTTTAATTGGCTGGAAACGAGAGGACTTTTAGACAGTACCCTGATCCTGTTCACCTCTGACAATGGCTACCTTCAGGGAGAACATAACCTGGAAGCCAAACAGCTCATGCAGGAGGAGTCGATTCGTGTTCCCCTGTTTGTCCGTTTGCCCGCCTGGTTTCCTCCGGGTACCGTTTCTACCGTTCAGACCCTAAACGTAGACATCCCGGCCACCATCCTGGATGCTGTAGGCATTCCCGACACCTTCGGTTTTGACGGGGAATCATTATTTCGGCTGTACAACGGTCAGGTCCAACGCAAATACATCTATTATCAGTTTTTCGGCGACAGCAACACGCCTCAAATCCGCGGAGTGCGCAGCAGTCAGTACAAATACGTCAAACACTATTGTAACCAGCCCACCGAAGAATTCTATGACCTGGTTAATGATCCTAAGGAAAATACCAATTTGATCAACACGGCCAGCTACGCCAGCATCATCAACACGTACCGCCAGGTACTCGACAGCCTGCGGCAGGCCTTGAGCGACAACATCCCGCCCAACAGTTCCTGCCAGTTGAACAATGTTCTTTATTCCCGTGATGCACAGGAAGAGTTGCCCGGCGAAGGGGAACCGGAGGAAGATTTCTTTACGGTACGCATTTATCCCAATCCGGCATCGGAACAGGTGCACATCAGTTACGCCGATCCCCTTCGGGAAGACTTTACCCTCATGGTGCATAAAGTTACAGGCGAGCAGCTTTTTGCGCAGCGGTTTACCAACAGCAACACTTGCCAGGTTCGGCTGGAAACCGCGCAATGGGCTTCGGGAACGTATGTGGCAACCCTCCACAAAGGGGGTCGCTGGCACAAGCAGCTGTTTCATTTGCAACATTAAACCCCTCCATAATCCACAAGCGCAGAGTCCTTCCCCTACGGAAGGATTTTGTGTTTAACAGCCAGACCGATCGCATCAGCTTAAATGCCTTCCCGGCCTATAGATAAGTATCTTTTCTAATTTGGGCTGTCATGCTGCTATACCACACCGACATTCACTACGCACGGCAGCGAGTGGACGAACTCAATCACGAGGCATGGCAAAGCTATCTGCATCACGATGTCGATGCGCTTTATGCTGCCCGCGAAGCCGAACAGTTGGCTCGCGAAGCAGGTTACATCATTGGCTGCGCTGATGCCCTGCAAAACCAGGCCCGCTGCGCCCGAGTTTGGGCTGATTTTCGCAAATCGGCCGAATTGTCAAGGCAGGCTTATGAGCTTTATGAACAAGCCAATCACCGCTCTGGCATGGCTGATGCCCTCAGCAACATGGCATTTATGCACATCAATCTGGAAGAATACGAACGGGCGCTGCCTCTGGCTGTTCGGGCTGAACAATTGGCAAACCGCAGCAACCATGTTGCTGTACAAAGTTTTGCCTGTCTGGTTAAGGGCATGGCCTGTGAGCACCTGAGTCAGTTTGATCGGGCACTGCACAACCACCGCAGGGCTCTAGACTATAGCCGTTCTGCACAGGATGAGATAGGGGCTGCTTCTGCTTTGCTCAATATCGGCATTGTCATGCGCAAAACCGGCCGTCTGTCCTCCGCTATGGAATACGTGAATGAAGCCGAACACATCTTTGCACGGCATAACATTTTGTTGCTGATGGCCTCAGCGAAATATTATCAGGCACAACTTCAAGAGGATTCTGATGAGCTGGACCGGGCTTTTGAATTGTTGCAGGATGCCTTGGCCATGGTAAAAAAAATTCGTCATGCCCAGGGGCAGGGCCCATTGTACCTGCGGATGGGAGCCGTTCGCCGCAAGCAGTTGCGCTATGAGGAAGCCGAAGAATACCTGTTGCAAAGTGTAGAACTGTCGCGCAGTTACGGAAAACACCAGGCCGAATGCAAAGGCCTTCTGGAACTGGCTTTAGGTTATTTAGCCCGGAACAAAATCCCGCAGGCTATTGCTACGCTTGACGATGCCCTTGCGACTGCCGAATTTCACGGACTCGCCGGCATGCAACACATGCTGCAGCGACACCTCGGACAGGCCTATGCCGCCAAAGGTCAATGGCGGCAGGCTTTTCTGGCCATGGAACGGGCGGCCCAGTTGCAGCAGGAACTATCCAGACGCTACCGCTCTCTTGCTTCCATGCTGCAGTAAGACAGCCTGGAGTTAGCCTCCTGGCGCCATGCCACCAACTGCATCGGGTTACCCTTGTGTCGCCTGATGACCATCAGGGCAAACTGCTACATTTGTCGCCGCCTAACTATGCGCCATTCTGAAGGCCATCCCTCCACCACCCTGCAGCGGCATTGGTACAACATGGCTGTTATTGTGTCAGCGCTAGGCTATTTCGTTGATGTGTATGATTTGCTGCTGTTCGGTATCGTTCGCGTGCCCAGTTTGATTGACCTGGGGTATAGCGGCGAGGAGCTGTTGCACAAGGGCGCCTACCTGCTCAACTGGCAGATGGGTGGCATGCTGGTGGGCGGCGTGCTGTGGGGCATCTGGGGCGACAAGAAAGGGCGGCTCAGCGTGCTGTTCGGATCCATTGCCCTTTATTCAATAGCAAATATCCTTAATGGAACGGTGCAAAGTATCGGCATGTATGCCTTTTACCGGTTTATTGCCGGCATAGGGCTGGCCGGTGAGCTGGGTGCAGGCATCACCTTAGTGGCGGAAGTCATGACCAAAGAGCATCGGGGATATGGCACGACCATCGTCAGTGCTTTTGGCATCTTTGGCGCCGTGGTGGCCGCCATCGTTGCCGATTGGTTTGACTGGCGAACGGCCTATTACATCGGAGGCGGTCTGGGTCTGGTGCTTCTCGTGTTGCGCATCAGCGCTTATGAATCCGGTATGTTTCATCACATGCGAAAGGAAACCGTTAGCCGGGGAAATTTTCTGGGTTTACTCTACCGGCGGCAACAGTTTCCCCGCTACATGCGCGGCATTCTCATCGGCGTACCCATATGGTTCGTGATTGGCATTCTGATCACTTTTGCTCCCGAATTTGCCCAATACCTTCAGGTGGCTTTGGACGAAAATGGCAAAACCCTGATTGAGGCAAGCAAAGCCATCATGTACCACTATGCCGGCGCAGCTACCGGTGCCCTCTTCTGCGGCCTGCTCAGTCAGTATTTGCGCAGCCGCAAAAAAGCCCTCTTTTATTTTCTGGCTGCAGATGCCCTGGGCGTTTTTGCCTATTTCCTGCTGACGGGCTCTTCTGCGGCGGTGTTTTATCTGTATTGTTTTTTGTTTGGCGTGGCCAACGGCTATTGGAGCGTGTTCATCACAGTGGCGAGTGAGCAGTTTGGCACCAACATCCGGGCCACCGTAACCACCTCAACTCCCAATTTTGTTCGCGGAGCGGTGGTACCCATCACTACTTCGTTTGTCTGGCTCAGCCAGCAGGGCATGGGGCTGATGGGTGCAGCACTGCTGGTGGGTGCCGTCGTGCTGGCGCTGGCCTTCGTATCTCTTTACCTGACGGAAGAAACCTATGGAAAAGACCTTAACTACCTGGAACCTTTCTGATGATTTCACCGAATCGTTCCGCCTGAAAAAAGCTCCTGAAGTGCAAACAGTAATGGTTTATGAAACCCACTGATCAACCGAACGGGAGAAACCGGGTAGTCATTGACCAGATTCAGCCGGTCATTGAGGGCGGCCGTTATCCGGTTCGTCGTACCACAGGGGAATGGGTGGAAGCATCGGCTGATGTGTTTGCCGATGGGCACGATGTGGTGCAATGCCGCCTGCTCTACCGCCATCACAGCGAACGACGCTGGCACAGCGTGCCCATGGAGCCTGTATATGGTCATACCTTTCGCGGTAGCTTCCGGATTCAGCGGGAGGGATTATGGCAATTCAAAATAGCAGGGTGGGTGGACCATCCGCTGTCCTGGCAGCATCAGCTCAAGCGACGTCATCAGGCCCGCGAACGTCTGGAATCGGAGTTATTGATGGGCGCACAATTTCTTCGCAACGTGCTCACCCGGTGCCGCGCGGAAGAACAGGAGGCTGTGCAGCAACTGGTGGATTTGTTTACCGATTCCGACCGATACGAACAGGCCGTTCAGGCTGCGCTGAACGGCGCGGCGCAGCATTGGTTTCTGGCCTATCCTGCCGATGAGCTTTGTACCGAGTCGGCAGTAGTTCGCATTATGGCCGAGCGGTTGCGCGCACGGTTCAGTACCTGGTATGAACTTTTTCCGCGCTCGGCTGCTTCCAAGCCGGGCCATCACGGCACCTTTTCCGATGTGCAACGTCTGTTGCCCCGCCTTCAGGAAATGGGCATCGATGTCCTGTATCTCCCTCCCATCCATCCCATTGGCCTGACGAACCGAAAAGGAAAAAACAACTCATTGAGAGCCCGCAAAGGCGAACCCGGTGTGCCGTGGGCCATTGGCAACAAAGAGGGCGGCCATAAGGCCATTCACCCTCAACTGGGCACGTTGCAGGATTTCCGTGCTTTGCTCAAGGCCGCAGCAGAGCAAGGCATTGAAATTGCCCTGGATTATGCCCTGCAATGCTCGCCGGACCACCCTTATGTCAAGCAACACCCATCCTGGTTTCGCTGGCGCCCCGATGGCTCAGTCCAGTATGCCGAAAATCCTCCCAAAAAATATCAGGACGTTATTCCTTTCAACTTTGAAACGGAAGACTGGAAAAACCTCTGGGACGAACTGAAAAGCATTTTGGAATTCTGGATTCAAGAAGGGGTAAAAATTTTTCGCGTTGATAATCCGCACACCAAACCCATGGGCTTCTGGGAATGGGTCATTGCGAAAATCCATGAGGAGCACCCCGAGGTGATCTTTCTTTCAGAAGCGTTTACCGCACCCAAAATGATGTATCACCTGGCTAAAATCGGATTCACCCAGTCGTACACCTATTTTACCTGGCGCCAGACCAAAGCCGAACTTATGGACTACATGGAAGAACTGACCAAAAGCGAAGTGCGAGAGTTCTTCCGCCCCAATTTCTGGCCCAACACCCCCGACATCCTTCCGTTTCACCTGCAGAGCGGCACCGAATCGGTATTTATTACCCGCCTGTTTCTGGCTGCAACCCTCAGCGCCAACTACGGCTTTTATGGCCCGGTGTATGAACTCATGGTGCACGAAGCCCTGCCCGGCCGCGAAGAATACCTGAACAGCGAAAAGTACGAGTTGCGCCATTGGGACTGGGACCGCGATACCCGACTCAAAATGCTGATTGCCATAATCAACCGCGCCCGCAGGGAACATGAGGCGCTGCAGTTTACAAATAACATAGAATTTTTAAATATACAAAACGAGCATTTGCTTGCATATCTGAAATACGATCCGGCCGGCAGCGCCCACTTGTTGTGCGTGGCCAACCTGCATCCCGACCATACCCAAAGCGGCTTTGTACAGGTGCCTCTGGAAAAGATCGGCCGCACCGAAGAGCAGGAGTTTGCCGTCCGCGACCTGCTCAACGATGCCCGTTATATCTGGAAGGGTCGCTGGAATTACGTCGAACTTAACCCCCGCATTCTGCCCTGCCATTTGTTTCGCATCGAAGATCCTTGATCAGACATAGAGCTGCTCCTTTGTTGCTAAATTGTACGGCTCTTCTGAACTGGTGACGACCGCCGGCTTGCCGATTTCGCCGATGCCGGCTGCAGGAGACGAGGCAACCCTGCAGTGGCTGGAGGGAGAAGTGTTGCCGGCTTATTTGCCCCGCTGCCGGTGGTTTGCCGCCAAAGCCCGCCGCCTGGCCCGTATCTATCTGGAGCTTGTGTTGCCCCTGCCGCTGGCTTCTACAGCGCTGTGGATGGTGCGCGCCCGCTTTACCGATGGGGGTTCCCAGCGCTATCTGCTGCCCGTTGTGTGCACCGACCCATCCACTGACCTTCCCCAACAGGGCCGCATTGCTGAAACACCATCAGCCATTATGGCCGATGCCTGCTACGACGACCGCTTCCGCCGCTTCCTGTTTGCGGCCATGTGCGCCAACGAACAGCTGGCTTATCCACAAGGCAGACTTTTGTTTCAGGCAGGTCGTAATCTCCGGCCCAACAGCGCTCAACTTCCGATGCAATCGCGGCTTTTGGCAGTTGAACAAAGCAACACCGCTATGATGTTCGACCTGCAGCCGTCAGGCTATTTTTTGAAATTGTATCGCCGGATTCAGCAGTTGGAAAATCCTGAAGTGGAGCTTACCCGCTATCTGACCGAAGAGGCCGGTTTTACCTCCATACCTACCTATGCGGGAGCAATTTATTGGAAACCGGCAAGCGGTCAGGGCAGTACGCTGGCCATTCTGCAAGGCCAGATTCAGGCAAAAACCGACCTGTGGACATTATGGGGCAATTGCCTGAATGAAGTCCCCACGGATGCCGATCTGCCGGCCCTAGTGCAACATCAGGCCGTTCAGCTCGGCGTGCGCACAGCTGCTATGCACCGGGCTTTGTCGGCCGCTACCCATCAACCCCGACTCATTCCCGAACCGTTTCATCGGGCCTATTGCACTCTCCTTGCGGAACGTTGCCGCCGTATGTTGCAAGAAACGCTGCTTACACTGAAAAAACAGAACCATTTGCTTTCCGACTCAGCCCGCCACTTGGCCGGCTGGCTGACCGGGCAGCGCCTGCAAGCTGAAAGCCTGATTTCAGGTTTCGCATCAGCCACCTTGCACTCCCTGCGCATCCGCATTCACGGCGATTACCACCTTGGCCAGATCGTTACCGATGGAAACGACCTGACGATCCTGGACTTTGAAGGCGAGCCGGACCGTTCCATCCTTCAGCGTCGCATCAAGCATTCCCCGCTGAAGGACGTAGCGGGCATGCTACGCTCCTTCCACTACAGGCTCTGCGCACAGATCCTGGATGCAGGCCAGGCTTTGCATGAATCGGCTGCAATAAGCCGTACGCTGCAGCATCGCTACGAACGGTTGTGCTCCCTTTTTCTTCACGCCTATAAAAACAGCAATCCACCAGAATATCTGCTTTCTTGCCCGCAGGAAGAGTTTGATCAGCAATTGCGATTTCATTTATTGGAAAAAGCCATTTACGAGCTGCGCTACGAACTGAACAGCCGGCCGGCCTGGGTGCCGATTCCTTTACAGGGCATGGTCAGCTTGTTGTAAAGTTTCGCATCCTGATTTGCGAATCGCTGCATTGTGCCTATGCACCGATTTTTCCTATTTTCATGCCGTCTTTAGCCGGGCACCCCCCTTTCCCGGCGCAAATAATTCATCGGAATCAAGTAAAAACACCCAAAAAAACAACCCATGGATGTAGCCAAAACCATATATGGCGTTGAAGCATTTGTCAGCAGGATTCAGGAAAAAAATCCCGGCGAATTGGAATTTCATCAGGCAGTGGAGGAGGTGGCGCAGGATGTGTTGCCCTTCGTGGAGGCACATCCCCGCTATGCACAGGCCCGAATTCTGGAACGCCTTACCGAAGCTGACCGAATTGTGATCTTCCGCGTCTGTTGGATAGACGATCAGGGCAACTACCAGATCAACCGGGGGTATCGGGTTCAGATGAACAATGCCCTGGGACCCTACAAGGGCGGGTTGCGTTTTCACCCCTCAGTGAACCTGAGCATATTAAAGTTTCTGGCATTTGAGCAGGTGTTCAAAAATGCGTTAACCGGTTTGCCCATGGGTGGAGGCAAAGGAGGCAGCAACTTCGACCCCAAGGGCAAATCGGATAATGAAGTCATGCGGTTTTGCCAGAGCTTCATGACCGAGCTGTTTCGACACATTGGTCCGGACACCGACGTTCCTGCCGGCGACATCGGCGTTGGCGCCCGGGAGGTGGGCTATCTGTTCGGGCAGTACAAACGGCTCCGAAACGAATTTACCGGTGTACTTACGGGCAAGGGGGCCGAATACGGCGGTAGCTACATTCGTCCCGAAGCTACCGGCTATGGCTGTGTGTATCTGCTGGAAGAGATGTTGCGCACGCGCGGCGAGCAGCTCAAAGGCAAAAATGTGGTGATCAGCGGTTCAGGAAACGTGGCGCAGTATGCCGCAGAAAAAATCCTGGAGTTGGGAGGCCGGGTGGTTACGCTCAGCGACAGCGACGGCTTTATCCACGACCCCGACGGTTTGGATAAAGAAAAATTAAAATATGTAATGTGGCTGAAGAATGAACGGCGCGGCCGCATGGCCGAGTATGCCCGTAAGTTTGGCTGCGGCTATTATGCCGGCAAAAAGCCCTGGGCTGTCCCTGCCCACGTGGCAATCCCCTGCGCTACACAGAATGAGCTTTCCGGTGATGATGCCCGCGAACTGATCAGTAATGGTTGCCTGGCTGTGGTGGAAGGTGCCAATATGCCTTGCACACCGGAGGCGGTGGAACATTTTCTGCATAAGAAAGTACTCTATGCTCCGGGTAAAGCGAGCAATGCCGGCGGGGTAGCCGTGTCGGGTCTGGAAATGAGTCAGAATTCCCTCCGCCTGCGCTGGAGCCGCAACGAAGTGGACCAGCGTTTGCGGGAAATAATGCTCAGCATTCATCAGACCTGTGTGCAGTACGGCAAACAGGAGGATGGCTCGGTCAACTACGTAAAGGGAGCCAACATCGGCGGCTTTGTTCGCGTAGCCGATGCCATGCTGGCTCAGGGCCTGGTGTAACTCCGGAGGGTTTACTATTAAGATCTGAAATCAGGCTGCTTTAGGCAGTTCCTCCAGCGTACGCCAACGATGCCGGAACTGTGGCCGGCCCCACCACCGAACAGCCCAACACACATACCACGGAACCAGGCGGTACAGATGATGCCGCTCCTCGCTGTTGAGTCGGTCTTCGACCCAGGGGACATAATACACTTGATAGGCAAACGGGTCCTGACGCCGCAGCTTACTTTCCAGTTGCCATTGATCGTCGTGGCTCCAACGGGCATTCATCATGTTCACCACCAGGCGTTCTTCACTGG
The DNA here is from genome assembly GCA_025057275.1 of Chitinophagales bacterium. Lineage (GTDB taxonomy): Bacteria > Bacteroidota > Bacteroidia > Chitinophagales > UBA10324 > JANWXQ01. The sequence goes on from JANWXQ010000059.1 coordinate 40,875, forward strand.
CTATGTGGCTACGCATCAGCTCGAGCAACGCTATGCCGCGCTGTTGCAGCAGGTTGATGTTTCGTTGGCCCTCGGCCACAGCGCAATGCAAAAGGCCCTGAATTTCGTCCAGCAAAAACTGCAGATGCTGATGTTCGGCTTCAATGTCCTCAATGGCTTCGGAGGGCGAGCCTGACCGGCGCTCCAGCTCCTGAAACAACACATGGTCTTCTGCCTGATGATGGCGCTCCAGCAGCTTGCGGAACTGCAGGTACCATTTTTGCAAGCGAAGCAGCTGCTCCGAAGAATATCCGCTTAGGGCCTGAAGGCTGCGGTGAAGCAATTCTACATCCCGCAGCAAGGCACGGTGGGCAAAAAAAGTACTGCGCAAAGCCAAATGGGAAGAATGTTTAGGTTGGCTCATAGCCTTTAAGCAAATGTAAAAAGGCCCTTCCAAGCGCTGTATGGCCGGGCCGATGCCCTATTAAACTGCACCTCTTCCATTAGCTTTGGCTTCATGTCTAATTGGTTGATCGGTTTTTTATGTGTCTGGCTGTGGCAAACCCAGGCGTTGGGTTTATCGGTAGTAATTGAGGTGGTTTCCCTTCCCTCCAATACACCAGCCAGCGATCCTATTTACATTGCCGGAACTTTCAATGGCTGGAATCCCGGCCATCCCTCGTACCAGCTCATGCCACCGGGCGGCCCTGCCTACAGCATTACGCTGCAGGGCACCGGCACCATTGAGTTCAAATTTACCCGGGGCAGTTGGTCCAAAGTGGAATGTCAGGCCGATGGTTCCTTTCTGCCCAACCGGCAGTTCACCTTCGGCTCTGCTGATACTTTGCAGGTTGCCATTGCTGCATGGGAGGACCTGCTCGGTGCCAGCTCGACTGCCCTGCCCAACGTGGTGCTGCTTTCCGACAGCTTTTTTATTCCCCAACTAAACCGATACCGCAGCATCTGGTTGTACCTGCCGGATGATTACTACAGCGCGCCCGACAAACGCTATCCCGTTTTTTATCTTCAGGACGGGCAGAATGTTTTTGACGAGGCCACAGCCTTTGCCGGTGAATGGCAGGTAGATGAAACCCTGCATGCATTGGAGCTCAGCGGTGATGCCGGTTGCATAGTAGTGGCCGTGGCCAATGGCGGTGTAAATCGCATAGAAGAATATTCCCCATGGGTGAATCCATTGTATGGCGGCGGCCAGGGAGACGCCTATGCTGAATTTTTGGCTCAGGTGCTTAAGCCCTACATTGATGCCCATTACCGCACCTTTCCGCAGCGTGATTTCACCGCTATCGGAGGCAGTTCTCTGGGCGGGCTCATAGCCTTTTACACTGCACTGAAATACAACGACGTCTTCAGCAAGGCGGCCGTGTTTTCTCCTTCTTTTTGGTTTGATGATTCGGTGGAACTTTTTGTTGCGGCCCACCAGAAATCGCACCCCATGCGCATTCGTTTTGTGGCCGGCTATCCGGAAAGCAGTTCCATGATCCCCGAAATCCGCAGCGTCTACGGTTTGCTTCGACAGGGCAGCTACAGTGAACAGGAACTGGATACTTCTTTTCATTGGGACGGGCAGCATGCCGAATGGTTCTGGGCTCGGGAATTCGGCCCCACCTATCTGTGGTTGTTTGCTTCACAGGATGCTGTGGGATCAACAACAACATCGGCAGTGCGCCTGATTCCTCAGCCTGCTTTTGATCAGGTGGTCATCAGCGGCAGCTTGCCTTACGGCCAGCCATTGCAGGTGCGTATCTACGATTCCTCCGGCGTGCTTCGCCGCACCCTTTCCTGTCGGGCAGGTCAGCCCGTTGATCTGGGCAGCTTGCCTTCCGGAGTTTATCAAATGCAGGTGATGGTGGGCAGAAAGCGTTACGAAACGCCGCTGGTGCTGATTCGCTGAGGCCTCACCGCCGATGCTTTCACATCAGCGCAGAATGGCCAGACGGTCACCGTCCAGTTTTACCAGAATAAAAACCAGAATGGTGAACGACAACAGCGACGAGCCGCCGTAACTGATAAATGGCAACGGAATGCCGATAACCGGCATGAGGCCAATGGTCATGCCAATGTTGATGAACAGGTGAAAGAACAGCACCGAGGCCACGCAGTAGGCGTAGATCATGGAAAAGCGCGAGCGCTGACGCTGCGCAATAAACAGGATGCGCAGGATCAGCGCCAGAAAAAGCAATAACAACAGGGTGCTGCCCCAGAATCCGAATTCTTCGCCTATGGTGCAGAAAATGAAATCGGTGCTTTGTTCCGGAACAAAATTGTAACGGGTGAGGGTGCCGTTCAGAAATCCCTTACCCCAAAACCCGCCGGAACCAATGGCAATTTTGGACTGCCGTACATTGTAATCGGCGTCGCGGGCCGCTGCCTCCTGTCCGAGCAAAACGCGGATGCGGTCCTGCTGATGGGGCTCAAGCATGTGTTCAAACACATAGCCGGAGGCAAACACATAGCCTACCGACAATAAGAGCGCCACAGCGCCGGTCAGCAGCAGGGCCCGGTTTTTTCTTACTGCTATCAGCACCAGAGCACCTAAAGCGAACAGGATCAGCACAAGCAGGGTTGGATCCATCACTACAGTGAGTAAGGATAGCGCCACCAGCAAAACCACTGCCAGCAGATACCCTGCCGAAAGTCCGAATCGATACATGACCAATGCATACGATGCAAAAACAATGGCAGATCCGGCATCGCCCTGAAGCAACACGAGCACGGCCGGCAGACCCAGAATGGCCAATGCAAGCAGTTGCTGCCGCAGACTTCGTATGTTGAAGTTCTGGCTACCCATCAGCTTGGCCAGGGCCAGTGCCGTGGCAAACTTGGCAAACTCCGAAGGTTGCATGCGCACCGGACCCAGCACCAGCCAGTTCGTATCACCACGCACGGTTACCCCAAACACGAAAACCAGCAGGAGTAAAACCATCATCACCCCATACACAGCATAGGCAAAAACAGTGTACACCTTGGAATCCACGAGAACGATTACTCCAGCAACAACCAGACTGACGAGCATCCACAACAATTGCCGGCCATGCATCTGGGTCAGGTCCAGCAGCCGGAAGTGGCCGTCGGCAGCTCCGGAAGAAAAGACGGCCAGCACGCCGATCACCATCAGCGTAACCACCAATCCGATCAGCAGCCAGTCAATGCCCTGGTTGGGGCGCCGGGAAACGTAATAGGTCATGGCAGCAGATTGGCCTCCAGCATGCGCTGTTCCAGATACTTGCGCGTGTGGCTGATGGTATCGGTAAGATATTTTTCAACCATCAGGCTGGCTATAGGTGCGGCATAAGAAGCGCCCCAGCCTGCATTTTCCACGACGACGGCAATGGCAATTCGGGGTTGATGCAAAGGGGCAAAACCAACAAACAGAGAGTGATCGCGACCATGCGGGTTTTCCGCCGTTCCGGTCTTGCCGGCCAGGGTTATGCCGGGAATCCGAACCCCGCGGCCGGTGCCTGCCTCCACAACCCGAAACAATCCCTCACGGATAACGCTCAGGTGGTTCGTGTCCAGATCAACAATGTGACGGGCTGTCTTTATCGGTTTGCCAGTGCCTGACTCCTGTACGGAACGCACTACGTGAGGCGTGATCCAGTACCCTCCGTTGGCAATGGCTGCCATCAGATTGGCCATCTGCAGGGGGGTCATGCCCAGCTCGCCCTGTCCTATGCCCAGGGAAACTATGGTTACCGAATTCCATCGTTTTTTTCCGTATATTTTATCGTAATAATCTGATCCGGGCACATAGCCATACCCCTCGTTGGGCAAATCAATGCCGGTGCGCCGGCCTATGCCCAGGGCATCCATTACTTTCTTCCACTGGTCAAGGCCTTCAGCGGTTTGATTAAACCTGCTGTCGTCAATGGTTTTTCTGAATATATGGCAGAAGTAGCTATTGCACGAATACTGTATGGCAGTTTGCACATCGGCTACATAGCCTGCATGATGACAGGCCACACTGAGCGAACCGACGGAGTAAGCGCCTGCGCAACTGTAGCCGGTTCGGGGAGTGATGCTGCCCAGTTGCATGGCAGCGAGGGCTACGGCAGGCTTAAACGTAGAGCCGGGGGGATAGGCTGCCTTGAGCGGCCGTACAAACAGTGGCCGCAAGCTGTCAGACGCCAGTTGCCTGAAATGGCGCGTGCGTTCCATTCCCGTCAGCAGGGAGGGGTCATAGGCCGGACTGCTGACCAGAGCCAGCACCTCACCGGTAGCCGGCTCAATGGCTACAATGCTTCCCACCTTGTTTTTCATGAGCAGCTCACCGTAAAGCTGCAGGTCCATGTCCAGCGTGGTCAGGAGATTGTATCCGGGAATGGCGGCCGTGTCGAAGCTGCCTCCGGCAAAAGCGCCTTGCTCCCGGTTGTGCACATCCACAAGGACAAACCGGCTGCCTTTGCGTCCGCGCAGCTCGTTTTCATAAAATTGTTCCAGACCGCTGATGCCTATGTAATCGCCCATACGGTAATAGCCACCGCCCTGCTCTATCTGGCTTTGGCTCACTTCGCCGATGTAACCCAGCAGATGGGCAGCCCCCTGATGCGGATAGGCACGTACCGTGCGCACCTGGCCGAAAAAACCCGGGAACAGATACAACTCTTCCTGAATGGCCGCATATTTCTCTACGGATATGCCTTTCAGCAGAAGAGAGGGCTTGAACCGGGAATAAGCAGCCGCTTTTTTCAGCGTCAGCCGCAGCAGCGAATCACTGATTCCGATGAGGGAACAGAAGGCGGCAGTGTCGAATGCCTGCACCTGCGAAGGTACCACCCACAGGTCGTATTCGTTTTGGTTGTCTACGATCAGCTTGCCCTTACGGTCGTAGATCAGTCCGCGCGGAGCAAAAACGGTAACCTCCCGCAGTACATTGTTGCGGGCCAGTTGCTGGTAATTCTTGCTGAGCACCTGCAACTGAAACAGCCGCAGCACATAGACGATCACCACAGCCACCACCACGTACTGGATGACGTAGCGACGGTTTTGAAAAACATCGGTCATGATGGCGATCCTGCCCCCTACAAAATTGCTGCCTGGCCATGCACACCTCCAAGCCGGTTGCGGCTTTTTTCTGTGCCGGCCCTCACCGCACCCGGCATTTCAACAGGCATCCGGAAGCAGGCCACTATCTTCATGGCCCAATCGGAAGAACATGAAGCGCGATCAGCAGCTCTTTGACCTGTTGCAGCAGGAAATGGTGCGTCAGCAAAACGGACTGGAGCTTATTGCATCGGAAAACTTCGTCAGCAGACAGGTACTGGAAGCGATGGGCAGTGTGCTGACCAACAAGTATGCAGAAGGCTATCCGGGGCGGCGCTATTACGGCGGCTGCCAGGTCATCGATCAGGTAGAGCAACTGGCTATTGACCGGCTGCGGCAGCTCTTCGGTGCCGCTTACGCCAATGTGCAACCCCATTCCGGCGCACAGGCCAACCTGTCGGTTTATTACGCCTTGCTTCGTCCGGGAGATAAGATTCTGGGGCTCAACTTGTCGCACGGAGGCCACCTGACGCATGGCTCTCCGGTTAGTGTTTCCGGTACCTGGTTTCAGCCGGTTTTTTACGGCGTAGATCGTACCACTGGCTTAATTGATTTGGACGAAGTGGAACGCATCGCCCATAAGGAAAGGCCCCGGCTGATCATTTGCGGCGCTTCTGCCTATTCACGCGACTGGGATTACGCCCGTTTTCGGCAGATTGCCGATTCCATCGGCGCTTTTCTGATGTGTGATATGGCTCATCCGGCAGGACTTATCGCTTCCGGACTGCTGAATAATCCGTTACCGCATTGTCATGTGGTCACTTCTACCACCCATAAGACCCTGAGGGGCCCGCGCGGCGGCGTCATTCTTATGGGTCAGGATTTTGATAATCCCTTCGGACTGAAAACTCCCAAAGGAGAAATCCGCAAGATGAGCAGTGTGTTGGATAGCGCTGTCTTTCCAGGCATTCAGGGGGGACCGCTGGAACACGTAATTGCGGCCAAGGCAGTGGCTTTTGGCGAAGCGCTGACAGATGAATTCCGGCAATACTGTGAGCAAGTCATCAAAAACGCCCGGGCTATGGCTAAGGCTTTTGTTGAGCTGGGCTATCACATTGTTTCGGGGGGCACCGACAACCATTTGATGCTCATAGATCTGCGCAACAAAAACATCAGTGGAAAAAAGGCCGAACAAGTCCTGGAGCAGGCCGACATAACGGTCAACAAAAACATGGTGCCTTTTGATGATAAGTCGCCGTTCATTACCTCGGGCATGCGCATCGGTACGGCGGCCATTACCACGCGGGGCATGGGGGAGGAGGAAATGGTTCAGATAGTTTCTTTAATCAATCAGGTCATCTCCCGGCCCGACGATGCTTTAGCAATAGATAGGGTCAAGCAGCAGGTTCATGAACTTTGCGCTAAGTTTCCGCTGTATGCTGCGGAAGCTTGACTAAGCAGTTTATTGTCAATAAGTTATCTAGCTATTTGACAGGCGGATGCCTCTGTAACCTTTAGAGGCTTGTTTCGTAAAAACTACCACTTTTTAGGTAGTCATAACCCACTAAAAAGCCTCCTTATGAAAGCCATTAACCCCCGTGGCATTCGCTGCGCATTACTGTGTTTGATCATGCAGGCTTCATGGAGCGAAGGAACTTTCGCTCAGGTGCTTGGCGTAGAGCTTTCCACCCGCAGAACGTTGCCTCCGCATTTTCTGGGCTACAATGGCCAAAACGTTATTCGCAACGGATCATCTTGGGTAAATCCTAACCTGACGGCCAACGTACCCCAACTGAGAGCCAAGGTGTATCGTTATCCTGCAGGGGGCATAGGCAATTGGTGGGACTGGCGGCGTGGCTGGTTTGTGGATGTTCCGTACCTGCCTTCCAATTACAAAAATCTGCCCCGCCAGCCCAATTACCTGCATAACTATAAAGCTGTGGCTGATGCTACGGGGGCTCAGACGGTGTTCATGCTGAACATGGTCACCTCCACGCTGCAGGAGCAGTTGGCCATGCTCCGTCATGCCGATTCCCTAGGATTTGATGTCAAATATGTCGAGCTGGGAAATGAATTCTTTATCTCCGCCGACGACGAAGATGCCGGCGAAGGTTCGGTGTACGTGGATTCTGTTTTCAAATACGTTAAGACGTATGCCGATATGGCCAATATCTGGATAGATTCCATTCATGCGCATTTTCCTAATGCTTTGGTAGCTGTACAGGGATGTTTCCAGAAAAACAAAAAGCCCAAGCGACTGAAATGGAACGATTCCCTGCGCATATTGCTGAATGGCCGGGAAGATGCCTGGAGTTTTCATACTTATTATTCATCGGCCTGGAACGATACTACGGAAACCGTGGCCGATAAGCAGGTGCAAACCCTGGACGAAGTGCCCAACTGGTTGTACCAGCCGTTTAAGATGTGGCGCGTGTTTAAGGAGCGAACCCTGCCGCAAATTCCTCCCGGAAAGCAATTCTGGAACACGGAATACAATATGACCGACCACGACCGGCCTGTGCACGGCCTTTGGGCTCATGGCTTGTATCTACCGGTTCAGACCTTACAATTCCTGAATGAAGAGCGGTTTAAGATCCTGAACTGCCACGCCATGGTGGGCACAGCTTTGTATGGGCAGTATTTTTTTGTTACCAATGGCTTTTATCTCGGAGGTGAGGATGGCGACTGGACCCCCCTGCCCAATCCGCCGTCCACACAGTTTTATGGCCTGACCGCTACCGGTCACAATATGAAGATGCTGGGCGAAGCCATGTGGGGCAAGAGTTATGCTTCTCCCCTGGTATTTACTCCCACGCCCCAGATCATGACCACCGAAGATTACGGTGCATCGGTGTATTACTACCCCGCAGTGTATGGTTGGTTATTCAGCAGCGACACCGCTTCGGCAGCCGTGATATATAATTTGTCTGATACCTCCCGTGAAATTTATACTTCCCTTTTCGGCTCGGGGAGTTTTTTGCAGAAGTATGCGCCTCCCCTTCGTCCCATAGCGCGTAACGATAGTGTAACGGTTGTCAGTGGCACATTGGGTTCCACCTTAACGCTTCCTCCCTATTCTTCCACAAAAATTCATTGCTCCTTTATCCCCCAACCACCACCTACGGTTGATATTACCGTTTTAGGCAATACGACTATCTGCGCCAACCAAACCACCACATTGGATGCCGGAGCAGGCTATGTTCGCTACGTGTGGTCTACCGGCGATACCACCCGAACCATTACGGTAAACACTTCAGGCAATTACTGGGTTCGGGCTTACGCGGTTCCCGGAGGATACTATGCTGCCGACACAGTAAGCATTACTGTTAATCCTACCCCCAAGCGGCCAAACATTGTGCCACAAGGCACGCGTTCTTTCTGTCAGGGAGGTAGCCGCCTGGTGATTCCCACATATTCGGGGGCTTCACCCACCGGCATAACCTACCTGTGGAACTCCGGCGACACCACTACCAATCTGGTGGTGACACAAGGTGGGGCCTATTGGGTCGTCATTACTGACCAAAACGGCTGCACGGCGGTTTCGGATACTGAAGTATTTACCGTTCATCCGCTTCCCAGCCCAACGATTACCGCTAACGGCCCTACTGCATTTTGTTATAATCAGAGCGTTACCCTTTCGGCTCCGCCCGGTTACACAAGCTACAGCTGGTCGCCCAGTGGCTTTGGACAGACCCGCACGGTGACGCAATCCGGCACCTACTTCGTTACGGTAACCGATACCAACGGCTGTACCGGTCAAAGCAGCAACTCCATAACCGTTACCGTTTACGACTTGCCCACGCCTACTGCTTCTACCGTTGGAGGCGGTCCTCAGTTTTGTTCCGGCGCGGGGGTGTATTTAACGGCCAGTCCGTCGGGGTATAATTACCAATGGCAGAAAAATTCCATCAACATCACGGGAGCTACCCAGCAGAATTATACTCCTACGGAAAACGGACCCTATAGGGTGGTGGCTACCGATGCTTACGGTTGCAGCCGCACGTCTTCGCCGGTTAACATTACCATTTACCCCTTGCCAACTCCCAATATAGTGGTTACCGGCGGTACGAACATCTGTCAGGGTCAAAGCACGACGCTGAGTTCCAACAACACCTACGTTTCGTATTTATGGAGTACCGGCCAGACGACATCATCCATTTCCGTATCGACTTCGGGCACCTACTTTCTGACCGTTACCGATAACAACGGCTGTGTAGGCACTTCTTCCGGCCGAACCATCACCGTGAATCCGAATCCGGTGCCTACCATAGTTGCTCAGGGGCCTACGGAGTTTTGCGACGGAGGAAGTGTTACCCTGCAGGTTACTCAAACCTACAATAGCTACAACTGGTCAAACGGTACAGTCGGCCAGTCCAGAACCTTTTACGATAGCGGTACTTATTGGTGCACGGTAACCGATGCCAACGGTTGCACCGGTGTTTCCAACTCCATTACAGTCACAGAATACATTCTGCCGATACCGAATATTTTTACCAGCACCGGTCAAACCGCCTGGTGTACCGGAGCAGGAGTATTCCTGTCCACCAGTGTTACCGGCTATAATTATCAGTGGCAACTTGGAGGTGCTAATATCAGCGGGGCTACCAATCAGTCGCATACGCCTACGAGCGGTGGAAATTATCGCGTGGTCATTTCCAACTTCTTCGGTTGTACCAAGCGTTCCGATCCGCTCAGCATTACTCTTCATGCCCTGCCAACTCCTTCCATCACAGTGACGGGAGGAACCAGCATCTGCGAAGGGCAATCTTCTACTTTGTCTACCGGAACCTATGTAAGTTACCTGTGGAGTACGGGTGCCACCACGCAGTCCATTTCGGTGAACACCACGGGCACTTACTTCGTTACCGTTACCGATGCCAACGGCTGTGTAGGCACTTCCACCGGCCGAACCATCACCGTGAACCCGAACCCGACGCCTACCATCATTGCATTGGGAAATACGGACATCTGCCAGGGCAGCAGCGTAACGCTTCAGGTAACGCAGACCTATAGCAGCTACAATTGGTCTAACGGCACGGTGGGTCAGAGCAAATCGTTCAGTCAGAGCGGCACATACTGGTGTACCGTGACCGATGCGAATGGCTGCACCGGTGTTTCCAATTCCATAACCGTTACCGTTCACTCCGTCCCTACACCTACTGTGTCCTCCAGCACTGGCCAAACCACGTTTTGCAGTAATGCCGGCGTTTATCTGATTGCCAGCCCATCGGGGTATAACTATCAATGGCAGAAATCGGGAGTGGACATGCCGGGCGAAACCAACATTACACATACCCCGACCTCCACGGCCAACTACAGGGTTCGCTTGTCTAACTGGTTGGGTTGTTCAGCAACTTCTTCAGCGCTTTCGATAACCGTTAATACAGCGCCAAGCCCCACCGTAAACATCACCGGTAACACGGTTCTGTGCAACGGTCAGACTGCTACGCTCACTTCGGCCCAGAATTATTCGGCCTATCAGTGGTCCACCGGAGCAACTTCCAAGTCCATTACGGTCAGCACAGCGGGCACTTATGTTCTGACAGTTACATCCTCTAACGGATGCACGGCATCGGCAGCTCCTGTGGTTATAACTACTTCTATTCCTAACGTAACCATTTCGGCTTCCGGTCCTTTAACGTGGTGCGGATCCGGCAGCGTAACGCTTTCTGCTCCTGCCTATTCCAGCTACCAGTGGAGTACGGGCGCAACTACCCAGTCCATTGTAGTTACCACTTCAGGCACCTATTCCTGTACCGTTACCGATGCCAACGGATGTACAGGAACTTCCAATTCTGTAGTGGTTTCGGCGGGAAGTAACCTGACACCGGTAATAGCCTCCTCCAATGGCACCAGTCTTTGCACCGGACAATCCACTGTATTGTCCACCACACAGTCGTTTCATGCCTACCAATGGTCCACCGGAGCCACCACATCCACCATCACCGTAAGCCAGGCAGGAACCTACACCGTCACGGTAACCGACGCCGCTGGTTGTACGGGTGTTTCTTCACCCATAACGATTACCACGGTTAGTTCGTTGTCGCCTGTTATTACAGCAGGCAGCGCTACCAAATTCTGCACCGGAGGGTTTGTGGTGCTTTCTGTGTCGCAGCCATTTGCTTCGTATCAATGGTCCAACGGCGCTACCACTCAGTCCATTACTGTAACCACTTCGGGTACCTATTCCTGCACAGTAACAAATGCCGGGGGATGCACAGGAACGTCCAACAGCATAACGGTGAGTGTGGTGAGCAGCCTGGATAAGCCGGTCATCGTCAGCAGTACAGGAACGAATGCCTGGTGCGAAACAGCAGGTGCATTCCTTTCCACAACGGCCACCGGCTACAGTTATCAGTGGTCGCAGGGAAGTACCAATCTCGCCGGGGCAACCAACATCAACTATACGCCTACAGCCAGCGGTACCTATAAAGTGCAAATAACCGATAATGCCGGCTGCACCAAAAAATCCGATGGATTTTCAGTTACCATCAACAAAAATCCAAATCCTACCATTACCGTTACGGGAGGAACAGTGATTTGCCATGGGCAAACGACCACCTTGTCCGCAAATAAGGATTATGCTTCTTACCTGTGGAGCACGGGCGCTACGACCAAAAGTATAGTGGTCGGTTCCTTAGGTACCACCAGTTACTCGCTCACGGTAACGGATGCCAACTCGTGCACAGGGAGTACCACCAGCCCAACAACCGTTACGGTACATCCCAAGCCGGTAGCGACCATAACGGCTTCCGGCCCGCTGAGCTTCTGCGATGGCGGCAGCGTTACCCTAACGTCCAATTCGGCCAGCTCCTACAAATGGTCCAATGGCAAGACGACGCAGTCCATTGAAGTAACAGCCAGCGGAACATTCAGCGTTACCATTACGGATGCCAATGGCTGCAAGGACACGTCGGATGCGGTAACGGTCACCGAGTGGATATTGCCGGAACCTACTGTTACGTTAACCGGCCCTGCAACCTACTGCAGTAGCAGCCCGTCCACTTTATCTACCATTTTTGGTTCCTATTCCTATCAATGGCAAAAGGGCAGCAGCAATGTGGCAGGCGCAACCAACCGAACCTATCAACCGACATCCAGTGGTACGTACAAGGTACAGATAACCGATGTCAACGGTTGTACCAGAAAATCCGCTACCGGCGTGAAAGTAACGGTGAATAACTGTCGCGAACAGGAAGATCCGGAAGTCCAGGAACCCGTGCTGGTGGTTTATCCCAACCCCTCAGCAGGCACGGTCACGCTGCGCACCAATCTGTTTGACAGCAACGAAGCCATCTATCATCTGGAGATTTACAATCATGTCGGTCAGTTGATGCTGCGCGAACGGTTCGTAGTTGCACCGGGAACCACGTCCGTTCGCATTGACCTGTCTCATAGGATTGCGGATGGTATTTATCTTTTGCAGGTACGTAGCTCGGCCCAGGTGGCGCGACAACGGATAACGTTGCTGCATTAACAATCAGCAAAACCGCCCATGCAGTAAAGGCACAGCCTTGCGCTGTGCCTTTTCAGTCTGCTATGGTAAATCGGAAAGCAGCCCTTTTAGTGCTGTGCCTCTGTTGAACCAAAGCCACGTAGGCTGAAGGAGGCAAATGGTGTACAGGCACCACACAGCCTTGCGCCTGTTGCTGCACAGAAACGGGCATCTGCTGCCCGAACAGATTGAGAATAACCACCTCCCCGATGTGGCCTCCGTTCTGTATGCTGATCCAGCACTGCTTCTGTTCGGCATTAAAGGAAAAGGAGATCGCATCCTGAGGCGGATCGGATAATCCTACAGCACATGTGAGATACAGGGGTTGGCCAAATATGCCTGCATTGTTGCTTTCGTTCAGCTCCACCACTTTGTCGTGTGGATCAACTGAATAACCGATAAATATGGGATCCGGGCCCCGGTAGGTGTTGGGTATGGTACTCAGCAGTAAGGAATCACAAAAATTAAAAACGGTATCCAGCTCGGTGGTGTCGTTGGCGTACAAAAAAAATCCGGCTTTCAGGTAAAACAGCAATTGGCTGGGAATCAACAGGGCGGTTTTTCCCACGTATATGCCTACGTCCATGTTGCAGCAGGCCGGGAGGGTGCCCTTGTTGATTACTTTAAGCGATATGGAAGTCCAGTCGGGATCGCCATCGAAGTGAACCGCAAACTGCTCTACAAACAGATCGGCCTGACTTCGTACCTCGCCGGCTTGAAGGCAAAATGCCACAAAAAGCCAGGCACGAGGAAAAGTAAACCCGAAGCGAAAGCGTAACACCTAATTAACCCCTGATTAACCTCTACCGCCATACCGCGGCATGGGTCGTGCAAGATAATACACCTCACCTAACCAGGAACAACTGACTTTGACTCAATCGCTTTTCCGTTAAAAAAAATTAAGTTCTTTTTCCCGACCGGTGACCCAATGGGTCGTTAGTAAATGAAAGTAAAAGGTAAAAAAAATTTTACGGAAAATACCCCAAAAGGAGGTTGATTTTCTGGAAAAGGATTTGTACTTTGCCGCTGCCTACAAACCGACCCCCATGCAAGTCACCCCCCTCAGCGCTCTTGGTGTTTGCTTTCTGTTCCTCTTGTTTCTTTCCGACCTGCAGGCGCAGAATCATACCATGTCATTGGGCTACCGCCGCTCAATTAACCCCGATTGGATAGGCTACAACGGTCAAAATATGGTTCGGGATTCACTAGGGTGGTCCAATCCGTATCTATTGTCCAATCTGCCTAAGCTGCGCCCCAAAATCATCCGGTACCCGGGCGGCGGCGTAGCCAATTGGTGGGACTGGCGCGAAGGCTGGTTTGTTAATCACCCCTTGTTGCCCAGCGCCTATGTGAATGCGCAGCGCAAAGACAATCGCCTGGATAAGTTTAAACTGGCGCTCAATGCCACGGGCGCCACGCCCATTTTTGTGCTCAACATGATCTCTTCCACGCTGCAGGAGCAACTGGCCATGCTGCGTCATGCCGATTCGCTAGGTATTCCTGTAAAATATGTGGAATTAGGTAATGAGTTCTACCTGGACGGTGGCGAAGATTCGGTAGCTATCATGCAGGCATTTCCCACTGCTGCCGTGTATGCCGAGGTTTCTGCCCAATGGGCTGATTCCGTACACAAGTATTTTCCTTTAGCCAAAGTGGCCATTCAGGGAGCGTTCAACCGAAACAATGCCCCCCGGCGCATTACCTGGGATGAAACCCTTTTTCCGCTTATGCGCGGACAGAATGCCATATCCTATCACAGCTATATGGCTGCTGCCGCCGCTGATGAAAACTATCAGGCAACCTCTGGTACGTTTACCGTTTCTGAAGTGCCTACCATGCTCTCGCGGCCTTTTACCATGTGGAAGATCCTAAGCACCGAAGACTTCCCCCTTGTTCCGCCGGGCAATGATATCTGGATTACTGAATTTAATCTGCGCGACAAAACCAAACCCACTCAGGGCTGCTGGGCTCATGGGCTTTTTGCCGCTACCCAAACCCTGCATTTTCTGAATGAACCCCGTATCAAGCATTTGTCTTTTCATGCTATTTCCGGAACAGCTGTTGCGGGTTGCTTCTTTTTTAATACCAATGGTTATGAATTTGGCGGCGATGGCAATTTTATTCCTCCCACGCCTTCTCCCGGTCCCACCAAATACTGGGGTAAGACCGCTGCAGGCATCACTATGGAGCTGCTTGGGCTGGCCTTGAAGGATGCCAATTACGTTTCTCCTCTTGAGTTTACCCCCAATCAATACATCACCGTCACTGATGGTGCTAATACAGTGACATATCCGGCTCTGTACGGCTGGGCTTTTGAGAAGAACGATTCATTCCATGTAGTCATTCTGAACTTGTCGTCTAACGAATTGAAAGTAAAGACGGATTACTTGTTCCCGGGCTCCAGCAAATACATCCGCTATTCTGCTGAGCCGTTGCTCTATGTAACCAACGACGCTCAGGTAACCTACAAATCGGCTACCCCATCTGCCAATTATTCGGCCAAAGCGTATTCCATAACGCACATCCGTTCGGCCGTGCTACCTGCCCCGCCTCCTTCCGTGGATATGGTCGTGAACGGAGCTACTACTTTCTGCAGCGGCGGTTCGGTGGAGTTGGATGCCGGCGCCAACTATCTGGAATACCTCTGGAGCACCGGAGCTACTACCCGAAAAATTACTGCCACTACCAGCGGCACCTACTGGGTGCGTGTGCGTAACGTAACCGGCGGTTACTGGAGTGCAGATACGGTGGTCATTAATGTATTGCCCGCTCCGGAAAAGCCCAAGCTAAACACCGTTTCCAATACCGGCTTCTGTCAGGGGGAAAGCATTACCCTTTCTGTAAAAAACCCATCTCCGTCGTTAACCTATCAATGGACTGGTGGCGCTACAGGCACTTCATTTACGGCCACGAATGGAGGCACTTACACCGTTACAGCCACTGATTCCAACGGCTGTTCCTCAACCTCCGATGGCATAACCTTGACCCGATATCCACTGCCTACCCCGGTCATTTCTCCGGCAGGCCCCATCAACACCTGTTACAACCAATCCGTGACCCTGGATGCCGGTCCTGGTTATAAATCCTACACCTGGTCCAATGGCAAAACCGGTCAGACCCTTAAAGTGGACGTCACTGGTTCCTACAGTGTCACGGTCAAAGACAACAACAATTGTCAGGGAACTTCTACTGCCGTTTCGGTGACAGTTCATGAGCCTGTAACACCGGTCATTTCCATTGTCGGCCCATCGGCATTTTGCGAAGGCTCATCGCCCACTTATTTGCAGGCTCCTGCCGGTTACAGCTATCAGTGGCAAAAAGGAAGTAACATCCTTCCTGGTGAAACCAAACAGAAATATTATCCGACCACCGGCGGCAATTACCGCGTTACCATTACCGACGCCTACGGTTGTACCAAAAAATCGGAATCCGTGAACATTACCGTTCACTCTAAGCCCTCCACCAAGATTACCCTGCCCGCAGGTCAGGATAAAAAAATCTGTGAAGGTCAGGAAACCGTAACCCTTTCGGCCAAAAGCTGCGCGGGTTGTACCTATCAGTGGAAGAAAAACGGGAACAACATCAACGGCGCAACCAACATCAGCTATACGGTCAGCACTGCCGGCGATTACAGCTACAAAGTAACCGATGCCAACGGCTGCACCAACACTTCCAAGACTACAACCATCACCAACAACTGCCGCCAAGGCGATGAGTTGATTGCCGCGGCTGGTGACGTCAGATTATATCCCAACCCGGCAACTGATTACATGCATGTGGAACTCCAATTACCTGAAGACATCACATCGGTTCAGATCGCCGTCTTCAGTATGATGGGACAAATGCTATGGATGCAACCCCCGCAGCCTGTTGAATCCGTCCGGCATCTAACCCTTCATACGGCACATCTGCCTGCCGGCATGTATTTGCTGCGCGTGAGTTACGACGGCGGTATGGTGGTGAAGCGTTTTGAAATTCTGAGGCGGTAGTCCGCATTATTTCCGCAACAGCCGGAAGGCATGATTCCACCGGTTGTGCAGAAAGCCGGGAATGCACCACAGCATGGCCAGCGGTTCAATGGCGCGGGCAGCTTCCGCACCACCCATATCGGCCACGTCCCAACCTACTGTTTCGAGTAATGCGGTTACCTCTTGTTTTGCATTCGCATCGTTGCCACAGATGAACATCGTGGGCCGCTCCGAAAACTGCGGGTCAATCATGTGGGCGCTGCCCACGCAACTGAAACACTTTACCAGCCTGGCCTGAGGCCTGAGTTCCTGCAGCTGTTCCATCAACGATCGGTTCAGTGAAGTGAAGTATTGCAACACGCCATGCTGCGGCGGACTATCGGCTATGGGATTTGTCGTGTCCATCACGATTTTACCTGCCAGGGCTTCTTCATCAACAAGTTTCAAGGCCGTTAGGGCCGCACTGCCTTTAACCGAAAGCACCACCCATTCGCCGTATTGCGCGGCTTCTTTGAACGTTCCGGTTGTGGCTCCGGCCACCTGCTGGCGCAGTAAGGCTTGCTTTTCCGCATGCTGCGTGCCCAACATCACGTCATGACCGTGACGCAGAAATCCCCTCGCCAGGGTTTGCGCCACCACACCGGATCCGATAATACCGATTCGCTTTTTCATTGTTTTGATTAAGAAATTAACTAAAAAGACTTAATTAATTTGTTCTTCTGCTGCCACCACCTCTGTTTTTGCATGAATGCCTGCTGTAACCGGCTGAGGCTGTAATCCAAGTTTCCGGAACAGCCAGCTCCGGAACCGCTCGTTCAGCAGATACATGACCGGCACTACCAGCAACGTAACAAAGGTTGCGAAACTCAGGCCGAAAATAATGGTCCACGCCAGCGGACCCCAGAACACCACATTTTCACCGCCAAGCCAGATATCGGGCTTAAAAGCGGTAAACAAACCATAAAAATCGATATTCATGCCGATAGCCAGCGGAATCATTCCCAGAATGGCGGCCGTGGCTGTCAGCAACACCGGCGTCATGCGAATTCGCGCAGCTTCCACCACGGCCTCCCGCAAAGGTATCCCCTGCTCGATGAGCACGTCGGTAAATTCAACCAGCAGAATACCGTTGCGCACCACAATACCCAATAGCGCTACCACGCCAACACCCGTCATGACGATGGATGCCGTCATACCCGTAAGCCCGTATCCGAGCAAGACGCCGATGATGCTGAAAAACACTTCAGCGAATATGATCAGCGGCTTGGATACGGAATTGAATTGCGTTACCAGAATGAAAATGATCAGAAACAGCGAAATGAACCAGGCAATGCTCAGAAAATTGATAGTTTCTTCTATATCCTGACTGGCTCCGGCGTAGCGTAGCGTTACGCCTTCCGGCAGCGGATAATCGGCCAGCAGTTCTTTAATCTGCCCCATGATCATGGGCTGGCGGTTCTCGTATCCACTCAGCAGATTGGACTCCAGCGTGATTACCCGCTTCTGGTCAAGGCGCTTAATGGCGGAATAGGTTGTGGAATATGCTATGGTGGCAAAAGCACTCAGCGGCACCTGCTTTACCTGGCCGGTAGTCATGTCCCGGTAAGTGATCTTCAGTTCTTTGAGCCGTTCTACATTCTTGCGCTGATCTCCGGCATACCGGATGACAATGGGAAAATCGTCCGCCTGCTCTTTGTACCGCGAAGCCTCCCAGCCGAAAATGGCATTGCGGATTTCAAATCCTACCTGTTGGGTATTGATGCCCAAACGGTTCATTCGTTCGCGGTCAAGCTGCACCACAATTTCCGGCTTGGTGGGCTGCAGATCGGCCTTAAGCTCTTCTATTCCCGCTATATTCAAAGAATCCAGATGCCGCTTAATACCGGAGGCTACCTGAATCAACTGATCCAGATCGTCGCCGGCTATCTGAATGTTAATGGGCTTGCCTTGTGGCGGACCATTTTGTTCGGCGCTGATCGTAATGGAAGCACCCCTAAGGTCACGAACGGCAGAACGGAACTGTTCCAGATACGGTTCCGATTTGCGTTGGCGACGTTCGGCCGGATCAATGAAATTGACCGCTACCTTGCCTTTATGCGAACTGACGCTTTGATCAAACGGATCCTCGCTGGCACCAAGGGCTACGCTCGAAATAACTGACTTCACGATGGGGTTGTCGGGTCCAAGCACTTGCTGAATGCGTCGCTCCACTTCGCGGGTTATGGAATCCGTAACGGCCGCGTCGGTGCCACTCGGCATCACGATGTAAGCGTATATGGCATTGGGGTCGCCGCTGGGAAATTGTTCTACTCCCGGCTTTTGTATGCCAATTAAAATCAGCGAAACGATAAACAGCGCCATGATGCCTCCGAACAGCTGCACAGGATGGTCCAGCGTCCAACGCAGCAGGGCAGCATATCGGGCCTGTACCTGCGGCCAGATGCGATTCTGAAACTTTCTAACCCCATGAATCAACACCAGTTGATACAACCAATACAGCAAAACGGCTGTGATCAGCAGGTTGCCTACCAAAGGTGCACCGCTCAATGACAGAATCAATCCCGCAGCCACTGCTGCAACAGACAGCCACAGGGCTCGTCGCCGTTGAGGGGGCTGGCCGGTCTGCGGCCTCATGAACGTGGCTGCAAACACCGGATTGAACAAATAGGCGACCAGTAGCGAAGCCGTCAGCGTGATGATGAGCGTAACCGGCAATCCTTCCATAAACTGGCCGATAATGCCCGGCCAGAACAGCAACGGAAAGAAAGGTGCCAGCGTGGTTAGTGTTCCCGAAAGAACGGGTACGAACACTTCTCCGGCAGCGTATTTGGCTGCCTGTTTAATGGGCATTTTTCCGTTACCAAACAGCCGGTGGGTGTTTTCAATCACTACGATCGCATCGTCCACTACGATACCCAAACCAAGCAGAAAAGCAAACAGTACAATCACGTTCATGCTCCAACCCATCAGGCTCAGCACAATAAAGGCCAGAAACATGGACAACGGCACAGAGAAGGCGACGAACATGGCATCGGCAGCTCCCATAAAAAACATCAATACCAGGGTCACCAGGATAAACCCGATGATGATCGTGTTGATCAGTTCCTTAACCTGCGTTCGGGTCAGCGTGGAGGTGTCTCCCGTTATGGTCAGGTCAATGTCGGAGGGAATGCTGTGGCCGGCAGCACGGTTTACCAGCGCGCGTATACTGTCAGAAGCTTCGATCAGGTTTTCACCACTTTTTTTAATGACGCTTAGAGTAATGACCTTTTCGTCGTTGAGCCGCGCATAGCTTTCCTGTTCTTTAAATCCGTCGGTTATGGTAGCCAGTTGCTTTAGCGGTATGGGCTGGTTGTGCAGGTTGTTGATAGTCAGGTTTTCCAGATCAGAGAGGTTTTGAAATTCCCCGCTGATGGTTATGCTGCGCCGCATGTCGCCAATGCGAATCGTGCCGCCGGATACCAGGCGGTTTTCGTTGCTGATGGTGGAATAAATGTCAAACAGCGTTACCTGAGCCACCTGCATCTGGTACATGTCCACATCTACCTGAATCTCCCGCTCCGGAGCACCGATCAGATCCACGCGTGCGATCTGGGGCAGTTGCTCAATTTGATCCTGCAACAGTTCGGCATATCGCTTCAGCCGGCCCAAATCGTAATCGCCGCTGACGTTTACCTGAAGGATGGGAAAATCGGCAAATTCGATCTTGGATACATTAGGTCCCCAGGTGGGGTCCAGATCACCGGGCAGCTTTGGCTTGGCCTTATCTACCGCATCTTTTACCAGCTGATTGGCGGCATTGATGTCGGTGCCGGAAACAAACTCTACCTGAATGGCCGAAAAATCCTGCACCGAATTGCTGGTAATCTTATAGACGCCGTTTATGGCACCTATTTCCTTTTCCAGCGGCCGGGTGATCAGGTTTTCAATATCAGCCGGTGCCGAGCCCGGATAAGCCGTAGCCACATAAACCGTGGGCAGCGTAACGTCAGGAAAGAGCTCTTTGGGCAAATCACGGTAAGCCCGCAGCCCCATGATGACCAGAAAGAGGGTCAGAACGAAAATGGTCGTCCGGTTGTCTATAGCCCAACTGCTGGGGCCGAATTCCTTAAATTTTTTGCCGGCGTTCATGTGAAGTCTGCATTCGCTGGAGTTGTTGCATGGCCTGGTTTCACGATTCCGGATTTATGGGCTGCCCGGCAACCAGATCCAGATAGCCCGAGGTAATCAGCCGGTCGCCGGGTGAAAGCCCGGAGAGAATTTCTGCCTTGCCGTCAAACACCCGACCCACCGTAACCGGTGCCCGCTGCGTAACCCACCCCTCACCGTCAGGTCGGGCCACCAGCACGAAGGTGCCTTCCCGCGCCTGCTGCAACAGATTGACGTCCACTACGATTGCATTGCTTTTTTCGTAATCTATAATCCGTAAAACCGCCACCATGTTGGGTTTCAGTCGCTCGTTGTACGGAATCCGGCATTCCACACCAAAAGTTCGCGATTGGGGATGAATCACCTTGCTTACATAGCTGAGCGTCGTCTGAACTTCTTCCCCGATATCCGGAAAATACACCCGCGCCGGCATCTGCAGGCGCACGCGTGCGCTGTAAGCCTCAGACACCGAAGCGGCAACCTTCAGTTCCTGCATGTTCACCACCCGGATGCCGGTTATTCCTGGTGTGGCCAGCTCACCGACTTTCAGACCCACCTCGTCTACCACGCCGGAAAAAGGTGCGGTGAGCGTGGTTTGAGCCACCTGTTCGCGGGCTGCTGCCACCTGTTGTTCCAATGTTTCCTTATTGGTCTTTGCCGTCAGGTATTGGACTTCCGTTCCTACCTTTTGCTCCCACAGCATGCGTTGACGCTCATACAGGCTGTGGGCCAGTTGTAACTGTTGTTGCAACGCATCCAGATTCCTTTTCAAAGCTTCATTGTCCAGCTCGGCAAGTACCTGCCCCTTGCTGACCTGCTGGCCGCTGCGTACCGTGATCCGCTTCACCACGCCGGGCATGGTCGGACTGACCAGTACGTTTTGTTCGGCCTCCAGCGAGCCCTGTACTTCAATGGAACTGGAAAAGACGGCAGGATGCACCTCAGCAACCGATACGGTCCGAACGAGTGCACTTCGGCCGCTGTTAACTTGTTCTTCCAGTTTCCGGATGCGCTGTTCCAGTTCCTGCTTCTGCTGACGGAGGCGCTCCAGCTCCGCTGCAGGGTCGCCGGCACCGCCCGATCCGCAACCTGCCAGCAAAACTACGACCAACAGGCTGGCAAAAATTCCGTTCCAGATTCGGTTATTCATAAGGATTAAAAATTTTTGTCAAGTGTTCCCAAAGCTTTTTCCAGTTCCAGCTTAGCCAGCCACACCTCATAGAGTGAAGTGAGATAGGCAATCTGCGCATTCTTTAGCGATGCCTCCGCTTCGGTGACCTCCAGCGAACTGCCTACCTGCTGCTCAAATTTGATGCGGCTGCTCCTCATGACTTTATCGGCCAGCTCCAGATTTTCCTCGTTTACTTTCAAACTTCGCAGGGCATTTTCCAGGTTGCCGCGCGCCGTTCGCACTTCCAGGTTCATGCTGTTTTCAAACAACTCCATATTGTTTTGCGCCCGAAGCAGCTCCAACTTGGCCCCCTGAATCTGACGCACCTTGCTCAGCCCGTCAAAAATCGGAACATTGAGGCTGAGCCCTACCAGACTCATATCGTACCAGGTTCCGGAGGGAATATCCTTTAACCGGTTTTCCTGCGATTGTACCTGCAGGCTGGCTGCACCATACAGACTGGGCCAGTAACCGGCACGGTATCGCTTCACGTTCATTTCGGCCAATCGCAGTTGATCCTGCAGCATGCGGTATTCAATGCGCTGATTGGGATCCGTTGCCAGCGCAGGAATCAGGGAAACGGCCTCCACGGAAGGCAGGCTGTCCGTCAGCCCGATCTCCGCTTGCACCGGCAGACCCATCTGAAACTTGAGTAAATCCTTACTGCTTTGTACAAAAAACGACACCTTCTCCTGTTCGGCCAGCAGGTTGTTGTAGCTCACCCGCAAACGATCTACATCCAGCTGCTCCACAAAACCGGCTGCATAAAGGGCTTCGGTGTTTTTGAGCAGTTCATTCAGGCTTTTCAGGTTGGACGCTACCTGCATTTGCCTTTGCTCGGCCATCAGAGCGGTCAGATAGGCTTTGCTAACCTGCTCGATGACGGCAATGCGGCTGCGTTGGGCCTCTTTGCTTGCAAGCTCCTGTACGATCTGTGCGGCCTTCACCCCGAGCAAGTAACGACCGTCAAACAACAACTGAGTCAGCGTAAGTCCCGCCCCTGTGTTGTATGAAGTGCCAAACTGAACAGGAATGTAAGTGCCTGGCTCACCGCCGAAAAATTCTCCCGGAATCAGGGAGGTGGGCAATTCCAGGTAATGGGTGAAATCTGCCTTGGCCGTCACCTGGGGTAATCCTATACCAATAACTTCCTGCACGCTGCGACGGGAAATTGCTACGCCCAGCTCTGCATTGCGATGAACGGGCTGGTGCTCCAGGGCATAACGAACCGCCTCCTGTAAACCGAACCATTGTATGGCAGAACCTTGAGCCCACGATTCAAATGAAACCAACAGCCCGAAAATCAGTGTTCGCACCTTCATGATTTTCTTATTGTTTTTTTTCAGAAGTATGTTTGGCCAACGTTTGCAATCCCTTGGGAGTGAGAATTCCATAAAGAAAATGTCGTCCTAATTCCAGTTGCACCTGTTGAATGGAAAACTGTTGCGGTGGAAACACATTCGGATTGGCAGCAAGAAAAATCTGCTCAATGCGCAGTCGCGACATAATCACTGCATCCAGTTCAGGACGGTATAAACCCAGCAGAATACCCTTGCGCAGATTGCGTTCAACTACCTCTGTCAGCTCGCTGCGGATGAATCGCTGGAAATGCTGCCACGAACGCGGGAAATATTTCTGTAAATCGTAAACGAAAGTGGCGTGAAAGCGCCGGATCTCGTTCGTCATCATCTCCAAAGCCTGCAGAATGTGTTGCACGGGGTCTGTTGCCTCAGCCTCCATTTGCAGCATCAGCTTACGCTGGCGGTTAATGTTTTGACTGACCAGCATGTGTACCAGGGCGCTTTTGTCTTTAAAAAAGCGGTAGAACGTTTTCTTGGATATGGATACTTCGCGGCAGATGTCATCCATACTGACGCTGTGAATGCCGTAAGTGAAGAACAAGGCATCCGCAGCGCGTAGGATGCGTTCCCGCACTTGTCGTACCGGCAGCCGCCGGATGCTTTTGGCTGGTTTCGCGACGGGCTTTTTTCGGGTCCGATAAGCAATCATTCGGAATAAAGCGCGGCAAAACTATGGAAACTTTGAACATTTCCTGAGTTTCCATTGAAATGAAATAATCTTTACGCCCAGCTATCGCCTGAGCGATCCGTCAAACCAAACGGCTTACCCGGCTTTCGGGAAGCAGTCGCCCGTGCGCCAGGTCAACCGGAGCTATGCAGTTAATTCCCGGCCTTTTGCCGGGCTCCAGCGTACCCAGTTCATCCCAGCCCAAACAGGCAGCTCCGTTACTGCAGGCCCAGCGGAGCAAATCCTCCAAACCCACATCAGGATCATGCGCTTGTATGGATTTCATCGCTTCCAGAATAGAAAGGTGTTTGTTGGAGGCAAGCGAATCGGTTCCGATGCAAATCCGGTTGGTAACTTTCCGCCAGAGGGCATAATCGGGAAGGCTTCCCTCAATGTACTGATTGGCATCCGGACACGTGCACAGCCAGAACGAACCCTGCCACTGTAGCCAGGGGGATAAATCTTCAAACTGGGCTATGGTGTTGTGCACCAGCAAAACCCGACTTCCGGAAGGCAGCAGGTCAATCATCACCTCGGGCCACTGAACCGGCTGATCCGAAAAGTACGTGCGCTCCACGGCCAGCAGGGGAAGTAAGTCCTGCAGGGCTCCGGAGCCTGAGGTCAGCAACTGCCGCTCGGCTTCCGACTCCATATAGTGAACGGAATAAATACCCGTTCCGTCTTCCATAAAGAGACTTTTCAGCAACAAGGGAGAAACCGTGTAAGGCGCATGTGGCGTCAGGGAAGCAACCAAACCCTGTTGCCGTGCTTTTAGCAAAATGCTTTGTGCGTTTTGAATGCGTTCAGCAATCTGGCCGACAGCTAGCCCAAGGCATTCCACAAATGTGTAATAGGTCAGAGAAGAAGTTTGTTTCACCCCAAACGAACTGTCGGTGTTGCTGATATCGGCCACGGCCACAATACCTTCCCGCTGCATGCATTCATCAGCCCGCTTCATAGCATCGGCCGCTGCCTCCTGCCAGGCTGCATCAGCTCCCTGCGCACGGCGCAATCTGGCTAAGGCATTCAAAAAGAACGGAAGCCCTGTGCCGGAGGGAATCTGGTCGTGCAGGTGGCTGAGCTCCAGATGGCAATGCGCATTGACAAAGCCGGGGCACAAAACGCCCCTATGCCGTTCCACCAAGAGCGGATCCACTTCATCTTCCGGCAACAGGGCTTCAATGCGGCCGTCGGATGCGGCAACAACCACACTGTTTACTGCTGCAGGGCCCCGCAGGCTGAAGATGCAATCCGCAGTCAGGTAGCGCATCAACGCTTGACCACCATCGGTGTTGCAAACCTATCGCTTCGGCAACAAGTACGCGCCTGTTGTTCAGGGAGATGGCGACGAAAATCAGCCCATAAGCACATCGGCTATTTTAGCGCCGCCAATTCAACTCCATGACCCTCTTTGAAAAAAAGTACCGGCACGGTTACAGCTATCATCCGGCCTACCGGAAACCGGTGGCTTATTTCTCCATGGAATTCGCCATTGATCAGGCCCTGAAAACCTACAGCGGTGGACTGGGTTATCTGGCCGGTTCGCACATGCGCAGTGCCTACGAACTGCGGCAAAACCTTATCGGCATCGGCATCCAGTGGAAGTATGGGTATTACGATCAGGTGCGGCGTCCCGACCAAACCATGGATGCAGCGTTCCTGGAAAAATCATACTCCTTTCTGGAAGACACCAACATCCGTTTTACCATTGATGTCAACGGTCATCCCGTTTGGGTAACGGCCCGCTATCTGGCGCCGTCTTATTTCAACACCGTTCCGGTCTTTTTCCTTACGACCGATATCCCCGAAAACGATTATCTGGCGCAAACCATCAGCCACAGATTGTACGACTCCGACGTGGCAGCCAAGGTGGCCCAGTTTATTCTGCTGGGTGTAGGCGGAGCCAAGCTGTTGGACTATCTCGGTTACCCGGCAGAAGTTTATCACTTCAACGAAGCACATGCCTTACCTGCAGCATTTTATTTATACCAGAAATTCAAAAATCTGGAAGACGTCCGTCGGCGGGTGGTGTTTACCACGCATACCCCCGAAGAAGCCGGCAACGAAAAGCACGATGTTCATCTGCTGCATAAAATGGGCTACTTCTGCGGGCTGAAACTGGACGAGGTGCGCCAGCTCTGTCGCCTGTCCGGTGAGGTCTTTGATCATTCGCTGTGCGCTCTGCGTATGGCCCGCCTGGCCAATGCCGTGTCGCAGTTGCACGGAAAAGTGGCGCGTAGCATGTGGGGTAAATACGAAGGCATCTGTCCGATTCACGCTATAACCAATTCCCAGAATGCGCTGTATTGGGCTGACCACAAAATGTATGAACTGCTTCACCGACACCGCATCAAGCAACTGGTTCATCGGAAAAAGTATATGAAAAAAGTCTTATTTGATATAGTCGCCGATCAAACCGGCAAAATCTTTAATCCCGATGTGCTCACCATCGTCTGGGCCCGTCGCTTTGCCGGCTACAAACGTGCCGATTTGCTTCTGCAGGATGCCGACCGATTCCATCAGCTGCTCACCCAGACCGATATGCCCGTTCAGCTCATTTACGCCGGCAAACCCTATCCGACAGACTATGGCGCCATTGCCACCTTCAACAAACTGGTACATACGGCCAAAAATTACAGGAACATGGCAGTGCTTACCGGATACGAACTGCGCCTTTCTGCATGCCTCAAAGCCGGTGCCGACATCTGGCTCAACACCCCGCGCGTGACGCGCGAGGCTTCCGGCACCTCCGGCATGACTGCCGCCATGAACGGCGCCATCAATTTTTCGACCTACGACGGCTGGATTCCTGAATTTGCCAACGAAAAAAATGCCTTTATCATCCCTCCTGCCGATCAGGAAGAAAGCTTCGTTATTCAGGACGTGCAGGACCTCCAGCGCCTGTACGACATCTTGTTCAAGAAAGTGCTTCCGATGTATTACAAAAAACCCGGATTGTGGCTGCGCATGATCCGGCAGAGCATGAAGGACGTGCTTCCGTATTTTGATTCCGGCCGAATGGCCGACGAATACTACCGTATACTTTACGACCCTTCATCCAACGCATAGGGTCAACGCACAGCTTGCAAACTGCGCCATCATTTCGGCTACACTAATTTCGTTTCCATGGTTGCAGTAATCGTCTTTTTTTTCATAGCATGCTCTGCGCTCTTCTCCGCATGCCCCAGCCGGACGGAATCCCTTAGCCCGACAGCTACAGGCTCCATCAGCACCCTTTCCGATTCGTTTCGAACGTACTGGTACAGCGGGGTGGCTGAAATCACCACTTACCGGCTGAATCAGGCACGTTACGGGGAAATTCATCCCGGCACAGCTACCCTCATTTTTGTTACCGAACCGTTTTCACTTTCCAAACAGGTAAAAACCGATAACCCCGATGCGGCCAATCCCGATCACATCTCCGTGCTTAAGCTCAATGCCTGTGCCCGCTTTATCACCGGAATCTATCCTTATGCAACCATGCTTTCCGTGTTTCAGCCCGTAGATGTTCTTCAGCATCCGCTTGCTTTAAAATCTGCAGCTTCGGTTCAGGAATGGTGCGGCATTTCCTATGCTCAGCGCAACCTGCGCTCCGGCCGTTACGAGGAAAAAAGCTTTTCCTACTTTGAATCCGAAGGCGATCAAAACCGAATACACGAATCGTGCTGGCTGGAAGACGCACTTTGGACGCTGATCCGCATCAATCCCGAAGTGGCTCCTGTTGGGCGCCACCGCCTGCTGCCCGGAAGCATTTACCACCGGCTTAGCCATCAGCCGGCGCAACCGCAATGGGCAAACCTGCGCCGCGAATTGCGCAATAACGATAAGGTAGATTACTACATCGAATACGAACAATTGCGCCGCTCCCTGGTCATAACCTATGAGAAAAATTTTCCCCACCGCATCCGGGGCTGGGTGGAAACCTATCCCGGCTTTGATGGCCGGCTGCTCGCATCGGTTGCTGTAGCCGACCAAACCCTGCGGACTGACTACTGGAATCATCACCTGCCCGACGACCGCGCCCTGCGCAAACAGCTTAACCTTCCGGAAGACTGGCAGTAGGGCCTCCTCAGGATGAAAGCTGCATCATCGGCAAGCAGGATTATCCAGAATTAGTACATTTACTCATGAAACGGTATCTGCTGCCGGCAGGTACAATCACCCCATAATGCCTAAGCTCATTTTGTTTCAATCTTACGTGACATGAACCATCGTTTTACAGCCAGCATTGCCGCAACCCTCTTTTGGATGTTGTTGCAAGTTCTGCCCTCCCGTGCCCAATACTGCACCTCAGGTTTGTATCTCTACGGATGCGTTTACGGCGACTACATCAGCGATGTGTCCCTCGGGGCCATTAATCAGACGGCCACCGGCTGCGGAACCAACGGCTATCAGGACTTCACTGCTCAATCCACCAAACTGGAGCAGGGATCTACCAACACTATAAAAGTGACTACAGGTGGTTACGGTGCCGTCATCAGTATGTGGATTGACCTGAACGACGACTATGTATTCGCCTCATCCGAAAAGCTGATCGGTTACTTCAATTGCCCCAGCCCGAACACCAGCTATCAGATAAATTTTATCGTACCCGTTTCTGCCAAACTGGGCATGCATCGTCTGCGCCTGCGCAGCGTCGCTTATCCCTATCCGTTTCCGTTCACTGCCTGTTCTCAGGAATACTATGGCGAAACCCATGATTATTCCGTGGAGATAACCGCGCCCGGCAACATGGTGTATGCTTCCAGCACCGTGTTGCAAAACAACACCGATGCCGTCGCTGCCGGCTCCAGCGATGTGGAAATCATTGCCGTTCAGGTAGTCACTTCCGGCAGCCAGAACCCGCTTACACTTTCGTCCCTGACCCTAAACGCCAACGGCACCACCAGCTTCGCCAACGATGTCAGCAATGTGAAGGTGTATTACACCGGCACCAGCAGTTCGTTTGCTCCCGTTAATCTGTTCGGATCGGCCACGAACCTGCCCGGCACCATTTCCGGATCGCAAACCCTTGCCCCTGGTGTGAACTACTTCTGGGTGGCATATGACGTGAAACCCACCGCCACGCTCGGCAATGAGCTGGATGCGGAATGCACGGCCCTGACGATTAACGGAACGTCCTATACTCCTGCCGTAACCGCTCCTCCCGGCAACCGCAAACTCGGCTATTGTACTCCGGTGGCTACCTACGGATGCTGGTTCGCCTACATTGACGGAGTGCAGTTAAATACGCTTAACAACACAGGCACCTATTGCAACGGCAACCCCGATGGCTACAATAACTATCCCCCTATGGGAAGCCTCACCACTTCCCTGGAAGCCGGCAACAGTTACCCCATTACGCTTACCGGTCCGCTCTCCAGTTATGTGGGTATGGGCGTGTGGATTGATTTCAACAACGATGGGGATTTTAGCGACCCCGATGAATTCGTCTATCAGTCGCCGGCAATTTTCTATCAATCCATTACCGGAACCATCACCATTCCTGCTTCCGCCACTCCGGGCAGCCGTCGCATGCGCGTGCGCTGTAACGATTATGCCCTTGTAACAGCGGGTCAGTCTTGCTCGGTATTTAGCTATGGTGAGTCAGAAGACTACACGATTACCATATTGCCGCCTTCCAACATGTCCTTTGTTTCCGCTACCACCAGCCAAAACACCGACCTCACGCAACCCGGCCTCACCGATCAGCACATCATTGGCATTGAAGTGGTTACCAAGGGTGCACTCAATCCCTTTGCTGTTACCTCCTTAACTATCACTTCAGCCGGTACTACCAATTTTTCCGCCGATGTATCGTCAGTTAAAGTGTACTATACCGGCACCAGCAACCAGTTTTCCACCACCAACCTGTTTGGTTCCTCCACCGACCTCAGTCAGCCAATTTCCGGCAATGCCACCCTGGCAGCAGGAACGAACTATTTCTGGGTGGCATACGATGTGAAAGCCACAGCCACCATCGGCAACGTGTTGGATGCTGCCTGTACCCAGATCGTTATGACCGGGGCAGGGGGAACCAAATCGCCGAACCCTACTGCTCCGGCCGGTAACCGGCAAATTGATTATTGCTCCGCCACAGTGGGTTACGGTTGCTACTACGGTTATATTGATGAAGTGGTGTTCAATTCGCTGGTCAATTCCGGCTCCGGGTGCAACGGCAACACCGACGGTTACATCCAATACAGTACTGCGCAGTTTACCACTTCGGTTGAGCAAGGTCAAACCTACCCGATCCTGCTTACCGGCGGCCCCTCCTGGGATTGGGTGGGCTTCGGCGTCTGGATGGATTTCAACAAAGACGGTGATTTCTCTGATGCCGGAGAATTTGTCTGGTCATCTCCCGCCAGCACCAATGGTCAGCAAATAGGCTCTATCTCCATACCGGCAAATGCTGCCCTTGGACCTTGCCGCATGCGCATTCGCTCGCTGGAATACAGCACGCTGCTTTCTTCCGATGCCTGCGGAGAAATCATTTTCTATTACGGCGAAACCGAGGATTATACCATTTCCATAATCCCCCCATCGCCCATGACCTATGTGTCTTCTGCCTGCGCTCAGCTGAATACCAGCCCCGTTTCCCTGGGCACATCGGATGCCGATCTGATGCGTATTGAAATCATTACCCAGGGTAGCCTGAATCCCTTCAGCGTTACCAGCTTCCAGCTTAACGATAATGGCTGCACCGACTTTTTCGGTGATGTGTCTTCAGTGAAAATTTACTACACCGGAAGCAATGCAACCTTTTCTCCGGTCAACCTGTTTGGTTCTGCCTCTTCCCTTACCAGCCCGATTACCGGCAACCAGCCGCTACAAGGCGGAGTCAATTATTTCTGGGTGGCATTTGATGTGTCCCCTTCCGCATCAATAGGAAATATCCTGGACGTGGAATGCACGCAAATCGTCATGAGTGGGGGAGTGGGGGCCAAAACCCCGGCTACGCCTGCACCACCCCAATACCGCGAAATCAACTACTGCGTGCCCGTCGTTTCCTACGGCTGCACGTACGGCTACATTGATGGGGTTTCTCTTAATACCTTAAGCAACACCTTTACCGGCTGCAACACCAATGCCAATTCGTACATCGAATATCCGCCAACAGGTTCCCTGACTACTACCTTGACTCAGGGCAGCACCTACACGATTACCCTAAATGGCCCTTATTGGGATGCCGTGGGGTTCGGCGTCTGGATTGATTACAACGGCGACGGTGATTTTAACGACCCGGCCGAAATGGTCTTTGCTTCTCCCACCTACAATTACGGCACCCAAACCGGTTCCTTCACCCTGCCCTGTGATCCTTCCTCTATCGGTAACCGACGCATGCGCGTCCGTGCCAACTACTATGCCGTGGTCGGCAGCAACGATGCCTGTACCGCTTTCTGGTATGGAGAAACGGAAGATTATACCGTGTCCATCGTGGCCGGTTCATCCAACATGTCGTACAGCTCCAGCCTGTGTGCACAGGAAAATTTGTCCGCCGTGGGAGTGGGTGTAAACGATGTGGAAATTCTCAGCATCCGCGTCGTTACTAAAAATTGCAACAACCCACTCACCGTTACCTCCTTTACCCTGAACAGCACCGGCACTACCAATTTCTCCGGTGATGTTTCTCAGGTTAAAATTTACTACACCGGTCAGAGCCCCGTTTTTGCTCCGGTCAATCTTTTTGGATCCGCTTCTAACACTTCTGCCCCTATCACCGGAAGCCAGACCCTGACTGCCGGCACCAACTATTTCTGGGTGGCTTACGACGTGAAACCAACGGCTACAGTGGGCAACAACCTGGATGCCGGTTGTTCTCAGATTCAGATTGCCGGACTGGGTGCCGTCAATCCGTCAACTCCCAATCCGCCCGGCAGCCGCCAGATCAATTACTGCGTGCCTACTGTTTTCTATGGCTGCTTTTACGGCGACTACATCAATAACGTTAAACTGAACACCCTCTCCAACATCAACAGTGGTTGTAACAACAATGCCAACAGCTATATCTATTATGCTCCCTCCGGCTCGCTCACTACAACCCTTCAACAGGGAAATTCCTACACCCTCAGTGTCGAGCCGTATTTCTACTCTCAGGGCTTTGGCGTCTGGATTGATTACAACAACGACCTGGATTTTGCCGATGCCGGCGAATTCATTGGTGCTTCTCCCACCTATGTTTCCAGTTTTACCCTGCCGTTTACCGTTTCCATGAATCCCGATGCCATAGGCCAGCGCCGGCTGCGCATCCGCTGCGCCAGCTACTCAACCCTTACGGCTGACGACTGGTGCAATGGCCCCACGCTGGTGTATTACGGTGAAACCGAAGATTATGTGGTTACCATTGCTCCGGCCCCGCCCTGCACCGGAACCCCAACGGCCGGATCAGTTACCCTTTCTCCATCTATCGTCTGCGGCAGTGGTACCATTATGGCTGAACTCAACGGATTTACTGTGGCAGGGGATATTTCGTTCCAGTGGCAAAGCTCACCGGATGGCCTGAACTGGAGCACCATTGCCGGCGCCACCGGAACCACATACTCTGCATCCCTGTCAGCATCCACTTATCTGAGGGCTCAGGTGACGTGTGACAACAACAACCAAAGCGCCTTTACGGCTCCCGTACAGGCAAAGGTTGGGGGAAATGAAGCCGTCACTTCCGTTACTGGCGCTACCATTTGCGGGCAGGGCAACGCTCAGCTGTCGGCTTCTGGTAATGCCGAATGGATTCTGTGGTATGAAGAAGCAACCGGAGGCGCTCCTGTTTACGTCAGCAGCAGCCCGTCATCCTATTCGCCTTTTGTAACGGCAACGGAGAACTTTTATGTGGCTGCCGCCAATGGCACCTTCAACGTGGGGTCGGTGGGTCCTGCCGATAACTCCATCGGTCCCGTAACCTCCGGCTACAGCTATTCGGCCATGTATTTTGATGTGCTGAAAAAATGCAGGCTGAACGGGGTTCATATCTATCCCGCTGAACCCGGCACGGTTTCCCTGCAACTGACCGATGCCTCCTGGAATGTGCTCAAAACCACCACGTTTACCGTAACGGCCGGTCAGGTAAACCAGAAAACCTTTGTGCCGCTGTTCTGGGATCTCAATCCGGGAACCAATTACCACCTCGGCTGGGGCTATCCTTCCATTTTGCTGCTCAGCAACGATTACCAGGGCACGCCATACAATTATCCTTATGTGCTTGCCGATGTGCTGTCCATTACGCAAAGCTCCTTTGGAACATATTACTATTTTTATTACTACGATTGGCAGGTGGATTACAGCGAACTGTGCGAGTCATCCCGCACTCCGGTTTCCGTTACCGTCAATGCCGCCCCCGACATTCAGGTAATCACCTCACCTGCCGTTCCGGCCATTTGCTCCGGCTCAGCCCAATCCGTAGTGCTTACCGCTTCCGGTCCCTATTCCTCCTTCTCCTGGTCGCCTGCTGACGGGCTCAATACCACTTCAGGAGCAGTGGTTTCTGCCTCGCCGACACAAACCACCTCTTACGTGGTCCTGGGCACCGATGGCTCCTGTCAGGACTACGATACCATTACCGTCACGGTCATTCCTTCTCCCGTCGTTACGGCCACGGCCATCCCGGATGCCATCTGTCCTTCCGGCAGCAGTCAGCTCTTTGCCGCCGCCCCTGCCACCGATTATCAGGTTGCCTCCATACCTTTTGCCCCCGTTGCACTGACTGCTGCAGCTCAGACCGTAGCCTTTACCTACGACAGCTACACCGGACTTCTGCCCCTGGGCTTTACGTTTAACTTCTTCGGCGCCAATTACACCGGCTTTTATCTGTCCAACAACGGTTGGCTTTCCTTCTCCCCGCCGGTGAACAGCGGTTGTTGCGAGGGACAGAAACTGCCCAACGCCAGTCAGCCCAACAACCTCATTGCTTTTGCCTGGGAAGATCTGGAGCCCTACTACGGCGGCACCGTTCGCTACCAGACCTTAGGCAATGCACCTTTCCGTAAGCTGGTCGTGGAATTTATGGAAGTGCCTCATTACTATCTGGATGACCCTGTTACCGTTCAGGTAATTTTGTATGAATCCACCAACGTCATTGAAATTCATACCACCAGCATGCCCGGAAATCCCACCGGTTGGTGGGCACCCCATACCATGGGCATTGAAAACGCCGGCGGCACCAAGGCTGTAGTCGTCCCCGGCAGAAATGCAAGCAACGCCTGGACAGCCCAAAACGATGCCTGGAGGTTTACACCCACTGCCTTGCAGTACAGCTGGGTTCCTTCAGGCTCACTGAATAACGCCACATCGGCAAGCCCCCTGGCTACTCCATCGGCTACCACATCCTACACAGTTACGGTTACCGATCCGGTGTCGGGTTGCTCCGGTTCTTCTTCGGTAACGGTACAGGTCGTCAATACCCCTGTCCCCGGCCTGATCAGTGCCAGCATTCCGCAATTTTGCGGCAGCGGCAGCACCGACCTCATCCTTACCGGTTATTCTCCCGGTGCCAGCATTCAGTGGCAGCAGGCATCGGTGAGTGGTGGGCCATACACGGCCATTCCGGGCGCTACCGGCGCCTCCTACAATACCGGAGTTATTTCCAGCACCACTTATTACGTAGCTCAGGTAAGCTGCCAGACTTCCTCGCTTACTCCGGAAGCCGTGGTCACCGTCAAACAACAGGCTCAGCCGCCCATCCCAGTTAACGGCGGCAACTGCGGCCCGGGTACTGTGGTACTGGGAGCCGTACCCAACGGTCCGGGAACGCTTAACTGGTACTTTGCCCAGACGGGCAATGCATACATAGGCTCGGGAACGCCCTTTACTACCCCTTACATCAACCAAACTACCACGTTTTGGGTGGAACAGGCAGAGTTCAGCACGCCGGCCCCGTTGACGACCACCCTTTACGGCAGCAATATCGCCAACGGCAACATGTTTGATGTTACGGCCAAAAGCGACCTGTTCATCACCGGCTTTGATGTGGTGATGAGCCAGTTCTACACAACAGATATAGAAATCTATTATAAGACAGGAAGCTATGTGGGCTCGGAATACAATTCGGCCAAATGGACCCTGCTTGGTGTCGCCCCGGATGTAACCGGCAAGGGCGTAGGCCTGGCCACCCCTGTCCCGCTGCCGCTCTATTTGTTTGTTCCTGCCGGCCAGACGGTAGCTTTCTACATTACCTGCACCAATACCAGTGCCTACTTCAACTTCCTCTATGGCACACAGGCCGGTTCCGTTTATGTACAGGACGATCATCTGCAGATCCGCGAAGGCATCTACAACGGCTATCCGTTCAGCTTCTATTACGGCCCTGTGGTTTGGAACGGCCGCATCCGCTACGTGGTTCCCGGCTGCGCTAGCGCCCGGATTCCTGTGCTGGCTGAGATTTATGCTCCACAGGTCGTCGCTTCTGCTCAGCCTGCTGTCATCTGCAGTGGCGAAACCATTACGCTTTCAGCCGCCAACCTCGGTCAGGGCAACTTCACCTACGAGTGGAAACCCCAGCTGTGGGGCATGAATCCGCCCAATGGCCTAAGCCAGACGGTAACCGTTATGCCTCCGGTATCCATGACCTTTACCGTTTCCGTTACCGATCCCAATGCCCCGCAATGCGATACGAGCATCGCCGTGCCCGTTACCGTTAATCCCACTCCGCTGGTGTTCATTAGTGACCTGCAACCCCATTATTTCCTTACCGACCCGCCTGTGCCGCTGGTTGGCATACCGCCCGGTGGTTCCTTCAGCGGACCCGGCGTCAGCGGCAACTTCTTCTACCCGTCGGCTGTTGGGGTAGGGGGGCCCTATCCAATCACCTACACCCTTACCGATGCCAACGGTTGCACCGGTTCCGTCACCCAGGATGTATTTGTTTACCCTGTGGAAGGCATAAACGATCCCGAGAAGCTCAGTTCGTTCATCGTTTATCCCAACCCCGGCGATGGACACTTTACACTGAAATGGAGCCAGCCTCCGCCGCAGGCAGAACTGCGCATTTACTCCCTGCCCGGTCAGCTGTTGCAGACCCTCCGTCTTGCACCGGACCCCTCAGGGCAGATGTCGCTCAACCTGCGCGGACTGGCCGAAGGTACCTACCTGCTTGAGCTGACTGCCGATGGAAAGCATGCCTTCCGAAAACTAACCATCATGAATCCGTAATTGCATATCACAAGAAACATTTGGTAAAAGGCCTCTGCGGGGGCCTTTTGCTGTTTTCAGCCAGCCTGTTTGAGCGCATTTGCTCTGCAGGTCGCATCCGAACAGATCACCCGGGAAAAAATTTGAGCCGTATCCTGTTTTCGGAAAAATGAAAACCACCAAGCAACCTGCTTTGGTTATGAAGATTCCAACCCTGCCAGTGCGCGGAACAACAGCAGATTATTTCTGCAGCGGATCCTCCGGACGTTTCTTGCCTTTCAGATCAATGGTATGAAAAACGGTCAGACGCAGAATGTCCCGGTTATAAAAATGACCGTTGGATTTTTCCTGGAACAGATTCATGTAGCCGGCCTCGAAATTGAGGTTCCTGAGCACATCGTAGCTCAGCCCGGCAAAAAAGCGGTTTTGATCGAACACATTGATGCCTACGTTCTTACCCAGATTGACAAACAACTCGTTGCTGATCTTAAACTTCAATGCCTGATCGTTGGCAACATACACCAGCGGAAGGGTTACCTGAAAACGGTACCGGAACCGGAAATTGGTAAATCGGTAACCGCGGTCCAATCCTGTATTATCTGAATTAATGTTATGAAAATTTCTTATTTCCATCCGGTAACGGTGATCAATGGTGCCTAAGGATAATTTTTGCTTGTAGGCTGCCTCCAGGTGAGGACGAAGTTCCGGAACCGTGTACCGGATATCCGAAGCGTTGTTATGCTGTTCGTGCAGAAACAAACTCATCCCTGCCGACGCTTCCCAGCCGCTCTTACCCAGCAGATAATGCAGATGCCCGCGGATCAGAAACTGGTACTGCTCAAACGGATTGATGTTGTGTCGTTCCTGGAATTCATGCTGGTAATACAGTTGCGGGTTGAACTTCAACGTGGTGAACAATCCGTACCAGATCATGTCCTCCTGGGTAACATCTTTTTGTGCACGGGCAAAAGGGCCAACACCTAAAGTCAGCGCTGTGGTTAGAAGCAAAACCTGTAGCCATAGGGCGCTACTTATGCATTGTTGGAAAATCCGTGTACAACGGCGCATGACGAAGGGAAGATTGAACTGAAAGTGGGGTTAAAATGCAATCGGCACAAAAGATGGACGTGCAGGCTGAATTCAGAAAGCTGCAAAGTAAGCGAGTTTGCCGCATTGGTCAAAAGGATCTGCCACCCCTTGGTTGCCGTACGTCCAGCACCAGCCCCTGCTGAAACACCATGCCTCACGGCCGTACTAAATCCGGATCCACCCCCGGAATCCCCTGGATGCAAAATAGGATTCCGCCCCATTGTGGTATATAAACGTCCGGCCGAACCGGTAATCGCCAAACAGCGCCCCGCCCAAACGACGTATCGGTTCTGGCGTCAGCAACCAACTGGACGTCTTGGTGTCAAACGGTCCGTAGCGTTGCAAGACCAAATACTGTTCCTCTGTAAATAGCTTAATACCCATGGCTGTGGCCATATCTATGGCATTTCCCCTGGGCTTGGCTGTTTGGCGCGCATTCCAGGCGGCATAGTCATAACACAGGCTCCGCCTGCCGGCCGGGCTTTCTTTACTGCAGTCAGCAAACACAATCCCTTCACCTGCATCGGCCAGATCCACCACATCAGGTTCGCCGCCGGTGCGCTCCATTTCGTGAAGGCACCACAGCAGTACAGCTTTTTGTTCCAGTCTTTCTAAAACCTCTTCCCATTTCAGGTGGGCATGCCGTGTCTTGTGTTTCCGGAAGCGTTCTGCTAAAGTGCTCAGCAGAGCTTTTTCTTTCTGGTTGTTTAGCTTGCGTGTCAATTGCCTGGTCAGATGTTGTCAAATGTATAATGAAAACTAAATATGTGACCAAAAAATCTGAAAAGCTAAGCTGCCGAGCAAGCAAAGTTGGATGTCATGCCTATTCTGTTTTCCTGTAAAAGTCTTGGCTTAAGGGTGTAAGTCAAAACGGTCCAGATTCATGACCTTATTCCATGCAGCAATGAAGTCCTGGATAAATAATTCACCTGCATCGTCGGCACCGTAAATTTCACTTATGGCACGCAGTTCGGAATTAGCTCCAAAGATTAAATCAAAACGTGTAGCTTTCCAACGTATGGCGCCGGTGTTTCGGTCACGACCTTCAAAAAGAAATCGGTGATCATCGACGGCATGCCATTCGGTATTCATGTCCAAAAGGTTGACAAAAAAATCATTGGTCAGCGTTTCAGGCCTGCTTGTAAATACTCCGTTAACCGAATGATCAAAATTGGCTCGTAAGACCCTCAGTCCGCCCAGAAGAACGGTCATCTCCTTTACTGATAGGGTCAACAATTGGGCTTTGTCCACCAAAAGGTGCTCCGCAGGAACAGCAGAGGGCCCCTTGAGGTAGTTCCGGAACCCGTCAGCAAATGGCTCAAGATAGGCAAAGGAGGCCACGTCGGTTTGTTCCTGCAGGGCATCCATTCGGCCAGGAGTAAAGGGAACGGTAACGGCGTAACCTGCTTGACGTGCTGCTGCCTCTACAGCTGCACATCCTCCTAACACGATCAGATCGGCTAAGGAAATTCGCTTGCTCTTACTTGTTGATGCGTTAAAGTCCTGCTGAATAGCTTCAATAACGGCCAAGACCTTTTGCAATTGAGCTGGATTGTTAACTGCCCATTGGCATTGGGGAACCAGCCGTATGCGCGCTCCATTTGCACCTCCTCTTTTGTCTGAGTTTCGGTAGGTGGATGCTGATGCCCATGCAGTAACTACCAATTGGGCAATGCTTAGCCCCGAAGCCAGCAACTTTTGTTTCAGCAAATCAATGTCTTTTTCATCAACCAGGGTATGGTTCACGGAGGGGATCGGATCTTGCCATATGAGATCTTCTTTCGGAGCTTCCGGACCCATGTACCTGGTTTTTGGACCCATATCGCGATGGGTAAGCTTAAACCATGCTCGGGCAAATGCTGCTTCTAACAGTTCAGGATGTTCATAAAACTTGCGTGCAATTTTTTCATAGACCGGATCATATCGTAGCGACAGGTCAGTGGTCAGCATGGTTGGCTTGTGAAACTTGCCCGGAAGGTGCGCATCCGGTATAGTTGCTTCTGCGTTTTTAGCAACCCATTGCCATGCTCCAGCAGGGCTTTTGGTCAATTCGTAATCGTATTCAAACAGGTGTTTGAGAAAGTCGTGACTCCAACGCGTTGGCGTACGGGTCCAGGTTACCTCCGGACCTCCGGTAATGGTGTCGGGTCCTTTGCCGCTTTTGTGGCTGCTTTTCCATCCTATGCCTTGCTGATCCACATCTGCTGCCTCAGGTTCAGGTCCCAGAAGCGATGGATCTCCGGCTCCATGAGCTTTTCCGAAGCTGTGTCCTCCAACAATAAGGGCTACGGTCTCTTCGTCGTTCATGGCCATCCTACCAAAGGTTTCCCGGATGTCATGAGCAGCCGCTACAGGGTCTGGATTTCCGTTGGGTCCTTCGGGATTTACGTAAATCAATCCCATTTGTACGGCAGCAAGCGGATTTTCCAGTTCCCGCCTTCCGCTGTAACGTTTGCTATCGTCCAACCATTTCTTTTCCGCTCCCCAGTAAATGCTTTCATCAGGCTCATACACATCTTCACGACCTCCGGAAAAGCCGAAAGTTTTGAAACCCATGGATTCCAGTGCCACATTACCGGCCAGGATCATCAAATCTGCCCATGAAATCCGACGTCCATATTTCTTCTTAATTGGCCACAACAGCCGCCGAGCCTTATCCAGATTGATGTTGTCAGGCCAGCTGTTCAATGGAGCAAAGCGCTGCAACCCTTGAGCTGCACCCCCTCGGCCATCACCAATCCGGTACGTTCCAGCCGCATGCCAGGCCATGCGAATGAATAACGGACCATAATGACCAAAATCCGCCGGCCACCAGCTTTGCGAGTTTGTCATTACAGCCTCCAAATCCTTCTTTAATGCATAATAATCCAATAACTGAAATTCTTTACGATAGTCAAAGTCCTGACCGTATGGCTTGTCTTGAACTCCATGTTGCCGCAACATTTGCAAATTAAGCCGGTGAGGCCACCATTCATGGGTTTTCGGAGCCTGATCCGCCTGCCCGTTGCCCGATGCCACACCTGAAAACGGACAGCGGCTTGAGGTGAATTGCTTATTCATACTTGTTTACTTGTGAGGCCAAAACTCTAATCTGTATTCCGATCAATCAAACTGATAATTTTTATGTTTGCATTGATTTTGTCTATACAAATGAACTTCCAGCAACTCGAATACATCGTGGCAGTAGACCGCTACCGCCACTTCGTTACCGCAGCCCGTCATTGCCACGTTACCCAGGCCACGCTAAGCATGATGATTCGCAAGCTGGAAGATGAACTGGGGGTTAAAATATTTGACCGAAGCAAACATCCTGTAGTCCCTACTGAAACAGGCCTGCGTGTTCTGGAACAAGCCAGAAATATACTCCGAGAAGCTGTCCGCCTGCGCAATTTGATTCACGAGCATATCACCACGCCACAGGGCGACCTCCGCCTTGGTATTATTCCTACGCTGGCTCCTTACCTGCTTCCTTTGTTTCTAAACCGTTTCTTGACACGCTATCCGCTGGTGCGCCTGCACATCAGTGAATTGACCACGGATGTCATTATCCAACGTTTGAAAAACAATCAGTTGGATGTGGGCCTCCTTGCTGTTCCACTCAATGATCCCGACATTACCGAATTGCCCCTTTTTGTGGAAGAATTTGTTGTTTTCGGCAATGCTTCTGCCTTGCATCTTAAGAAAAAATTTCTGCTGCCAGCCGATCTCGACCTCAATCGCCTCTGGTTGTTGGAAGAAGGCCATTGCCTTCGAAATCAGGTAATCAATCTGTGTGAACTGAAAATCAGAGAACGAAAAATCCATCAATTTAACCTGACAGCTTCCGGCCTGGAAACACTAAAGAAAGTTGTGGCCCTGAATCGGGGCATCACGATCCTGCCTTATTTAGCTTTACGCGACCTAAGTGCCAGCCAACGCAAGGGCATTCGCTTTTTTCAACCTCCTGCTCCTGCCCGTCAGATCGGTCTGGTTAGCTTTCGGTTTTTTGTAAAGGAACGATTATTGGATGCTTTGCGCAGCGAAATCATTCGCAACCTTCCCCCTCGGATGCGATCCCGTTCTCAACACCAAGTTATTGAAGTATTGCCCTTCCCTTCCGCAAAAGGTCATACCTGATATAGCTCATCAAAAAACGGAAGTGGGTCATTTGCGGAATGCTTAGCGGCAGCAGAAAAAACTACTTCGGTTTCTTACGCTTGTATTCCGGATACTTCTTCATCGGATAATTGCCGGCCGGAACCTGGTTGTTCAACGGGCTGCCCAAACGGGCCATGGCACAGCGGAAACCCAGCGTGGATAGAGCTAAATTCTCATCCAGATAGCGCCGTGTACCCGGCACAAGGTAATAGGCCCGGTCGTTCCAGCTTCCGCCCTTATACACCCGGGCCCGGTTATTAATCAAGGTGGTTACCCCGTAATTGTAGGTAACCGCCGATGCCGAATCCCCATCCAGAAAGTCAATCACATTGGATCGCCGGTAGTTGAGCCGGTTTACATTTTCCGCTACCGTCACCGGCACCCGCACCACGCGACCCAGCGAATCCTTGTCCACATGAAAACCTTCCTCATCCAGGCTGTCTTTCATAAACACATTGCCACGGAATGCGTTGAAGTCCACCACATCATAAGGCGTCATCGGCCGGTACACATCCATAACCCATTCGCTTACGTTACCCACCATGTTGTACAGGCCGTAATCATTAGGCAGAAAAGAGAATACGGGGGCCGGAATATCGGCAGCATCGTTCAGCCCTCCGGCCAATCCCATCAGATCGCCGCCCTGCCGCTTGTAGTTGGCCAGAAAGTCGCCCTGCCATTCCCCATGTTTCGGATCGCGCATGCGGTTGCTGTTCCAGGGGTAAAACCGGCGGTCGGTGTACAGCTCTTCATCCGGATACGGATTGTTGCCCACCAGGGCCAGCGCCGCATATTCCCATTCCGCCTCTGTGGGCAGGCGGTATTCGGGCAGAAAAATGCCGTCTTCCCGGCGCACCTTGCGCTCACCCTGGCCGGTGGGGGAATAGTCCTTGAGGTTTTTGCGTACCGATCCTTCGTACTGCCCGATCAGGTAGGCCCTCGTGTTGAAGTTGTCATCAGCCTGCTGGCTGTTGTTTTTGTTCAAAATGCCTTCCCGGATCAGAATCATCTCATTGACCCGGTCGGTACGCCAGTCGCAGTACTGCGAGGCCTGTACCCAGCTTACACCCACAACCGGATAATAGTTGTATGCGGGATGGCGGAAGTAATATTCAACGTACGGTTCGTTGTAGGCCAGCTCTTCGCGCCATACCAGCGTGTCGGGCAGGGCCCGCTTGGGTACTTCCGGAAAGTCGCCGCCAAAAACCCGCTCCAGCCAGTACACGTATTCGCGGTAGTGTACGTTGGCCACTTCCGTCTGATCCATGTAAAAGGAAGCTACCGTCACCCGCCGCGGAATGTTGTCGTAA
The DNA here is from genome assembly GCA_025057275.1 of Chitinophagales bacterium. Taxonomy (GTDB): domain Bacteria; phylum Bacteroidota; class Bacteroidia; order Chitinophagales; family UBA10324; genus JANWXQ01. Next base: position 83,301 of record JANWXQ010000059.1, read on the forward strand.
TCGTAGGTGATGTTCTGCTCCGTATTGCCCATAACGTAGGTGCCGCCTTCAATGAGCTGCAGGTTGGGGCCTGTTTCCTGACCGGCATACTTCACCACCTCAAAACCGCCCCACTTGGTGTCGTTGTAATTCCAACCAGTGGCCAGCGACTTTTCCTTCTTGAACAGCGAACAGGAGGGCAAAACCGCCAGTGCGGCTATTCCCAGAAGCAAGAAAACGGATCCTCTTTGCATGGCAGGCAGTAACAGCGTAAACGCAAATGTAAACGAATTATTTCAACGTTTTTACGGATTTCCCCTTACCCCTCTATTCGTAAAAACAGGCCCCGGGGTTTCAAAAAATGATTGTTTTTAGCTGATTGCCCATACACTAAGCCATCATGGGGGGACAACTGCTCACCGTTGGGTTCAGCAGTTTGCGCATCCGTAATCGTGCGAAATGCCTTAGCTGCCAATAATCCGGAAAAAGGCAGGTCAGACCATAGGTTTATACCTTGGAAAATCTTTTTTGCGCATAGCTCCGCTGATCCCTGGACCTGTGTGAGAAAAAGCCTAAAAAATCTGCTTATTATGTTATATTTGAGTTCTATTCAACAGTTTATGGAAGATATCTCAAAACTTTATCGGCGCGGCGGCAGGATAACTGATAAGCACGGAACCCCATCTCTAAAGGCTCATGTTCCGGATACTGCACGTAACCGGTACGGTTTACCTGATGGATTTCCCCAGAGCGACTACCACCACGCTGCTCTGCAGGCCTACACGGCACTGCTGAAATTGAAAAATTACAGTCCCGCCACCATTCGGAACTATACCAACTGGTTTTTGATTTTTCTGAAACATTTTCCGCGCCGCAAACCTTCAACCATTACCAGGGCCGAAGTGCTGGACTTCCTTTATGCCTACCGCAAAAGCAGCAAATGGAGTTCTACGGTGCAGAACCAACTGATCAATGCAATAAAATTCTTTTTTGAAAAATTGCTTCATCGTCCTGCAGAGCGATACGAATTG
>JANWXQ010000108.1 GCA_025057275.1 Chitinophagales bacterium
CCGCAGGTGCCGCCCCCCGCTTTTTGGCCGTATTTTGCAGCCGATTTTCTGTATCGGTGATCGCCATTTACTACCGCAGCGCCGACCGCATCGTCCGGGAAACCGACTTGCGGAATCTGCCGCAGATTGACCCCCTGTCGGTCATTTGGGTGGACCTCAACCAGCTCAATGATCTGGAAAAACGGTACATCACCAACAAATTTGGTATTAACCTGTACGAAAAGCAGCAGCAGGAAGAAATTGAAAGCAGCAGCCGGTACCAGGAAACCAACAAGATGATTGTAGCCAACAGCAATTTCCTGATCCAGAGCGGCGACAGCTACCAGAACGATCCGGCAACATTCATCCTGAAAAACAATTACCTGATCACGCATCGCACCAATGAATTCCGGTCGTTTGTGGAAGTGTCCCGCAAGGTGATGAGCGTACCCAAAGCTTTTCCCACGGGCTATCACGTGCTGCTTTCCATTTTTGAGAACCGCATTGATCTGGATGCCGATATTCTGGAGATGATTGCCCGGGAAATATCCCGTATTGGTCGCGATTTGGGTACTTCCGGGCAAACAAAAGGAGAAGTGCTCATCCGGATAACCCGCTATCAGGAATTGACCATGTTGTTGCGGCAGAATCTGCTGGAGAAGCAGCGGATGGTAGCTGCCATGCTTCGCAGCGATCATTTCCCGAAAGACTGCTACGACCGGCTGCGCATCATGGTAAAAGACGTTAACTCACTGATCGATCACACCTCGTTCAGCTTTGACCGCCTGGAGTACCTGCAGGATACCTTCCTGGGCTTGATCAACATTGAACAAAACAAGATCATCAAAATGTTTTCGGTGGCCGCTGTGGTTTTCCTTCCGCCCACCCTGGTGGCCAGTATTTACGGTATGAACTTTGAGTTTATGCCGGAACTGAGCTGGAAATACGGCTATCTGTTTTCTTTGTTCCTGATGTTGTTGTCCATCGTCGCCTCGCTGTGGTTCTTCAAGCGACGGGGCTGGCTGTAACGGTACAGCCGGCTGCTATTTAGGACATGGCGTTGCGGTACAACCGGTTGACTTCGTCCCAATTAATTACATTAAAGAAAGCATTAATGTAATCGCCCCGGCGGTTCTGATACTTCAGGTAATAGGCATGTTCCCAGACATCCATTCCCAGGATGGGTATGCCGCGTACTTCGGCAATATCCATGAGCGGATTGTCCTGATTGGGAGTGGAAACCACCTGAAGCTTTTTTTGTCCGTTAACGATCAACCAGGCCCAGCCGCTGCCAAAGCGGGTAAGGCCTGCCTGGGTAAAAGCCTCCTTGAAGGCATCATAGCTGCCGAGGTCACGGTTCAGGGCATCCAGTACATCGCCTGCCGGTGTGCTGCCACCGGGTTTCATCCAGTTCCAGAACAGGGAATGGTTGTAGTGTCCGCCGCCGTTGTTGCGGACAGCAACCGGAAAACGCGATACATGTTCCATGAGCTTTTCAATAGGCCATTCGGCAGCTTCCTGACCTTCCAGGGCCTTGTTCAGATTGGCAACGTAGGTGGCATGATGCTTTCCGTGATGGATCTCCATGGTTTGAGCATCAATATGAGGTTCCAGCGCCTGTGGCGGATAGGGAAGCGGGGGGAGTTGAAAGGGCATAGCGTTACTTTTTTGGGAGCAGCAAAAATACATGCATGAGGTGAATGCACTGTTTAGCGCACGCGGCGACTCAGAAAAAACTGACGCATCAGTTGCGCACATTCTTGCTCCAGAATGCCGCTGACAACCTTGACCTTGCGGGGCAGCAGGTTGGGGGTAAACAGGCTGTAGCCTTTTTTCGGGTCGGGGGCGCCATACACCAGCCTGGGAATCTGCGCCCATGCCACGGCCCCGGCACACATAGGGCAGGGCTCAATGGTGCAGTACAACGTGCAGTCGGTGAGGTATTTGCTGCCAAAAAAATTGCTGGCGGCAGTCAACGCCAGCATCTCGGCATGAGCCGTAACGTCGTGCAAGCGCTCGGTCTGGTTGTAACCTTTGCCGACAATCTGGTTGCCGGCAACCACCACGGCACCAATGGGTATTTCGTTTTCAGCCTCTGCGCGGCGGGCCAGGCGCAGCGCCTCACGCATGAAATGTTCATGAGAAAAAACAGTGATGGGCATGAAGCGCAGGCTGCGTGTGCGGCGAAAAATTAAAACAAAATGTAATTAAGGTTTGTGAAAGGCCTATAGGTTTATTGCCTTATTTTGCCGCGCAAACTTTTTACCCTCTTGGTTGCACGTTTTTTCCTTTTTTCCACTACCGCTTTGCTGTTTTCCAACACCGTTCCGGCACAACGGCTGTGGACGCTGCAGGAATGTGTGGATCGGGTCAAGAAAAACAATCTGCAAGTAGCGCGGGGCCGCCTTTCGGCTGATCTGGCCGCCCAGTCGGCTACACAAGCGCGGTTGAATCTGTTGCCCACCCTGAATGCAGGTACCGGCTACTTCTTCAATTTCGGAAAAAACATTGACCCGACTACCAATGCCTTTGTGCAGCAAAACATCCGGACCAGCTCCCTTTCGCTAAGCAGCGGAGTGACGTTGTTTGGCGGGCTTCAGAAACTCAACGCCGTGCGGCAAAGCGATTTTGAACATAAAGCGGCATTGGCCGGTCTGGAGCAGACCATTGAGGATCAGACGTTGCTTGCACTGAGTGCCTTTCTGCGACTGGTTTTGGCCAAAGAAAATCTGGAACTGGCACGCCAGCAGCGCGATTTGTCGCAGCGGCAACTGGAACGCATTGAAAGACTGGTGGCTGCCGGAAGCATGACAAGCTCAGCGCAATACGATGCGCAGGCGCAACTGGCGCAGCAGGAGCTGTTGTTCGTTCAAAGCCGCAATGAAGTGCAGGCTGCCCAACTGGCTCTGGCCCAGGTGCTCGATCTTACTGAACTGCCCGATGTCGTCGTTCCGGATCTGAGTGTGCTACCGGATGTATCGGTAGCCGATATGAACTGGAGCGATATATACGAAATCGCTCTGCAGCGACATCCCGCCGTTCAGGCTGCTCAATGGCAACTGCGCAGCGCGGAGGCCGGCACCCAGATAGCGCGCGGCCGCTTATTGCCTTCCGTGAACCTGTTTGCCAACCTGTCCACCAATTATTCCAATTTGTACGAACGCTTTCGGATTGATTCCACCCAACTCAACACTCAGACCATTGGTTTTCTTTCCACCGATTTTACTCCGGTCATCAATTTTTTTCCGTCTTACAGCTCGGAAAAGGTGGGTTTGCTGCAACAGTATTCCGACAACTTCGGCCAAGCCATTGGTGTTTCGGTGGATGTGCCGTTGTTCAACAACTGGCAGGCGCGCCATCAGGTAAGCCGCAGCAAAATCCTGGCGCTGGATGCCCGGATGCAACTGGAGCAGGTACAGCAGCAATTGCGTACCGACGTGCAGAATGCCTGGCACAATGCCTTAGCAGCACGCAGTCAGTACGAAGCAAGCCTCAATGCCTGGACGGCCCTGAAAAAAAGCTTTGAAGATGCCCAACGCAGGCTGGAAGCGGGCGCCATTACCAGTTACGACTTTTTTCAGCAGGCCACCGAATACAACCGGGCACAGTCGGAAGTGCTGCAACGAAAATATCAGTATATTTTTAATTTGAAGATTCTGGATTTTTATCAGGGTAAGGCACTAACGTTTTAATGGGATGCTCATGACTCCGAAACGATGGATTTTCCTGCTGCTGCTCGTGGCGGTGCTGGTCGTAACCTTGGCTGTGCTGGGCCGGCAACAGGGCTGGTTCGGCACGGGTCGGGCTGTAGAGGTAACGGCCGAGCCGGTAGCACGTCGTACCATTGTGGAGCGGGTAACGGCCAACGGAAAAATCTATGCACAGACCGACGTCAAAATCAGCCCGGATGTTTCGGGAGAAATTGTAGAGCTCTATGTGGCCGAAGGCGACAGCGTGCGCGAAGGGCAAATGCTGCTGCGCATCAAACCCGATATCTATCAGGCCATTTTTGACCGGGCGGTAGCCGCATTGAATACAGCCAAATCCAATCTGTTGCAGGCACAGGCCGGATACACGCAGGCGGCGGCCGAGCTGGAACGGCAGCAGAAAAATTACGAGCGAAGCCGCCGGCTGCGGGAGCAGGGCGTTATCGCAGAAGCCGAATGGGAGGCCGTGGAGTCGGCCTACAAAACCGCAGTGGCGGCCGCTGAGGGGGCGCGCATGAATGTGGAAGCGGCGCAATACAACGTGCGAAGCGCCGAAGCCGGCGTGAAGGAAGCTCAGGAAGACCTGCGCAAGACCATGATTTTTGCCCCCATGAGCGGCATCGTAACCCGCCTCAGCGTGGAAAAAGGGGAACGCGTGCTGGGCACCACGCAGATGGAAGGTACCACCTTGATGCACATCAGCGACCTGCGCACCATTGAGGCCTGGGTGGATGTGAGCGAAAACGATGTGTTGCGCGTGAAAGTGGGTGACTCAGCAGAGGTGGAAATAGATGCCTACCCCGACAAGGTGTTTCGCGGTGTAGTCAAAAGCATAGGCATGTCAGCTAAGGATGCCGTGTTGGGACAAACCGAGCAGGTTACCAATTTTCAGGTGAAGATTCTTCTGCTTCCTCAGGCCAGCCAAACTTTGCTGGATTCCCTTCAGCAGCGGTTCCCTTTTCTGCCAGGGATGACGGCAGCAACGAGCATAATGACCCGCAAGGCGCATCAGGTGTGGTCAGTACCCATTCAGGCAGTAACCACGCGTCCGGATACGTCGCAGCAACTTGCCTCTCTGTCATCCTCCGGTTCCCGAATGAAGGAAGTGGTGTACGTTGTTCAGGAAGGAAAAGTTCGGGAAACCCCGGTGGTGAGCGGTATTCAAGATGACCAGTATATTGAAATTGTCTCCGGCCTTTCCGGAGGCGAGCAGGTTGTCAGCGGGCCTTATTCTGCCGTAAGCCGCCTGCTCAAAGATGGTCAGGCAGTGAAGGTGGTTCCCAAAGAAAAACTAACCGGAGCCGATGCCGACAAGGAAACCCGATAGCACCCGGCCTGTGCTCTACTAATGGCTACCATACATTCCACACAGCGTGCTGCAGCCATGCTTGGTGGCGGAAGCTGGGCCACCGCATTGGTTAAGGTGCTGAACACCAACGGGGTGATGGTGCATTGGTGGATGCGGGATGCCGGGGTGGCCGAAACGCTGCGCCGCCATCACCACAATCCACGCTACTTAAGTGCTGTTCAGTTTGACCCCCAACTCATTGCTCCCGGTACCCATCTGGAAGAAACCATCGGCTCAGCGGATATTATTTTTCTTGCAATTCCTTCCGCATTTGTGGCGCAGGTGCTGAACCCCCTGGCGCCGGAACTGTTTCAGAACAAGACGGTGGTTTCTGCCGTGAAGGGAATGATTCCGGGCCGCAATATGCTTATGGCCGAATACCTGCGCTCGCAGCTGGGCGTTCAGGAAGATTGCATCGTCAACATCAGTGGTCCGTCGCATGCCGAAGAGGTGGCCATGGAAAAGCTTACCTGCCTGACCCTGGCGGCGCGAAACGAGCAGAACGCATCCCGGATTGCCGATTTGCTGCGCTGTGCCTTTATTCAATGTACCTTGTCGGACGATTTGTACGGCACCGAATACAGCGCTGTCCTGAAAAACATTTATGCCATAGCAGCAGGTATTTATTCGGGGCTGGATTACGGCGATAATTTTCTTGCCGTATTTCTTTCCAACTGTATTGAGGAGATGGAACGTTTTTTACGGAAGGTACAACCCATAACCCGCGACATCAAGGATGCCGCCTATCTGGGCGACCTGCTGGTTACCGCTTATTCTGCTTTCAGCAGAAACCGCACGCTGGGCACCATGCTGGGAAGAGGCTATTCGGTACAGAATTCCCTGCTCCAAATGAACATGGTAGCCGAAGGCTATTATGCCAGTGCCTGTATTCATGCAATCAACCGGCAGCATCAGGTGCCTATGCCCATAGCTGACGCTACCTACGACGTGCTGCACGGGCAGGCAGAGGCACGCCGTGTGTTTGGCCAACTCAGCCGGATGATCTGCTGATCCCCGATGCACCACGCTTTACGGCATACTGTGCCGGCAAAGTCGTTGCAGCGAGCGTTGGTAATCTTCCACCAGTTGGTTCAGGATTTCGGCTGCAGGCAAAATGGATTTGAGTTGGGCACAGACCGCGCCAATTTCCAGCTCGCCATCCTCCAGGTCACCTTCAAACATGCCGCGCTTGGCCCGCGAGCGTCCGAGCAGGGCCTTGAGCTCTTCTGCAGAGGCGCCGCGTTGTTCCGCTTCAAACACCTGTTCAAAAAAGCGGTTGCGCAACAGGCGGACGGGCACCACCTTTTTCATCATTAACAGGGTGTCGCCTTCGCCGCTGGAAATCACTTTTTGCTTAAAGGCCGGATGAGCCGATGATTCTTCGCTGGCGACAAAACGGGTTCCTATCTGCACGCCCTCGGCACCCAGCGCAAAGGCCGCGGCCATAGCGCGTCCGGTGGCAATGCCGCCCGCCGCAATCACCGGAATGCTGACGGCATCGGCAACCAGAGGGACCAGTACCAGCGTGGTGGTTTCTTCCCGACCATTGTGTCCTCCGGCTTCAAAACCTTCGGCCACGACGGCATCGCAGCCGGCTTCCTGCGCTTTGCGTGCAAAGCGGGTGCTGGAAACCACATGCACTACAGTGATGCCCCGCTGCTTAAGCCAGCCGGTCCAGGCAGCCGGATTGCCGGCCGAAGTGAATACAATAGACACCCCTTCTTCGGCAATGATGTTCATGTGCTGGTCAATGTCCGGATAAAGCAGGGGGACGTTGACGCCAAACGGTTTATCCGTTGCAGCCTTGCATTTTTGGATGTGTTCGCGAAGCACCTCCGGATACATGGATCCGGAACCGATCAGTCCCAGTCCCCCGGCATTGCTGACGGCAGCAGCCAGTTTCCAGCCGCTGCACCAGACCATGCCGGCCTGTACAATCGGATATCGGATGCCAAACAGGGTGCAGATACGGTTATTTGAAAACATGATTTTTTTAATGTATCAGTCAGAAAGCTATGAGTTGAACTGTCAGCGAAGGTCCATTTCGGTGTCGTCACCCAGATTCAGGTGTTGATAAACGCCACGTAAGGTGCTGTCATTGCCTACCACACTGTTTTCCAGCATGACCCGATCGATATCGGTATGGCTGCCAATAATGGAATTTGCGATAATGGAATTTTGGATTTGCGTGTGTTCACCTATGGCTACATGGGGACCCACAATACAACGGCTCAGCGTGACTTGCTCGGCAAGGCTGACCGGTTCAATGACTACGGTATTTTCCAGCCGAGCCGTCGGGTGTTTGGGCGCACCGTGCTTGCGCAGCAAAATAGCATTGGTTTCCAGCAGCTGTTCTTTTTTGCCGCAATCAAACCAGTTGTTGACCTTATAGCCCTTGAACTGCACGCCCTGTTCAATCATGTACATCAGCGCATCGGTGAGTTGAATTTCTCCCTGTGTGGTTATGCGGTTCTGCACCAGATGATCCAATGCAGCAAACAGTTGGCCGGATTCCATGATTTTGTACAGCCCGACCAGGGCCAGGTTCGATTTCGGAAACTGGGGCTTTTCCACCAATTGACGGATCAGACCGTTTTTTTCTTCCATTTCCACTACACCAAACTGCCGGGGATCATCCACTTTGCGCACGCACAGTAAGGAAGACGGTGAGCGAACCAAATCGGTCATGCTCAGGTCAAAGACACTGTCGCCCAGTACGATAAAGACCGGCTCATCGGGAAGCACATACGGCCGCGCCAGCCATATGGCGTGACCGATACCTTGCCGAACGACCTGTTCGGCATAATGAGCATGCACCTGCGGGTATTTCCTTTCCACGAACTCACGGATCTTTTCGCCCAGATGCCCTACGACAAAAACGAATTCGCGGATGCCTGCTTCAATCAGTTCGTCAATGATATAAGCCAGAATGGGTTTGCCGCCGACGGGAATGAGTGCCTTAGGCTGTGTGTACGTATGCGGCCGAAGCCGCGCACCGGCGCCGGCAACCGGAATGATAGCCTTCATGCAGCGTGAGAAAGTCGGCGGCCAAAGGTACAAATTAAAGACAGGGCTTTCCGGTCATTGCCGCAGCCGCAAATGACAACTGATCAAATGATGATCGCTGAGTTTTCTGCGATCCACCTGGAAGCGGACTACCTGTAACCATTCGTTGACCAAAACATAATCAATGCGTAGCAAGGGGATGATGCCTGCATAGGTGGTCCCCCAACCGGCAGGTCCGGCTGACAGGAAAGCATCAGATAACTTGCGCGTAAGCATCCGGTACACAAACGACCCGGGAGTATCATTAAAGTCGCCGCACAGCACCACAGGCCCCCGAAGGGAATCAATAACTTTTTGCAATATCTCTGCCTGACGAGGTCGCATATGAAAGCCGTAACGCAGTTTTCGAAAAATGCTTCGCGTGGGCTGAAGATGAAAATCCAGTTGCTGGCCCATTTGTTCCAGATAGGCATAATCCGGATCTTCCAGGGCTATGCTTTGTAAATGCACGTTCAGCACCCATAGGGTGTCTTTACCTAAGCGAATGCCGCAGAGTAATGCGGAATTAAACGTGCGTTCTGAAAAGCGTAAGGCCTGGTGATGAACGATCGGATAGCGGCTGAAGGTAGCCAGACCCCAGGCACCGTAGTTTTCCCGTTCCACCGTTTTGTCCATGGCATAGTAAGGCATACTGCAACTGTCGCGTAATCGGCTGACGGTGCGAAACACTCCGGTGTCCGCATTAAAAAATTCCTGAAAACAAATAATGTCGGGTGCGGTTTCCCGGATCTGCTGGATGAGTTGCTCGAGGACAACACCTTCCTGACTCCAGTTGTACAGGTCAAAGTTGCGGACGTTGTAGCTGACCAGTTTTATGTCATCAGGTTGGGGGGCATCGGTTGTGGCATGCAACCGCACGTGCAGCAACAGAGTGGGCATGCTGATCAGCAGGGCCGACAGCGGCAGCCATACCATCGTACGGTTCAGGATCAACAAAGCCGGCAACAGCAACAGGGTAGCGCCAAAAAGTAAGGGAAAGGCCAGGCCCAGAACAGCCAGCAGCCATGCCTGTTCGGGTGCTATCAAGCCGGCATATGCGCTGGCGATAAGGACAGGCGATAGCAGGGCAGCGCCGGCACCCACCAGAACCTTTACCAGTTTCACCGCTGGTGAAAGTAATCCGAAGCGGAATTACGGACGTTCCGTTTCCTCGCTGTAATGACGGAGAAATTCTTTTTCGTCGTTGGAGAGTGCGTCGTAGCCTGAGGCAGAGATCTTGTCCAGGATTCGGTTCAGCCGATCTTCACGACTTTGCACATCGGAAGCAGGCGGGTGGGCAAAGGACTTGCGCCAATTACGGCTTTGAGAAATGGGAATCACTTGCCGGCGACGCCGGCGGACGGTAAGGTTGCGAAAAGGACTCAGGAGGCGTTCAACAGGATCCCAGCCGCGCTGCAGCAGACGTATGTATAAAAATCCCGTTAAGGCTCCTCCCAAATGGGCAAACTGACCACCGCTGTTGGGGCCGGGAAGAGCAATCAGGCTAAGCAGCAGCAGGGCAACGGCAATCCATTTGATGCGTACGGCGCCAAATAACAATAAAAACATCATGTAATCGGGAACCAACGTTGCTGCAGCCACCATCACAGCCATAGCCCCGGCCGAAGCACCGATCAGTTGAGTGCTTTCACGTCGGGGAACCAGCGCAGGCATCAGGTTGTAAGCGGCAAGGAAAAACAATGCACCGGCCAATGCTCCTCCAATAAACAGCGGCAACAAGAGCCGAGGGCCAACAAACTCGCACAGGAGCTTGCCAAACCAGAACAACATCAGCGCATTAAACAGCAGATGAAGCAGGTTGACGTGTGTGAAGGCATACGTGATCACCGTCCAGGGCCGATGCAGCAGTTCAGGTAGCGCTGCTGGCAAGGCAATATGACGGAGCAACATATTCAGATCAAATGAATGATTCATCAGGAAAGCCGGCAGGCGGGCCAGGTGGAGCAAAACAAAAACCGTTATCAGCGCAATCAGCAACTGATAGACGATGCCGTCGTTGCGCCGCAGCGTGCTGCGTATGTCGCGCCACAGAACGTTGCTCATGGTTTTACGCTTCCCCAAATTCGGAATTTCGCGTCACATGCCAAACGGGTGGCTACGTGCTGTTCGGATCTCGACACCAAGCCGCAGCCCGGTGGTTTCCGCTTACCGGTCAGCACACGTTTAATCAAAGGGATAACGGCTATCCCAACGCTTCCACCAGCGGGTCAGCAAAAAGCCGACCACTGCTCCGCCCAGATGGGCAAAATGCGCCACGCCGGTCTGCTGTCCGCTGAAACCGGCATACAACTCAAACAAGGTATAAAACAGGACGAAGTATTTGGCTTTAATGGGCACGAGAAAATAGAAGTAGAGGTACACATTCGGATACAGCAGGGCAAAGGCGGCCAACACGCCAAAGACGGCTCCGGAGGCGCCTACCACCGGAATGCGGTTGATGCTGGCCGGCAACTGGGCCGCCAGTTCCCGCGACTGATCCAGGAAGGATTCGGCATGAGGCATGCGTTTCCATTCTTCGATGAAGCGCAGCACGGCCGGATAATTGATCCGATTTTCGTATCGGGCCATCAACGTGGCAAAGCTTTCCAGGCTGGCATGCTGCTGGTATTCACTTACGGCCTGGAGCATGCGGCTGTATTCATAGGCGGTAACGCCCAGATGGGCCAGCGCACCGCCCAGGCCGCAGGTGAAATAGAAAATGAGAAAACGCAGCGAGCCCCAGGTGTTTTCCAGAACGCTGCCAAACATCCATAGAGCAAACATATTAGAAAAAATATGCATAAAGTTGCCGTGCATGAACATATGGGTGAAGAACTGATACGCGTGAAACTCGGGGGAAGCAACGAAAAACAGTCCGAGCCGGCGAATCAGGTCAATGTGGAAGGTGTTATAGAAAACTGCAGTAGCCAGATAAGCCAGTCCATTGAGAATAAGCAGATTCTTGACTGCCGGCGGCAGCAGGCTGAATCCACCCGGGCTGTATTGATTCACCGGGCGAAGATACATGCCCCTCCGCAGCGGCAACTATGACCTGCGCTCGCCAAACAGGCGAACGATTTCTTCTTCATCAAACAGGATCAGCGTGCGTTTGCCGAAGGGTGACCAGTACGGGGTGGTGCAGGCAAACAGCCGGTCGATGAGTTCCTGCATTTCCTTTACCGTCAGCGTTTTGCCTGCGCGAATGGCCAGCCGGCGGGCCAGGGAAGCCGCCAGCTGCTCGCGCAGCCGTAACTTCAGGTGCTGACCTTCTTCCTGATAATCCTGAAGCAGTTGCTCCAGCGTTTCCCGGCCTGAAGACACACCGATTTCAGCCGGCATGCCCCGGATCAGATAGGTGTGCGTTCCGAATGGCTCCAGTTCAAAGCCCAGTTCCCGCAATTCGGTCAGCAGTTCTTCCAGCAACGCAGCATGGGAGGCAGACAGGTGAAGGGTTTCGGGAAACAACTGCTGCTGGGATCCCTGCCGCTTGCCTACGGCCGAATGCAGCAGGCGCTCGAACAGAATGCGCTCGTGGGCAGCCTGCTGGTCGATCAGCACGAATCCGGATTTGACGGGCGACAGCACGTAGCGGCCGTGCAACTGGTAAGGGACTACTTCAGCGAGGCTGAAATCCTCAAGTGCTGCCGGTGGCTGCGTGTCGGCAGTAGCCTCACTGGGAACTACGACGGCCACGGGCCTTTCGCTTCGCGCCACCTCCAACAGTTTTTCCCAATGGCGCGGCCGGGAAGTGTTCAGCGTCACCTGCAAAGGTCTGCCATCCGCAGAGGGATCGGCGGGTGGGGGTGCTGCTGCAGGCATCTGCTGAAAGGCCGGCAGCCGGTCAATAGCGGTTTCCTGACTGAAATCCAGGGTAGGCATTTGCGTAAAGCGCGCCAGCGCATGCCGGGCGGCGGCATGCACGAAGGCATAGAGGATTTTTTCATCTTCAAACCGAACCTCTTCCTTGGTGGGATGAATGTTTACATCAATGCGGGCCGGATCCACTTCCAGGAAAAGCACGTAGAGCGGATAGGTGTCAGGACGCAGCAGGTCGCCGTAGGCGCTTACCACAGCCCGGTGCAGGTAAGGGCTTCTGATGAACCGGCGATTGACGAACAGAAACTGATCGCCCCTGGTGCGTCGGGCAGAATCGGGTTTGCCGATATAACCGCTGATGTTTACCACGTTGGTTTGCTCCTCGATGGGAATAATTTTTTCGTTGTACGGGTTGCCCAGCAGATGAACAATGCGTTGACGTAAAGAAGCTTTCGGAACGCTGATGATGGTTACGTCATATTGCATCAATTCCATCTGCACGTCGGGGCGGGCCAGGGCCAGGCGGGTGAAGACGTCGATGATATGGCGCAGTTCGGCCTGGTTGCTTTTCAGAAAGGCCCGCCGGGCCGGCACGTTGAAGAACAGATTTTTTACTGAAATCGTTGTTCCTGCTGGCAGGACGGCCGGTTCCTGCCGAAGCACCTTACTTCCCTCCAATACCAGCAGGGTGCCCAGTTCGTCGTGAGGGCGCCGCGTGCGCAGTTCCACCTGAGCTACGGCGGCAATGGAGGCCAGCGCCTCTCCGCGAAACCCCATGCTCAGGAGGCGGTGCAGGTCTTCAATTCGGGTGATTTTGGAAGTGGCGTGGCGTTCGAAACACATGCGGGCATCGCTCTCACTCATGCCGCAGCCGTTGTCGCTGACTTCAATCAGTTGTTTTCCGGCCTCGCGCAAGGTGACCTGAATGCGGTCAGCTCCTGCATCCAGCGAATTTTCCATTAATTCCTTGACGGCCGATGCCGGGCGCAGAATGACTTCGCCGGCCGCAATCTGATTGGCCACATGGTCAGGAAGCTGACGAATAACGTCCATAACTGCTGACTGCGAAGTTACGCCGTCAACAAAGGGAGGTAGAAGCATTGCGGGTTCCGAAAATCAGCTTAATGCCCTGGCGGGGCAAACAACAGGCTGGAATCGCCGTAACTGAGAAAGCGGAAATCATGTTGCAGAGCGTATTCGTAAATGCGTTTCCAGTCGTCGCCGACAAAAGCGGCTACCAGCAGCAACAAGGTGCTTTGCGGCAGGTGGAAGTTGGTGATCAGTGCATTAACCAGCCGAAACCGGTAACCGGGTGCAATAAGCAACCTGCTGGAAAAAATCAATTGATGATTTTGTTCCTGGTCCAGGTGCTGCACCAAAGCCGATAAGGCCTGATCTACGGGCATGTCGGAGTTCTTATCATACGGATCCCACTGGCCTACCTCCAGCGACTGGCCGCGCAGCAGGCGGCAGCCCAGCCAGTACAGGCTTTCTAAAGAGCGCATGACGGTGGTTCCCACACTGATCAGCGGAGGTCGTTGCGGCTTATTCGTTCTGGTCCATTGCAACAACCGGTCCAACACATAGCGGTGAACGCAAATCTGCTCATCGTGCATCTGATGATCACCCAGCCGATCGGCTTTCACTGGCAGAAAAGTGCCTGCGCTGATGTGCAGGGTAAGAAAGAGGCGCTGAACGTCGTTCTGCTTCAACTCGTCCAGCACCTGCTCGGTGAAATGCAGGCTGGCTGTAGGGCTGGCCACACTGCCGTCGCGATGGCCAAAGATGGTCTGGTAACGCTCGCGGTCTTCAGGCCGATCGCTGCGTTTGATGTAGGGAGGCAGCGGCACGTGACCTGCGGCTTCCAGAACGGAGAACAGGGAGAGCGTTTCGGGGCTCCAGCGTAATTCGATCAGGAAATCGGAATCCAGCTTGCCTTTTTTGGTAAGCGTGAGCATGCCGGACTGACCTGCTGCGGCAAAAGGCACCTGAAGGATGCGATGGCGCCAGCGGCGCGCATTGCCTACCATACAGCGCCATTCGCAATGGCCGTGCTGGAACATGGCCAGCTGGAGATCGGTGAACGGAGCTACAGGCTGAAGCAAAAACACTTCAATCCAGGCGCCTGTTTCCGTGCGGCCCAGCAGCCTGGCCTGAATGACACGGGTATCGTTAAAAACCATCAGACTTCCGGAAGGAACCCACTGGGGCAGATTCCGGAACATTGTATGGGAAAGGGTTCCGTTGCGGTAAATCAGCAGAAGCGAGGCATCACGTTGTTCCAGCGGAAACTGCGCAATGCGTTCGGGCGGCAACACATAACTAAAGTCCTTAATATGTACATCGCGGACGCTCATGCCTTTTCGCAAAGTTAGTTCCGGTTCGACATGCCTGTGCAAAACAACATGCGATCCGGTGCAGATCGTCGTTACCTCATTGTGCTGCCGTTTTGCCGTGCCGCACTACTTTGGCCTTCGCTTATGCGTTTGACGTTTTGCCTGTTGTGGATTGGGTTGACGTTGCCTGCCCGGGCAGATACGCCATCCGGCCGGGTATTGCCCCCTTTTCTGCAAGGAGACCATCGTTGGGTGGATTCGGTTCTGGCTTCCTTGACCCTGGAAGAAAAAATCGGTCAGTTGTTTATGGTAGCCTGTTCCAGCAACAATCCCGCGCAGGAACTGGAACGGATCAGCGAGCTGATCAGCAAATACCACATTGGCGGCATCATTTTCATGAAAGGCGGACCGGTGCGTCAGGTGCAGCTGACCAATGCCCTGCAGCGGATCAGCCGCGTGCCGTTGCTCATTGCTATGGATGCCGAATGGGGGGCCGCCATGCGATTGGACAGCTTGATCAGTTTTCCTCGACAAATGGCCCTGGCCGCAGCGGCTGACACCGCGCTGGCCTTTGCATTCGGACAAGAGGTGGCCCGCCAACTGAGACGGTTGGGAGTGCACCTCAATTTCGCTCCGGTGGTGGATGTAAACAGCAATCCAAACAATCCGGTAATCGGCGACCGTTCCTTTGGTGAGCGTCCTGATCTGGTGGCGCAGTTAGGATTGGCCTACATGCGCGGCATGCAGCAGGGAGGGGTGCTGGCCTGTGCCAAGCATTTCCCCGGACACGGCAACACCGACAAGGACTCGCACTATACCCTGCCCGTACTGCAGGTGCAGCGTGAGGAATTGCTGCAAAAAGATCTTCCCCCGTTTCAGGCCCTGATCGATGCCGGGGTGGGTTCGGTGATGGTGGCCCATATCTCTGTTCCTTCTCTGGACGACAGGCCGGGGCTGCCGGCAACACTTTCTCCTCAGATCGTCAACGGACTGTTGCGCCGGCAAATGCAGTTCAATGGACTGGTCATTACCGATGCCCTGAATATGAAGGGGGTGCGCGTGGAAGCAGGGCCTGGAGAACTGGAATTGCGCGCCCTTTTGGCCGGCAACGACCTGCTGTTGTTTTCGGAGCAGGTGGAAGCTGCAGTACGACAAATCCAGGAGGCCATCAATGCCGGTGTGCTGGATGAAACAGACATCAACTTGCGGGTGAGAAGGATCCTGCAGGTCAAGCGCTGGTGTGGGGCCCATGAATTCAATCCCATTCCGGTAGAAGGCCTGCTGGCAGACCTCAATAATGCTACCGCCCAGCAATTGCACCGGGAGCTTGTGCAGCGTGCGCTGATCCTGCTGTCGAATCCGCAACGTGCCATTCCGCTGCAACGCTTGGATACCCTACGAATGGCCACATTGGCCGTTAGTGATACCGGCATAACGGCTTTTCAGCAGATGGCGGGATGGTATGCACCCATGCAACATTTTACCATCAGCCGGAATGCTCCGGCCCGAGTCCTGAGCCGGCTGGAAGCAGAGCTTGAACCATACGATGCCATTCTGGTGGCTTTGTTCACTCAGGGGCGTATGGGGCAGCCGCACTTCGGATTCAGCGAGCCGGTTAGACGCTTCCTGGATTCGCTGAACCGGCAGGCTACCGTTCTGCTGACGGTTTTCGGCAATGCCTATGCATTACGCGAACTTGAGGATTTTCCCTATGTGTTGCTGGCCATGGATAAGCAACCGGAATGGCAGCGGCAGGCGGCCCAGGCCTGGTTTGGTGGCATCTCCTTATCAGGACGGTTGCCGGTTACCGCTTCTGAAAAATTTCCTTTCGGTTCAGGATTTGCCACCACAGCCGTACGTCTGGCTTACTCCGGCCCCGAGTCTTTGGGCCTGCCGGAATCGTATTTCCTCCGGATGGACACATTCATTTATGAGGCCATCAAGAAACAGGCTTTCCCCGGTTGTCAGCTTTGGATAGCCAAGGACGATCAGGTGATTTGGAATAAAGCTTACGGAAACCTGGTTTACGACAGCCTGCAGCCCGTCACACCGAATACTTTATACGATCTGGCCAGCCTGACCAAAATTTTATCCACTACCCTGGCCTTGATGCGATTGTACGAGCAGGGTAAACTGGATTTGAAGGATCGGGTGGAAGATTATCTGCCGGAATTCCGAAACACCGACAAGGGCCGCATCCGGATTAACGACCTGCTGCTTCACGAAAGCGGCCTGGTGCCTTTCATTCCCTTTTACGAATCGTGGATGAAGGAGCAACAACCAGACAGCGCCGTCTTTTCCTCCAAACCAGGCCCCCCTTTTACGGTTATGGTGACGCCTAAAATGTTTATGCATGCTTCTTACGTGGACAGCATCTGGGACCGTATTGCCCGTTCGCCGCTAAAGCATCAGGGTCGTTACGTGTACAGCGATGTAGGTTTTTACTTTTTGCAGCGAATCATCGAATGTGCCAGCGGGCAACCTTTGGATCAGTACGTTTATCATGAGTTCTACCGGCCGCTGGGTTTGCAAACGATGAGCTATCTGCCGCTCCGGTATTTCAGCGCCGGCCGCATTGCGCCCAGCGCTTTTGACTATCAGTTCAGAAAGCAGCGCCTGCAAGGAAGCGTTCACGATCCCGGCGCTGCCCTGATGGGTGGTGTGGCAGGCCATTCCGGACTTTTTGCCCAGGCTAACGATGTGGGTGTTGTGATGACTATGCTCATGCGCAACGGCCGTTACGGAGGCATACAGTATTTCCGGGACGAAACGATACAGCAGTTCACCCGTCAGCAAAGCTCCCGCTCGCGGCGGGGGCTGGGCTTTGATAAGCCCGAATTGCAAGCTGATCGTCCCTCACCGGCGGCTTCTCAGGCTTCAGGCCGCACTTTCGGGCATACAGGCTTTACCGGCACCGCCGCCTGGGCAGATCCGGAGCATCAGGTGGTGTTTGTGTTTCTGAGCAACCGCACGTTTCCCGACGAGCGTAACAGGAACATACAGACGTTGAACGTACGCATCAGACTGCAGGAAATGCTGTATGAAGCCCTTGCTGCCTCCCGTCCGTAATCCCAACAGCCGCCGCCTGAAGGCCTAAAGCCTGTTTGTATCTTTGTGCCTTTCTTCATGAACCCATTGATTCAATGCAAATAGATACCCATGCAGCAAATTTTGTTTTTGATCAGTTGAATGATTTGCTGGACCAACTAGACGATGAACAATATCAGGCTGCACTACCGGTTTTTTCCGGCGCTACCATCGGCAAGCATGTTCGACATATCATAGAATTTTTTTCCTGTGTGCATCAGGCTTGCAGCTCCGGTTCCATCAGCTATGATGACCGACCCCGCGACGAACAACTGGAAACACAGCGGTGGAAGGCACGTCGGCATCTGGAAGATTTGCGGCAGGCCCTGGCCCGCCTGGAAGATCGTTCCCTGATGCTCAAAGGCAATTTGTGTCCTCTTGATCCATTGGGCAGTTGGGAAATGGGCACTTCGGCGCTGAGGGAGTTTTACTATGCCGTGGAGCATGCTATTCACCACATGGCTATCATCAAAATGGGCTTGCTGTCTGCATATCCCCAGGTACAGATTCCTGAAGGTTTTGGGGTGGCGCCTTCTACCTTACGCCATGAGCGGCAGGTACAACTACAGTAAAGCATTTCGGCACGGCCGTTTGCAGTAACAGGAAGTCATGTGCACCGTAAGCTACATTCCGGCGCAGCAGGGTTTTCAGCTTGCTTCCAACCGGGATGAGCACGTGAGTCGCGGCATTGCGCTGATTCCCAGGACGCGATACATAAAGGGCAAACCCGTTCTTTTTCCTTTGGATCCCAAGGGCAACGGCACCTGGATTGCCATTGACTTTTTTGGCCGGGTGGCCTGCCTGCTGAACGGAGCCGTCCAAAAACACCATAGCAACCCTCCCTACCGCATGAGCAGGGGGCTGGTGCTGCTGGACTCCTTCGCTTTTGTTCCTGCAAAGCGTTTTTATGATGAGTACGATCTGACCGGCATAGAACCGTTTACGCTGGTGCTTGCTGAGCCCGGAGGTTTTCTGGCGGAACTGCTATGGACCGGAGCCGAAAAGCAGTGGCGTCAGCTCAATGGCGCAGAGGTGCATCAGTGGTCGTCCGTGACGCTTTATGAGCCGGACCTGGCAGCCCGCAAAAAAGCCCATCTGTTGCAGCGTTTGCCCTCAGACCGTTTACTGAGCGTGGCCGATCTGGCTGATGTCCATAATGATTTTTTATATGATAAATGGATTGACCAGGCAGCAGCAGCACCGCAGGTGCATACCTTAAGTACAACGGTTGTGCACATGCAGCGCGATCGTTTTGAGCTGTACTATGCCGATCGATGGCATCGCCCGGATTTTTTTGAGCACCTTTCCGGCCCCGTGCTGTCCCGAGATCAGCTTTCCGCTTCCTAGTCGCACCGTTTATCATGGCCTTGCAACAAGCCGCACGAAGCAAATGGCTGCAGTGGGAATTCTGGCCTTATCCGGTCTTTTACCTGCCGGTATATTTTCTGGTGCTTGCCCATGCCCTTCGCTTGCGATCGCTGGCTTATTTCACTGCAGTGAATCCCGGTGTGCCGCTGGGGGGATTTGTTTCCTACTCCAAATCGGCGCTGTTGCATCAATTGCCCAGGGAGCAGGTGCCTGCCACGCTTTGTCTGAATGAGCCGAAGACGGCTGATCAGATTCTTGCTCTGATGAAGCAGCACAGTTTGCAGTTTCCGGTGGTGCTGAAACCCGACCAGGGAGAGCGCGGTTGGAAGGTGGAGAAAATCAGCAACACCAGCCAGTTGGAGGCTTATCTGCGGCGGGCACCCTGGCCGCTTTTGGTTCAGCAATTTGCTGAAGGTCCGGAGGAATTCGGGGTGATGTACATCCGGTATCCGGGCGAGCAAAACGGCCGCATCACCAGCCTGATGCAGCGGCAGTTTTTAAGCGTTACCGGCGACGGGCAGTCCACCCTGGAAGAACTGCTGCGCCGGCATGAGCGGTGCCTCCATTATTTGCCCCGCATGTTGCGTCGTCATCGGTCGGAATTGCAACAGGTGCTGCCTGCCGGTGAGCGGAAAATTCTGGAAGAAATCGGCAACCACAACCGGGGTACAATGTTTCTGGATATTTCCCACCGGATCAGTCCGCAGCTTGCCGCTACGTTTGACCGGCTCAGTGCACATCTGCACGAATGGTATTTCGGCCGATTTGATGTACGGGCTGCGTCGTTTCAGGATCTGGAAGCCGGACGCTTTCAGGTGGTGGAAGTCAACGGCGTTAATTCCGAGCCGGCCCACATCTACGATCCGGCCATGAGTTTGTGGAGGGCATACAGCCATCTGTTTCAGCACTGGACGCATATTTATCGGATTGCCCGCCACAACCGGCAGAGGGGATGGAAACCCGCTTCAGCCCGGTTTACCTGGTTGCAGATCAGAAGACACCTGAGAGAAAAAAAGATCAATCCCAACAACTGAGAGATACCGGTAACAGCTTAACGCCTGAGCAGCCGCATGGTGCGGGAGTGCCCTTCGGCCTGCCAGCGGACTAAATACATGCCCGGAGCCAAAGCGGCTACGTTCAGTGATTCTCCGGGCTGCAGGGACGCCTGATGCAAGCGCAGTTTTCCGCAAACATCATAAAAACGAATATCTGTTGCAGTACTGTTTCCCCGTAGCCGGATGACATCGGTAGCCGGGTTAGGCCCCCACGAGGAATGGACAATTGCGGGCGGGTCGGGAGCGCTGATGTCGAACTCACCCAGTGTGGCCGTCCACATGCCGCGGCCATGGGTAAAAATGAATACGCTGCGGTCCCATGGGCGGATGCGGCATTCGTAGGTAATGACATTAGGAAAGGCGGAGATTTTGTACCAATGAGCACCGGCGTCGTCCGAAACATAGATGCCGAAATCAGTAGCCGCAATGAAAAACGAGTCAGGTCGCTGCGGATCTATGCTGATGTAGTTCACCCCCAGACCTACGGGCAAATTGCCGCTGATGGGTGTAAACTGCGGGGTGGTGGTTTTGGCCTGCGTTACCTTCCAGATCCGGGGCTCGGTGGAATAGTTGCTTAACGCCAGGTAAATGGTGCCGTCGTTGGCCGGATGAACGGCGATGCAACGGATGAAATCGTTGGTGATGGACTGGGGCACCTTTCCGGTCAGGTTGACTTCGTTGCCCGGTTCGGAATTGTAGACATCATCGATGCGATACAACAATCCATTGCTGCCGCCCACATAAACGGTGGGGCTGAAAGTAAGTTCCATGCCTATAGCATAAGGTGTTCCGCCCTGCGCTTTGTTCATGGCCGGAAGCCACTGAAAGCCGCCGTCCAGCGTATGCCACAGCCGCTGATGGGTAATGAAAGCCAGGTAGTCGCCGTTGACCAGATTGATTTCATAGGGATTGATGAACCAGGCACCTTCATCAATCACGTAATCGTTGTTGGCATCCAGCTCATTGAGAATGCTGTAGAAATAAGGAACCGGGAAGTTGGCATTGTCGGTGCGGTGGATCATGCCGTTCTGATACGACACATAGGATACATTCGGAAACTGTTGGTTGACAGCACAATGGGCGCCATCGCCGCCGAAGATGATGTGAAAATCGGAACTGCCGTTGTAGGTGGCATGCGTGCCATTATCCTGCGTTCCGCCGTAAGCCGAAAGGCCCTCAGGAAAAAAGCAGCCCGTGTAATATTGAATGGTGCGATAGCCGGTGTTCAGCGGATAGTTGGTGTAATGCATCTGATGCGTCAGCAGGCGGTACACGCCGCCGTCTTCACCCAGAAAAAACTCATCGGGATTGTCGGGATTAAAAACGATATCGTGATGATCCACGTGGATGTTGAGGCAAACCTTCCAGGTCTGGCCGCCGTCTTTACTGAAGCACAGGTCGCCCACACCAAAAATGACGAAGTTGGGGTCGTTGGGTTTGACGGCAATTGCCACGGAATACCAGGAAAACGTCATGTAATAACCGAAATCCACATCGGGGTTGCCGACTTCAGTCCAGGATTGTCCGTAATTAGCGGTGCGGAACATGCCGCGGAATCCGTTGTAGCTCTGATTTTCCAGGGCCACATACATCACGTTGGTGTCGCTGGGGGCTATGGCCATTTCCACACGGCGGAACTCCACTGTGGGGGGCAGACCGGTCATGCGCGGTTCAAAGGTGCCGCTGTCGCCGCTGGGCGAATAAAACACGCCCAGGTTGTTGACGCCGATCCAAACCCCACCGGTGGGGGTAATTTCCACGTCGTTCAGTGCCAGGTTTGTATCAAAAATTTTGTAAAGCGTCTGACCAAAATCATCGGAGCGCCATAAACCGGCTGAGGCAGTGGCAATATACAGTCGGCCCGAGTCAGTAGGCGAGGTTTTTACGCGGTACACGTAGTTGAACTCCGGACTGTCGGTAGCCGGAAGCTGAGTAAAAGATTGTCCTCGGTCGTAACTGATGTAAACGCCGTTGCCGATAAAGCCGACATGAGGTTCACTGGTTCCGGCATAAATGACGTCGCGCTGGAAATAATCCTGAGCCAGGCTGCTGATGTTGATGTTTTCCAGGTAGTCGTTAACCACCTGCCATGTTTTGCCTTTGTCGGTGGAGCGCCACAATCCGCCGGTAACGGCGCCAAACAACAGATGACTGCTGTTGTCGAGGTCCAGCAACAGTGCTCGGGTTCGGCCTCCGATGTTGTAAGGTCCGATTTCTTTCAGATTAAACAACAAGTCATTTCGGGGAGTAGCCTGCTGCTGATGCTGGCGTATGGCCGAAAGCGGCAACGGATGCAACTTGCCGTTGGCATCCTGCTTCATTTCCCTCCATTGGGCATACCATCCGGGATGGTCAGCTGATTTTTTGGGCTTGCTGTGCCAGTACACCTGCCAGCCGGGTTTGGCAGGCAGGGGCTGACTGAGAGCCTCTTTCTGTGACTCTGACCAGCATACGATCAGAAGCAGAAAGCAGGAAACTGAATGCTTGAACATAAAACAAATTTACTTCCAAGCGTTGTTTGGTTGATGAAGGAAACCGGAAGCGTCTTTTGCCGGCACAACGACCGGCATTTTTGAACTTATCTTTAACGCGCATGGAAAAGCAGCAGGTTCTTTCGATTGTAGTACCTGTGTATAACGAAGAAACGACCATTGGCCAGGTGCTTCGCCGTATCGAACAAAGCCCGTTGCCTGACGGATTAGGTAAGGAAATCATCGTTGTGGATGATTGCAGCACCGATCAAACGTTTGCGGCGGCTTCCGCCTATGCACAAAACAGTTCTTTGCCCATCGTGCTGTTGCGGCACGAAAGCAACCGGGGCAAGGGAGCAGCACTGCATACCGGTATTGGCCGGGCATCGGGTGATTTTATCATCATCCAGGATGCTGACCTGGAATACGACCCTGCCGAATACAGCCGGTTGCTGCGCCCTATTCTGGACGGAGTCGCTGACGTGGTGTATGGATCGCGCTTCATGGGCGGAAGTCCGCACCGCCTGTTGCTTTTCTGGCACTATGTGGGAAACAAAATACTGACGACGTTCTGTAACATGTTCACCAACCTGAACATGACGGATATGGAAACCTGCTATAAGTTGTTCAAAAGCGAAGTACTCAAATCGCTGGATTTGCGCGAAAAGCGGTTTGGCTTTGAGCCGGAGGTTACTATCAAAATGGCGCGGATTCCCGGTATCCGCGTCTATGAAGTGGGCATTTCCTATTACGGCAGATCGTACAAGGAAGGGAAAAAGATCGGCTGGCGCGATGGCTTTCGGGCCATTTACTGCATTCTGCGCTATGGTCTGTTTTCCCGGTGAGGGCTTAGCTATACTGATGCATTTAGGGGAGTACGAAAGCCAATGCATATGACGGACCGATGGGTATGGGCGCTGCTGGGCATCGGCATTGCGGTGGTTTACCTCCTGGGGCTTTGGGTGCCTGTTATGAATGTGGATGCAGCGCAGTATGCGGTGATTTCGGCAGAAATGCTGCACAGTGGAAGTTATTTGCAGGTTACCTGCCGCGGACTGAATTACCTGGATAAGCCGCCTTTGCTGTTTTGGCTGAACACCGTTGCTTTCCGGCTTTTTGGTATTAGCACGGCCAGCTATAAATTTTTTTCTCTGTTGTCGGTTGGCGTGGCGGTGTTTTCTGTTTATCGGCTTGCGGCCGACCTGTATGACCGGCGCACCGCGCTGCGGGCCGCCCTGCTGCTGGCCACCTGTCAGGCTTTTTTTCTGTTTGCCAACGACGTGCGGACCGATGCGCTGCTCACGGGCATGGTTACGCTGGCCGTCTGGCTGCTGTTCCGGTACGGGGAACATAAAAAAATGGTTTATCTGATTGCAGGCAGCGCTGCTGTGGGTCTGGCCATGCTGGCCAAAGGCCCCATTGGCCTGGTGGTGCCCGCTGCTGCATTGGGAAGCCATTGGCTGCTGCAACGCCGCTGGCAAATGTTCCTGCACTGGCCATGGCTTGTGGGTGCAGCAGTCATAGTGGTGCTGCTTGCCCCGATGACCTACGGGTTGTACCGGCAATTTGGCATGGAGGGAGTCAGGTTTTTCTTCTGGACCCAAAGCTTTGGCCGCATTACGGGAGAGAGCCCCTGGCGCAACGATGCCGGGTTCTTCTACTTCTGGGGTGAACTGCTCTGGGCTTATCTGCCCTGGACGTTTTGGGTGCTTGCAGCCCTGATGGCTCAGGTCAACGAACTGCTGCGTCATCGCCTGGCCCGTAATGCCCTGCCCGAGGCCATCAGTTTGGGAGGTTTTCTGCTTCCTTTCATTGCCCTGTCGTTTTCACAGTTTAAGCTTTCCCATTATGTGTTTGTTGTTTTTCCGCTAGCGGCCGTTTTTACCGCAGCCGGTTCGGTGCGCATGGAACGAAGCCCCCGGCTGTGGCGACTTATGCTGGCCCTTCAGGCCTTGGTGCTGTTGTGCATGCTGATTGGTACCGGCATACTCAACCTGACGTATTTTCCCGTGCAGCGGACGGTGTTGTGGTTGCCCGTTTTGCTGTTTCTGGCAGCAGCCACCGTCATCGCCCTCCGCATGCGTAAAGTTCCCGAATGGATTTTTTATTCAGCAGCGCTGGTAGCTGTAGCGGTTAATTTTCTGATGAACACGAATGTTTACCCTCAGCTGGTTCGCTATCAGACGGGCCTGCCGATTGCAGAGCGGCTGAAAGAACGTAATTGGGATACCTTGAATCTGAGTTATCTGGATTATCACGATTATGCCCTGGAATTTTACCTGGGCCGCAGCCTGCCGTGGTACGACAGGGCGACCTTGGATAGTTTGCTTGCCGAAGGAAGACCCATGGTGGTCATCGGTCGCGATTCC
>JANWXQ010000002.1 GCA_025057275.1 Chitinophagales bacterium
TAAATAGAAAGCACCATCAGCAGCCTGTTCGAGGCAGGTAACGGTTAAGGTGCCCAGGCCGGCATCAACGCGGATCCAGCTTTCCCCGTAATTGGTGCTCTTCCATAAGCCACCTGAAACGCCGCCGGCAAAGACTACACCTGGATTGTTTCGGTCGTAAACGACAGCACGGGTTCGGCCACCGATATTGTCGGGACCCATTTCTTCCCACCAGATGTCAACGGTTCGTGTTGAGCTGAGCTGATTGGCCTGCTCCAGCGCGGCATAATAATCAGCCGGATCGAACTGACCGGTTTGCCCGTTGAGGCGGACCTTGGTCCACCATTCTATGGCGCCTTTGATTTCCTTTTGTTTGTCATCTGCCTCCGGCTTTAAATAGCTTTCAGAAACAGGGATCTTCCACGAAACGAGTACAAAGAAAACGGCCATCAATGCCAGAGAGGCAACGACAACTTTTTTCATGATTGCGAAAGGGATTTTTTCTAATGGTAAAGTTAAGCAATTCAGCAGCAAGGTTCTGTTTCAGCGCTGAGCAGGATATGAAAAACAGGCTTGCTCAGTGCACGTGCCGTTCGGCATGATAGGAAGAGCGCACCAGCGGGCCGCTTTCCACATACAAAAATCCGCGTCTGAGGCCTTCCTCCTCATAATCCTTAAACACATCGGGGTGAATCCATTCTATAATGTCGAGATGATTGCGTGTAGGCTGCAGGTATTGGCCAATAGTGAGCACATCGCAACCTACGCTGCGCAAGTCGTCCATTACGGCGAGCACTTCATCACGGGTTTCGCCCAAACCAACCATAATTCCGCTCTTGGTGCGCATACCGCCTTTTTTCAGGTGATGCAAAACAGCCAGGCTGCGTTCGTATTTGGCCTGGGGCCTTACGCGGCGATACAAGCGGGGCACCGTTTCCATATTGTGAGAAACCACTTCCGGGGCCACTTCAATAATGCGATCCACACTGCTGAGCACACCCTTGAAATCCGGAATCAGGGTTTCCAGGGTAACGCCCGGCGCCAGGCGACGAACAGCCAAAACAGTTGCAGCCCATACCGATGCGCCGCCATCCTTCAACTCATCACGGTTTACCGAGGTGATCACAGCATGTTTGACCCCCATGCGTTTTATGGCTTCAGCCACACGCTCGGGTTCAGCAAGGTCTAATTCGGTAGGCAGGCCCGTTTGAACGGCACAAAAGCCGCAACTGCGCGTGCAGATATTGCCCAGAATCATGAACGTAGCCGTACCCGCACCCCAGCATTCGCCCATGTTGGGGCAATTACCGCTTTCGCAGATGGTATGCAGCTTGTACTGGTCCACCAGCGCCCGCACCCTACGGTAGTTTTCGCCGGTAGGCAGCTTCACCCGGAGCCAGGGAGGCTTACGTTGGCGAAGCGGGGTTTCGGTAACCGGTTCCACGGCAAACGACGTTCAACCTGTGCAGGCAAAGGTAAACGGAGCGGAACTGCCCCAACAAGTGCTTACCACCTTTTGCCCAACTGAAGAGAAATGTAAAGATTGGGGAAAAACCACTGATTGCTTTGGTTAAGCATCATGGGAATGCGCTTGTAGTAAATGTCGGCGATGATGCCGGCTTCCAGCGCCTTGATGGATTGTTCGTTTTGCGCCCAATCAAAATTCAGTCCCCCTTTCAGATGAAGGCCGGGAATGGGTTTTACTTCCAGCAAACCCTGCGTAAAGCCCGCACCGCCATAGATGCTAAACCAGTCCAGAAACTTGTCGGCATTCTGCTCGCTGTATTTTTCGGTTCGGATTTCGTAACGACCGCTGTTGTCAGTGGGATAAAGCAAGTTGAGGTAATACGGCTTCAACAGGCCGAGAGACAGGCCACCGGCCAGCTTCAAGCCCAGTTCCACCCCGCTGTGCCGCGCTTTTTCCGCCAGCAGAAATTGCTTGCCCCGCGAGATGTTGATCTGATAGAAACTGTTCTGCTTTCCGTAAATGAACGGACGAGGGGAATTGATCCCGAACAGCGCCATGCCGAAATCAATGGTTTGCTTGACTTCTTTGGGATGATGCAACTGGGTGATTTCAATAATCCACAAGCGCTTGCTGAATGCATTTTCCGCGTTGCCGATATCGGCAAACACGCCCCAGGCACCGGCCGTGTGTAAGTAAAGGCCGCCACTCAGTTCATGGGTGTACAGAATGCCGCTCTGGCTGGGAAACTGGGCTTGGGCACTGAAGGCGGCAAAAGCAAGCAAAAAAGCCAGTGCGCGAACCATCGTCCAATATTACGGAGCCTATTCTGCATCTGCAACTGCCGTGCCATTGGCGGAGATAAACTCACCTGAAGAACTGCATCATGCACGCTTTCCGTGAATAATCCCGATGAATCCTTCAGCTTTGCGTTCACGATATGAAGCAAACGGGGAAATACTACGTTGTTTTCACTGGCCGCAGCACGGGTATCAAGCGTTCGTGGGAAGCCTGCCGCAAAGCCACCAGTGGTTTTTCCGGAGCCCGCTATCGCAGTTACCGGACCAAACAGGAAGCGGAGCAGGCTTTGGCGGAATACCGTCGGCAACATCTTCACCACGATACAACCAAGGGGCCGCTGGTTCCCAGCATTTGTGTGGACGCTGCCTGCAATGCAGTTACCGGCGATATGGAATACCGCGGCGTTTTAACCGAAACCGGAAAAGAACTGTTTCGGAAAGGGCCTTTCTTGCAAGCTACCAACAACATCGGTGAGTTTCTTGCCATAGTCCATGCATTGGCTTATTGCAAAAAAAATCATTTGAACTGGCCAGTCTATTCCGACAGCCAGACCGCCTTGTCGTGGGTAAGCAAAAAGCAGGCTCGCACGAAACAACAGCCCACCGAAGCAAACCAGGAGGTTTTTCACCTGCTGCAACGGGCAGAAAGCTGGCTCAGGCAGAACTCGTTTAGCAATCCGTTGCTGCGATGGGATACCCGAAGATGGGGTGAAAATCCGGCCGATTTTGGCCGAAAGTAACTCTTCAGACTCAGGCAGTAACCGGAGAACCCTGGGCCGCGGCACTGGAGGCATTGGCCTGACGGGCCTGAGCGATGAACTCTTCCACCTTGTCCACCATTTGCGATGAACCCAGAAACACCGGACAACGCTGGTGCAGCTCTGTGGGCTGCAGGTCTAAAATGCGCCGCTGACCGTCGCTGGCCTTGCCTCCGGCCTGTTCAATGATGAAGGCCATGGGGAAACATTCATAAAGCAATCGCAGTTTGCCGTGGGGCGAACCCTTGGAGGCAGGATACATGAAGATGCCGCCATACAACAGGCTGCGGTGAACGTCCGCTACCAGCGAGCCGATGTAACGCAACGAGTAGGGCCGGCCGGTAGCCTTGTCTTCACTCTGACAGTAGGTGATGTATTCCTTGATGGCCTGATCGAACTTCAGGAAATTTCCCTGGTTGACCGAGTAGATTTTTCCGGTTTCGGGAATCTTGATTCCCGGATGCGACAAACAAAATTCTCCAATGGAAGGATCCAGTGTAAAACCATTAACCCCATTGCCGGTAGTGTAAACCATCATGGTGCTGGAGCCATACAAAATGTAACCGGCCGCCACCTGACGCGATCCTTTTTGAAGAAAATCTTCCAGCGTGCACGTGCCAAAAAACGACTGTCTGCGGTAAATGCTGAATATGGTGCCAATGCCTACGTTAACGTCAATGTTTGAGGAGCCATCCAAAGGATCAAGCGTAACCACATACTTGGCGTTCTTGGCGTCTTCCGTGTTAATGGGCAAAAAGGACTCCATTTCTTCGCTGGCCACCCCGCAGCATTCTCCGCTTACCTGAAGGCTGGTGATGAATTGTTCATTGGCAAACAGGTCCAGTTTTTTGACTTCGTCGCCGGTGGTGTTGCTGATGCCCATGGTGCCCAATATGTCCACCAGTCCGGCTTTGTTAACTTCCCGGTTAACGATCTTGGCAGCAAAGCCAATATCGCGCAGCAAGCCGCTTAGCTCACCGGTGGCAAAGGGAAAATCACGTTCCCGTTCATAAATAAATTCATCAAGGGTTATGACCTTTTTCGTTGTTTTCATTCATGGAGGTTTTTCGTGAATGCAGCAGGATAACCGGAGGAAACGCTATCCGTAATTCATAGCAAATATACGCATGGACGGATATGCTTGTTACCTCAAGGTGCTTAAGGGGCGCTGTTCTCGCATCCTATGAACTGTTTTTTCACCTTTGCGGACAACGGAAAATCCCGGTATGTCCCAAGAAAGCCGGTTGCAGGTGTTTAAATTCGGCGGTGCCTCTCTGCACCATGCCGATGCCTTCAGGCACATCGCAGCACTGCTTAGGCCCTATGCAGGACAGCCCCTGGTGCTTGTCGTTTCGGCATTGGGCAAAACCACCAATGCTTTGGAGGTAGTTGTCAACGCTTATTTCCATGACCCGGAAGTTGCTTTTCTGGAACTGCAGAAAGTAAAAAAACTCCATCAGCAGATTGCTGCAGCCCTGTTCGCAGACAGCGATCCGGTTCACGACCGTTTGCATAACACGTTTGCCGAAGCAGAGTGGCTTTTGGAAGAAAGTCGAAAGGAGTCATACGATTACGTTTACGACCAGTTGGTTGCGGTGGGTGAACTGGCTTCCAGCCAAATGCTTGCCCGCTTCCTGGAAATCAACCATCTGCCGGCCCTGTGGAAGGACGTTCGTGACCTGATTGTTACCGACCATACTTTTCGCGAAGCCAATGTGCTGTGGCCGCAAACCATTGAGCGTATTCGCAACTATTTTTCAAATATCAGTTTGCCCCCCTGGATCGTTACCCAAGGCTTCATAGCGGCTACCGCCGACAACTGCACCACCACACTGGGCCGGGAAGGATCCGACTACAGCGCGGCCATCCTGGCTCATGCGCTGGATGCAGCAGGCGTTACCATCTGGAAGGATGTTCCCGGTGTGATGAATGCCGACCCCAAGCTGGTGCCGCAAGCCATTCCCATTGAGCGGCTCAGCTTTCACGAAGCGCTGGAGATGAGTTATTACGGAGCTTCTGTTATCCACCCGAAAACGATTAAGCCGCTGCAGAACAAAAACATTCCCTTACGGGTTCGCAGTTTCACTGACCCGGCTCATGCCGGCACACTGATCAGCGAAACGGCCGTGCACGCCCTGCCGCCTGTCGTGGTGCTGAAGAAAAACCAGGTTCTGCTGTCCGTTTATCCACGCGACTTTTCGTTCATTACCGAAGCGGCCATGAGTCAGATTTTTTCTCTGCTATCGCAACACCGCATGCGCACCAACCTGATGCAGCAGTCGGCCATGAGCTTGTCGCTGTGCACCGATGAAAGTCCGCGGCTGGAGGCGCTTCTGCAGGCCCTTCGTCAGTCGTTTGCAGTTCGGGAAAACCGCCACCTGCATCTGCTCACGGTGCGGCACTACACTGAGCCGTTGCTGGAACAACTGCTGAAAGATGTTACCGTGTTTGTGGAACAGAAGTCCCGGCATACGGCCCAGATGGTGCTGCAACCTCCGTCGGATTGGCAGGCCCTGAACCGCATCCGGTTTCAATAACTTTTCCTGAAATGTTAGCTTTGTTGGCCCTTCGACCCACGCATGGAATTCCTGGATTTTGAAAAGCCACTGGAAGAACTTACCGAGCAAATAGAAAAGCTCAGGGAGGTCGGTCAGAAAGGAAAGGTCGATGTCAACGAAGCCCTGAAGGAACTGGAAGCCAAGCTGGCACAGAAGCGGCAGGAGATTTACCGCAACCTGTCCGGCTGGCAGCGCGTTCAGTTGTCACGGCATCCCCAACGGCCTTACACCCTTTTTTATATTCAAAAAATATGCAATCGTTTTATTGAACTGCATGGCGACCGGTGCAGCGGCGATGACCGGGCCATGGTGGGCGGCATTGGTGATGTGGAAGGCCGCACGGTCGTTCTGGTCGGCCAGCAGAAAGGCACCACTACCAAAGAGCGGCAATACCGCAACTTCGGCATGGCCAATCCGGAAGGCTACCGCAAAGCCCTGCGGCTGTTCAAACTTGCCGAACGGTTCGGCTTTCCCGTGATCACCCTGATAGATACGCCCGGTGCTTTTCCGGGTCTGGAAGCGGAAGAACGGGGACAGGCCGAAGCCATTGCCCGCAACCTGTTTGAAATGATCCGGCTTAGGGTGCCCATCATCTGCATCATCATCGGCGAAGGTGCCAGCGGTGGCGCTTTGGGCATAGGCATCGGCGACCGCGTGCTCATGCTGGAAAACACCTGGTATTCAGTCATATCACCCGAATCGTGTTCTTCCATTCTATGGCATTCATGGGATAAAAAGGAAGAAGCCGCCGAGCAACTGAAGCTCACCGCAGCGCACATGAGTTCCTTCGGCTTTATTGACGGTATTGTGGAAGAACCGTTGGGCGGGGCGCACAACGATCCGGAGGCCATGGCCGCCCGCGTGAAGGAGGAAATTCTCCGCCATCTGGCTGAACTTACCCCCATGAGTCCCGAGGAACGCATTGCTGCGCGCATCAAAAAATTTTCATCTATGGGATTCTTTGAAGCGGCATAAGTTATGTGGCGGAGCATTCAGCGGTGGATACACTTTCATTTTCTGCACCGGCAGTTGCGCCAACGGCATGTGGAGCGATGTACCGTGCGCCTTGCCGATGCGCAGGACATCGGCATCCTGTTTGACGCCTCCGATCCCGAACGGGTGGCCGCCGTCAGTCAGTTTGCTGACCACCTTCGCAAAGAGCAGAAAAAAACAACGCTACTGGGCTTCTACAACCAATCCAAGCAGGCCATCAATTTCAATTTTGCCTATTTCAACCGAAAAAACCTGAACTGGTATCTGGCGCCTACCGGCATATTGGTCAAAGAATTCATGGAACGCCCTTTTGATATATTGATCAATGCCTACCTGCCCGAAAATCTGCCGCTGGAATACGTCAGCGCTTTATCGCAGGCACGATTTCGCATCGGAGCCTATGGTAAAAACAAAACCTATGCCTACGACTTCATGGTGGATATGAAGGAAGATCCCAACCTGACTGTCTTGCTTCAGCAGTATCGGCACTATCTGGAAATGCTCTGAATCCTGCAGCCGTTATGAACCGTCAACCCTTCTGCGGCACCGGAGTTGCGCTGATAACCCCCTTCACGGATTCCGGTGCAGTGGATGAAACAGCCTTGTTGCGCCTTTGCGATCACTGCCTGAATCACGGAGCGGATTTTCTGGTGGTGCTGGGCACCACTGCCGAAACCCCTACCCTTTCGCCCGAAGAAAAGTCGTTTTTGCTGCGGCGGGTAGCGAAACATGTCGGAACCAGGGCGCCACTGGTGGCCGGAATCGGAGGCAACCATACCGAGCAAGTGATTCGTCAACTGCAGCAGACCGACCTGAGCGGCTATCAGGCTGTTTTGTCTGTCAGTCCTTATTACAATAAACCTTCGCAGGAAGGGTTGTTCCGGCATTTCATCGCCGTTGCTGAAGCTTCTCCCCTGCCGGTCATCTTGTACAATGTTCCCGGCCGCACGTCTTCCAACCTGACGGCAGCCACCACCTTGCGTCTGGCAAGGGCCACGTCACGCATCATAGGGATTAAAGAGGCTTCCGGCAATCTGGTGCAAATCATGCAGATCGTTCAGCAACGACCGCAGGGCTTTCTGGTGCTTTCCGGCGACGATGTGCTCACTTTACCGATGATCAGCTTTGGCGCCGAGGGAGTGATTTCCGTTGCCGCACAGGCTGTGCCCCACTTATTCAGCCAAATGGTCAGCGAAGCGCTGCAGGGCCGCTTCCGCGAGGCAGCAGCATTGCACCTGCGCCTGTTGGATTTTATGGAACTGTTATTTGCCGAGGGCAACCCTGCCGGCATCAAGGCCGCCCTGCATGCCCTGGGGCTTTGCTCTAATGTGCTGCGCTTACCGTTGACGCCGGTAAGCCCGGCGCTGTACGAACAACTGGCCACAGCGGTACGGTCGCTTACGAAAAACAGCGACTGACTCAGAGTAACTCATTGGCCAGATTGGCCAGTTCGCTCCGTTCCCCTTTCTGAAGCGTTACATGGGCGTAAAGGTGGTTGCCATGTGCCCGCTCGATGAGGTAACTCAGCCCGTTGCTCCGGGCATCCAGATACGGCGTGTCGATCTGATGAATGTCGCCGGTAAAAACCATCTTGGTATTTTCTCCACCCCTTGAAATGATGGTCTTTACTTCATGCGGCGTCAGGTTCTGGGCTTCATCCACAATAAAAAACACATTGGAAAAGCTGCGGCCGCGGATATAGGCCAGCGGACAAACGACGAGCTTTTCGTTTTCCACCATCTCTCCGATCAGGCGATGTTCTTTTTCTTTATCGGAATACTGATTGCGGATGTATTTCAAATTATCCCATAAGGGCTCCATGTACGGATTGAGCTTGCTTTTGATGTCGCCGGGCAGGTAACCGATGTCTTTGTTAGACAACGGTACCACAGGCCGGGCCAGATAGATCTGATGATAGTTGCGCCGTTGCTCCAGGGCTCCGGCCAGCGACAGCAGGGTTTTGCCCGTACCGGCCACGCCCTGCAGGGTAACCAGATTGATGTTTGGATTCAGAATGGCCTCCATGGCGCAAATCTGCTCCACATTGCGCGGCATGATGCGGAAAGCACTGCGCTTCTTTACCAATTCCAGCCGCCCGGTTGCTGCATTGTAGCATGCAATAAGCGACTTGCCACCCTGCTCGCACACATAAAAATGATTGGGCTGCGGCTTGAACTTTTTGCCCAACAGGCTGATGCGGCAGGAGCCGTTCTGATACAACTCATTTAGTACGGCAGGCGGCACCTGCTTCCAAACGGAAACCCCTGTGTACAACTCCTCAGGACTGCGCGTCTTGCCGGTTTCGTAATCCTCGGCAATCAGATTAAGTGCCTTGGCTTTGATGCGCAGGTTGATGTCTTTGCTCACCAGCACCACGCGCCGGTTGGGGTTTTCCTTCTGCAGTTGCAAAGCGGAATTCAGGATACGATGGTCGGGCTTGACCTCACCAAACACCTGGTCGGCATCCACGCCGTTGGGGGTTCCCATGACGATGCGGAAGCAGCCATGGCTACGTCCGTTTATGTGCGTCCAGTTTTGCAGCGACTGGTTGCCGCTGGCTTTGTCCACAAAGCGGATGAATTCACGGGCAGCAAAATTTTTCTCATCGTTGCCTTTCTTGAACTGGTCCAGCTCTTCCAGTACGGTAATCGGGATAACCACATCGTGTTCCTGAAAATTTTTTATAGCCTGATAATCGTAAAGAATGACGGACGTATCCAGTACAAAAATTTTTCTGTTGTCTTTCATGAATACCCGGTTGCCATGCTAAAAATATAGGGCAGGCAGTCGGCCGCAGGTTAAGGTGTGGGAAGAACTGCACAGGCCGGCGTTGATTTGTCCTGATGCCGCCCGGCCAACCAGTTGTCCACCGATCAGGCCGTTTCCAGGCGCACGACCGGCACAATCATCTCCTCCAATGAAATGCCGCCGTGCTGAAACGTGTTGCGGTACAGCGCTGCATGATAGTTGTAGTTGTTGGGATAAACGAAGTATTTGTCCTCCTTGGCAAAAATGAAGGTACTGCTGACGTGAGGACGGGGCAGCATCAGTTCGTGGGGATTGCGGGTTTCCAGCACATCGCGGGCATTGTACCTGAGGTTGCGGCCGTGCTTGTACCGCAGGTTGGTGGTGGTTTCGCGGTCGCCGACCACCTTCACCGGCTCCTGAACGCGTATGGTTCCGTGATCCGTGGTAACAAACAGCATCAGCTTCCGGTCGGCTATACGAACCAGCGCCTCCAGCAACGGAGAGTGCTGAAACCAGCTTCGGGTGATGCTGCGGTATGCCGTTTCGTCGCTGGCCAGTTCCTTCAGCACATCCATTTCGGTGCGGGCATGAGAGAGCATGTCAACGAAGTTGTAGACGATGACGTTCAGATCGTTGTGCAACAAATTGTGCATGTTGTCCACCAGGTTCCGGCCATCCTGAAAGTTGGTGATCTTGGTATAACTCATGCGGAGGTTGCTCCTGCACCGCACCAGCTGGTCGGTCAGAAATTCCTGCTCAAAGAGGTTCTTGCCCCCTTCATCTTCATCGTTTCGCCACAGTTTGGGAAATCGCCGCTCAATATCCAGAGGCATCAGTCCGGCAAAAAGTGCATTGCGGCTGTAATGGGTAGAGGTGGGCAGAATGCTGTAGAAATAATCTTCCTCCACCACACGGAAGTTGGGAGTCAGTTCGGGCTCAATGACTTTCCATTGATCAAAGCGCAGGTTATCAATGACAATCAGAAATGCCGGCACTCCCGGTTGCAGGTGGGGCAATACCTTGCGGGCCAGCACCTGGTGCGACAGAACCGGCGTTTGGTC
>JANWXQ010000003.1 GCA_025057275.1 Chitinophagales bacterium
TTCCCCAATCTTTACATTTCTCTTCAGTTGGGCAAAAGGTGGTAAGCACTTGTTGGGGCAGTTCGGCTCCGTTTACCTTTGCCTGCACAGGTTGAACATCGTTTGCTGTGGAACCGGTTACCGAAACCCCGCTTCGCCAACGTAAACCTCCCTGGCTCCGGGTAAAGCTGCCTACCGGCGAAAACTACCGTAAGGTTCGGGCGCTGGTGGACCAGTACAAGCTGCATACCATCTGCGAAAGCGGTAATTGCCCCAACATGGGCGAATGCTGGGGTGCGGGTACGGCTACGTTCATGATTTTGGGCAATATCTGCACGCGCAGTTGCGGCTTCTGTGCCGTTCAAACGGGCCTGCCTACCGAATTAGACCTTGCTGAACCCGAGCGTGTGGCTGAAGCCATAAAACGCATGGGGGTCAAACATGCTGTGATCACCTCGGTAAACCGGGATGAACTCAGGGATGGCGGCGCATCGGTTTGGGCAGCCACCGTTTTGGCAGTGCGTCGCATTGCCCCGGGAGTTACGTTGGAAACCTTGATCCCCGATTTTAAGGGCATGCTCAGCAGCGTGGATCGCATTATTGAAGTGGCTCCCGAAGTGGTTTCGCATAACATGGAAACAGTTCCGCGCTTGTATCGTCGCGTGCGTCCCCAGGCCAAATACGAGCGCAGCCTTTCCGTTTTGCATCATCTCAAACAAGGCGGCATGCGCACCAAAAGCGGCATCATGGTCGGACTGGGCGAAACCCGTAACGAAGTGCTTGCCGTAATGGACGACTTGCGCAGCGTAGGTTGCGATGTGCTCACCATTGGCCAATACCTGCAGCCTACACGCAATCATCTCGACATCATAGAGTGGATTCACCCCGATGTGTTTAAGGATTATGAGGAGGAAGGCCTCAGGCGCGGATTTTTGTATGTGGAAAGCGGCCCGCTGGTGCGCTCTTCCTATCATGCCGAACGGCACGTGCACTGAGCTAGCCTGTTTTTCATATCCTGCTCAGTGCTGAAACAGAACCTTGCTGCTGAATTGCTTAACTTTACCGTTAGAAAAAATCCCTTTCGCAATCATGAAAAAAGTTGTCGTTGCCTCTCTGGCACTGATGGCCGTTTTCTTTGTACTCGTTTCGTGGAAGATCCCTGTTTCTGAAAGCTATTCGAAGCCGGAGGCAGATGACAAACAAAAGGAAATCCAAGGCGCCATAGAATGGTGGACCAAGGTCCGCCTCAACGGCCAAACCGGTCAGTTCGATCCGGCTGATTATTATGCCGCGCTGGAGCAGGCCAATCAGCTCAGCTCAACACGAACCGTTGACATTTGGTGGGAAGAAATGGGTCCCGACAATATCGGTGGCCGAACCCGTGCTGTCGTTTACGACCGAAACAATCCGGGTGTAGTCTTTGCCGGCGGCGTTTCAGGTGGCTTATGGAAGAGCACCAATTACGGGGAAAGCTGGATCCGCGTTGATGCCGGCCTGGGCACCTTAACCGTTACCTGCCTCGAACAGGCTGCTGATGGTGCTTTCTATTTA
>JANWXQ010000030.1 GCA_025057275.1 Chitinophagales bacterium
GTTGATGCCGGCGCCGACCTTATTGCATGCACAGGCACGCGCGTTCAGCTTGGCGGTTCGCCCACCATTGCCGGTGGTCGGCCTCCCTACACCGTGGAATGGTCACCGCCTTTATACATGGACTCAGTGTATTTCCATAACCCCATCGTTACGGTTCATCACAACATCACCTATACCATTACCGTAACCGATGCCGATGATGTTCGGGTCACCGATTCGGTAAAAATCACGGCGCGCAGTCGCCCCCAGGCTATTGCCGGACACGACCGCCTGGTTTCGCCCAACTCGCCCACCGTGTTGGGCGGAACGACTACCGGCGGCACACCCCCGTACACCTTTCTGTGGCAGCCTGCCCTTTATCTGAACCAGACCAACGCGGAAAAACCTACAGCAACGCCACTGGCAAACATCACCTACTCGCTGACAGTAACCGACGCTAACGGCTGCATCGGAAACGATCAGGTAACCGTCCGGCTTGCACTGCCCTCCCTGGGCGCGGCCGGTCTGTTTGCCCTTTTGGCCGGTGACAGCCTGGTGGCTGCCTCACCGGTTCAGGTTGCCGCAAAAGCGGGTTCCCGGAAGTTTATTTCCGCCACCATCACCTCATCCGACACCATCGTGATCAAAAGTCCGCTGGACAGTCTGGCCATAGCTGCCGTCGACGGCGCTATTCAGTATATAAAAAACCTTAATGCAACGACCCTGGGCAACACGCTGGACGGCCAGTCGCTCCAGTCAGGTGTCTATCAGATCAATGGCAAAGCCACCCTCAACGGAACGTTGACCCTGCAAGGCGATGAACAGTCGGTGTTCCTGTTTAACCTGAAGGATTCGCTGGTGGTGGGCAACGGCGCGGCCATTGTGCTCAACGGAGTAAACCGCAACAACGTTCTGATCCGCGTCGCCAAAGGCATGCGCATCAGCGGAACGGCGCAATTGCCCGCCATTTTTCTGGTAGAAAAAAGCATAACGGGTGGCACGGTCCATCAGGCCACCTTATGGTCGCTGGTCCGCATCCGTATTCAGGCCGGATCTTTTGCCGCTCCTGTGGCGGAAGCCCGCCTTTCTTCCTTCAGCCGCAGCGATGCAGCCGATTGGTTTGGCGTCAATTCTTCCAACATAGAGCGGGTTTCCGGCATTTACCGTTCGCATTGGAGCGATCTGGCCCTGCGCCGCACTTTGCCGCTGCTCAATCTGCGATTGTTCCGCTATCCCCCCGGCGGCGATGCCAAGGTGTGGAACGGCAACGATGGCTGGTTTTTCCATGCCGATGAAAAAAGCGATAACACGGCTTTAAGCTTCGGTGCCGGCATGAATTGTGTGCGTACCACCTTCACGTTTGACAAAGAAGCCGCCAATCTGCCTGCCAACCGCTGGCTGGAGTTCAAGCACATCCTCACGGGTAACGACGCCAAAGGCATGTACGTGGTCAACCTGTTTACCCGGCCGGAATTTCAGCGCGACATTTTGCAGCATGCCGTTGACCTGAACGTGCCTTTGCAGTTTGTGGAACTGGGCAATGAATTTTACCTGCGCGGCCAGACTTGCGGTTTTCTGCACGCTGCCGATTATGCTGCCGCCGTTAACCAGTTCATTTCCCTGGTGCGAAGCTCTCCGTCGCTACAGCACCTGCGCTTCGGCATCGTGGGCAGCGCTTTTAACTACGAAACCAACCTGAACAACGAAAACGGCTGTCGACGCTTTACTTGGAATGCCGAACTGCTGCCCCTGCTCAGCAACCTGCAGCCCGGCGATGCCCTTACGTTTCACCTGTACCCCAGCACCGGACTGCCCGCATCACAGGCTCCCAACGTCAGCATCAGCGATGTTCCTGCTTTGATGCGCCGCGCCTATGACGTTACCAAAACGTTTGCCGAAAACGAATTGGCGGCCCTGGCCAATTATCCTCATCTGGAAGCCTGGATTACCGAATACAACCTCACCGATCCCTCTTTTAAGATCCACGGCTCCTGGAGCCACGGCCTGTTTCTGGCTTTGTTCACCCTTCGGCTCCTGGAGATGGATCGCGTCAAACGTGTAACCTGCCAGACCATGGCCAACGATGCCGGCCGCGGCCTGCTGTTTATTGACCAGTATGGATTTTTCATTCCCGACGATTGGCAAACCATTGACTCCACGTTGCTCACTCAGCCATGGGGGCTTACGGCCGGCGGTATGGCCATCAAGCAACTCACCGACGCCATGCGCTACAGCACCAAAGCCACCTTGCTGCGCTTTGAAAACAGCCCTTTACTTGCCGGCTCTTCTTATCCGGCCCTTTACGGCTGGACTTTTGACAAAAGCCTGGGCGATAAACAATCCGTTTTGCTCAATCTCAGTCCGCAGAGCCAGTGGGTAAATGTGGCCACGTTGGCACCTTATTCAGCCATGGAACAGATATATTGCACAAATCCATTATATTTCTTTACCGGTTATGTGTACCGCGACCAGCCGACACCTGGAGTGTACAATGCCGTGGAATACAACTACCAGACCGGTCAGATTACGCCGGTAAACTATGATTCCCTGCACGTGCGCTTGCCCGCTGGCACCACGGAAATTCTGCTGCCTCCTTACAGCATCACCCGCTTGTACGTAATTAACTCGTCCGGAGTCTGGTTGCGTCAAAGCGGAACCTCCGTTTGCGCCGCCGATCCGCTGGGCACCGTGCCTTCTCAAGCCAGTACAGCCGTAAACTTTTATGCCAGTGGCGGCGCCCGCTATACCTGGTCGTTTGCTGAAACCAATGCCCGGCAGCAAAACAACATATCGGCCAGCCCTGCCACAGCTCTGAGCAATGGAATGCTTAGCGTTTATGATCCGGAAGGAACCCTGCTGGGACAGACCAGCACGCTTTCGGTTTCTACCGTCGCCCTCCCCAGCGTAACCGTTACCCCGACCTTTTTCGACAACGCAGTATCCAAAACCTCCTCGTTCACTGCAGTCGCTTCAGGGGCATTGACCTATAACTGGAATCCCACCTACGGCCTGAACGCCATTCTCGGCAACAGCGTTACCCTCACACCCCGCCAAAGCCGACGCTATTTTGTTATAGGCGCCGGCAGCACCGGTTGTGCCCGACAGGCACTGATTCAAACCACAGTTCATCCTCAGGTAACCATCCGGCCCTTTGGTGGCAGCCTGCGTTCCGACCTGTATCCGCCCATTCTATCCGTCTGTCAGGGACAAACCATCACACTGGTGGCCGATGGTGCTGCCGATCGCTACCGCTGGTTTACTGCCGACGGAAGCATCAATACCGAAGCACCCTCGCTGACCCTCACCCCAGCAGACAACCTCCTGATCACGTTAGAAGCCACCGATCAGACCCTGCCCGCCACTTCCAGGACTTCCCTCTGGATACGCGTCTATCCCACCGTTTCCATTGAACAAGACGACCTGTTCGGTTG
>JANWXQ010000104.1 GCA_025057275.1 Chitinophagales bacterium
TCTTCTGCTCCTCACCATAACGCTGATTATTGGCGGCGAATGGCTGGTGAAGTGGCTGGTGAGTCAGATGGCCATGGAGGGACTGAACGTGTATTTCTGGCTAAGTGTTTTGCGTGTAACCCTCGTCATTACGGCATTTTATGTTTCCGTCGGGCTGATTTATTACTTCGGTCCGGCCACTAACCGACCGATGCATTTTTTTAGTCCGGGCACTGCCGTCGGCACCTTGTTGCTGTTGCTGGTAACGTTGGCGTTTTCTACCATCATCACCCGTTTTGTGCAATACAATCAGGTGTATGGTTCCATCGGTACGGTTTTGTTTACCCAACTTTGGATTTATTACAACTCGCTGAGTCTGCTGATCGGCTTTGAATTCAATGCAGCCATTCATGTCAACCGCAGCCTGACCCAACAGCGCCCGCAGGCGATAAACGTTAGTTGATGCCTGTGTAAGTCAGCGCTCATGCGTTTGTTGCGCATAGCGAAAAGCTTCAATCCGTCCGTTTGAATAGTGCAACACCATCAGGTAAACACCAGTCGGAAGGGGACTGCTTTTGAGCCATGAATGCACGTCTTGAAGCGACAGATGACGAGAGAGCAGCAAGCGGCCGGTTAAGTCATAGGCGTAGAGCCGCACCGGCTCATCAGGCAGTTGATAAACGCAGGAGGTGGTGTGCACCAGTTGTTCGGTTCCGTCGCTGTCGGTCTGGCTCAGGCGATAATAGTTGATGCCCACTGCCGGACGGGGATCGGAGAAAACATAATGCGTGGGCAATGTGGAAAACGATTTTCCTTTTATCGTGCCAATGCGTTCGAAGTGTTCACCGTCGGCTGAACGTTCTATAATCCAATGGTCGTTATTGAATTCGCTTTCTGATGTCCAACGCAGCAGCATCTGCGCGGGAAGCGTTTCGCAGGTAAACGTGCTGACTTCCACCGGCAGCACCGGGCAGTCAATGGAAGCGCCGTTGGTCAATATCCAGTTCAGGTTAAAGCCGCTTCCTCCTGATGACCATTTGCTGATACACAGGTAATAGGTCTGGCCCGTCGAAACAGGCAAATCATTTACCCAGCAGTTGCCGCAGGCATCTTCCCAGGTGTCGTTGTTGGATATGCTGCAGTAGCCTGCGTACGTTTGATTGTAAGTGGTGCTGATGCCCGTGTTGCCGGCATTGCCGTTGTTGTTGTTTTGCCCCTGCGTGGTGGCCGTGGAGCACCGGATGGGATTGCCCAGATTGGAACAGCTTACATTAGGCCCGTAAAGTGCCCAGTCGTAGTCATCGGGCGCACCCGGACCTGTGGACAGGGGATCAATAACAAAACCCAGGGTTCCTCCGTTGGTAACGGTAAAAGCATACCAGTTGGTAAAGGTTTCGGCAATCAGGCAGGGATCATTGACATCGCTGACCACACCGG
This sequence comes from Chitinophagales bacterium, assembly GCA_025057275.1. Lineage (GTDB taxonomy): Bacteria > Bacteroidota > Bacteroidia > Chitinophagales > UBA10324 > JANWXQ01. The sequence goes on from JANWXQ010000104.1 coordinate 1,417, forward strand.
GGCCTGTGCTGGCATCGGAAAACGTGGTGCTGGTGCACAGCGGCGTAGCCCGGATACAGTCGTTATTATCGATTCCGTTGGGCCCTGAGGCACAAGGCACACAGTCAAAGGTGGCCACCCATCCCGGGCCATTAGTGGTGAAGTTGGAGGAAAAAATAAACGTAATGCAGCCGCTCTGGTCATTGGACAGGTAGGGGCCCCAGCCTCGGGCCACACAGGCCTGGTAATTGGTGCAGCTTCCGTTAACCAGGTTGGAGCCGCCGCCAAACGGCAGACTTTGCATGGCCGGGCCGTTTCGGACTTCCAGCTTGTCGCCGCTTTTCAGATCTACATGGTGAAACTGAACGCGCAGACAGTGGTTAATCTGTGCCGGACAGTAAGTCTGGTAAATGGAATTGACGTTGTTGGCGTAATTGCCGCTCATCCCGCCGTTGTCGGTATAGGTTCCCGAACAGGTGGAGATCATGGTGCCTCCGATGTAGGAGTTGGCCAACCCAATCGTTGGATGCAGGTAATTAGCTGTGGCTCCGGGTGGGGAAGGGCAGGGCGCGCAACCAATGGCTGCTGACCAGCCTGCATTGGCGCCAAAGGCATTGGACTTAAAGGCAAAGGTGATGCATCCGGTGCTGGATAAAAATACCGGTGGCGTGCTGGTGGTGTTGGTGTAAAGCGTAAACAGGGGAGAGGCTGTGTTGGGGCCGTCGTAAACCCATAACGTATCGCCCGATCCGATATCTAAATTGTAGAAAACAAACTGCGCACAGTTGCCTAAAGAAGAGCAAAAGGTTTGGGTGACATTCAGGTTCGGGCCGTAGTTGGCTGAAGAGCCGCCCGCATCATAAAACAGCCCGTCGCATGTATTGTGCGTAGCAGGGGTATTGAGCAGGTAAATAGTGCCACATGGCGCACAGGTAATGGTTGCCGCCCAACCCGATTTGTTATTGGAACCGTTGGAAACAAATTTGAAGGTTAGCGAAGAAGTGCTGGAAACGATGGTGCCTGGTGATTTGGTTCCCGAAAAATTTCCGATAACGGGAGCACTGGTATTTGGACCATCGTAAATGGTCAGAATGTCATTACCGGCCTGGGTATGAAAGGAAGTGAACGTAAAGGTGAGGCACTCTCCGTTGCTGCTGGTGAACGTCATGGTCAGGTTGGCATTGTCGCTGTAGTTGGCGCCGCTGCCTCCGCTGTCGTAAAACGTTCCGCCACAGGTGGTTACCGATGAATTGGCCATGTTGTACGATTGGGCATGCAAGCCCAGGGCCATACCCGAAAACAGGAAAATCGCTGCTATAGATTTTCCCCTCACCACGACTTAGCAGCCTATGCTGTTGGCAGTTGCCGAAAATTAAGCAATTCTTTTTCATAAATACATCGGCAATAAAAGGGCGGTAAACAACGACAATGTAGACAGCTCAGTTGGCCGCCACTTCGGCGATGAGCTTCTGGAGGGTGCTCTTGGCGTCGCCGAACAGCATGCGCGTTTTGGGGTCGTAGAACAAGGCATTTTCTATGCCGGCATAACCTGCACTCATGCTGCGCTTCATGACGATGACGTTCTTGGCCAGGCTGACGTCCAGAATGGGCATGCCGTAAATGGGAGAGGAGGCGTCGGTTTTGGCTGCCGGGTTTACTACATCGTTGGCACCCACGACAATGACGGCATCAGCCGTTCCGAACTCGTTATTGGCCTGTTCCATTTCCAACAGCTTGTTGTAAGGAACATCGGCTTCTGCCAGCAAAACGTTCATGTGGCCGGGCATCCGGCCTGCCACAGGGTGAATGGCGTAGCTGACTTCTACCCCTTTTTCCTCCAGCAATTTTTCCAGTTCGTGAATGGTATGCTGTGCCTGCGCTACTGCCAGTCCGTAACCGGGTACCACCATAACCTTTCGGGAGTAACTGAGCAGCACGGCGGCATCGGAAACTGAAATTTCCTTGACGGCTCCGTGCTCGCCCGCAGCGCCAGCTGACGGGCTGCTGCTGCCAAAGTGACCAACCAGCACGTTGAGCAGCGACCGGTTCATGGCGCGGCACATCAGAATGGTCAGAATGGTACCGGCAGAGCCTACCAGAATGCCTCCGGTGAGCATAACCTGATTGTTGTAAATAAATCCTCCGCAGGCTGCAGCCACCCCCGTAAACGAATTCAGCAGGGAAATAACCACCGGCATGTCGGCTCCGCCAATAGGCATGACAAACAGGACGCCATATAAAAGGGTCATGGCCGTAAGCAACAGCAGCAACGGCATATTCGGCGATTGCTGAAACGTCAGGTAAGCGCCTAAAGCCAGCACCAATACCAGCATGATCAGGTTCAGCATCACCTGGCCGGAAAAACGGCGATCGCCGATGTTGCCATTCAGCTTGCCAAAGGCAATCATGCTCCCCGAAAATGAGGTGCCGCCGATGAGCAATCCGGCAATGATCACGGCTGCCAGGTTCCAGCTTCCCGGTGCAAAATCGTGGTGCGGGTATTCCATCAGGGAAATCACGGCGGCACAGGCTCCACCCATGCCGTTAAACAGCGACACCATCTGCGGCATGGCAGTCATCTTCACCCGCTTGGCGGCTACCCAACCGATGGCCGTGCCTACCGCTATGCCGGCAAAGATCCAACCGCGGTTGCCTAACAGCTGACCGTCGGGGCTGCGGTACAGGAAAAGGGTAACCAGTATGGCCAGGGTCATACCGGCAGCAGCAATCAGATTGCCGCGGCGCGCCGTTTCAGGATGTGACAGCATTTTGAGGCCGACTATAAAGGTGACTGAAGCCGCCACATAACTCAGCCAGACCCAGATTTCCTGCATGGCTGCCATGGTTATGCCTGTTTTCCTTTTTTCTTCTTGAACATTTCCAGCATACGGTCGGTAACCACAAAGCCGCCGACCACATTCAGGGTACCCAGCACTACCGCCAGAAAACCCAAAACCAGTGCAGCGTAGTTGTCGGGCTCAGCCTGTCCCATGACGATGATGGCGCCAATGATGACCACGCCATGTATGGCATTGGCCCCTGACATGAGCGGCGTGTGCAAAATGGTTGGCACATGAGAGATCACCTCCACTCCCAGAAAAATGGACAGGATGATGATGAACACCATTTCCCGGTGTTCGAAAAGAAAGTAAAGAAGTTGTTCCATAAAGCGATCAGCTGATGCAATTGGGCATTAAGAAAAGCTGCATGATGCTGCGACTAAACGGTGGTTTGGGCTAGGGCTTCGCGAACCCGCGGTGAAACAATTTCGCCCTGATGCGTGATGCAAGTGCCTTGGATGATCTCGTCCTGCAGGTTGAGCACCAGTTGTCCATCTTTAATCAGCAGCTTGAGAAAGTTGATCAGGTTGGTGCCGTACATGCGGCTGGCATCGGCAGGCAGGTCGGCCGGCAGATTGGAATGGCCTACCACCGTAATGTGGTTGTCGGTGCGCACCACCTCCTGGTTGCGCGTGGCTTCGCAGTTGCCGCCGGAGGCTGCTGCCAGGTCCACGATTACACTGCCCGGCCGCATGGCCTGAACGGTGGACATCGGAACCAGCAACGGGGCCCGTTTTCCGGGAATCTGTGCCGTGCAAATGACCACGTCGGCTTTGGCGGCATGCTCGCATATTTTTTCACGCTGACGCTGTAAAAAAGATTCCTGCTGCTCCACCGCATAGCCTCCTGCTGCTGCCGATTCGGCAGCGCCTTCCACCTCAATAAATTTTGCTCCCAGAGATTGCACCTCTTCCTTTACCGCACTGCGCGTGTCGAAAGCTTCTACCACAGCACCCAGCCGGCGGGCAGTGGCGATGGCTTGCAGGCCGGCCACACCGGCGCCCAACACCAGCACGCGCGCCGGCGCAATGCTGCCGGCGGCCGTCATCAGCATGGGAAAAAATTTGGGCAGGTATTGCGCTGCTACCAGCACGGCGCGGTAACCCGCTACGGTAGCCTGTGAGGACAAAACGTCCATCGTTTGGGCCCGTGTGATGCGCGGCACCATGTCCATGCTAAACGACGTGAGTTGTTGTTCCGCCAGTCGCAGGACGATCGGCAACTGAAACAGTGGCTGAAACTGTGCAATCAGGCAGGAACCTGACTTGAGTCGGCTTAATTCGTCAGCGGCAGGTAGATGAATGCCAATCATCAGGTCAGCATGCAACACTTGCTGACGGTCGGTTATCAGGGCGCCTGCAGCCCGGTATGCATCGTCTTGTGCAAAGGCCTGAAGGCCTGCATGGCTTTCCACCCTGACCTCAAGTTGCATACGCTTTAATTGCTCTACGGCCTGAGGCAAAAGGGCAACGCGCCGCTCGCCTTTCGGTTCTTTAAGCAGACCAACGATCATCCAATGTCCGGGTTATGGATTTTTTACGGAGGCGGCCAAAGTTAGTCGGGCATAGACAAAAAGGCAAGGTTATCGAGCAAGCCGCACGCTTTGCTCAATTTCCTCGGGCACAAAAGCGGCCGCATCACCGCCGTTAAGGATGATGTCGCGCACAATAGAGGAAGAGACGATGGACAGTGATGGATTGGCCAACAGAAAAACAGTTTCCACTCTCCGGTTCAGCACCCGGTTGGCCTGCGATACGGCTTTTTCAAACTCAAAATCTGAAGAACTGCGGATGCCGCGCAAGATGAATTGTGCCGATTTCTGTTCGCAAAAGTTTACGGTCAGGCCGGTGTAGCTTTCAATGGAAATGCGGGGCTCATGTTGAAAGAGGACTTGCAGCCAATGCAATCGCTTTTCCAAAGGAAACAGATACTGCTTCTGGCTGTTGATGCCTATGCCTATAATGATGTGGTCAAAAAGAGGCAATGCACGCTGCAGAATGTCCATGTGCCCGATGGTAACCGGATCGAATGAACCGGGAAAAACAGCAATTCGTTTCATAAGCGAAAAATAAGGTCTCGGTAGCTAACATCGCTGTTGGATTGACCAGAAGGCGGATGGACAAAAGCCAAACCACCGCAAGCAGTAAATTTGCCCCTGCTGCAGGCAGCCGTCCGGGGCGACTAAGCAGGCGGCGAAAAAGCGAAATTTCCTGCTGACCCTTTTCGAGGGGCAGCAAATGGTGGTTGTAGCTCAGCTGGTTAGAGCACCAGATTGTGGATCTGGGGGTCGGGGGTTCAAATCCCCTCATCCACCCAAGGTTGACCCGGGCTGGCCATGCTGCCGGCGCAGTGGTAAAGCATGGCCGACTCTTATCTTTCCTACCGCAACATTTTGCGTATTGCCCTGCCCATGGTGCTGGGCTCCCTGGGACAGAACCTCATTCAGTTTGCCGATACGGCCTTTCTTGGGCGCCTGGGAGAAATTCCTCTGGGTGCCGTGGCGCTGGGGGGGGTCTTCTATTTTGTCGTGTACCTGGTGGGGCATGCCTTCAACACGGGCATGCAGATTATCGCCGCACGTCGTGCCGGGGAAGGGCAAAAGGCCGCCGTAGGGCGAACGGTTGATCACCAACTGGTGCTTATGGGCCTGGTGGCGTTGCTGCTATTTGGTTTTTTGGCAGCGGGAAGCGGGTCCCTGTTTCCGCTGCTGGTGCGCTCTGAGGCGTTGCAGCAGGAAGCGATAAACTTCCTTCAGGTCCGCGGATGGGGTATTTTTTTCGGACTGGCCAACAGCGCCATGATGGCCTTCTTCCTCGCAGTGGGCCACACCCGCGTCAACCTCTTCAGTACGTTGGCCATGGCCAGCGTAAATGTGTTTTTGGACTATGTGCTCATTTTTGGCCGCCTGGGCATGCCGGCTATGGGAATAGCCGGAGCCGCATTGGCTTCCGTTATTTCCGAAGGAGTAGCAACGGCGATATTTCTTCTTTACCTGATCAATAGAGGATTTCATCGGGAATACGGGTTGTTTCGCTTTCAAAACATGCAGTGGACGCTAATGCGCCACACCATCTGGCTGGCTGCACCTTTGGTGGCGCAGAATCTGATCAGCGTAGGCACCTGGTTTTTGTTTTTCGTAGCGATTGAGCAGGTGCTGGGCAAGACCGCACTGGCCATTTCCAACATCGGCCGTTCGCTTTACACGGTGGCTGGTTTGCCGGTCTGGGCACTGGGGTCAACGGTCAGTGCCATGACGAGCCATCTGATCGGTCAGGGCCGTGCAGCCGACGTGTTCCGGCTGTTGGGGCGCATCAGTTTGCTGAGCTTTGGGTATTCGCTGGTGGCCGGGGCTGCGATGGCCTGGTTGCCGGAATGGGCCATGCGGCTATATACCGAGGATCCGCTGTTGCTCGCTCAGGGGGTTGACACGGTGCGGGTGGTGGCGCTGGCCACTGTTTCGCTGTCGGTGTCCGTGCTGTTCATATTTGCCGTATCGGGAACCGGCTCCACCCACATGGCCCTGCTCATTGAAATTATATGTATTTTCCTATATGTGTTTTATCTGTGGTTCGTGATTTCGCAAACAAAAGCTTCCTTGCCGCTTTTCTGGCTGGCCGAGGTGGTGTATTGGGTGGCCGCTCTGGCCTTGTGTGCCGCCTATCTCAAATACGGCCGATGGAAATACCGCGTCGTCTGATTGGTTCAGGCCTACAGCCGGTGAACCCCCGAAGGAAGTGAAACCGGAGGATCCATTAGCCGGCGATGGTAGTTCACCTGGCCCAGATGATAGTTCAGATGGGCCAGCAACTGAAGCAGTCGGGCCTCTGTGGTTTTCCAGGGTTTGCCATCCTGAAGCGGGTAGGGGCCTTTGAGTTGCTCGTCGGTTAGAGCGGAAACAGTGGTTTTGATCAGATAAATCAATTCATCAATCTGTTTGAGCAGGGTGGCCGTGGGGATGGCTTTACCGGAAAATTCTTGCTCCCGATGCCGCTGATAGCCGCTTCGACCCAGTACGGCACCGATGTAATGGTTCAGATTTCCCAGCAGATGCACGCAAAGCGTTCCGCCGCTGTTTTTGATATCGCCGGAAACCTGCCACATCAGGTCCCGGTGGGTATAGGCATTGATTTCGTTTTTTAACTGCAGCAAGGCAGACTCAAACTGCCGGGCCAGTTCCTCTTGCAGCATATGGGTTACCGTTTACGCGCGCAAAAGTAGAAAGCGGGCCGAAGGGTAAAGGAATCCGGTGCTATATTAGCCAGCGTTCATGCACCCGGCAGAAAAGTTAGAAGCCTTACGCCGCCAGGCTGAAGAAGGAGGAGGTCCGGTTCGCATTTCGGAGCAGCATAAAAAAGGCAAACTCACCGCGCGCGAGCGCATTGCCTTGTTGCTTGATGAAGGTTCCTTTGTAGAGTTGGGTAATATGGTGCGCCACCGGTCCACGGATTTTGGACTGGATAAGGAATACTACCTGGGCGATGGAGTCATTACCGGCACCGGTACCATTGCCGGCCGAAAGGTTTGTGTCTATGCACAGGACTTTACCGTCTTCGGAGGCTCTTTGTCCGAGACCCATGCCGAAAAAATCTGTCGCCTGATGGACCTGGCCATGAAAAACGGCCTACCCTTGATTGGCTTGAACGACAGCGGCGGAGCGCGTATACAGGAAGGGGTGGTTTCGCTGGGAGGCTATGCCGATATTTTTTACCGGAATACGCGGGCATCAGGCGTTATCCCCCAGTTATCGGCGATTATGGGGCCTTGCGCCGGCGGAGCCGTTTATTCACCGGCAATCACCGACTTTGTATTCATGGTGGAAAACACCAGCTACATGTTTGTAACCGGTCCCAACGTGGTGAAAGCGGTAACACATGAAGATGTAACGGCTGAAGAATTGGGCGGCGCTCAGGCCCATGCCCGCCGGTCAGGCGTCACCCATTTCGTGGCGTCCAATGAAGTGGAGTGCATCAGGCAGATCAGGCAGTTGTTATCGTACGTTCCGCAGAACTGCGAAGAACTACCGCCGGCAGTTGCCTATACACCGGCAAATGAGTTGAGACCGGCGTTGGATACCATCATTCCGGATCACCCCAACAAGCCATACGACATGAAGGAGGTAATCCGGCAACTGGCCGATGCCGACAGCTTCATGGAAGTACATGAATCGTTCGCCGAAAATCTTATCGTCGGTTTTGCCCGCATTGCCGGCCGTAGTGTAGGCATTGTTGCCAACCAGCCTATGGTTCTTGCCGGAGTGTTGGACATCAAGGCTTCTGTCAAAGGTGCGCGCTTTGTGCGCTTTTGCGATTGCTTCAACATTCCCCTGCTCGTTTTGGAAGACGTGCCCGGTTTTATGCCCGGTACTGATCAGGAATGGAATGGGATCATTTCCAACGGAGCTAAACTGCTTTATGCCTTCTGTGAGGCGACGGTTCCCAAAATCACTGTCATTACCCGCAAAGCTTACGGTGGCGCCTACTGCGTAATGAACAGCAAGCATATCGGTGCCGATCTGAATCTGGCCTGGCCCTCAGCTGAAATCGCCGTCATGGGTCCGAAAGGTGCGGCCGAAATCATTTTCCGTAAACAGATTCAGCAGGCCGAAAATCCGGAGGCCAAACTGGAAGAAAAAGTCAGGGAATACAGTGAAAAGTTTGCGAATCCCTATGCAGCGGCAGCGCGGGGTTTTGTGGATGAAGTCATTCATCCGCGTGAAACCCGTGAACGACTGATCCGGGCCTATGAACTGCTGATCAATAAGGTGGACCATATGCCGGAGAAAAAACACGGCAACATCCCTTTGTGACCTCTGGCCCGCCCGCCGGCGACTGAAAAGGGTTGAACCGCAACCGATTCAAAAATCGAATGGAGTTGATGCAACCTAAAAATGAGTAAACTGTTTTCTGATGCAGACCCGCCAACTGCTTCTGGATGTGTTGTATCAGCAAAGCATGCGGCTAATCAACGTGTTGCTGTTTGGAAACCTGTTCATTGCACTTTGCGGCGCTGCCTGCACGGCTGCTACCAGCCTGCAGCTGGGAACCGGCGACTACGAGCATGCTCCGGTAGCCTTCGTGTTTTTTTCCACATTGGGTGTTTACAACCTGCATGCCCTGCTTGGTCGCCGGCAGCCCGTCGGTGAAGTTGTGGAGCCATGGGTTCGTGCTCATCGCTTTCACATTTTACTTCTTTGTATTATTGGTTTTGGTGGAGCAGCGGTTTTCTTTTTTCAGCTTTCCGTGGCTGCACAGGTGTTGGCCATATCGCTTGGCGTAGTGGTTGCCGGTTATGTTTTGCCTGTTTTTCATCCCTTGAGGCAGCGCATTTTGACCAGCCGGTTTGGGCTGATGAAAAGTTTTGTTGTGGCCGGAGTATGGACGTTGCTCACGGTATGGTTGCCGCTGTGGCAGGCAGAAAAGGAAACTTCCTTGTTACAGGCCGTCCTGCTGCTGGCCCAGCGCTTTTGCTGGCTGAGTATGCTTTCATTGTGCTTTGATACCCGCGACCAAAATGCGGACGAACGCAATCAGGTGCTCACCCTTCCGGTACGCTATGGCCCTTCTGGTACTGCTTATATGTACCGCCTGTTGGCGGCAGCAGCAACCGTTCTGACGGTTGTGACTTACGTTATCTTGTACTGGAATCTGGCTGTTGCCCTCCCTTTACTCACCAGTGTGGTGCTGTCGTATGGGATTGTCCGGCGGGCCAACCGACAGCAATCGCCATACTATTATCTGCTTCTTGTCGACGGACAGATGCTCGTGCAGTGGCTCCTGTTGTTTTTCGGAGCGCAAATACGTTAGCCTCAAATGCTGTCCAGTGCTGCGGCAAGAAAGGTGCCTACAAAAGGAAAGGATACCCACGACCATTCCGGCCTGAAAATGAACAGCAATATCATGGCAGTTACCGAAACCAAGGTCAACAGCCAGTAGATGGCCCGGGAATTTTTCTGTTGTTCCATGATCTGGAAGTTCGGCGCCAAAGGTAACCCGCAACGGCCAAATGGTTTGGGCTGATTACAAACAGGGAGCTTCGGTTAAGATATTTTGAAATACCGTAATCTTGAGCCCGTCAACCCATGCAACCACACCCTGAATCCAAGGACTCCACCGGACTAACCGGACAGACCGATGAAGCCTCCGAGCCGCAATTGCCAGAGACAACGGAAGCTACTGCAGAGGTTCCCTCCCTGGAAGTTCCACCCGTAACCAAACAATATTTCTCAGCAATTGCCGAATGGCAGAGCAGCGGCAACCGCGTTTATTGTGGCGATGGACGGGCCCGCATGGAAGTTTCGGTGATCAGCGATGACATCGTTCGTGTGCGGCTGGCCCCCCATGGTCAGTTCCTGGAAGATTTCAGTTATGCCGTCGTAGGCAAGAAAGGACTTCTGTCACACCTGGATGTGGTGCGCAACGAGTCTGACCTGATGCTGACCACCAACTCGCTGCAATGCCGCATTCAGTTGGCAGACGGGCGCATCAGTTTCCATGACCTGGATGGCGAGCTGCTGAACGCAGACCGGCTTCCTCTTCACTGGGAGGAAAACATTACTTATGGCGGCTATTACGTGTATTGCAGCAAGCAGCGACAGCAGGACGAAATTTTTCTGGGACTGGGCGATAAACCCATGTCGTTGAACTTGGCCGGAAAGCGGCTGCGCCAGTGGAACACCGATGCGTACCATTACGAACGCAACACCGACCCGCTATACAAAAGCATTCCTTTTTACATCGGCCTGTGGAATGGCCGCGCTTACGGTGTTTTTTTTGATAATACGTTTCAGACCTTTTTTGACTTTGGCTACGAGGACCCCGGCACCGTAAGCTTCTGGAGTGAGGGGGGTGAAATGAATTACTATTTCATCAACGGCCCCCATATCATTGAAGTGATCCGTCGCTATGCCGAACTGACCGGCACCACTCCGCTGCCGCCTCTGTGGGCATTGGGCTTTCATCAGTCGCGGTGGAGTTACTACCCCGAACAGCGCGTCCGGGAGGTGGCAGAAACCTTCCGTCAGAAGAAATTGCCCTGCGATGTCATTCATCTGGACATTGACTACATGGACGGCTTTCGCTGCTTTACCTGGAACCGCCGCCATTTTCCCAATCCCAAACGCATGATAGCTGATCTGGCGCAGAAAGGATTGAAAACAGTACTGATCGTGGATCCGGGCATTAAGGTGGATGATCCTTATTGGGTGTATAAGGAAGGAACGGAACAAAAGCGATTCTGCCGGCGCGGCGACGATTACTACATGGAAGGGCATGTATGGCCCGGCCGATGCCGGTTTCCCGATTTTACTCATCCGGATGTGCGCGCCTGGTGGGGGGATTTGTTTGCCGGCTTTGCCGATCAAGGGGTGGCCGGCATTTGGTGCGATATGAACGAGCCGGCCGTTTTTGGCACCGGCACTTTTGCGTTGGATGTACGCCACGATTACGATGGTCAGGGCGGCTCGCATCGCAAAGGGCACAATGTGTACGGTATGCTGATGGCGCGGGCAACGTGGGAAGGCCTGAAAAAACTCAGGCCCAACAAGCGACCCTTCGTCATCACGCGGGCGGGTTATGCCGGCATGCAGCGCTACGGGTGCACGTGGACCGGCGATAACCAGTCTACCTGGGAGCACCTCCGGCTGGCTTCAATCATGTTGCAGCGCCTGAGTATTTCTGGCGTTTCCTTTGCCGGTTCCGATATCAGTGGTTTTGTGGGCACGTGTGATGCGGAATTGTATGTTCGCTGGATGCAGTTGGGAGCCCTGTCGCCGTTTATGCGCGTGCACAGCGCCGGCAATTCCAACAGCCGGGAACCCTGGGCTTTTGGTGCCCGAACGGAACGTATAGTAAAAAAATATCTGGAACTTCGTTACCGTCTGTTGCCGTACATCTATTCTGTGTTTTGGGAAAACAGCCGCCACGGTTTTCCTGTGTTGCGGCCCCTGATTGCCCTGGAGCAGGCCAATCCCGATTTGCTTCAGTTTGAAGAATGTTTCTGCTTTGGCGACAAACTGCTGGTGGCTCCGGTAACCGAACCGGGAGCCGAAAGCCGGGCCGTTTACCTGCCTGCCGGCTTGTGGTACGACTTCTGGTGCTTGCACCTTTTTGAAGGCGGACGCACCCATCAGGTGGCAGCCCCGTTAGACACGCTGCCTCTTTTTGTCAAAGCAGGTACCGTATTGCCCGAAGGTCCGGCCATGCAATACGTAGGCGAAAAAACAGCAAGTCCGTTATCGCTTAATGTTTTCTTCGCACCCTACCACGTCAACTCCTTCCTGTTTGAAGACCATGGCGACACCTTTGCCTTTGAACAGGGCGTGTATTGCGAGAAAAAGTTTGAAGTCTGTGGTTCGGCGTCGCATCTGCTGATAACCCAGGCAGCAACAGGTATGTATGCTCCGCCTTATGACAATTACCGGATTAAGCTGATTGGATTGCCGTTTGTTCCGGCACAGGTGACCGTGGATGGCCGTAAAGTTCGCGGGCTGAAAAAGGTGCGTTCCAAAAACATTTACATGGTGGATGTAACCCGTCATTTTTCCCGGCTGGAGATCCATGCTTCGGAAAGCGGTGAACGCCAGTAATCAATTAAGGATAAAGGCCCTTACGGAACAGGCCCCGGATTTTTCTACATTTGCACAAACCTCTTTCGTTCCCATGCGGGCCAAGTTCCGTGCTTTCGCTGGCTTTCTTTTTATTTTCTTTTTGTTGCATGCATCTCTTGCTTTTTCCCAGTATCAGTACCTGTCGCCGATGCCCGGTTCCCGTTACCATCCGGCCAAAACGGGAATCATCATCCGGCATGGGGATGATCTGGATCCGCAGACCGTAAACCGTCATGCCTTGTTCCGGATTATTGGTTCAGAGTCCGGCGAGCATGATTTCACCATCTCGCTGGCTACCGACGGTAAAACCCTGAATCTGCGGCCGATTCGTTCGTTTGCTGATGGCGAAACGGTTACGGTTACGGTTCTTCCCGGCATGAAGAGCCGTTCCGGCGCACAACTGGACGGAACGGAGTTTTCTTTTCAGATTCGGCCCTACTGGTCCCCTGATGATCGTAAACGCGTGGCCGATCACATGCAGGAGGTGTACCGGCAGGATTTTTCCAATAATTCCTACCTGGCTAAGGGTGGCCCTGAGTCGGGATTTCCGGATTTTACCATTAACACCAACACAGCGCCGGCTCCGGGTGAAGTTTTTTTCAGTCACTTTTCCATCTTCAGCGGCATTGGTGATCCTCATTACTGCATCATCAAAAGCAACGGCGATTCGGTGTACGGCAAGTGGGATACCGTCAATTTCAACAATTTTGAATTAAACGAAAACGGTTATCTGACCCTTTACAACCGGCTGGACTCTACCTTCATCATGCTGGATTCCAATTACCGGCCGGTGGACACATTTCAAATGAAAAACGGCTATATCGCCGACGTGCATGAGTTCGTCATTTTTCCGAATGGCACGCATTACATGCTCTGTTACGACCCGCAGATTGTGGACATGACGGTGTACAACCCCAATTACAACCCGGCGGCCACCGTCATCGGTTGTGTGTTTCAGAAAATAGATAAAGCCGGAAATGTGCTCCTACAATGGCGCAGCTGGGATCATATTGATATTCTGGATGCCAGCAACGTGTTTTTTCAGAATCCGATTGTGGATTATGTGCATGCCAATGCCATTTATGAAGACTGGGACGGCAACATCTGGCTCTGCAGCCGTCACCTGAGCGAGGTGACCAAGATTGATGCCAGCACCGGCGCCATCATCTGGAGGTTGGGAGGAAAAAAGAATCAGTTCACCTTTATTAACGACAACAACAAGATTTCCTATCAGCATGATGCCCACCGGTTGCCTAACGGCAACATGTTGTTGTTTGACAATGGGGTTTATCATAATCCTCCATTGACTGCTGCCAAGGAATATGTCCTGGATGAAGTGAACAAGACCGCTACGCTGGTTTGGAGCTACACCCGCCAGATAGGCACCAGCAAGGTATTCAGTAAGGCTATGGGCGGGGTGCAGCGTCTTTCCAACGGAAACACCTTGATTTGCTGGGGCCTGACCATTGCCCAGCCGGGAGCTCCAAAGCTGACCGAGGTAGATGCCAATAACCAGGTGGTCTGGGAAATGACCATCAATAACGCCGATGCCGTTTACCGCGCGCAACGTCATGTGTGGAATCCATGCGCTCGACCCACCACCTCCACCGTCACCGTGGATAAGATGAAGGCCACGTCAGTCCGTGTGGTCTGGGCACCGGCTACAAACGCCACGTCTTATGACTTGCAGTACCGTAAGCAGGGCGCTACCAATTGGAAAACCAAAGGCACCAACAAAACCCAGAAGCGCCTGAAAGACCTGCTTCCGGAAACCACCTACGAATACCGGATCAAAAGCAAATGCGCCAACAATCCAAACAGCCCGTCAGCGTTCACCGATATCAAAACCTTTACCACTCCTCCGCTGCGTCTGGAATACTTTGAACAACCCATCGAAAAAGCTGAGATGGTCGTTTATCCCAATCCCACCGACGACCGGCTTCATGTTGCAGTGAAAGGCATCGAATACCCCTTTGTACTGAACCTGTACACCCTCACCGGTCGTATGGTGATGAGCCGGCGCTGCACAGACGCTACTTCCCTGGAGCTGAAGCTCAATGGGTTGCCCTCAGGCAGTTACCTTCTGGAACTACGCAATAACGAGCAGGTGCTCGTGCAGCGTGTGATCAAGCATTAACCAAACTCATTTCAGTTGAGCAAGCCCTTCGCGCAGGCGGCGAAGGGCTTCTTCTGTTTCATGTTCCTTGCAGGTGCCTACACTCAAGCGGTACCAGGTAGATTCCGGCGAAGCGCCGAATGCATAAAAGGGAACCAATGCAATGCCGCATTGATGCAGCAAATAGTCGGTTGCATCGGCGGTGGTAGTCAGCAGACGGCCATCGGCAGTTCGCTTTCCTTTGAGATTGATGTCCACCGTCAGGTATAGGGCCGCCTGCGGCGGGATGGCATTTACCGGAAAGCCTTCCCGGCGGAGTTCCATTAGTCCGTTGTAAAACGCCTTAAGCCGCCTGTTCAGCTGGTCGCGGAAATGCTCCAGGAAGTGATTAACGGCAACGGCATCATCCAAAAATCCGGCGGCGGCTACCTGCTCGGGCTTAGGCGCCCAGGCGCCGATATGCGACGATATGGATTTCATCTTTTCAATAATATGTGCCGGGCCAAAGGCCCAGCCGACGCGTAGTCCGGTGGCAGCAAACACCTTGGACATACCGTCGGCATACAGCGTGTACGGTCGCAGTTCGGGGCAAAGCGATACCGGGTCGTAATGCTGAGTGCCATCATAGGTTAGCGACCAGTACATCTGGTCGTACAAGATGTACAGAGGCTTTTTGCGGCCGGCCCGCCGGCGGTTTTCCTCCCAAACCAAATCGCAGATTGCTGCCAGCCCCTGTTTGGAAAAAACCGTTCCGGTGGGA
The DNA here is from genome assembly GCA_025057275.1 of Chitinophagales bacterium. Lineage (GTDB taxonomy): Bacteria > Bacteroidota > Bacteroidia > Chitinophagales > UBA10324 > JANWXQ01. The sequence continues at coordinate 16,716 of JANWXQ010000104.1, forward strand.
TTCTGCGGCGAGCAAAGGGCCAGAAGGGTGGCATCGGAAAGGTGGGGGCGCAGTTCATCGGCCGTAGGCATGAAATTGTTTTCGGCCCGGGTTTCTATCCCCACGGCAACAGCGCCAGCCAAGTGACAATAATGGTTGCTGTTCCAGCTCGGAACCGGAAACACCACTCTGTCGCCGGAATCCAGCAGGGTAATGTAAATGCAATAAATAGCCGGCCGCCCTCCGCTGGTAACCAACAATTCATCCGATGTCACGCTAATGCCGGTCATGCGTTTGAGAAACCGGCTGATGGCCTGACGCAGTTCAGGAATGCCATTGGCCGGAGGATAGTTGGTGTGTCCGGCCTGCAGCGCGGCAATTATGCGCTCCCGAAGGCCGGCCGGTATAGGAAACAGAGCCGGATCAAAGTCGCCGATGGTGAAATTGAAAATGGTGGCGCCCTTTTTGATCAAATCGTTGATTTCCCAGGCCAGCCGGATGATTTCACTGCCGATCAGGGTGTCGGCCATTTGCGAAACCGGACGAGGCATGGAGGCCGCTGTTCCGCTCATAAGGCAATGCCCTTTTGGTAATGTGTTAAAGTTCGCAGGAATCGGCAATAAAAAAAATGAAAGGCTGCGCAAGCCACTGCTTAACGCTTCTGGTCGCGCAGCAGCCAATATGAAAATGTTTCTTCCATCCAAACGGGATCGGGTGGCCGCTGATAGTAACCGGCCTGCCGGCGCTGTCGGAATGCTTCGTAGAGGATGACTGCACAGGCCACAGAGATATTCAGACTTTGTATCATGCCTACCTGAGGAATGTGGATCAATCCGTCGCAACTGGCCAGCAGAGGCTGTGAAATGCCATCCTTTTCATTACCAAAGACAATGGCCGTGGGGGGCAGAAAATCCACTTCAAATAACGAAACCGCCTGGGGATTTATGGCCGCTGCGAGCACCCGGCCGTAGCGTTGCCGCACCTGCTGCATGCAGGCCACAACATCCTGATGGTGGTGCAGCGAAAGCCAGCGGGCTGCCGACGCCGAAGTTTTTTCGCTCAGGCGCGACTGGGTTTTGCCTTTGCTGTTCAGAATGAACACATCACTAATACCTACGGCATCGCAACTGCGCAGACAGGCCGCTACATTGTGGGGATCGTCCACATTTTCAAAAACGACAGTCAGGTCCCTTTGCCGGCGCTGCAGCACTTCTCGAAAACGCTGCTGTCGCTGTTCGGTCATGCACGCAGATGGTTTACCGGTTCGGCGAATCCCTCGCCGCGCGTCTTAAACTCGCTGGTGTGATGAAACATGAGCCTGGGGTTAGTTTCTTTTACGTTATTAAGCATCCATTCCGAAGGCGCCATATACACGGCATGACCTTCTTTGTCGTAAAAAACATCCTGACTGCGCAGCCGGATAAATTCCTGCACAGCGCCGGCATCGGTGCCGGTAATCCAGCAGGCTTTGTAGTAGTTGCGAGGAATGAACTGGCATGAGGCGCCGTATTCGTGCTCCAGACGATAGCGGATGACTTCAAACTGTAATTCGCCCACTGTGCCTACCAGTCTTCTTCCGCTGCTGCTGTGATAGAACAACTGGGCCACACCTTCTTCGGTTAGCTGCTGTATGCCCTTTTCCAGTTGTTTGCTTTTCAGCGGATCGCGGTTCACCAGTTCCTGAAAAATTTCGGGGGAAAAACTGGGAATCCCCGTAAACTGCAGTGGTTCACCGGCGGTGAGCGTATCGCCGATGCGAAACAGGCCCGTATCCGGCAGGCCCACTACATCGCCGGGCCAGGCTTCTTCCACCACCTGTTTGGAAGCAGCCAGGAAAGTGTACGGATTGGAAAAACGCAAATGTTTATTCAGCCGGCAATGGTAGTACATGGCATGCCGCTCAAACCGGCCGGACACTACCCGTACGAAGGCAATGCGGTTGCGGTGCCGCGGATCGATGTTGGCGTGAATTTTAAACACCATTCCGGAAAATGCGGGTTCCGTAGGTTCCACAAACCGTTGAAGGGCCTGGCGTCCCGATGGGGCAGGCGCCAGGGTCAGGAACGTTTCCAACAATTCTTTTACACCAAAGTTGTTGCGCGCGCTGCCGAAAAACACCGGCGCTACCGCTCCCTGCAGATAGCGCTGCCGGTCGAACGGTCCATACACTCCCTGAAGCAGATCCACCGATTCACGTAGTTCGGCAGCGTCAGCAAAGCCGATCAGGTGTTCAATGGCGGGATGGCTCAGGTCATCAAACACCAGCCGTTCGGCTTCCACCCGCTGCTTATCTGGGGTAAAAAGCTGAAGGCTATGATCGAATAAATTAAAAACTCCCTTAAACTGTTGTCCTTTGTTGATGGGAAAACTCAAGGGATGAACGTGGATATTGAGCAAACGCTCGCATTCGTCCAATAGGTCAAAGGGATTTTTTCCCTCCAGATCCATCTTATTGATGAAGATGATTACCGGCGTATGCCGCATCCGGCACACCTGCATGAGCTTTTCGGTCTGGGTTTCCACGCCTTTCACCGAGTCGATCACCAGGATGACACTGTCCACAGCGGTGAGCGTGCGGTAGGTGTCTTCGGCAAAGTCGCGGTGGCCCGGGGTATCCAGCAGGTTAATCAGGTAGCCACTGTAGGAAAAGGTGAGTACAGAAGTAGCAACAGAAATTCCCCGCTGGCGTTCAATTTCCATAAAATCCGAGGTAGCAGTCTTTCGGATCTTGTTGGATTTGACGGCGCCGGCTACCTGAATAGCCCCGCCATAGAGCAGAAACTTTTCAGTAAGCGTGGTTTTACCTGCATCCGGATGGCTGATGATGGCAAAAGTTCGTCGCCGGCTGATTTCGGCCTGAACATTCATGGCGCGTGCAAAGATAGGGGAGGGGGCCTGGCGCTTTTTTGGACGCTTTGAGCTAACTTCCTAGGCCTATGGCTGACGGTCGTGCAATCCCTCCGCAACGGGGCAGAGGCGCTCAATGCCGGCCGCCGAACCGCTTCAGCAAGTGGCATCTGCAACCCGAGGCAGGTGATGACGAGCTGCCTTCTTCATTGCCCACTCAACTGTATGAAGATGTTCCCCGCCGGATCATCAATACCGTTTCCAGCCCTGATGTGGGCTTGGAATACTCAGCCAATCCCTATCAGGGTTGCGAGCACGGCTGTGTGTATTGCTATGCCCGCAACACCCATACCTACTGGGGATGGGATGCCGGACTGGATTTTGAAACGCGCATTATCGTTAAACCGCACGCTGCTCAATTGCTGGAAAAGGAAATTACCAGGCCGGGCTATAAGGTAAAACCGCTGATGCTTTCCGGCAACACGGACTGTTATCAGCCTGTGGAAAGAAAGCTGCGTCTGACGCGCGCCATGCTGGAGGTTTTGTGGAAGTACAGGCATCCGGTGAGCGTGATCACCAAGAATGCGTTGATCCTGCGCGATAAAGATCTGCTGGCTTCCATGGCGGCATTGCGTCTGGCGAACGTAACCATCTCCATTACCACGCTGCAGGAACCACTGCGCCGCTTGCTGGAGCCTCGCACCGTTTCCGCATCACGCAGGCTGGCAGTGGTGCAACAGCTAACTCAGGCCGGCATTCCCGTTCATGTAAACATTGCTCCGGTTGTTCCTTTTTTGAACAGCGAAGAAATTCCGGAAATCGTCAGGCAGGCTGCTGCTGCCGGAGCCAGAAGCTGTTCACTGATCATGGTTCGGCTTAACGGTGACGTGGCTGTGATTTTTCAGGATTGGCTCAACCGGCATTTTCCGCAACGCGCACAACGTATCCTGCAGGCGATAAGCGATCTGCATGGCGGTTCGCTCGGTGATCACCGCTTTGGATTGCGCATGCGCGGCGAAGGACATCTGGCCGATTCCATTCACGATTTGTTTCGATTGGCCTGCAAAAAATATCTGGGCGAGAACTGCATGCCGGAGCTGGACTGCTCCCAGTTTCGCCGTCCGGCGGCTCAGGGCACTTTGTTTGCATAAAAAGCGCTGGACGTTCGGCCTCAGCCAATCCGCAATCCGTTGGCTACAGGCTGATCGGGCTGTAGAAGCACCACGCCGCCTTCGGCCAGCACGCCCAAAACCAGACATTCGCTGCGGAAATCCGCAATGTATTTTGCCGGCAGGTTTACCACTGCGATCACCTGCTTGCCGGGCAACTCCTCAGCCCGGTATCGCTCGGTAATTTGCGCCGACGACTTTTTGATGCCCAGCGGTCCAAAATCAACAGTAAGCCGGTAAGCCGGCTTGCGGGCCTTAGGCAGGGGAGCAGCTTCTGTAATCGTGCCGGTACGCAAATCGAATAGCTGGAACTGATCTTCGCCCACTGTGTTTTTTTCGGAAGTTAATACCTTGGCCATTCATCCCATGCCGACTGCACTGCGCCTTGCCTGCTGGAACGTTAACGGCCTGCGGGCCATCTGGAAAAAAGGGTTTCCCCGGTGGTTTGCTAACGAACAGCCCGACATCCTGTGCCTTCAGGAAACCAAAGCCCATCCCGAACAACTGGAGGATGAAATGGTGCACTTCATGGATTACCGAAGTTATTTTTTCGCTGCCCAAAAGAAAGGCTATTCGGGCGTGGCTACCTATTCGCGCCTCAAACCGCTCAATGTCCGCTACGGTTTCGGCGTTCCCCGATTTGATGCGGAAGGGCGGGTGATCGAACTGGATTTCGGTGATTTTTTACTGTTTAATGTCTATTTCCCCAACGGGGGCAGAGGACCCGAGCGTGTGCAGTTTAAGCTGGAATTTTATGAAGCTCTGTTTCAATATATCCAAGAGTTACGCAAGCAAAAAAGCAGAATAATTGTCTGCGGCGATTACAATACCGCACACAAGGAAATCGATCTGGCTCGGCCCAAGGAAAACGAAAAAACCAGCGGCTTTTTGCCGGAAGAACGTGCCTGGATTGACCGCATCGTCAATATGCACTATGTGGATACTTTTCGCCACTTCAATCAGCAACCCGGCTGGTATACCTACTGGGATCAAATGACGCGGGCGCGCGAACGCAACGTGGGCTGGCGCATTGATTATTTTTTCGTCACCAGCGAACTGATGCCGTACGTGTCTGCTGCCAATATTTACATGGAGGTCATGGGCAGCGACCACTGCCCCATTGATTTGCATCTGAAGTTAGCCTGAGCGATTGCCGGAATCAGCAGGCTGTTTTTTCTTCCTGAACCATGCATAAGCCGGCAGGCCCAGCGCCACAATGATCAGACCGGGCCATGTATAGGTAGGTTTGTACATAAGAAGAATAATACAGATGAGTGCTACCGTAGCCAGGTAAATCAGAGGCAGAACGGGATAGCCCCATGCACGATAAGGCCGCTCGGCATGGGGATACTTTCGCCGAAGAACGAACACTGCGGCTATGGTTATAAGATAAAACAGCAGCACAGCAAACACCACGTAATCGAGCAAATTGCTGTACGTCCCTGACAGTACGAGCAGGGATGACCAGCCTCCCTGAAGCAACAAGGCTGCCTGTGGCACACCACGCGCATTCAGCCGCTGCATGCGGGAAAAGAACAGACCGTCTTCTGCCATTTTGTAATACACCCTTGCCCCGGCCAGAATCAGCCCGTTGAGGCAACTGAAGGTAGAGACCACAATAAGCGCCGCCACAATCAAAACAGCCGTATGGCCGGCCAATGCATCGGCTACAGCTACACCTACGCGGTCGTGCGTGGCAAACTGAATGCCACGGGTAAAGAGGTTTCGGGTGTCGTCATTGGGTACACCCCGCAGTGGAAGATGCAACAGGTAAACCACATTCATCAAAAGGTAAATGACTGTGACCAAAGCCGTGCCGATGGCCATACTGCGCGCAAGCGTTTTGCGAGCATTCACCACTTCATCGCCGGCAAAGGTGATGTTGTTCCAGGCATCCATGCTGAACAGGCTGCCCACCATGGCCATGCCGATGGCAGCTACCAGTGCCCAGCCCTCCAGCGGCATGCGCACAACGGTTCCATCGGCTTGAACGGTAGTGCGCACCGCATCCCACAGCTGGCGCAGGTTTTCGGCTACGGCATCTTCCTCCCAGCAACTAAAGCCGAAGGCAATTAAGCCAAACAAGGCTACAATTTTGGCGCTGCCCAGAATGGTTTGAATCCATTTGCCGCCCCACACACCGCCTATGTTTACCAAAGTCAGCACGGCAATGACGGAAATGGCCAACACCTGTGCTGCGCTGATGTGTAGCCGGCCGGCCTGAACCAACAAACGGTCTTCACCTAAGTTTGGAAAAAAAACACTGCTGAATTTGGCAAAGGCTACGGCAACAGCGGCAATGGTTCCGGTTTGAATGACCAAAAACAATGTCCAGCCATATAAAAAAGCAACCAGCGGATTGTACGCTTCGCGCAGAAATACATATTGTCCGCCGGCACGCGGATATAAGCCCGTAAGCTCTCCGTATGCCAGAGCGGCCACCAGGGTCAGAAAACCGGAGAGTGCCCACACCAGCAACAGAAATCCGGATGAACCTACCTGGCGGGCAATATCGGCACTGACAATAAAGATGCCAGAGCCGATCATGGTGCCCGCTACCAGCATTACGCCATCAAACCAACCGATCTCGCGTCGAAACTGATGGGTGGTGCTCATCCTCAACGAAGGGGGCTAAATATAGCCATTACCCCTTCGGCTCGTTGACCGCTTTTACAGAGGGGTCTGTAATTTTGCAAAAGCCATGGAAGAAGTTTTAACTCTTGAGCAAATCACCGGCACGGATACCGACGGCACAGCCCGGGTGATTCTGTTCAACGACGACTGGCATACGTTTGACGAAGTCATTGCTCAGCTCATCAAAGCTGTTCGCTGTTCTATTGCTGAAGCCGAACGCATGGCGCTTACTGTTCATGTGCAGGGAAAATGTCAGGTGTATGGTGGTCCCCTTGCCGAATGCCTGCACGTCAGTGCGGTGCTGGAGGAAATAGAGCTGAAGACTTCGGTAGAGATACCCTGATGCCTGCGCCTTGCCCTGCTTTTGGCGTCAGGCTGCTACTTTTGCCTTCCCGCAATCTACACCTATGAACCGAACCATCCTTTTCGTGATGAGCCTTTTGATAATACCTGCCCTCTTGGATGCCCAGCAACCCATAAAACCAGCCGATAAGACAGTGATGCAAAACATGCCTGTTTTGCGGGCAGACCAGGCCGGCCTGATGGAGGAAGAACTGGATACCAACGACTTTGCTTTTTTTTCCGAACAGTTTGCTGACTTCCGCATCCTGCGCTACCAGGTGCCAGGTTTTGAATTGCTGACCCCTCAGCAAAAAGAACTGTGCTACTACCTGTATCAGGCTGCGCTGAGCGGCCGCGACATTTTCTGGGATCAGAACTACAAGTACAATCTGCTGGTGCGCAAAACGCTGGAAGCGATTCTGGCCAGCCGGTCAGTGGATCGCAAAAGCGAGGACTTCCGGAAGTTTCAGGAATACGCCAAACGCGTTATGTTCAGTAATGGCATTCATCACGTTTATTCCAATCACAAAATGCTTCCGGAGTTTTCGCGAACCTGGTTTACTGCACAACTAAAAGCCTGCAAGCCCGAAACGCTGCCCTTACTTCCCAATCAGTCGTTGGATGATTTTATCCGGTTCATTACGCCGATTCTTTTCGATCCTACTGTGGCTGCCAAAAGGGTCAATAAAGATGCGGGTGCCGATGTGGTGGCCACCAGTGCGGTAAATTTCTATGAAAACGTAACGCAGGAAGAAGCATCTTCTTATTACAAAAATCTGTATTCCCGGGCTGCAGCCCAACCGCCTTCTTACGGATTAAACAGTAAACTGGTGAAGGAGAATGGTCGCATAGTAGAAAAAGTCTGGCGCATTGGCGGAATGTACGGCCCGGCCATTGAACGAATTGTCTACTGGCTGGAACAGGCCGAACGCGTGGCCGAAAACGATAACCAGCGCCGCGTCATCCGCCTGCTGATGGAATATTACCGAAGTGGCGATCTGCGCAAGTTTGATGAATACGCCATAGCCTGGCTGCAGGACACTACGAGCATGGTGGATTTTGTCAACGGCTTTATTGAAGTGTATCACGACCCGCTGGGCTTCAAAGGCTCCTGGGAGGCCTATGTTTCCATCAAGGATCTGGAAGCTTCGCGCCGCATTAAAACGATCAGCGACCATGCCGCCTGGTTTGAGCAGCATTCGCCCATCATGGACGAGCATAAGAAAAAGGATGTCAAAGGCATTTCGGCCAAGGTCATTAATGTGGTGGTCGAAGCGGGCGATCTGGCCCCGCTGACGGCTATAGGCATCAATCTGCCCAATGCCGAGTGGATTCGGGAACAACATGGCAGCAAAAGCGTCACGTTGGGTAACATCACTTATGCGTACAGCCAGGACGGTCAGCACAGCGGCGTACTGGAAGAATTTTATGCCGATGGTCATGTGATTGAACGATTGAAAACCTGTGGTGCTCTGGCCGAAAATCTCCATACCGATCTGCACGAAGTGCTTGGCCATGCATCAGGACAGATCAATAAAGGCGTCGGCACCTTCCACGAAACACTGAAAAGCTATGCAAGCACTTTGGAAGAGGCCCGAGCCGACCTGGTAGCCTTGTATTACATTCTGGATCCCAAGCTGGTAGAAATCGGCGTTATGCCTAGTTTGGAATACGGCAAAGCCGCTTACGACCGGTACATCACCAACGGACTGATGGTGCAGCTTTCGCGTTTGGGCGAAAAGGAAACCCAACTGGAACAGGCGCACATGCGTTGCCGGCAGCTTATCGCTTCCTGGGCGTTTGAGCAGGGACAGGCCGAACAGGTAATCAGTCGCAAGGTGGTGAACGGCAAAACCTTCTTTGTCGTTAACGATTACCAAAAACTGCGGGCCTTGTTCGGGCGGCTGCTTCGGGAAGTGCAGCGCATCAAATCGGAGGGCGATTACGAAGCCGGTAGCCGTTTGGTAGAGACGTATGGCGTGAAAATTGATAAAACCCTTCATCGCGAAGTGCTGGCCCGATACAGCAAGCTGGGTATTGCTCCTTACCGGGGGTTCATCCAACCGCGGTTAGACCCCATTCGAAACGACAAAGGGCAGATTATTGATGTAAAAATTTCTTATCCTAAAGAATTTCTCCCGCAGATGCTTTACTACGGACGAGAATACTCCTTTTTGCCGGTAATCAATGATTAAGGAGTGGTCAATCAGCGGATGAGTGTTACCGTACCCCGGTATTCTTCCGGTTCGCTTCGTTCACTGCAGGATACTTTAACATAATACATATACGTTTCCATTGCCTGACGTTGTCCCTGAAGCGTACCGTACCAGGGCAGGCCGCCTGCGGTTTCATAATCGTAAACCAGCATACCCCATCGGTTCCACACGCGGATGGTGTTGATCGTATAGCAACTGTGCGTAATGATTTGCCAGGCATCGTTGATTCCGTCGCCGTTGGGGGTAAAGGCATTCGGAATGTGCACTTGGGGTTCCGGAATGACGACCCGTACCTCCACGCAGGCCGTGTCGCGGCAGGCATTGGTGCCGGTGGCAATCACGCAGTAGGTGACGGTGTCTTCGGGGGCAGCGATGGGATTTTGCAGGGTGTTGTCGTTAAGCCACTGGGCGGGTTCCCACCAAAAGGAGGCCAGATCGTTACCTTGTGCATACAGATACACCGGCTCCCAACCTTTTACGATACTGTCGGGCTGGGCAAAGGCGGTTACAGTGGTCGTCATGACATCCACGGTAACGGTTTCCGACAATGAACAACCTCGGGAATCGGTAACGGTAACCTGGTAGGTGGTGGATTCGTTAGGATAAACTGTGGTGGTGTCGGTGGTAGCGCCGTTACTCCAACTGTAGGTAAGTGTTCCGGTTCCTGTGGCCGTAGCCTTGAGTAAAGCGCCAGTGCCTTTACACACCGTGGTATCGTTGCTTACCTGCAGGCTCAAAGGAACGTAAGGTAGGGTAGGAATGTTGAGAGTGAGGCCGGTGGCAGACTGGCCGTCTTGTCCGGCCTGGGCATTGTTCGTGGCATTCAGGCAGGCAGTGCCTGAAACGGTTCCGGCTGCGCCGCCATTCATAGTGGCCGGCGGCAAAGCTGAAGCGGAAACAAGCACGAGGCCACCGCCACCGCCACCGCCGGGGCCAAAGCAGGAGTCCGCTGCAAAGGCACCATTGTCCACATTTCCCCCTTTTCCACCTCGGGCCTCCACCGTGAGGCCGTTGAACGACGACACGTCGAGCAGCACCATGCCTGCGCCCCCGCCGCCGCCGGCGCCGTCAGCCTGCGCGGTGGCATTAACATCCAAGCCATTTGCGGCAATTCGGAATCCGTTTCCTTCAATGGCCTGGGCACGTATCAGGATAATGCCTCCGCCATTGCCTCCGGCCGTTGAGCCTCCGTTATTGCCATCGCCGGCGCCGCCACCTCCGCCAAAAAACAGTCGGCTGCCCGGGCTGCTGCTCAAGGCATAACCACCTGCTCCACCATGCATTCCTTCACAGCCACTTCCCGCATTATTGCGTCGGCCACCTGTTCCTCCCATACCCACATTGCTACCGCCGCCGCCACCGCAGTTGCTGTCATTGCCACCCCCGCCGCCGTTGGCGGGTGCTCCGCGACCAAACGGTTCGGATAACGGACCGGCTATACTTTCTCCCTTGTATCCTCCGGCATCAGAAGCAGCCGAGCGATAGCCAGCATAGCCGGTGCCGCTATTGTAACAGGTCATCTCATTGGCCGCAGTGCCACCGCGAAAGCCCGTGCCGCTGGCATCTATATCAGCTAACAAATGCACGGTGCCGGTGGCGGTCAATGCGATAACGCCCCCGCTCAACCCATCCCAGGGTTTGGCCTGAAGAGGTGCTGCCACCCAGACATCACCCAGGTAACGGGGCACGTGCACCAACTGATATCTACCCGTCGGGGAAAAGGCAGGAGTGATCGCTTCCTCAAAGGTGATGTTGTTAAACGTCACATCACTGACGGTTAGCAACTCGTAGTAACCGGCTCCCTGCCAATCGGTGATGCTGCCATAGGTGGCCAGGTCGCTAAGGTCAATGGTGGCGCCATCCACCTGCATCAACAGGACCTGATCGCCAATGGTCAGATTATTTACCAGAAAAGGAACAGAAACCCGGTTGTTGCAGATGTCCAGTGCCATAACCGGGAAATACGTATTAATAATTCCTCCAATAAGTTGTTGTGCTGCTGCGGGTACTGCGCACAGCAGCCATAAAAACCCGAATGCCGTCTTCAATACGCGATGCGTTGTATGCGGCCGGTATGGGGTCATTATTCAGGCAGGAAGACCATTTTGATATACTGCTGAAAGCCCGGATAGCTGATATCCAGCAGATAAACGCCTGCGCTAAGTCCAAATTCCTGCAAGCTGATATCCACCCGGTGCTGACCCGGCTGAGCCAGTTCGGGATAGCGGCTAACCAGTTCGGCCTGTATCTGCCCTGTTGCAGACAACAGCCGGATCTGCAGGTCCTGTGGACTCAGGAGGCTATAGCTCAATGTGAAGCGATCCTGAGTGAGGGTGGGGAAAGCCATCAGGCCGGTGAGGTTATCGTCAGGCAAGCCGGTGGATTTTTCGAAATGAGCCACAATCTGATCGGCGCCAAAAAGGGCAAAGGAAGCCTGCGGGCTGGTGCTGTTCGGATTGACGAAGTGAATTCCCGCCGACCAGTAATCGAACTGGTACCCCGTGGCCGGAACAGCCTGCAGATCAATATGGGTTCCGCTCAAAAAGGTGGCGGAATACGGAAAATTGGAGATACCCGTTCCTTCCACCACGAGCGAACCGCTGCCTGCCGGAATGACATCGAAGGTGAGGGCAAATTCCGGAAGGATGATCTTGAACACAGCCGTTACCACATCGTCGGAGGTCAGATTAAGAAAAATGGAATCTGAATTGGTTCCGGGATTGACTACGTTGTTGTTGACCAGCCAGTGGCTGAACATCATGTTGTTGTTCGGGATGGCTTTTGCCTTGAAGCCCAGATTGATTCCGCCATAATACGAACCTGACCATGGGTAGTTTTTGGGAGTAAAGGTGTTTATGGTAACTGTGCCGGCGCCTGCAGGCTGCACATCCACGGTAACCTGGTAGGGTCCGGTAACCTGGTAGCAATCCACGATGCCTGCAGCAATGGCAGCACACCGTTGCAGCATGAAGTTTTCCAGATAGTTCAGGTTGTTCTGCCAGCCGGTAACGGATCCGCCCCAGCGCGCCGTATGGCCGGGCATTTCGGCCAGCAGCAGGTCAGCAAATTCCTGTTTGAGGGCTACCATGCTGTCGCAGGAGAAAACGGTATTGAGCAATTCCGCATAGCGGTTGATATACATCGCTTTGAACTCGTCGTTCTTGAGCAGTTCGTCCAGAATGTCCAGATGACCCATGTTGGGTCCGGCATTGTTGAAAACGGAATTGAGGTCACACGGATCGGCAGTGTAATTGGTGGTAGGCCACCCGGAGTAGTTCTGTCCCAGTCCCAGAACATTATCCTGATCCCACAGGGAATAGGTCCATTTGGTGCGGCCGCCGGTCTGGTCGCGACCCCGCCACCACATGGTGTTCCAGTTGATCCAGTCGCAGTTGACCAGAAAAGTGTTAAGCATCATGTAGTCAATCACGCTCTTCAGATTGAGGCGTTCCTTGACGTATTCATAGTTGGCCTGAACCGTCATGGAATTAATCATAATAAAATTGTATAAATTCTTCCATGCCGTATCGCTGCCGTATTTGACGTTCAGACCGCCCCAATAGGCCAACACGTCAATGTATTCTTCTTCCTGGTCGTAGTAGTAATCGGTGAAATCGGGTTCATCCATTTTTTCCCTGACTTCATAAATGCCCCAGTATTGACCGTTGATATAGACGATGCCGTGTTCGTTGGTTCGCAGGTCCATTTCCAGATTATTGCGCAGGGCCAGGGTATGCACGAACGCATCGCGCATGTGGCAGGGAGCCGTTCCCCAACTAAACGGATAATTGTCGGAAGCTCCTGCCTTCAGGATGAGGTGATCAAAGGAAGGCCGGTCGCGGTCGGCAAAAATTTTATAGGGAATCTGATGAGCATATCCGTAATCGTCTTCGATCTCGAAGTCTATCCCTTTTTGTGGAAATGCCCAGGAATCGTTGCCGTGCGGGTCCACCTTGCCTTCTCCGTCAGCGCGCAGGATGCGGTCTTTATCGTAGAACTCCAGGTAGGCATCGATATCATAGGTGCCCCAACTGTTGAACAAAGTGCTGAAATCTCCGGAGGCCAGCGACAGCACGTAGTACCGGGAATCATGGGTAACATTGATGAAATACGTATTGGCCACTTCAAAACTGGGCAGCAAACCTGCAGCGCTGTTGAAGGCACGTGCCCGCAGAAACTTGGTGCTGGTAATACTGATCGGTCCGGTATATACCGGTGAAGAGGTGGTAGGCCTTGAACCATCCAGTGTGTAATGAATGGTGGCATTGGGGTCGGCACAGCTTAACGTTACGGTAACAGATCCGGTATAAAATCCTTCCGGAAGGTCAGCGACCGGCGCCGGCACGTAGGCCGCGTAGCCTGTGCCGTTACTTGCATTCGGGGTAGGAGCAGTGAATACCACCCAATTGGAAGATCCATTAGGTGAACGACCGTAAGAATGATTTTTCTGCGTCAGGGTAAGAGCCACCTGATCTACCACATTTCCTGATGCATCACTCAGAACAATATGTTCAAATTTGGTTTGGGTCAAACGAAAATTGGTATGCACGTGGTTGGTGGTAGTCAGGTTGCGATTGGATGCCCAGATCAGCTTAAACTGTCCGGCATTGATCGTTACGCCGTTGGGAATCTTATACTTTAACGGATCAGCAGGGTCGTCGGAGATGTACCAACCGGAAAGATCGGCTGTTGTGGAACCGGCATTGTAGAGTTCCACATAATCTTCGTAATCGCCAAAGTTGTCAGGGATGATGTTTCGGTTGGAACAGGAATACTCGTTAATGACTACCTGTCCCCAGATCAAACCGGGAAACAGCCATATAGGAATCAGTAACAATTTGTTCATTTGTCCCCCACCTTAGGAAGGCTTAAAGATAGGTAAATCGCTCAAAGTCAACAATGAGGCCCGATGCAAACGATTCCGGCTTATCCACGTCCCCGGGTGAACCCCATCGGCGTGAGGCCATCCAAACCATCTATCTGGGAGGCGGATGTTTCTGGTGTATGGATGCGGTGTTTCGCCGAATCAGAGGGGTGCTCCGGGTGCGTTGCGGTTATATGGGTGGCCATATTATCCAGCCTTCTTACAGGCAGGTTTGTAGCGGAACCACCGGCCATGCAGAAGTGGTAGAAGTCATTTTTGATGAAGAAGCCCTGGCATTGTCTGCCTTGCTGGAGGTGTTTTTTGCAGCCCACGATCCCACCACGCTGAACCGGCAGGGTGCCGACGTGGGAACCCAGTATCGTTCTGTTGTTTTTTGCAGCAGCGCTGAACAAAGGCAAGCAGTAGAACGCTTCATTAACGATCTGGAGCAGTGCCGGACTTTTGACCGGCCTGTGGTAACCCAGTTGGCCGATGCCGGCCCATTTTATCCGGCTGAGGACTATCATCAAAACTATTACGATGGTAATTTATATGCCCCTTATTGTCAATATGTTATATTGCCTAAGTTAGAAAAGATAAACAAACAATTTCCCGGCCTTTTGGTCAATGCGAAGAACACCTGACTAACCGGTTGCTTTCCTCCATTTGCGGCGGTCAACGGTTAGAAGAAACAGCCCCTTGTTTTCCCGATAGATGACGTCTTCGCCTTTCATTACGGGCACCACCTTGAAAACGCAGGCCAGGGGCGAGTAGGCAGGAGGAGGGAAGGCGCCCATCATCCAGCGACCAAAGCGATACAACTGATTTCCGAAATACAGCCCATGGTCGTACCCCCGAACGGCATTTTCAGAAGGGGATAGCTGAAAACGACTCTGGTAGCGTTTGCGGAACGCTACAAGGGCGCTATCGTTACGGTCGTAAAAGAAGGCAGAGGAGGCCAGACAATTCAGCGTATCCAACGCCGACAGCGACAGACGGTCCAGGGCCCGCCAGCCGGGCATTCCGATAAGCTGAATGCGTTTGCTGTTGTGGCGCACAAGTTGTGTGGTAACGGAGTTGATGAAATGTGCATCGGTGGAAGCGACGATCACCACGTTGGTAAGCAGACTGCTGAGCGAATCGTTCAGTTGACGAAGGAGCGGGCGAGCGGAATCAGCTAAAACCACCATGGGCAGCGGGTAAAGGCCGGAATCCACTTTTCTTTGATTGGCAGCCAGAAAAAGGGAGGTCAGTTCTTTTTCCTGTGCAACCTGAGGCTGGCCTATCAGCAGAATGCGGTCAGCAAAATGGCGTTGATAGATGTAGTCAAAAAGAAATTCGCAATGGGTACGTAGGGTGGCAGAAGTCAGAATAAAATACGGATTGTTCCAGGTCTGCATGGAGGGAACCGGTCCGGCATAAACCAGAGGCACCTGATGCCGGGCAGAGAACCGGTTGATATGTTTTAATGCATGGCCCTGGGCCGTAGTGAACAGCAGGTGAGCATTCTGTAAAAGGCGCAGGTCTTGCTCCAGTTGCGCAGAGTCGGAGGTGTTCACCACCTGTATGTCGGCATTCATACCCCGGTTGGCCAGCTCTTCCAGGGCCAACAGCAGCCCCTGGTAATACTCAACTGCCGTCTGGGTTTCGGCAGGAAAGAAAAAATCCTCTTCGCTGTTAACGAAAACGCGGTTGCTGTGCAGCGGCAACAATACGCCGATTCGGAAAATCGTGTCGTTGCCGGTAAACCGGTTGGTATTTTGAGCATGCAGCAGCAGGGGTGCACCTGCCTGAAAAAGGAGAAGCAGCCATACGAGGGGTTTGGCGGTCATTCCCATTCAATAGTTGCAGGAGGCTTGGAGCTAATGTCGTAAACCACACGGTTGATTCCGCGCACACGGTTGATGATGTCGCTGGAAATGCGGGCCAGCAGCTCATGAGGCAACCGGCTCCAGTCGGCCGTCATCCCATCGGTGCTTTCCACAGCACGAAGAGCAGCCACATATTCATAGGTACGCTCATCACCCATGACTCCGACGGAGCGACTGTCCAGCAAAATCACTCCGGCCTGCCAGACGCGTTGATAAAAGCCGCTTTGCTTCAAGGCTTCAATAAACACGGCATCGGCCTCCTGCAGCAGGCGTACTTTTTCTGGAGTTACTTCTCCCAAAATGCGAATCGCCAGACCAGGACCGGGAAACGGATGCCGGTTTAAGATGGCTTCCGGCACGTTGAGTTCCTTGCCGATGCGGCGCACTTCATCTTTGAAAAACATGCGCAAGGGCTCTACCACCTTCAGGTGCATGCGCTCAGGAAGTCCCCCGACATTGTGATGCGATTTTATGGTAGCCGATGGCCCCTGAACCGATTGGGACTCAATCACATCCGGGTAGATGGTGCCTTGCGCCAGCCATTTCACCTCAGGTAAAGCAGCCGCCTGTTCTTCGAATATCCGGATAAACAGTTCTCCGATGATCTTTCGTTTGCGCTCCGGGTCGGTGATCCCTTTTAAAGCATCCCAAAAACGCTGCCGGGCATCTATACCGGTGACGTTGAGCTGCATGGATTGATAGGAATGCAGCACTTGTTCAAATTCACCTTTGCGCAAAAGGCCATTATCCACAAAAAAGCAGTGCAGCTGCGATTGCACGGCACGGTGCAGCAAGGCAGCCGTTACGCTGCTGTCCACACCGCCACTTAAAGCCAGCAGCACATGGTCGTTTCCCAAGGTTTGCCTGAGTTGTTCTACGGTGGCAGCTACCACAGAGGCAGGAACCCAGTCGCCGTTGCACTGGCAAACGTCGTAGCAGAAATTGCGCAAAATCTGAAGTCCGTAAACCGAGTGGACTACTTCCGGATGAAACTGCAGGCAATAAATCGGATAAGGCCAGCGGCCGTTGGCGCTACGGTAAGCAGCCACGCCAGCCTCGCCGGTTCGGGCAATGACTTCAAAACCCTCGGGCAGTCGGGTAATGGTATCAGCATGGCTCATCCAGACCTGGCTGTGCTGATGGACTTCCTTGAATAGCACATCGTTTTGCTGAAGCACGTGCAAGAGGGAACGTCCGTATTCGCGGGCAGTCGATCGCTCCACCGTGCCGCCCAGACTGTCGGCAATGAGTTGTGCACCGTAGCAGATGCCCAGTACGGGCAGGCGGCCAAGCCAGTACGGCAGGTCCAGGCGTGGGCTGTTGCCGTCGTGTACGGAAGCCGGACTTCCTGACAAAATCAGTCCTTTACACGTGGCGTCGGGTTCAGGAAGGGAATGAAAGGGA